>NZ_JBIWPF010000002.1:422103-438150 GCF_044768125.1 Streptomyces sp. NPDC101166
GCTTGGCGGGAGCCGGCTTCGCGGGGGCCGGCGTGATCACCGTGTCGCGTCCGACGCCGCGCAGGGTGATCCCGGGGGTGGTGATCCGCACGCTCTCCCTGAAGACGCCGCGGGTGAGCTGGACGGTGTCGCCGGGCTTGGCGGCGTTCACCGCCTTCTGGATCGACTGCCCGGGACGCACCACATGGGTCGAGTGGCCCGCGGCGGGCGAGGCGGCGCCGAGTCCGGTGCCGACGATCGCCGCGGTGCACGCCAGATACAGAATATGGCATTTCGTCATATGTGGGACGATATGCCCGCCCTTCTCGGGGCAGGCCGGGATGGGCCATCCGATGGCGTGTCACACGGCTGCCGCCCGCCCCGGGGCACCGCCCGCCAGTGACCGGCACCACCGTTAGTTCGGCTCGAGGCCGGGCACCTGGAAGGGGTCAGTGTCGGCCCGGGTGATGGAGGAACAGTGGCGACTGGCCGGCTTTCCGATGACGAGCGACGCATCCTGGCGGAGATGGAGCGGGCCCTGCGCCGCGACCGCCGCCTCGACAGACGACTGAGCACCCTGCACTGGCGTCCCGGGCTCTCCCGTATGACGTCCTACACCCCCCACCCCCTCACGGTCGCGCTGCTGCTCGCCGTGTCCATAGGCCTGATGGTCACCGGCGTCACCACCGCGCAGCCCCCCGTGATCTGGGCGTTCGCGGCGCTGTGGCCGCTCACTCTGTACGCGCTGTTCCGCCTGGCGTACCGGCGCGCGCAGACCTGAGCGACCTGGGCCCCGGCCCCCGGGCGGCCGCACCCGCCCGCGGCCGCTCCCCCGCCCCGCACACCTCAACCGGCCCCGTCCACCGGCCGGTAGGCCGCCACGATCGCCCGCTCGTCCACCAGGACGTGCTGCCGCGGCGGCCCGGACAGCAGCAGCCCGCGCACGGCGGTGAGCAGATCGGGCGCGACATGCCGCGCGCCGGCGGTCTCCTCGGGCCGGACGCCCGGCCCGGGAACGAGGATGCCGTGGGCGCCCGCCCGGCGCGCGGCCTCGACGCTGTCGCCGCTCGCGCCGACGACGGCGATCCGCTCGGGCGGCGTGCACAACCTGCCCGCCGCCCACAGCACCGGCCCGGACTCCCGGCGGCCGTCGTCCGGTTCCATGGCGTCCGGGCGGACCGCCCGGACGTCGAACGGACCGAGGAGTTCGTCGATCCGCTCGTCCACGCGACGCCGGTCCGCCTCGGACGGCCCGCCCAGCGCGCCGCCCCGACGGCGCGTCAGCACACCGGTGCGGACACCGCGGGACCGCAGCAGACCGAGCGCCTCGCGGGCGCCGGGTACGGGCCGGACCTGGTCGGGGTCACCGCCGTCGCCGCCCTCGACGAGAATGCCGTCCTGGTCGACGAGGACGACGCGAACGCTGCTCAAGGGGTTGTGGGTGGTCACCCCACCCGGGTGCCAGCTGATGTGCACCTCAAACACGCAGCCCACATCATTGCAGCTCAGAGGCTATGCGCACTGTGTATAGTCCCGGCATGCGAACTCAGATCAAGAAGACGGGGAAAACGGCGGTTCCGTTCCGCGCGGCCGGAATCGGGGCCCTCGCCGCCTGCCTCTCCCTCGCCCTGACCGGCTGCGCCGGCCTCGACACCACCGCGCCCAGCGCCGTCCGCGCGAAGGGCGGGCCCACCGCCCAGGCGGCCCGGCTGGGCCCGGTCGACTGCGGCGAGGTGAAGTGCATAGCGCTCACCTTCGACGCCGGCCCGAGCGAGAACTCCGCACGGCTGCTGGACATCCTCAAGGAAAGACAGGTGCCGGCGACGTTCTTCCTGCTCGGCGAACGGCACATCACCGCGTACCCGCAGCTCGTCAGACGCATGGCCGACGAGGGGCACGAGGTCGCCAGTCACACCTGGGACCACCGCATCCTCACGGAGCTGACGCCCCAGGAGATACGCGCCGAACTGGAGCGCCCCAATACGGAGATACAGCGTCTCACCGGCCGCCGGCCCACGCTGATGCGTCCGCCGCAGGGCCGTACGAACGACACCGTGCACGAGATATGCCGTGAGCTGGGCCTCGCGGAGGTGCTGTGGACGGTGACCGCGAAGGACTACACGACGGAGGACCCCGAGCTGATCCGGCGGCGCGTCCTGGACCAGGCCGACCGGGACGGGATCATCCTGCTGCACGACATCTACGCCGGGACCGTGCCCGCGGTGCCGGGGATCATCGACGCGCTCAAGGAGCGGGGGTACGTGTTCGTGACGGTGCCTCAACTGCTCGCGCCCGGGAAGGCGGAGCCGGGCAAGGTCTACCGGTGACCCGGGCGGCGCACGTTCCCGGCGGCCCGGTGGAGCGCACACCAGTGCGGAGAATCGTTTCGCGTGCTCCGGCGCGGGGAGCCGGGACTGGGCCGAGCGTGTGACCCGGCGGGTAAGTTCCCGTGTGGCGGCTCGTACTCCCTACGATCACCGTGTGGTCACCTTCCAGTTGGAACGCACGGCGCCCCTCAGCCTCGACGAGGCCTGGCGTCGCCTCACCGCGTGGCCCCGGCACGGTGACGTGGTCCCGTTGACCCGCGTCACCGTGGTCACCCCCGGGCCGACCCGCGAGGGCACGGTGTTCGTCGCCCGGTCCGGGGTGCGGCCGTTCGTCTTCGACGACCGTATGGAGGTCACCGTCTGGCGTCCGCCGTACACCGACGCAGACGGGGACGGGCCGGGACTGTGCAGGCTGGAGAAACGCGGCCGGATCGTCCTGGGGTGGGCGGAGATCGAAGTGCGGCCGGGGCCGGGCGGGCGCGCCCGGGTCGTCTGGCGCGAGGAACTGCGGGTGCGCTTCCTGCCGTCCCTGTTCGACCCGCTGCTGCGGACCTCGGCCCGCACTCTGTTCGGCCGCGCCGCCAACCGCCTCCTGCGCCGCCCGTGACCGGTTCCTGACCTGCGAACAACCCCCTGGGCAGCGGCCGTTGGCCATGGCAGGCTGAACACATGACGGCGGCGAACGAAGACGCGACGCACACGGAGGATCTGTCCGGCGGTCTCAGCGCGGGCGAGGTGGAGGCACTGGCCTCTGACGGGCTGCGCTGGCTGCTCGGGGTGGCCCGGCAGACGGAGGGCGGCGGGCTGGGCTGGCCCGCCCGGCCCTCGGACGCGGCGCTCGAACCGGAGCTGTACGGCGGGACGGCCGGGATCGTGCCCACCCTGCTGGAGGCGCGGCGGCACTTCGGGGACGACTCCTACGGCGACGCGGCCCTGCGGGCGGCGCGCCACCTCGAGGCCGCCGCAGAGGTAGCCGAAGACGACTCCCTGTACTTCGGCCGCACCGGCATGGCGCTCGCCTTGCGCGCCGTCCAGCGCGAGCTGGGCGACGACGCGGCCGGCGCCGCCGCCGACCGGGCGCTGGAGCGGGTGCGCTCCCGCTTCGACGGAACGCGCTGGGGCGAGCTGTTCGAGCTGATGGGCGGCAACGCGGGCATCGGCCTGGGCGCGCTCGCCGCCGGGGACGCGGAACTGGCCGTCCTCGCGCTGGAGCCGTACGCGCGCACGGCGGAGGAGACGGAGGCGGGGGTCACCTGGGCGCACGCGCACCGTCCGGGCTTGGTGCCCCGGCTGCACCACATCTCGCACGGCTCGCTCGGCATCGTGTACGCGCTCGCCGCCGTCGGCGGGGCGACCGGCCGCGCGGACTTCCTGGCGCTGGCGCGGGCCGGAGCCGCGAACGTGACGGCCCGTGACGAGGCCGGCCCGGACGGCTTCCTGGTCCCCCACTCCGATCCGCAGTACCGGCCCGACCTGGTGGAGCGGCACAGCTACGGCTGGTGCCACGGCCCGACGGGCGACGCTCAGGTCTTCCGGCTGCTGCGGGACGTGCTGGCCGAGCCCGGCTGGCAGGACCTCGCCGACCGCTGCTGGCACACGGTGACGCACTCAGGTCTCCCCCGGCGGCTGCGGCCCGGTTTCTGGGACAACAACGCCCGCTGCTGCGGCACGGCGGGCGTACTGGCGCTGGCCTGCGACCGGATCGCCGAGCAGGGCGACGCCCCGGACTTCGCGCACGTCCTGGTGGCCGACCTCGTCGCCCGCGCCACCCGGGACGCGGACGGGGCCCGCTGGTCGAACGTCGAGCACCGGGCCACGCCGAGCGTGCTGGAACCGGCCACCGGCTGGGCCGCGGGCGCCGCGGGCATCGTGCGCGAGCTGCTGCGCTTCGTCCGGGTGAGCGGGAAGGGCGACCCCGGCTACGCGTTCGCCTGGCCGGACCAGCCGGCGGTGCGCCCGCATGTTCAGGCGACGGAGCCGATCCGCCCGGCGGGCCCGGGCGCGCCGTCGTGATGGATGGGGGTGTGCGCGCCGGCCAGGGGGACGCCGCTGCCGCCCCGCCGTTCGGCGACGATCTCCGCGGCGATGGACAGCGCGGTCTCCTCGGGGGTGCGGGCGCCCAGGTCGAGGCCGATGGGTGAGCGCAGCCGCGCCAGCTCCCGTTCGGTGACGCCCACGTCGCGCAGCCGGGCGGCGCGGTCGAGATGGGTGCGGCGGGAGCCCATGGCGCCTACGTAGGCGACGGGCAGCCGCAGCGCCAGCCGGAGCAGCGGGACGTCGAACTTGGCGTCGTGGGTGAGGACGCACAGCACGGTGCGGCCGTCCACGCGGGTGCGCTCCAGATAGCGGTGCGGCCATTCGACGGCGATCGCGTCGGCCTGCGGGAACCGCTCCCTCGTCGCGAACACCGGGCGGGCGTCGCACACGGTGACGTGGTAGCCGAGGAACTTCCCGACGCGCACCAGGGCCGCCGCGAAGTCGATCGCGCCGAAGACGATCATGCGGGGCGGCGGGGCCGAGGACTCGACGAGGACGGTGAGCGGGGCCCCGCAGCGGGAGCCGCGCGCCCCGATCTCCAGGGCGCCGGTGCGGCCGGCGTCGAGGAAGGCTCCGGCCTCGGCGGCGACCGTGCGGTCCAGTTCGGGGTGGCCGCCGAAGCCGCCGTCGTGGGAGCCGTCGGGGCGGACGAGCAGGGCGCGTCCGACGAGGCCGGCCGGGCCGGAGACGATCCGGGCGAGCGCCGCCGTCGCGCCGCTCGCGGCGGCGGCGAGCGCGGCCGCGACCACCGGGCGGGCGGGGTCGGCGGCCCGTACCGGGGTGACGAGGACGTCGATGGCTCCGCCGCAGGTCAGACCGATGGCGAAGGCGTCGTCGTCGCTGTGGCTGAACCGTTGGAGGACCGGTTCGCCGTCCTGGAGGGCCTGTCGGCACAGGTCGTAGACGGCGCTCTCCACGCAGCCGCCGGAGACCGAGCCGACCGCCGTTCCGTCGGCGTCCACCGCGAGGGCCGCGCCGGGCCGGCGGGGCGCGCTGCCGCTGACGGAGACCACGGTGGCGACGGCGAAGTCACGTCCCTGCCCGACCCACCGGTCGAGTTCCTCGGCGATGTCCAGCATGTCTGAAGTCTCCTTGCCGTGCGCTCCTGAGACGGGTTCCCGCAGGGACGGCCGGTGCACGCCCGGCCGGCCGTCGATCGTGCGAGGGCGCGGTGACCCGCGGGAGCGCGCGCTCAGCGGGGGTGCTGCTCCGGTGCCGTGCCCGTGAGGTGTTCCGGGCGAACGGGTGTCCTGTTCAGTTCCAGGCCCGTCGCGTCGCGGACGGCCGCGAGGACCGCAGGGGTCGAGGACAGGGTGGGGGCCTCGCCGATGCCGCGCAGGCCGTACGGGGCGTGGGTGTCGGCGAGTTCGAGGACGTCGACGGGGATGCTCGGGGTGTCGAGGATGGTGGGGATCAGGTAGTCCGTGAAGGAGGGGTTGCGCACCTTCGCGGTCCTCGGGTCGACGACGATCTCCTCCATGACGGCGATGCCGAGGCCCTGGGTGGTGCCGCCCTGGATCTGGCCCAGCACGGACAGCGGGTTGAGGGCCTTGCCGACGTCCTGGGCGCAGGCCAGCTCGACGACCTTCACCATGCCCAGTTCGGTGTCGACCTCGACGACGGCGCGGTGCGCGGCGAAGGAGTACTGGACGTGCCCGTTGCCCTGGCCGGTGCGCGGATCGAACGGCTCGGTGGGCCGGTGCCGCCACTCCTGTTCGACCTCGACGGCCTCCTCGCCGAGCACGTCCACCAGGTCGGCGAGCGCCTCGCCGCCGTCGGTGACGACCTTGCCGCCCTCCAGGCGGAGTTCGGCGGTGGCCCAGGCCGGGTGGTGGGCGCCGAACTTGCGACGACCGATGTCCAGCACCTTCTCGCGCACCAGCTCGCAGGCGTTCTTCACGGCCCCGCCGGTGACGTACGTCTGCCGTGAGGCGGAGGTGGAGCCGGCGCTGCCGACCCGGGTGTCGGCCGGGTCGATCGTCACCCGGGCGACGCCCAGCTCGGTGCGGGCGATCTGGGCATGGACGGTGACGCCGCCCTGGCCGACCTCGGCCATGGCCGTGTGGACGGTGGCGACCGCCTCACCGCCGACCACCTCCATGCGCACGCGGGCCGTCGAGTAGTCGTCGAAGCCCTCGGAGAAGCCGACGTTCTTGATCCCGACGGCGTAGCCGACCCCGCGGACGACGCCCTCCCCGTGGGTGGTGTTGGACAGCCCGCCGGGCAGCTGCCGTACGTCGGCGCCCTCGCTGCTCTCCCACTGGCGCTCGGGCGGCATCGGCATGGCCTTGACGCGGCGCAGGAGTTCGGCGACGGGGGCGGGAGAGTCCACCGGCTGGCCCGTCGGCATGATCGAGCCCTGTTCCATGGCGTTCAGCTGCCGGAACTCCACGGGGTCCAGGCCGAGTTCCTTGGCCAGCTTGTCCATCTGCGCCTCGTAGGCGAAGCAGGCCTGGACCGCGCCGAAGCCGCGCATCGCCCCGCAGGGCGGGTTGTTGGTGTAGAGGGCGATCGCCTCGATGTCGACGTCGTCGACGACGTACGGGCCGACGCCGAGCGAGGAGGCATTGCCGACCACGGCCGGGCTGGCGGAGGCGTACGCGCCGCCGTCGAGGACGATGCGGCACCTGACGTGGGTGAGCTTGCCGTCGCGGGTGGCGCCGTGCTCGTAGAACAGCTTGGCGGGATGGCGGTGGACGTGTCCGAAGAACGACTCGAACCGGTTGTAGACGATCTTGACGGGTTTGCCGGTGCGCAGGGCGAGCAGGCAGGCGTGGATCTGCATCGACAGGTCCTCGCGCCCGCCGAACGCGCCGCCGACGCCGGCCAGCGTCATCCGCACCTTCTCGGGCGGGAGGCCGAGCACGGGGGCCATCTGCCTGAGGTCGCTGTGCAGCCACTGGGTGGCGATGTAGAGGTGGACGCCGCCGTCCTCCTCGGGCACGGCGAGGCCGGACTCGGGGCCGAGGAAGGCCTGGTCCTGCATGCCGAAGGTGTACTCGCCGCGGACCACGACGTCGGCCCTGCGCGCCGCTGCCGCCGCGTCGCCGCGGACGATCGGCTGCCGGTGGACGATGTTGGGGTGCGGGACGTGGCCGCTGTGGTGGTCGGTGCGGTTCTCATGGACCAGGACGGCGTCGGCGGCGGTCGCGGAGGCCTCGTCGGTGACGACGGGCAGCTCGCGGTACTCGACCTTGATCTTCGCGGCGGCGCGGCGGGCGGTCTCCGGGTGGTCGGCGGCGACGAGGGCGACCGGCTCGCCGTGGTGGCGGACCTTGCCGTGGGCGAGGACCGGGGTGTCCCGGATCTCCAGGCCGTAGTGGCGCACCTCGGTGGGCAGGTCGTCGTACGTCAGCACGGCGTACACGCCCGGGGTGGCGAGGGCCTCGGCGGTGTCGAGGGAGACGATCTCGGCGTGGGCGACGGTGGAGCGCAGGATCTGGCCCCACAGCATGTCCTCGTGCCACAGGTCGGAGGAGTACGCGAACTCGCCGGTGACCTTGAGGACGCCGTCGGGGCGCAGGGTGGACTCGCCGACGCCGCCCTTGGTCCGCGTGCCCTGGGTGATCCTGGCAGGGGCTCCGTTCGTAGGCATGGTCAGCCCGCCTCCTGCTGCCGGGCGGCCGCGAGCCGGACCGCGTCCATGATCTTCTCGTAGCCGGTGCAGCGGCACAGGTTGCCCGAGAGGGCCTCCCGGATGTCCGCGTCGGAGGGGTCGGGGTCGCGTTCGAGCATCTCGTCGGCGGCGATCAGCAGGCCGGGCGTGCAGAAGCCGCACTGGACGGCGCCGGCGTCGATGAACGCCTGCTGCACGGGCGAGAGTTCGGCCTCGTCCCCGGGGTGGGCGGCGGTGCGGCCGGCGTCCGCGCCGTGCGCGCGCTGCCGGGCGTACCGCGCGAGCCCTTCGACGGTGACGATCTCGCGGCCCTCGGCCTGGCCTGCGGCGACGAGGCACGCGCAGACCGGGACGCCGTCGAGGCGGACCGTGCAGGACCCGCACTCGCCCTGTTCGCAGGCGTTCTTGGACCCGGGCAGCCCGAGCCGCTCGCGCAGCACGTACAGCAGGGACTCGCCCTCCCATACGTCGTCGGCCTCCTGCGGACGGCCGTTGACGGTGAAGTGGACGCGCATCAGGCGGCTCCCTCGCTCGGGCGGCGGCCGCCGCGGTAGGACTCCCAGGTCCAGGTCAGCGTGCGGCGGGCCATGACGCCGACGGCGTGCCGGCGATAGCCGGCGGTGCCCCGTACGTCGTCGATGGGGTTGCAGGCGGCGGCGCACAGGTCGGCGAACCGCTTGGCGACGGCAGGGGTGACGATCTTCCCGTTGTCCCAGAAGCCGCCCTCGTCGAGCGCCGCGTTCAGGAACTCCTCGGCGGCCTCGGCCCGGATGGGGGTCGGCGCGGCGGAGCCGATGCCGGTGCGCACGGTGCGCGAGGACGGGTGCAGGGCGAGACCGAACGCGCAGACGGCGATGACCATGGCGTTGCGGGTGCCGACCTTGGAGAACTGCTGCGGCCCGTCGGCCCTGCGGACGTGCACGGCGCGGATCAGCTCGTCAGGGGCGAGCGCGTTGCGCTTCACGCCGGTGTAGAAGGCGTCGATCGGGATCAGGCGGGTGCCGCGCACCGAGACGGCCTCGACCTCGGCGCCGGCCGCGAGGAGGGCGGGGTGGGCGTCGCCGGCCGGGGAGGCGGTGCCGAGGTTGCCGCCGACCCCGCCGCGGTTGCGGATCTGCGGGGAGGCGACCGTGTGGGAGGCGAGGGCCAGCCCGGGGAGCTCGGAACGCAGGTGCTCCATGATCCGGGTGTACGGGACGGAGGCGCCGAGCCGCACGCTGTCCTCGCCGACCTCCCATTCGTACAGGTCCGGCACGCGGCTGAGGTCGAGGAGGTGCTCGGGACGCCGGTGGTCGAAGTTGAGCTCGACCATCACGTCGGTGCCCCCGGCGATCGGCACGGCGGCGGGGTGCTCGGCCTTCGCGGCGAGCGCCTCCTCCCAGCCGGCGGGGCGAAGGAAGTCCATGACCGGCTCTCTTCCACGTCTCGGGATCGGACGGAGTCTCGGGGTCGGCGGAGTCCTGCAACGGGTCGGATCAAGCCACTGCGCGCTCGGCGGGCCCGGCTCGCACATGTGCTGTTCACGCCGAGTGGGCTCAGTACACAGCGCCGTACGCCGAGCGGGTCAGTCACCGAAACCATGAAGGAGTTCGCTGGCCAGGGAGGTCATCTTGTAGATTCGTATGAAAGGAGGTCCTCCGTAACCTCCGGGCTTTCCGATGGAAACGCACGACACACCCCGTGTGACCTGGAACACGGGCACCCGTCGATGATCCTTCGGGATTCGGCGCGATCCATCTGCTTTCCATCGTGTTTCCATCGTGGTTTTCGAGACAAGGAACGGCGGCGACGAGAATGCGGCTGCGCGCACTGCTGGACACCGACGCCCTGGGCCTCAGGCTGCTCGGCGGCGAGGCCGAGCTGGACCGCACGGTGCGCGGTGTGATGACCACCGACCTGCGCGACCCCAGCCGCTACCTCTCCGGCGGTGAGCTGGTCCTGTCCGGCCTTGCCTGGCGCCGGGACGCCGCCGACTCCGATCCTTTCGTACGGATCCTGGTGCAGGCCGGCGTGGCCGCGCTGGCGGCGGGCACGGCGGAGCTGGGCGACGTCCCCGAGGACCTGGTGGTGGCCTGCGCCCGGCATCGCCTGCCGCTGTTCGCGGTGCACGAGTCGGTGGCGTTCGCGTCGATCACCGAGCACGTGGTGCGGCAGGTGTCCGGGGAGCGGGCCGGGGACCTCGCGGCCGTCGTCGACCGGCACCGCCGGATGATGACCTCCGGTCCGGCGGGCGGCGGCCCGGACGTGGTCCTGGACCTGCTCGGCACCGACCTGGACCTGCGCGCCTGGGTGCTCTCCCCGACGGGACGGCTCATCGCGGGCGCGAAGCGCGCGGGCGGTTCTGCGGGCGGGTCCGGTCCGGTGGCCGGGGGCGCTTCCCGGCCGGCGGGCGGAGCCGGGGCGACGGGAACCGGGGCGGGCGCGGGGGCCGGTTCCGGGGTCGTGGCCGCCTCTGCGGCCCTGTCCGCCTCCGCGGCCGTGGCCGGTTCCGCGGCGGCGGGGGCCAGGGGCGCGTCGTCCGGGGCGGGGGCCGTGCCGTCGGCCGAGGTGTGCGCACGGCTCGCCGGCGAGCACCTGGCGGCCGTCCGCACGGGCCGGCGCGGCCCGCACCGGGTCATCGTCGGGCAGACGACGTACTCGCTCTTCCCCATCCGCAGCGCCGGCCGCCCCCCGCAGGCCGGGCACAGCACGCAGCCGCAGGGTGACGTGCGCGAGACCGTGCTGTCGGACTGGCTGCTGGCCGTCGAGGCGGACGCCGGGGACTGGGCGGAGGAGCGCCTCGACCTGCTCCAGGGCGTCACCCAGCTGATCGCGGTCGAGCGGGACCGCCGGGACGCGGCGCGCACGGTGCGCCGCCGGCTCGCGCAGGAGGTGCTGGAGCTGGTGCAGACGGGCGCCGCGCCCGCCGAGATCGCGGCCCGGCTGCGCGTGGCCGCCCCGGTGCTGCTCCCCGGCCTGGGCGCGGCCCCCCACTGGCAGGTGGTGGTGGCCCGGGTCGAGTGGAGCGCCGGGGGCGCCCCGGCCGGGGGGAGCTCGGCAGGCGGCGCCGACGGGACGCTCCCGGGCGGTGCGGCGGGGTCCGGCGCGGGCGGCTCGGGCCGTGGCGCGGCTTCGGCGGCCGCCTCCGCCGGGGGCCGCCGCCAGGGCGGCACGAGCGCCTCGCAGACGTCGGGCGCGGCCGTCGCCGCGGGCCCGGCCCCGGGTGGGGACACCGCCGGCGGTCCGGTCGCGCAGGCGCTGCTGGAGGAGATCCTCGTCGACCCGCACGCCACCGGCCCCGAGCCGTCCGACCGTATCGCCGTCGCGCACACCGGCGGCGAGGCCGTCGCCCTCGTCCCCCTCCCGGCGGTCTCCGCGGAGCACGACGGGACCGAGACCGGCGTCCTCGCCGACGCTCTCCTCGCCGCCGTGCGGGAGCCGCTGTCGGCGGGGCTGGGCGACGACGGCCGGATCACGCTGGGCGTCAGCGCGGCGGTGCACTCGGCGGAGGGGCTGCGGGGCGCGCTGGAGGAGGCGCGGCACGCACGCCGGGTGGCGGCGGCCCGTCCCGGCCGGGTGTGCGCGGCGGGTCACCAGGAGCTGGCCTCGCACGTGCTGCTGCTGCCGTTCGTCCCGGACGACGTCCGCCGCGCGTTCACCGCCCGTCTGCTGGACCCCCTGCGCGACTACGACCGCCGGCACCGCGCCGAGCTGATCCCGACGCTGGAGGCGTTCCTGGACTGCGACGGCTCGTGGACCCGGTGCGCGTCCCGACTGCACCTCCACGTCAACACGCTGCGCTACCGCGTCGGCCGGATCGAGCAGTTGACGGGTCGTGACCTGTCGCGCCTGGAGGACAAGCTGGACTTCTTCCTGGCGCTGCGGATGAGCTGACGAATCGGCGTGCGCGGGCCGAAACCCCGGCGGCCCGGGGATCCCACGACTTTGTGAAATCCTTCACCCGCCCCCTTGGCCCGGCCCCGTGATCCGTGCTGAGATGCCGCCACCACTCATAGCTCGATGGCGTGCTCGGGGAGGGCAACGTGGCGCACTCCGCCATGTCTGGCAACGGAACGACCGCCGGCGACGATCCGCTCCAGACCGCGGTATGGCGGCTGCGCTCACGCGCCTGCTGGGCCGACGCCGCGGCCCTCCTCCCGGCCGGGACCGCGGCGGGGTCGGCGCAGAGGGCCGCGCTGCTGGTCGAACGGTGTCTCTACACCGAGCAGGGCTGGCAGGAGGCGGAGGACGCGCTGCGTACGGCGGAGGCGCTCGCCCACAGCGACGAGGAGCGGGGGGCGGCGGCTTGTGAACGAGGGCACTTGGCGTACGCGGCGACCGTGCACCGGGTGCGCGACCGGGTCGACGAGGCGCGCGCCGCGCTCGGCCGGGCCGCCGCGCTGATCCCGCCGGGGGCGCCGGCCCGGGCGCTGCTGGACTTCCGGCGGGGGCTGCTCGCGGAGAACCTGACCCGCGCTCCGCAGGCGGCGCGGGCCGCGTACCGGCGGGCCCACACGGCGGCGGCGGAGCACTCGGACACGCTGCTGCTGTCGTTCACGTGGCGGCATCTGGCCGGCCTGGCCCTGCGGGACGGGGAACTGGCGGAGGCACGGCGGGGGTTCGCCGAATCGCTGCGGATCAGGGAGGAGTTGGGCTATCTCGTGGGCACGGCGCCGGCGCTGGCGTCCCTGGCGGACGCGGAGACCGAACCCGAGGCGTCCCGCCTCCGCGAGGAGGCCCGCCGCCTGCACCGCCTCCTGGGAGGAGTCCCGACCTGGCTGACCCGCCACCTGACCCCACCGGCGGCGACGGCGTGACCACCCGTGCCCGGGAACGCAGAAGCGTCACACAGGGCGTCAAGGCCGGGGGAGGTCATGCGTCGGGTGATCGGGCCTCTCGCGAGCAGACGTCGAGTGCCGCCTGCTGAACACCGAGATCGGCGATGAGCGTCCGTCAGGTGGGGCAGTACCTCCTCCGGGCGTTCCACGAACTTCCAAGAGTCGACGACCTTTGTCCCGCAGCGCCGGCCGGCTCGGGCTTTTCGCGCGGTTGTCCCGCAACGGGCAACACACGGGTCAAGTTTGTGCCGTGCGCAAAGAAAGAAACGCCCTTTCAGTTGGGCCCAGTGGCCTCGAAAAGCCGCCCGTACCCGTCGGATCGGAATTCCCCTGCGGGGGCTGACGGGGCGGCCGACCGCCTGGCCCGCTCACCGTCCGCCGCCCGGGGGCCCGTACTCCCATGCGTGAATCCCCAGGTCAGCCGCGCCTCTTCGTCAGGGCGCGATGCAGGCGCCTGCTGCGGGTCCGGGCCGGACCGGACCCGCAGCAGGCGTGCGGCCGGGCCGGATTCGGCGGATGAAGCCCAGAGTTCTTTACCCGGAAGCGCGCGCTCTCTGCCCTGTTAGGCTCCCGCTGCTTTTATCGGACATGCGTTTTTCTGCGGATCGAGGTCCCCTTGAACGCGAGACATCGGAGGGCCCGGTCACGTCGGTGGCTGGGTGTGGCCGGCGGGGTCGCGGTCGGAGGGCTCGTCATCGGCGCGGTCACCCAGACCGCCCTGGGAGCGGCCGCGGTCGCGAGCGGGGCCGCCGCCACCGGTGCGGCGGCGTCCGCGTCGGCCGGACGCCCTTCGCGCACGCTCGAGGCGGACTTCCGCTCGGCCGCCGCCGAGTTCCATGTGCCCGACAGCGTGCTGATGGCCGTCTCCTACCAGGAGACGCTGTGGGAGTCGCACCGCGGTAGCCCCTCCGTCACCGGCAACTACAACGTCATGGGCCTGACCTCGGTCAGCTCCGCCGATCTGCGGCCGCAGCCGGGCCAGGGGCCGGAGACCGACGACTACGGCGACGACTTGCGCGCGCTGCACCACCACTCCGCGCGGAACGGCGCCCCCGCGCAGTCCGACACGGCCGGCCCGCCGGCGCGGATCACCCCGGCGATGCGCACGCTCGACACCGCGGCGTCGATGATCCACGCGTCGCCGACGGCCCTGCGCAGTTCCATGCGTCAGAGCGTTCGCGGCGCCGCCGCGCTGCTCGTCTCCGACGAACGTCAGGCCGTCGGCTCGCTGCCCTCCGACCCCGGCCAGTGGTATCCGGCCGTTTCCCGCTTCAGCCAGTCCGACGACGCCCGGGTCGCCCAGCAGTTCGCCGACCGCGTCTACGCCACCGTCCGCGTCGGCGCCCACCGGGTCACCACGGACCACCAGGAGGTGACGCTGCCCGCCGACCCCTCGGTGACCGTCCGAAGGTCCGTCTCGGTCAGCCCCGACCTGCGGCCCTCGGTCCGCCAAGCCTCGGCGACCACCGCCCCGGCTCCGGTGATCCGACAGGCCTCGGCCACCACCGCCCCGGCCCCCGAGTGTCCTTCCTCGCTGGCCTGCACCTTCACCCCCGCCGCGTACGCACCGAACGGCACCGGCGACCAGAGCGACTACGGCAACTACGACCTGGCGAACCGTCCGGCGGACGGCGACACCGTCGACACCCTCGTCCTCCACGACACCGAGAGCACCGCTTCCGCCGCGATCAGCCAGTTCCAGAACCCGTCGAGCTACGCCAGCGCCCACTACGTGATCGGCGACGACGGCTCGGTCACCCAGATGGTGCAGACCAAGGACATCGCCTGGCACGCCGGCAACAAGTACGTCAACGATCACTCGATCGGCATCGAGCACGAGGGTTTCGCGCTGGACTACGGCAGTTGGTACACCGAGCAGGAGTACCAGTCCTCCGCGGCGCTGGTGAACTACCTGGCCCAGCGGTTCGGCATCCCGCTCGACCGCGAGCACGTCATCGGCCACGACGATGTCCCCGGCCCTCTCGACGCCTACTACGAGGGCATGCACTGGGATCCCGGACCGTGGTGGAACTGGAGCCACTACCTGTCACTGCTGGGGGCGTCCCCCGACGGCGACGGCATGCCGGTGGTCGGCGGCGAGGTCACCGTCGACCCCCCGTGGAGCACCGGCTACGAGCCGACCGTCACCGGGTGCGGATCAGCCGCCACCACCTGCCCCGCCAACCCTGCCGACTTCGTCTACCTGCGGACCGGCCCGTCCACCACCGCCTCACTGATCACCGACCCCGAGTACACGGCGGACGGCCGCCCCACCGGCACCACCCTTGGCTGGGACTGGACGGACAAGGCCGTCTCCGGCCAGACCTTCGTGGTCGCCGCGGTGCAGGGCGACTGGACGGCCATCTGGTACGACGGCCAGAAGGCGTGGTTCTACAACCCCGGCGGCGCCTACACCACGGCCGACACGGGCGTCGAGCAGCACCTGATCACCGCCGCGGGGACGTCGGCGGTCGCGGTCTACGGCCGCGCCTACCCAGAGACCACGGCCTACCCCTCCGGCCTGAGCGCCACCGCCTCGGACCCCGACCAGCAGCTGACTCCGCTGAGCCACGAGACGATCCAGCCCGGCCAGTCGTACACCGCGCTGCCCGCGGTCACCGGCGACTACTACTACGCCGAGGACATCAACTGCGCGGCGAGCCCCGACTGCACGTTCGTCCAGGGCGCCACGCGCTACTACCCGATCCGCTACAACCACCGCCTCGCCTACGTGAAGGCGAGCGACGTCACGCTCACCCAGCCGGTCGTGCCGCCCACCGGCACGCTCGTCCCCGTCGCCCCGACGCGGATCATGGACACGCGTTCGGGGACGGGTGTGCCCCGGGCGAAGGTCGGTCCGGGCGGCACGGTCGGCCTCCAGGTCGCCGGCACGGACGGCGTCCCGGCGAGCGGCGTCACCGCGGTGGTCATGAACGTCACGGCGACGGCCGCGACGGCGTCGAGTTTCGTCACCGTCCACCCGGACGGCGTCACCCGGCCGAGCGCGTCGAACCTGAACTTCACCGCCGGGGAGACGATTCCCAACCTCGTCGTGGTGCCGGTGGTCGACGGCAAGGTCGACTTCTACAACCGCTACGGCAGCGTCGACCTCATCGCCGACCTGACCGGCTACTTCACCAGTGACGGCAGCGGTTCCCGGCTCACCAGCCTCACCCCGACGCGGATCATGGACACGCGTTCGGGGACGGGTGTGCCCCGGGCGAAGGTCGGTCCGGGCGGCACGGTCGGCCTCCAGGTCGCCGGCACGGAC
>NZ_JBIWPF010000002.1:438247-480280 GCF_044768125.1 Streptomyces sp. NPDC101166
TCCCAACCTCGTCGTGGTGCCGGTGGTCGACGGCAAGGTCGACTTCTACAACCGCTACGGCAGCGTCGACCTCATCGCCGACCTGACCGGCTACTACACCGGGTGAGTCCGGTTCGCCCGCCGCCGCCCCGTCGGCGGGCCCCGGAGAACAATTCGCCCGTGACGGCTCCTCCTGCATGCCGCCGGGGCCGAATCCCGTGGGGAGCGAGCCGGATGAGACCGGCTCGTCCGCGGGGATGGTCCTGCCCAGCCCTTCCGGCGGCTGAGGACGAGGCCGTCCGGACCGAAAGGGGGTCCGGGGCGGAGCCTCCGAGGCTGTACCCGGCGCTAGTGCCGGAGGGAATCCGCGCCGGCGAAATGCTCGCGCACCAGCGCCTGCACCACGTCCAAGTCCCCCGCGCCCAGCGCCTCCAGCAGAGCCATGTGCTCCGCCGCGTCCGCGACCAGGGCCGCCCGCCCCCGCGCCGCCGGCCCGCCCCCGCCCACCAGCGGCCACTGCGACCGCCGATGCAGTTCCTCCGCGACGCCGACCAACTGCTCGTTGCCGCACAGCCCCAGCACCGCACGGTGGAACGCGCGGTCGGACTCCGCGTACGTCGCACGGCAGCCGGAGCCGGCCGCGCGGACGGTCGCCTCGGCGAGGGGGCGCAGTTGCGCCCAGCGTTCGGCGGGGACCGTACGGGCGAGCCGCACCATGACCGGGACCTCGATCAGCGCGCGCACCTCGGCCAGCTCGGCCAGCTCCCGCGCGCCCCGGACGACGACCCGGAACCCCCGGTTCGGCACGACCTCCACCGCGCCTTCCAGCGCGAGCTGCTGCATCGCCTCGCGGACGGGGGTCGCGGAGACCCCGAAGCGCTCGCCGAGGACGGGCGCCGAGTACACCTCCCCCGGCGTGAGTTCCCCGCCGACGAGCGCGGTGCGCAGGGCGTCGAGGATCTGTCCGCGCACGGAGGCCCGCTGTACGGCCGGCCGGGGCCGAGGCGGCGCCGCGTCGACATGGGTGTGCTCACCGCGCACGGCACCGGCACCGGCGCCACCGCCGCCACCGGGCCCGAGGCCCACCCCACCCCTGACCGGCCCGCCGGAAGTCCGCCCCCCGCCACCGCCGGGCAGCCGCTCCGCCCGCGTCTGCGCCGGCACTCGCGCACCGCCGTCGAACCCCTGGGGAACCCCCGTTCCGGCAAAGCCCTGGGTGCTCTGCTCCACGGGGTCCTCCTGACGGACGTGTCGGTACTCGGGGTCATTACGGCGGCTTGTTACTCGTCCGTCAAGAACCATAGGCGTACCGACCGCCAGTTCAAATCCCCACCACACTTGGCAAGGTAAGCCTTACCTCTCAGCCCCTCGCGATTCGGTGGTCCCGGAATGCCCGTACCCCCGTCGGCCATGTCCGCGGTAGCGGACGCGTACGCCCGCCTCACCGAGGTCTTCCCCGGGCTCGTCGTCACCGAAGTCCCGCAGGACGCCCCGGCCCCGCGGGGCGGCGGCTGGGTCGCCGCGGCCGAGCTCGCGCAGGGCGGGACGGCTCTGGAGACGTTCCTGGCCTGGGACGACGAGCAGGTGACGCGTGACTACGGCCACAGTGCCCGCCCGGACGTCGTCGCGAGCTTCGGACTGCACCGCTACTCCTGGCCCGTCTGCCTGCTGATCACCGTCCCGTGGTTCCTGCACCGCCGCGTGCCCCGCTTCCCGGTGACGCACGTCTCCTACGACCGCACCGGCGCCGGTATGCGGATGGCGGTCCGCGCTCCCGCCTCGTTCGCCTGTCTGCCCGGCGATCCGGCGGCGGCGCTGCCCGGCGCCCGGGTGGTCGCGGACGAGGAGGCGCTGCGCGCGGAGGTCCGGTCGGCGGTGGCCGAGCACCACGAGCCGGTCCTCGCCGCGTTCGGGCCGCGGGCGCGCCGCCGTGGGCGGGCCCTGTGGGGAATGGTCACGGACGAGATCGTCGAGGGCCTGTGGTGGGTCGCCGAACTGCTCGGCGAGGGCGAGAAGGAGCGCGCGCGGCACGAACTGGAGCTGTTGCTGCCGGGCACGACCCGGCCGTACGTCGGTTCGGCGGCGTTCCGTGACCTGGCCGGCCCCGACGGGCGGTCTCTGCCCACCCGGGACCGGGCGAGCTGCTGCATGTTCTACACGGTGCGCCCCGAGGACACCTGCGCCACCTGCCCGCGCACCTGTGACGCGGACCGCGTCGCCAAACTCACAGCCGCCGGCGTGAGTTGACGCCTCTCGCGCGGCATGATGCACGACTTCCCCACCCGGCTCGGGAACTATCCGTGGAACCACGCGTACGGGTAGTCTTATTCGAACTCAACTCCTGCCCGCCATGCGGCAGTTCGAGCGGAACGTCGCCCTGGGCATCCCCTTGCACCTCCTTGGCGGCCTCTTGCCCCGAAATCCCCTGAGCGCGGACGGGAGTGGGCCACTATGGCGGGCGTCACGCCCTATCCCAATGCAAGGGACCCCAGATGAGACTGACCGACATATCGCTGAACTGGCTGCTTCCGGGCGCCGTACTGCTCCTGGGCATGCTGGCGGCGGTGGCGGTGCTCTCGCGCGGAAAGCGCTCCTCGGGGGAGAACGCGAGCGCGGACGATTCATGGGAACGCAGTGAGGAGCGCCGCAGGCGCAAGGAGGCCCTGTACGGGACCGCTTCCTACGTACTGCTGTTCTGCTGCGCGGCGGTGGCTGCCGCGCTCTCCTTCCACGGACTGGTCGGCTTCGGCCGGCAGAACCTCAACCTGTCCGGCGGCTGGGAGTACTTGGTGCCGTTCGGTCTGGACGGGGCGGCGATGTTCTGCTCCGTGCTCGCGGTGCGCGAGGCCAGCCACGGCGACGCGGCCCTCGGCTCCCGGATACTCGTGTGGACGTTCGCCGGCGCCGCCGCCTGGTTCAACTGGGTGCACGCGCCGAGGGGGCTGGGACACGACGGCGCACCGCACTTCTTCGCGGGCATGTCGCTGTCGGCGGCGGTCCTCTTCGACCGGGCGCTGAAGCAGACCCGCCGGGCCGCGCTGCGCGAGCAGGGCCTGGTGCCGCGCCCGCTGCCGCAGATCCGCGTGGTGCGCTGGATGCGCGCCCCGCGTGAGACCTACAGGGCCTGGTCGCTGATGCTGCTGGAGGGCGTGCGCACCCTGGACGAGGCGGTCGACGAGGTGCGTGAGGACAAGCGCCAGAAGGAGGAGACCCGTCTGCGCCGCCGCGAGCAACAGCGGGTGGAGCGTGCTCAGTTGAAGGCGATCAGCCGGGGGCACCGCGGCTTCCCGGGGCGCGGCGGACGTCAGGGGGAGACGCAGGCGACCCTCGAGCGGGCCACCGCCGAGCGGGTTTCCGCGGAGCCTGCCATAGCGAACGCGCCGGAGCAGCTGCCCGTGCGTACGCGGCCCTCCCTGCAGCCCGTCCGCCAGAGTTCTGATCCGATCACCGTCGACCTCACCGCCGAGGACGACACCATGGCGCTGCCGCGTCTTGACTCCCTGGAGCGCAAGCTCAAGGACCTGGAGCAGCAGTTCGGCTGATGCCGCGCGGTACCGGGGAGGGGCCGCGACCACAGAGGCCGCGCCCCCTCCCCGTCGTCCGCCGGGCGCCTTCCCACGACCGTGACGTCACCGGCCGCTGTCAGGCGACTCCCGCCGCCAGTTCGAACCAGACCACCTTGCCGACGCCGTGCGCGCGCACTCCCCAGGCGTCCGCGAGGGACTGCACCAGGAGCAGGCCCCGCCCGTGCGTGCCGTCGCCGGACGCGGCGGCCGGCGGGCGCGGTTGCGGGCGGCGGGCCACGAAGTCCCGTACCTCGACCCGCAGTCCGTCCGGACCGACGGTGGCCGTCAGGACCGCGTCGTGATCGGTGTGGACGAGCGCGTTGGTCACGAGCTCGCTGGTGAGCAGTTCCGCTATGTCGGAGCGTCCGGGCTTGCCCCAGTGCCGCAGCAGCTCGCGCAGCGCCCGGCGGGTCTCGGGCACGGCCCGTAAGTCCGCCCGCCCGAGTCTGCGTCGTAACTGGGGCGCCCGCGCTCCCCCGTCGCCGCCGTCCGCCTCGTCCTCCCCCGTCCGCGTCGCTGTCGAGGAGCCCGCGATCGTCGAACCGCTGCCTCGTGCCTGCCTCTTCATGACCCCCGCCCGCGTGCCGATGTCGGTTTCCCTCCTGCTCGAACACGTTCACGGGGATGCTTGCCCCGTCGGCACCGGGGCAGTCATGTCGAATCGTCAACGACCAGGTGTTCGGCCAGAGTTGAGCGGGCAACCGGATCAGTTGCCGTCGTGCGCGCCGCAGGGTGCGTGGGGACGCCCGACGCCGCGCCGTCACCGTCAGGCCTCCGGGGGGACATCCGGCGAACCGCCGGGCGCGCCGGAGGGTTCTGCGACGGCGGCGCGAACAAGGCGCGGGGCGGGGCGAGAGGTGCGCCCGGCGCAGCGCGGGGCGCGGGCGCGGCCGGTTCCGCCCCGGGAACGCGCTGTGGCGCGCGCACGGAAGTTGGCCTGAATCAGGCGGTCGTCCGGTGTCGCGCTCAGGACCCGGTCCCGAGCGCGACGCGTCACGGCCGGGGCACGTTGCGCAGGTTGGAGCGAGCCATCTGGAGCATGCGGCCGACGCCGCCGTCCAGGACGATCTTCGACGCGGACAGCGCGAAGCCGGTCACCATCTCGGCGCTGATCTTCGGCGGGATGGACAGCGCGTTGGGGTCGGTGACGATGTCGACGAGGGCCGGCCCCTTGTGTTTGAAGGCCGACTTGAGGGCCCCGGCGAGATCCTTGGGCTTCTCCACGCGCACCCCGTAGGCGCCGCAGGCGCGGGCGACGGCGGCGAAGTCGGGGTTGCTGTTGGCGGTGCCGTACGACGGCAGCCCGGCGACCAGCATCTCCAACTCCACCATGCCGAGCGAGGAGTTGTTGAACAGGACGACCTTCACCGGCAGGTCGTACTGGACGAGGGTGAGGAAGTCGCCCATGAGCATGGAGAACCCGCCGTCGCCGGACATCGACACCACCTGCCGTGACCGGTCGGTGAGCTGGGCTCCGATCGCCATGGGCAGCGCGTTCGCCATGGAGCCGTGGGAGAAGGAACCGATGATCCGGCGGCGGCCGTTGGGCGAGATGTAGCGGGCGGCCCAGACGTTGCACATCCCGGTGTCGACGGTGAACACGGCGTCGTCGTCGGCCATGTCGTCGAGCACGGAGGCCACGTACTCCGGGTGGATCGGGACGTGCTTGTCCACCTTCCGGGTGTACGCCTTGACGACCCCTTCGAGGGCGTCGGCGTGCTTCTTCAGCATCTTGTCGAGGAAGCGCCGGCTGGTCTTCTCCCGCACCCTCGGGATGAGACAGCGCAGCGTCTCCCGTACGTCGCCCCACACGGCGAGGTCGAGCTTCGAGCGCCGGCCCAGGTGTTCGGGGCGCACGTCGACCTGCGCGATCTGCACGTCGTCGGGGAGGAAGGCGTTGTACGGGAAGTCCGTGCCGAGGAGGATCAGCAGATCGCACTCGTGGGTGGCCTCGTAGGCGGCGCCGTAGCCGAGGAGTCCGCTCATCCCGACGTCGTAGGGGTTGTCGTACTGGATCCACTCCTTGCCGCGCAGGGCGTGTCCCACCGGGGACTTGACCTTCTCGGCGAACTCCATCACCTCGGCGTGCGCGCCGGCGGTGCCGCTGCCGCAGAACAGGGTGACCTTGTCGGCCGCGTCGATCATGCGGACCAGCCGGTCGATCTCCTCGTCGCCGGGGCGGACGGTGGGCCGGGCGGTGACGAGGGCGGTCTCGGCGGCCTTCTCCGGGGCGGGCTCGGAGGCGATGTCGCCGGGCAGCGAGACGACGCTGACGCCGCTGCGCCCGACGGCGTTCTGGATGGCCGTCTGCAGCAGTCTGGGCATCTGCTTCGGGCTGGAGATCAGCTCGCTGTAGTGGCTGCACTCCTGGAAGAGACGGTCGGGGTGGGTCTCCTGGAAGAACCCCAGGCCGATCTCGCTGGAGGGGATGTGGGAGGCGAGGGCGAGCACGGGCGCCATGGAGCGGTGGGCGTCGTAGAGACCGTTGATGAGGTGCAGGTTTCCCGGACCGCAGGAGCCGGCGCACGCCGTGAGCTTTCCGGTGATCTGGGCTTCCGCGCCGGCGGCGAAGGCGGCGGTCTCCTCGTGCCGGACGTGCACCCAGTCGATGGCGGCGTTGCGGCGGACCGCGTCCACGACCGGGTTCAGGCTGTCGCCGACGACGCCGTACAGGCGCTTGACTCCGGCGCGGACGAGGATGTCGACGAACTGCTCGGCAACGTTCTGTTTGGCCATGACGCTCTCATGCCCCTTCGGTCCCCGTACATCGGTTTCGGACCCCCGCGGCTTCCATGAATTCACAGCGAACGCCGTCATGCCTCCCAAACGGCGGCGGCCGTACGGTCGTCTGCATAACCCTTGACCCGGATTTGGGTGTCGGCGAGGAACGCGGCGAGGCCGGGCGGGGTGGGCTCGGACCAGCGTTCGACCAGGTGTGCGGGGAGTGCGGGCTCGTCGCGGAGCGGTTCCGCCAGGCCGGCGGTGCACATGAGCAGCGTGTCACCCGGGCGGGCGACGGAGGCCCGGAAGCGGAAGGGCTCGTTCGGGGGCGGTGTCTCGGCGGTCTCGGGGGTTCCTGGGACGCCGAGGACACCCGGGGGCACAGGCGGCGCGGCTCGCGGCGAGCCGAAGCCGACGACCGCTTCGCCGGTGACCTCGCCGACCGCCGGTTCGATGTCCTGCCACCGGCCGTCCCGCAGACGGAACAGTCCCCCGGGCCCGACACCGAAGAAGATCCGGGTACGGCACTCCGGGTCGGCGGGCAGCAGCAGGCAGCGCAGCCCGGCCGCGTACTCCTCCGCGCGCAGCCCCTGTTCGGCGGCGCCGGCACGGAGCCGGCCGAGGCTGCGGTCGGTGAGGCGGTGCAGTCCCGACTTCAGTTCGCCGCGTCGGGCGGCCCTGATGTCCTGCGCGAGCCGGACGTGACTGCGGCCCACGGCTTGCCCTATCCACCGGCACACCTCGGCGGCCGCCCGGTGCGCACCCGGCGCGGTCCGGGCCCCGGTCGCCATCGCGACCAGGACGAGGGCGTGGTCGCCGGAGCCGAAGCGGGCGGTGAGCATCGCGTCGCGGCGCGGCTCGCCCCTGTACCGGGCGGAGTCCCCCCGCACGGACGCCGCCCGCAGCGTGCACGCCCCGTACCGGGCCCCGTCCAGAACGGTGTCCGCGACCAGATCGTCCAGCCCGTCGGGATCGGCGGCGGGCAGCGCGGTGGGCTCGGCGTCATAGGTGGGCGGCCCGGAGCCGAGGCGGGGCGTGGGCGCGGGCCGGGGCACGGCCGCCGGTCCAGCCTCACGCGGAGGAACCGCGGACGGCGGGCGCTCCTGCGGCCCCGTCGCCCACCACTGCTCCACCTGCGGCCCCGTCGGCGGCTCCTCCCCCACCTGCGGCCCCGTCGGCGGCTCCTCCTCGCGCAGCCCTGCCGAGCGCTGCTCCCCCTCCTCCGGACCCGCGGAGTTCACCGTCTCCGCCGCCGAGGCGAAGCGGTCCTCCAGCGAGTCGGCCGCGGGCGCGGGGCCGGCGTCGCCGGTGGAGTCGTCGTACAACTGCCCCCACCAGTCGTCGTCGTGACCGGTGGGCCTTCCCCCCTGCTGGCTCATGCCTCTGATTGTCACCGCAGGGGCCGCGCGGAAACGGGCCATCGGGAAAACGCGACCCGGACGGGGCTCGCCTCGGCCGCGCTGGCCTGCGCGTTCGGCCGGCGTCCGGCAATCTGGGCAGATGGAGGCGTGGGAACTCCTGCTGATCGGGCTGGTCATCCTGTTCGGCCTGTGCGGGGTGCTGCTGCCGGGCGTGCCGGGCTCGTGGCTGGTGTGGGCCGGGGTCGTGTGGTGGGCGCTGAAGGACCCCGAGCCGGTCGCCTGGGCGGTGCTGGTCGGTTCGACCGCCGTGCTCTTCCTGTCGCAGGTGGTGCGCTGGGCGCTGCCGCCCCGCCGGCTGCGCGTCAGCGACGCCACCCGCCACATGGCGCTGTACGCGGGCACGGGCGCTTTCCTCGGCTTCTTCCTCGTCCCCGTGCTCGGCGCGATCGGCGGCTTCGTCGGCGGCGTCTACCTCGCCGAACGCCTGCGCCTGGGCAGCTCCGACGCGGCCCGGGCGTCGCTGCGGACGGTGATGCGCGCGGGGGGCGCCAGCATCCTCACGGAGCTGTTCACCTGCCTGCTGATCATGGGCGCGTGGATGGGCGCGGTGGTGTGGGGATGACGCCGGGCGCCGGGAGCGACCCCTCGGGGGCGGGCGGCGCCCCCTGCGGAACCGGCAGCGCCCCCTCCAGCGTCAGCAGCCGCACCTTGCGGTCCAGGCCGCCCGCGTAACCGGTCAGCGCGCCGTTCGCGCCGATGACACGGTGGCAGGGGCGGACGATGAGCAGGGGGTTGGCCCCGATGGCCCCGCCGACGGCGCGGACGGCGGCCCGGGGCGCTCCGACGCGGGCCGCGATCTCGCCGTACGTCACCGTCGAGCCGTAGGGCAGGGAGTCCAGCGCGGCCCACACCCGCGTCCGGAACGCGGTGCCCTCGGCCCGGACCGTCAGCCGGAACTCTGTCAGGTCGGCGGCGAAGTAGGCGTCCAACTGCTCCACGGCCTCGCGGAACGGTCCCCGATCGCGCCGCCACCCCTCCTGGACGCTCCGCCCGCCCTTCTGGCCGGGCACGGACACCGAGGTCAGCACGCCGTCGGGGCCGGCGGTGAGCAGCAGCGGCCCGAGCGGGCTGTCGACGTCAGTCCAGAACACGGTGTTCCTCCGATTCCCCCGCGATGCGCAGGTGGTGCAGGGCGTACGTCCTCCAGGGACGCCAGCTGTCGGGGACGCCGGCGCCGGGCGGCGCGACGTCGGGGTCGCCGAGGGCGCGGGCCCGGATGCGCGCCACGACGGCGGCGTCCAGGCCGGGCAGGGCGAGCAGCGCCGCCTGCGCGTCGTCGCGGTCGACGCCCGCGTCCAGGTGTACGGCGCCGTCGGCGAGCGCGGTGGCGAGGGCGCCGACCGGGCCGGGGCACCCCGCCAGTGCCGCCGGCTCGGGGAAGAGGTGAGTGAGGGTGCCGCTGGGCGCGTCCAGGGCCTTGCCGTGGACGTGGACCAGGCGTTCCGCCTCCGCGCGGCCCGTCAGCGCCCGCAGCGCGTACTCCTCCGGGTCGGCCGCGCCCGGCGCGCGCAGCCCGGGTCGGGCGGCGACGAGCGGGGCGAGCCGGGGGTCCGCGCCCAGCCGCTCGTCGACGGCGTACGGGTCGGCGTCGAGGTCGAACAGCCGGCGCAGCCGCTGCACGGCGGTGGTCAGGTCGCGCGGGTCGGTCAGCCGCAGCCGCGCGTCGAGCCAGCCGCCGGGGCGGACGGCCCCGCCGGGCGCGGAGCCGGTGCGCTCCTCGACGGCGGCGATCCCGGTGCCGTACGGCAGGCGCAGCGTCCGGCGGTACGTGCGGCCGCCCGCCGGGCCGCTCACCTCCTCGACCCCGGCGACGGCCTCCCGGGCCAGCAGGTCGAACACGGCACGCGTGTGACAGGGGCCCCGGTGGGCGAGCCGCAGCTCGATCCCGGCGCCCGGGGCGGCCGTACGGCCCGTTCGGGGCGCGGCCGCCCGCAGCTCGGTGGGGTTCGCCGCGTACACGGCGCGCACGGTGTCGTTGAACTGGCGCACGCTCGCGAACCCGGACGCGAAGGCGATCTCGGTGACCGGCATTCGGGTCGTCTGGAGCAGCACGCGCGCGGTGTGCGCGCGCTGCGCCCGCGCGAGGGCGACGGGGCCCGCCCCGAGTTCGGCGGTGAGCTGCCGCTGCACCTGCCGGGCGCTGTAGCCGAGGCGGGCGGCGAGCCCGGCGACGCCCTCCCGGTCGACGACCCCGTCGCCGATCAGCCGCATGGCGCGGCCCACGACGTCGGCGCGCACGTTCCAGTCGGGCGAGCCGGGGCCGGCGTCGGGCCGGCACCGCCGGCAGGCCCGGAAGCCCGAGCCCTGCGCGGCGGCGGCCGTCGCGAAGAAGCGCACGTTGCGCCGCTTCGGCGTCACGGCGGGGCAACTGGGCCGGCAGTAGACACCGGTCGTCGCGACGGCGAAGAAGAACGCGCCGTCGAAACGGGCGTCCCGGCTGCGGACGGCCTCGTACCGGGTGTCCTTGTCGGGGGTGTCCTCATGCGTCACGGGTCCCAGTCTTGGCCCGTGACGCACGTTCCCGCCAGCGGGAATCGGACATGGCGTTCAGTGCTCCGCGCCGGCTACCACTCCCCGCGCTTGGCGCGCGCCGCCGCGCGCCCCGTCGCCTGCTTGCGCTTCCATTCCTTGCGCCGGCCGGCCCGGGAACGGGCGTCGGACTTGGCGACGATCCACTGGTTCTCCCGGACCAGTTTGCGGTAGCTCTCCAGCCGTCGGACGGACAGTTCGCCGCTGTCGACGGCGGCGAGCACCGCGCACCCGGGCTCGGCCTCGTGCGCGCAGTCCTGGAACCGGCAGCGCGGGGCGAGTTCCTCGATCTCGGAGAAGACCTGCCCGACGCCGTGCCCGGCGTCCCAGAGCCCGACGCCGCGCAGTCCCGGCGTGTCGATCAGGACCCCGCCGCCGGGCAGGGGCAGCAGGTTGCGGGTCGTGGTGGTGTGCCGGCCCTTGCCGTCCATGTCGCGCGTGGCCTGCACGTCCATGACGTCCTCGCCGGTGAGCGCGTTGGCGAGCGTCGACTTGCCCGCGCCGGAGGCGCCGAGCAGCACGGAGGTGCCCCGGCCGAGGAGTGCGGCGAGCGCTTCGACGCCCTCCCCCTCGCGCGCGCTGACGGTCAGCACGGGCACCCCGGGGGCGCTGCGGACGACGTCCTCGACGAGGTGCGCCAGGACGTCCGCGTCCGGCACGAGGTCGGCCTTGGTGAGCACGACGACGGGCCGCGCGCCGGACTCCCAGGCCAGCGCCAGGAACCGTTCCACCCGGCCGAGGTCCAGTTCGACCGCCAGCGACAGGGCGACGACGGCGTGGTCGACGTTGGCCGCGAGGATCTGCCCCTCGGACCGCTTGGAGGAGGTGGACCGCACGAAGGCGGTGCGGCGCGGCAGGTACAGGCGCGCGTAGCGGGGGTTTCCGTCGGGGTCGACGGCGACCCAGTCGCCGGTGCAGACGACCCGCAGGGGGTCGTGCGGGGTGACGAAGGCGGTGTCCGCGCGGACGAGGCCGTCGCCGGTGACGACGTCGCACTGCCCGCGGTCGACCCGGACGACCCGGCCGGGCACGAGGCCCTGCTCGGCGTACGGAGCGAACCGCGACTGCCAGTCCTCGTCCCAGCCGTACGGGAGGAGAGGGTGCGACGAAGCGGAACTCGAGAGAGAAGAGGAGGACAAGGGGTGACCCTTCGCATGGGTGGCCCCGGCGCCGCGTACGGGAACGCGGAAAGAAAAGGGCGAGATCAGCCGGGGACCACGGAGGCGGACTTGACGAACATCCGGATGTGGGCAACGCCCGTCGCGACGACAGTCATCGGTCAACACCTCCCGGTCACACACAGCGAACAGCGGCGGCACGGAGCAGCCGCACGAACGAACACGAACCTAGCCACCGGTCCCCGACGACGCCAGCGATTTTCTGCGGGTGCCGCGCAGGGGTGAGCGCTGCCGGAGAGCCTGGACTCACCGGTGGGGAGTCGGCCCGAACCCGAACATGAGGACAGGGCCCCTCTCGGCCCCGGGCGGTTGATCCGTCCGGGACTTCGAGGGGCCCTGCTGTCGTGCCTGTGCCTTGGCGGCGGTGCTCAGAAGGCGTCGGCCGTCTTCGGGTCGGGGCCGTACTCGTTGGGTCCGCGCTTGCCCTCGCTGGCGAGGAACACGAGCAGGACGATCGCGCCGATCAGCGGGACGAGGGCGATGAACAGCCACCAGCCGGACCGGCCGGTGTCGTGCAGCCGGCGGATCGCGACGCCCAGCGAGGGCAGCAGGACGGCGAGGGAGTAGATGATGCCGAGGATGCTCGAGCCGATCACGGCGTCGATGATCGCCAGCACGATGCTGACGATCACGCTGAACAGGGTGAACATCCAGTATTCCTGCCGACGGGCGCGTCCGCCGAACACCGCGTACTTCTTCAGTACGTCCACGTACCAATGCATTGTTCGTCCCCCCAGGAGAAGTCCTTGTGTGATCTCCAGCAGATCAGGCCAGTTGGCCGAGATCCAAGAGATTTGGCGTGTGCTGGTCAACCTGTTATACGGCCGCAGCGCTACGGTTACCAGGCGTGAGGACGTGATCGACGGCTCGGCGATCCCCACGGCGCCCTTCCCGCCGTAAGATCTCTCGGCAGCACACACCCGTGGGCCGTGGGCGGCCCGATCGACGCCTTGGGGGAACGCGTGGCAGACACCCGGGGAGCGGACTTTCCGCAGAGGCTGTCCGTGTCCCGCAGCACCGTGGACGGCGTCGACGTCGTCAGTCCGCGCGGTGAGATCGACCATGACACCGGCGGGCCTTTCCGCGCGGCCCTGGAGGCCGCCGACGGATGGGGCGGGCGGATGGTGATCGATCTGAGCCAGGTGACCTTCATGGACTCCACCGGGGTGAACGTCCTGGTCACCACCCATCACGCGGCCCTGGCGGGCGGCGGCTGGCTGCGGCTCGCCGTGCCCCGGGGTCCGGTGCTGCGGGTGCTCGAGCTCGTCGGCCTCGACGGCGTCATCCCCTGCTGCCCGACGGTCGAACAGGCGCTGGCCGGCTGAGCGGGAGCGGACGGGGGCCGAGCACGAGCCGGAAGCCGGTTCCCCTTGGGGGAAACTCTCGAACGGGCGGCCGGGCGCGGTAGGCTGCCTGGCCGGAAAGGCCATCACTCGTCCGTGCCGCGTTCGACCGGGCCGGGCGGTCGCCGAGCGACGCCGAGGGAGCCTGAGAGGAACGAGTGTGGATGCGGCACACGAGATGGGGGAACCCGCACTGGTGCAAGGCGGGACCGTGCTGGAGGTGAGTCGGTTGTCCGGTCGTCCCGGGATATGCGTCAGTGGCGAGATCAGTGTCGCGACCCGTCCCTCCTGGGAAGGCGCCCTGGCCGAGCTGGCCCGGCGCCACACGGACGTGTCCTACGTGGAGCTGTCGGGTGTGGGCTTCGTCGACGTCGCCGGGGTCTCCGCCCTCGCCCGCACGGCCATGAGCCTGCCGGTCGGCCGGGTCGTGGTCGAGAGTCCGCCGCCGCAGGTGCCGCGGGTGCTGAACCTGTTCTGGCCGAGTCTGGGCGGGATCGAGGTGACGCCGCGATGAGCTCTGTGGCCACGGAGGAGGAGTTCGCGCACCCGGCGCTGTTCTACCGCGACGAGCACGAGTACGTGCGGGAGACGGTGTCCTTCGTACGGGAGGGCCTGACCGCCGGCGAGCCCGTTGCCGTGGCGGTGCCCGGACCCAACCTGGAGCTGATCCGGGGCGGACTGGGCGCGGACGCCGGGGACGTGCAGTTCATGGACATGACGGAGGCCGGCCGCAATCCCGGACGGATCATCCCGCGCGTCCTCAGGGGCTTCGCCGACGCCCACCCCGAGCGGCGGGTACGCATCATCGGGGAGCCGATCTGGGCCGGGCGCAGCGCGGTGGAGTACCCGGCGTGCGCGCAGCACGAGGCGTTGATCAACGCGGCCTTCACGGGCCGCGCGGTGACCATCCTGTGCCCGTACGACGAGGCCGGGCTGGACGCCGACGTGCTGGCCGACGCGCGTGTCACCCACCCGACGGTCATCACCGGGGGCCGTGAGGGCGTCAGCGAGGCCTACGACTGGCGGTCCGTCGTCGACCGCTACAACGAGGCGCTGGCCCCGGCGCCGGACGTCGCCGCGTTCGCCTACGGCGCGCTGGAGCTGCCGGACGTGCGTCACTTCGCCACCGGTGAGGCCGAGCGGCTGGGACTCGCCGGGCAGCGGCTGCAGGACGCGGAGCTGGCGGTCGCGGAGCTGACCACCAACAGCGTCGTGCACGGCGGCGGGGCGGGGACGCTGCGGATCTGGGCCGAGGCGGGACAGATCGTGTGCGAGGTCCGCGACGGGGGCCGGCTGATCGACCCGCTGGCGGGCCGCAGGCCCCCGGAGCGCGGGCAGATCGGCGGCCGGGGCCTGATGCTGGTGCACTACGTCGCGGACCTGGTCCGCGTACACGCCTCCGACGAGGGCATGACCGTCCGCTTCTACCTCGGACTGTAAGCCCCGCCCCCCGGGGGCGAACGCCATACCGCACGTGGCGCGTCCCGGGGGGAGCGAGCCCAGGGTGCACAACTGAGCTGCGGGGCCTGCGCTGCGAGCCCCGCGGCCGTGGCTCCGGGGAGCACGTCCGAGGCGCCGCATCCACGCCCGCCCGTCCACAACGGCGCGCCCCGGCTGCGCGGCCGTGGCTGCCCACCCGAGGCACGCAGGTCCGTGGCAGCACGCCCCGGATCGCGCAACCCTGGCAGCGAGGTCGGGAGCAGCGCACCCCGGCGGCGAGAGCGGCGCGTCCCCGCCCGCACGTACGAGGCACCGCATCCACGCCCGCCCGTCCACAACGGCGCGCCCCGGCTGCGCGGCCGTGGCTGCCCACCCGAGGCACGCAGGTCCGTGGCAGCACGGCCCGGATCGCGCAACCCTGGCAACGAGGTCGGGAGCAGCGCACCCCGGCGGCGAGAGCGGCGCATACCCGCCCGCACGTCCGAGGCGCCGCATCCACGCCCGCCCGTCCACAACGGCGCGCCCGAGGCGGGCGAGCCCGCGGCAGGTCGTCCGCAGCGGCGCGCGCCCCGTGGTGAGCCCCCCGTGGCGCGCCCCGCCCGCAAGCATCCCGGCGGCGCGTCCCCCGTGGGCGCGCCGTCCTGTGCGCCGTGCGCGGCGTGGGGTGTGAGGGCGTGCCGGGGCGCGCTCCTGACGGGCTGTCACGCCTGCCTCGTATGCGCGCTTCGTGCGCCTAGCATCGTCACGCCTGCCGTCCCGCAGGCTCCGGCCCGCGGTGGCCGCAGACGTCCCTGAACCCACCGGGAGCCGAGCCCCCATGCGTCCGACAGGCCGTCACCGACCGCTGCCCGAGCGCCGATTTTCCGGCCACGACCCCGAACTACGCGCGGCAGCACGGCACTTCGCCGGGCGTCGCCGTTTCCTCACCCTCAGCGCGGCCGCTGCGGCGCTGGCGTTCGCCGTTCAGACGCCCGCCAAAGGCGCGGCCCGGATGCTCGACGCGGCGCGGATCACCGAGAACCCCTTCACCCTCGGCGTCGCCTCGGGGGACCCGCTCCCCGACTCCGTCGTCCTGTGGACGCGTCTGGCCCCCGACCCGTACGAGCCCGGCGGAGGGCTGACCGGGCAGTCCGTGACCGTCCAGTGGGAGGTGGCCCAGGACGAGCGGTTCGCCTCCGTGGTGCGCGGCGGCTCCGCGACGGCGGCGCCCGAGTACAACCACACCCTGCACCTGGACGTCGGCGGTCTCCAGCCGGGCCGTGTGTACTACTACCGGTTCAAGGCGGGCGCCTGGATCAGCGAGACGGGCCGGACCAGGACCGCGCCCGCCCCCGGCGCCGCCGTCACCGGGCTGTCCCTGGCCGCCGTGTCCTGCCAGGCGTACCACGACGGGTACTACACGGCGTACCGCCATCTCGCCGGGGAGGACGTCGACGTCGTGTTCCACCTCGGCGACTACCTGTACGAGTACGCGGTGGACGCGGCCGGCGGGGCCCGCAAGTACACCGACCGGGTGCTGTCCGAGGCGTTCAACCGGGAGACCGTCACCCTGGAGGAGTACCGGCTGCGGTACGCGCTGTACAAGAGCGACCCCGACCTGCGGGCCGCCCACGCCGCGCACCCCTTCGTCGTCGCGTGGGACGACCACGAGACCGAGAACAACTACGCCGGCGGGGTCGACGAGAACGGCAGCCCGCCGGAGGAGTTCCTGCTGCGCCGCGCCGCCGCCTACCGCGCCTACTGGGAGCACCAGCCGCTGCGCGCAGCCCAGTTGCCGGCCGGGCCGGACATGCGGATGTACCGGCGGCTGCACTGGGGCGCCCTCGCCCAGTTCGACGTGCTCGACACCCGGCAGTACCGCTCCGACCAGGCCTACGGCGACGGCAGGCAGGTGCCGGGACCCGAGTCGGACGATCCGGCGCGCACCATGACCGGTGCGGCCCAGGAAAGGTGGCTGCTGGACGGCTGGCGGGCCTCGCGGGCGCTGTGGAACGTGATGCCGCAGCAAGTGTGTTTTTCGCAGCGCAAGCTGGATCTGAACGAGCAGGCGCTGATGTACATGGACGCCTGGGACGGCTACCGCGCCTCCCGGCGGCGCGTCCTGGACGGGGCGAAGGCGGCCGGTGTGGACAACCTCGTCGTCCTCACGGGTGACGTCCACGTCGGCCACGCCTTCGACATCAAGGACGACTTCGACGACCCGGGGTCGCGGACCCTGGGCGCCGAGTTCGTCGCCACGTCGATCGCGAGCGGCCGGGACGGCGCGGAGCGCCCTTCGACCTGGCAGACGTACCTCACGGCCAACCCGCACATGAGGCTTTACGACGGGCGGCGCGGCTATGTGCGGGTGGGGCTGGACCGGGAGGCGGCGCGCGCCGACTTCAGGACCGTCTCGGCGGTCACCACGCCCGGCGCGCCGCTCTCCACGGCGGCGTCCTTCGTGACCGAGGCGGGCAATCCGGGGCTCGTGCCCGTGTGAGGGGACACGAGCGCCGGTGGGGCGTGCTGCCGGAGCGACGCCTGCCCTGCGGCGGCGGCCGGCTTCAGGCGCCGCCCGCCGCTGTCACGCCCCGGTGCAGGGCGCGCCGTTGAGCGTGAAGTCGAACGGGGCGGAGTTGTCGCCCTGCCAGGAGGCGAGGAAACCGAAGGACAGGCTGCCGCCGGCCGGGACCTTCTTGTTGTAGTCGGCGGACGTGGCGATGACGCGCCCGCCGTTCTGCGAGAAGCCCGCGTCCCACATCTGGTCGACCCGCTGTCCGTCACGGAAGGCCCAGGCGACGCTCCAGGAGTCGACGGGGGCGGTGCTGGTGAGGGTGATGGTGGCCTGGAACCCGGCGGGCCACTGGTTGACGAGCTCGTAGCGGACCTCGCACGCCGACGTCTCAGGGCTCTCGTCGGCGCCGGGGCCCGCCGTGGAGGAGGAGGTGCCCTGGGGCTCGGGGTCGGGCTTCTCCTTCGCCGTGGGCGTCGCGCTGCCGGAGGGCTTCGCCGAGCCGGAGCCGGACGCGGAGGCGGGGGCGGGCCCCCGGGAGGTGGCCGAGGTGGTGGGCAGGGTGGACGGCAGGGCGGGGACGCCCGGACCGGCCACCGGGGTGCTGTCGCCCGGCGAGCCGCCGAGCGCGCTGTCGTCGGCTTTGCCGCCGAACGGCGTCAGCGATGCCGCGAGCGCCAGCCCGGAGACGAGGACGGCGGCCACGAGGAGACTGCCCCGCACCGCGCGTGCCCTGCCGGCCGCGGCGTCGAGGGGGACGCCGTCGGCGTCGGACGCGGTGGGACGGCCGGCGCCCATCCGCACCTCGGCGGCGCGGCGGCGGCGCTCCAGGTAGGCGAGGCCGCCCCAGCCGATGACGCCGCCGGCGAGGGCGGCGGGCAGTCCGCCGCCGTGCAGGCGCAGACAGGCCGCGGCCTCGGCGCACTCCACGCAGGTGGCGAGGTGACGGGAGAGGTCGTCGGGCGTGTCGGCGACGGGCGAGCGGGTGACCGCGTCCAGGAGGCGGACGTAGCCGCGGCAGTCCGAGTTGATCGGCGTGTCGAGGTGGTTGCGGTGGCAGCGGTCCCGGAACAGGCCGCGGACCTGGTTGAGTTCCTCCATCGCGGCCATCGGGTCCAGGCCCTGACGGCGGGCCACCGCGTGCAGCGGCAGCGCCTCGACCTCGGCCAGCCACAGCAGGGCCGCGTCCGCCTCCTGCATGTCGCGCAGCCCGCGCAGGGCGAGAGGACGATGCAGGGGCGGCCCGGTGTAGCGTGCGGCCTTCTCCGAGTTCAGCCACAGCCGCAGGTCGGGGTCGAGCTTGTGGCCCTGCCCCTCCGACTCCCAGGCGGCCGCGGTGGTGCGTACGGCGGTCAGCAGCAGCGGGATGCGGGGCAGCCGGGACGAGCGTCGGCCGGCGGAGTGTCGGGGGTCGCCCTCGGCGGCGCGGGCCTCGCGGATGCCGAGCGCGAACGCTTCGCGGGCCAGTTGGTTGGCCGCGGCCGATCCTGACGTGCACAGGTCGGCGTAGGACAGGACGGCGTCCCAGCACTCCGAGAAGAGCGCGGCCTCGGCGGCGTCCTTCGGGGTCGGCAGGTCGGGCATGAGTCTCCTGCATTGAAAAGCGAGGTCAACTCAGCATGACGGCAATGGAGTTGGGGGGAACCTCGCGGCAGGGGCGAAGTTTTTCACGCCGCCTGCACAATTGACAAGCGCCCTGTTCAGATGTCAGGACAGGGCGGACATGCCGTGGTTCCGGTTTCCCGTACCCCTTCTTACGGACGGGGGTCGCCCTGTGTTCAACGCCGAGGCGACGTCATCCGCCGACGTGCCCGGGCTCCTCGGCGACCGGGGCTCCCCGCTCCGGCAGGCTGTCCATGAAGGAGCTCACGGAGAACACCGCGCGGCCGGGTCCGGGCGGGCCGTAGCCGGGGGGCGAGGAGAGCCCGAAGTCGTCCATGGTGGCCCGGTAGGCCTCCAGCAGCCGGATGTGGTACTCCAGCGGCGCGCCCTGCGGATTGGCCTTGCCGAGCGGGGTCGTGGGCTCGGGGCACCAGGTGGTGAACCGGGGCGTGATCCCGTGCGACATGAAGAAGCGAAGGCCCTCGGTGGTCGAGGCGATCGCCTCGTCGACGGTGGTGAAGCCGAACGGCTCGGCCATCTCCACGCCCGCCACGAAGTTGGGGATGACGTTGCGCGCGCCGAAGACCTCGGCCGAGTCGAGGATCCGCTTGTGCCACTCGTCGCGGCCGACGTAGCGCTCCTTGCCGGGGCAGTACAGCTCGAACAGCCTGCGGTCCCACACCTCGTAGTTGGGGTGGTAGATCTGCACCCCGTAGTCCTTGAAGCGCTGCACGTCGTCGCGGGGCAGCGCCTGGGCGACGACCTTGCCGATCCAGCGGCCGGGGAAGCGCTCCTCGATGGCCTTGGCGTAACGGCCGTAGAAGTCGGCTTCGTCGTGGCCGCCGACGGTCTTGGTGATGGCGCCGCCGGTGAGGGTGTAGGCGGTGGAGGCCTTGGCGGTGTCGTAGCGGTCGATGATCTCCAGCGCTTCCAGGACCTCTTCCACGTCCTTGACGCCGGTGTACGGCCGGCCGGCCGCCTTGTGCTGGCGCCAGTTGTGGTTGATGTCGCAGTACTGGCACTCCTCCTTGGCGCCGAAGTACTGGCAGACCCGGAAGACGGTCAGGTAGATCAGATAGCCCCACTGGATGGTGGGGGCCACCTCCATGACGGACTTCCCGTTGGAGAGGGTGTGCCGGTAGTACTCCGGCATGGGCGGCACGCCGACGTCGGCGATGCGCCGGCCGTCGAGGTAGAGCCCGAGCAGCCCCTCGTCGTCCGCCGCCACCCGGTACGGCGAGGACGGGTTCACGCGCACGGACACCACCGTGCGGCGCAGGTCGTAGGGGCCGCCGGTGAGGATGATCTCCTCCGGCGGGCGCCTGAGCGCCGCCTCGCCCAGTTCGGGCAGGGTGCCGTGGTCGAAGGAGAAGATGAAGTACGACTTCGGCTTCACCTCGCCCGACTCGTTGTCGCTGAGGGCGGAGGGGTCGAAGGCCACTCCCCCGCGCAGCAGGTCCTCCTTGAAGACGGCCTCCCGCGGAACATGCGGAAACCGCTCCATCAGATCCTCGACCAGCGCGGTACGGCTGCCCATCCGTCTCTCCTCCCGGCTCAGGCGTACGACTCCTCACGGTATGCCCCGGGGCGGACGAGGGTGGTGGCGGGGGGCCCGGTGTCGCCGGCGAGGTAGGTTTCACCTGGGAACTCGGGGTTCTCACCGGCTCGGGAGGGGCGACCGCATGACGCAGAGCGTGAGGAACTGGGCGGGCAACATCACCTTCGCGGCGAGCGGCACGCACCGTCCGCGCACGCTCGAGGCGCTGCGCTCGCTCGTGGCGTCCGCCGCCCGGGTGCGGGTGCTGGGCAGCGGGCACTCCTTCAACCGGATCGCCGACCCGGGGGCGGACGGGGTGCTGCTGTCCCTGGACGCGCTGCCCACCGAGACCGACGTGGACACGGCCGCCCGCACGGTGCGGGTGGGCGGCGGCGTGCGGTACGCGGAGCTGGCCCGCCGGGTGCACGCGCGGGGGCTGGCGCTGCCCAACATGGCCTCGCTGCCGCACATCTCCGTGGCCGGTTCGGTCGCGACCGGCACGCACGGCTCGGGGGTGCGCAACGGCTCGCTCGCCGCCGCCGTGCGGGAGGTGGAGATCGTCACCGCGGACGGCTCGGTCGTCACCTTCGGGCGCGGGGACGAGCGGTTCGGCGGGGCCGTCACCTCGCTGGGCGCGCTCGGGGCCGTCACCGCGCTCACCCTGGATCTGGAGCCGGCCTTCGAGGTCGAGCAGCACGTGTACACCGAACTCCCCCTGGAGGGGCTGGACTTCGAGGCAGTGGCGGGAGCCGCCTACAGCGTGAGCCTGTTCACCGACTGGCGGGCGCCGGGATTCAGGCAGGTGTGGCTGAAGCGGCGTACGGACCAGCCGGCGGCGGCGTTCCCGTGGGCCGCTCCGGCGACCCGGGCGCTGCACCCGGTGCCGGGGATGCCGGCGGTCAACTGCACCGAGCAGTTCGGGGTGGCGGGGCCCTGGCACGAGCGGCTGCCGCACTTCCGGGCGGAGTTCACCCCGAGCAGCGGCGAGGAACTGCAGAGCGAGTACCTGCTGCCGCGCGTGGACGCGCTCGGCGCGCTGCGGGCGATCGACGGCGTGCGGGAGACGGTCGCCCCCGTGCTCCAGGTCTGCGAGGTGCGCACCGTCGCCGCCGACGAGCAGTGGGTGAGCCCCGCGTACGGCCGTGACTGCGTCGCCGTCCACTTCACCTGGATCGCCGACGCCGAGGCGGTGCTGCCCGCGGTCCGCGCGGTGGAGGCGGCGCTGACGCCGTTCTCACCGAGGCCGCACTGGGGGAAGGTCTTCGAGATGCCGGCCGCCGAGGTGCGCGGCCGCTTCCCGCGGCTGGGCGACTTCGCGAAGCTGGTGCGGGAGACGGACCCGGCGGGGAAGTTCACCAACGCGTTCGTCCGGGACGTCCTTTCCGGCTGACGTCGCCACGCCCGCCCGCCACTTTGTACACCCCCTTTCCTAACCCCTTGTAGAACCCGGTGGCGCGTCATAGCCTGGCGCGGCGCCGGTGCCGTCGCGACGCCGGTGGGCAACGGAAGGGATGGAGGGCCCGAGCCGGTGAAGCGCACGTCACGTGACATTAGGACCGCGAACCGCTACGAGGTGCTGCGCCAGATCATCGCCAGTTCGCCCACCTCCCGGCAGGAGCTGGCCGCCGCCACCGGTCTGAGCCTCGCCACCGTCGCCACCCTCGTCGGCGAACTGCTCGACCTGCGCATGATCACCGAGGTCGGGTTCGAGGACTCCGCGGGCGGCCGCCCCCGGGGCCTCGTCGCCGTCAACGCGTCGGGGGGCGCGTTGATCGGTGTGGACATCGCCGAGACGTACGTGCATGTCGAGCTGTTCGACCTGGCGCTGAACGTGCTGGCCCGCGCCGAGGAGGACATGCGGCCCGGCGAGAGCAGGCCCGAGCAGGTGGTCGGCCATGTCGCCACCGCGGCCGGTTCGGTGGTCGCCCAGGCCGGGGTGGAGGCGGCGCGTGTCCTCGGCGTCGGGGTGAGCGTGCCGGGACAGGTCGACCGGGACACCGGCGTCTGCGAGTACGCACCCAACTGGGACTGGCACGACGTGCCCTTGCTCGACCTGCTCTGCGAGCACATCGCCTACCCGCTCTACCTGGACAATCCGCTGCGCGCCTGCGCGGTGGCGGAGCTGTGGTTCGGGGCCGCGCGCGGACACGGGGACGCCGTCGTCGTGAACCTGGGCACCGGGGTGGGCGCCGGGCTCGTCCTGGGCGGGGGTCTGCACCGCGGGGTCAGCAACAGCGCCGGGGAGTGGGGGCACACCACGCTCGTGCTCGACGGCCGGCTGTGCCACTGCGGCGACCACGGCTGTGTGGAGACCTACATCGGCGCGCCCGGCATCATGCAGAACCTGCGCGAGCTCAGCCCCGACAGCACCCTGCTGCACCCCGAGGACCAGACGGCGACCATCGACGCCCTGGCCCGCGGGGTCGCCGCCCACGACCCGGTGGCCGTCAAGGTGGTGCGCGACACCGCCCGCTATCTGGCGGCGGGCATCGCCGACCTGGTCAATCTGCTCAACCCCGAGGTCGTCGTCCTGAGCAGCTGGGTCGCCGTACGGCTCGGGGAGCCGTTGCTGCGCGAGGTCCGCGAGGCCGTGTCCCGGCACGCGCTGCGCCGGCCGCTGGCCTCGACCGAGATCGTCCTGTCCCCGGTCCCCACCGACCCCGTCTGCCTGGGCGCGGCCACCTTCGCGCTCGAGGGGGCGCTCCAGGCCGTCGGGCAGCGCAGACGCCACGCCTCCAGACCCGATCCCGCCGTGGGCTAGCGCCGCCCGCGTCCGGTATCCCGAACGTCACACAACGCTTCGTACAGACTTCGTCCAACCCCTTGCCGAAGCCTTAGCCGAAGGTTAACGTCCCGCACCGCAACGCCATTCAAGCCATCTGGCGCTGAAGCCGTGTGAGCCGCAGCCGTACTCGAGACAAGGACGTCAGCATGTCGGCAATGAGCAACAGCAACTTCTCCCGCCGTTCACTCTTCAGGGCCGCCGCGGGCATGGCCGCCGCCGGCTCCCTGGCCGCCTGCGGCGGCAACAACGGGCGGGGCGGCGGGGCCGGTTCGGGCGTCAACCTGACGCAGTTCTTCCACGCTTACGGCGAGGCGGGCACCGAGCAGGCCATCAGGAAGTACGCGAAGGCCTACGACAAGGCCAATGTGACCACGCAGTGGATCACAAGCGCCGACTTCGAGAGCAAGCTCTTCGCGACGCTGCTCACCAAGAACGCGCCCGACATGTTCGAGTTCCACCCGCAGATCCAGATGGTCAAGAGCGGCCAGGTGGCGGACCTGACCGACATCATCACCCCGGTCAAGGACGACTTCAATCCGGCCGACATCAAGTCGCACACGGTCGACGGCAAGATATACGGCGTCCGGATGATCGACGACCCGCAGTTCTTCTTCTACCGCAAGTCGATGCTGGAGAAGGCCAAGGTCGACGTCCCGACCACGTTCGACGAGCTGATCGAGGCCGCCGCCAAGCTCACCACCGGCAAGGTCAAGGGCCTGTACATCGGCAACGACCTGCACAACGTCATCAACCCGATGATCTGGTCGGCCGGCGCCGACACCCTCGACGAGAAGAACCAGATCGCCTACCACACCCCCGGCGTCATCGAGGGCATCACGAAGATGCGCAAGCTGTTCACCAGCGGCGACCTCCTCCTCGGCGCTCCGACCGAGTCGTGGGACCCGTCCTCGTTCAACCAGGGCCTGTGCGCCATCCAGTGGTGCGGCATGTGGGCGATGCCCGCGATCCAGAAGGCGCTCGGCGACGACTGGGGCGTGTTCCCCTTCCCGAAGACCGTCGACTCGGGCAAGCCGTCGGTCTACAACGGCGGCTGGTCGATGTTCGTCAACGCCAAGGGAAAGAACGTCGACGCGGCCAAGGAGTACGTCAAGTGGCTGTGGATCGACCAGAAGCAGTACCAGGAGGACTGGGCCACCTCCTACGGCTTCCACATCCCCCCGCGCACCTCGATCGCCCAGAGCGCCACCAAGCTCAAGTCCGGCAACGCCGCTGAGGGCGTCAAGCTCTTCAACGAGTTCGGGCACTTCGACAACATCGGCTGGACCCAGGCCATGATCACCGCCCTCGAGGACGTCTTCGCCAACAGCGTCCGCAAGAACATGGCCCCGGAGGCCGCACTCGACAAGGCCGACACGGCCGTCAACCGCGAACTCAAGAAGCTGTTCGGATAGACCGCGGGACGGACCACGACATGTCGACGACCAAGACGCGTGTCCTCGCGCCCCCCGCCCCGGTGCAGGCCTCATCGGCCAAGCCGCGGCGGGGTATGCGGGGCAGCCCCACCTTCAACTTCTGGCTCTTCTGCGGGCCCTTCCTGATCGGCCTGGCGATCTTCGTCTATGCGCCGATCCTCTGGAGCCTGTGGCTCAGCTTCTTCGAGGCCCGCTTCACCGTCACACCTGACAAGTTCGTCGGCTTCGACAACTACGTCTACATGCTGACGAACGACGACTTCGTCGGCTCGCTCGGCACCTTCACCGCCTTCGCCGCCTTCATCGTGCCCACCACCTGGGCCCTCTCGCTGGGCCTGGCCCTGCTCGTGAACCGGCTGCGCTTCATGCGGGCGTTCTTCCGGTCGGTCTTCTTCCTGCCGACCGCGTGCAGTTACGTGGCCGCCTCGCTGATCTGGAAGATGTCCATCTTCAGCGGGGTCCGCTTCGGCCTCATGAACACGGTTCTCGGCTGGTTCGGGATCGAGAACATCGCCTGGCTCGCCGACCCCAACCCGCCCTGGTACTGGCTGGTCATCGTCACCGCACGCCTGTGGCTGCAGTCCGGCTTCTACATGATCCTCTTCATCGCGGCGCTGCAGAACATCCCGGACGAGCTGTACGAGGCCGCCTCCATCGACGGCGCCAAGCCCGGCTGGCAGACCTTCCGCTACATCACCCTGCCCCAGCTGCGCGCCACGTCCACCGCGGTGATCCTGCTGCTGCTCATCGCCGCCTACCAGGCCTTCGACGAGTTCTTCAACCTCCTGTCGAAGACCACGTGGGGCCGTCCGCCCCTCGTCGAGCTGTACTACAAGGCTCTGGGCGAGAGCCAGGACTACGGTTCCGGCAGCGCGGGCGCGGTCATCCTGACCGTGCTGATCTGCGCCGTGACCCTGCTCCAGGGCAAGCTCATGGGCTTCGGAAGGGGGGACGAGTCCAAGTGACCACCACGATGCCCGAGGCCGACAAGGCCGCGCCGGAGGCGGGCGAGCCCCGCCGCGTCAAGCGCGGCGGCGGCGTGATGAGCTCGACCGGGCTGTACATCGCCACCGGGATCTCCGCCTTCTTCTTCCTGATCCCGTTCTACCTGCTGGTGCGCAACGCACTGTCGACCGACGCCGAGATCACCGGAGAGAACTGGAAGTTCTTCCCCACCGACATCCAGTGGGGCAACATCAGCGAACTGTTCACCGACGAGACGGTGCCCTTCGCCCAGTCCCTGTGGAACTCGGCGGTCGTGGCCACCCTGCACACCGCCGGCGTCCTGCTGGTGTGCTCCCTCGCGGGGTACGCGCTCGCCCGCATCCCGTACAAGCACGCCAACAAGGTCTTCTACGCCGTCCTGGGGACCCTCATGGTCCCGACCGCCGTCACCTTCGTCCCGAGCTTCGTGCTGGTCTCGTCACTCGGCTGGGTGGACACCTACCGGGGCCTCATCATCCCGGGCCTGTTCAGCGGCTTCACCTGCTTCCTGTTCCGGCAGTACTTCCTGGGCTTCCCCAAGGAGCTGGAGGAGGCGGCGCGCGTGGACGGACTCGGCTACTGGGGTGCGTACTGGCGCATAGTGGTACCCAACTCGCTGAACTTCTTCGCGGCGATGGCGACGATCACCTTCATCGCGGGATGGAACGCCTTCCTGTGGCCCCTGGTCATCGGCCAGGACCCGGGATCGTGGACCGTCCAGGTCGCGCTCTCCAACTACATGACGAACCAGACCGTCGTCTTCCACATGATCTTCATGGCCACCGCCTTTTCGATCCTGCCCCTGATCTTCGTGTTCCTCTTCCTCCAGCGCTGGCTGGTGCAGGGGATCGCGCAGACCGGCATCAAGGGTTGATGCCGGCCACCCCGACCGCCCACGATCGAGCATCTGGAGTCCGATGTCCTTCCCCACCACCACGGCCGTCGACTACGTCGAGGACGTCTCACCGGGGAGCGGGGCCCTCGCGCCCCGCGCCTGGTACGCGTCCTCCGACGCCGGTTCCCTCTCACTCAACGGCAGCTGGCGCTTCCGGCTGTCGCCGACCGCCGACGCCCAGGACGACTCGTTCGCCGCCGAGGGATACGACGCCGGGGACTGGGCCGAGGTCACGGTCCCCGGGCACTGGGTCCTCCAGGGCCACGGCTCCCCCATCTACACCAACCACCTCTACCCGTTCCCGGTCGACCCGCCGCGCGTCCCGACCGAGAACCCGACCGGTGACCATCTGCGCGTCTTCGACCTGCCGGAAGACTGGCCCGCCCTCTCGGAGGGCGGCGCCGTACTGCGCTTCGACGGCGTGGAGTCCTGCGCCCGGGTCTGGCTGAACGGCACGGAGATCGGCGAGTTCAAGGGCTCACGGCTGCCCCACGAGTTCGCCGTCGGCCCGCTGCTGAAGACCTCCGGCAACGTGCTGGCGGTCCGCGTCCACCAGTGGTCGGCGGGCTCCTACCTGGAGGACCAGGACCAGTGGTGGCTGCCCGGCATCTTCCGTGACGTGACACTGCTGCATCGCCCGGCGGACAGCGCGGGCGACTTCTTCGTGCACGCCTCCTACGACCACCGCACGGGCGAGGGCACGCTGCGCGTCGACTCCGACGTCGAGGGACGCGTGATCGTCCCCGCACTGGACATCGATGTCGCGACGGGCGAGCCGGCCACCGCCCGGGTGGAGCCGTGGACGGCCGAGACCCCCCGCCTCTACGACGGTGAGCTGGTCACCGCCGGCGAGCGCGTCCCCCTGCGCATCGGATTCCGCACGGTCGTCCTGGAGGACGGCCTGATCAAGGTCAACGGCCGGCCCGTGCTGTTCAAGGGCGTCAACCGGCACGAGTGGCACCCGGAGAAGGGCCGCTCGCTCGACCTGGAGACGATGCGCGAGGACGTGCTGCTGATGAAGCGGCACAACATCAACGCCGTCCGCACCTCGCACTACCCGCCGCACCCGGCCTTCCTCGACCTGTGCGACGAGTACGGCCTGTGGGTGATCGACGAATGCGACCTGGAGACCCACGGCTTCGTCGAGCAGGACTGGCGGGACAACCCCGTCGACGACGACCGCTGGACCCCGGCCCTGCTGGACCGCGCCGCCCGCATGGTCGAGCGGGACAAGAACCACCCCTCGGTGGTGATCTGGTCCCTGGGCAACGAGGCCGGCACCGGGCGCGGCCTGACCGCGATGGCCGAGTGGATCCACGGCCGCGACGCCTCCCGCCTCGTGCACTACGAGGGCGACATCGACTGCCGTGACACGGACGTCTACTCGCGCATGTACGCCTCCCACGAGGAGGTCGAGCGCATCGGACGCGACCTCGACGGCGGCACCCATCGGCGACGCGAACTCCCCTTCATCCTCTGCGAGTACGGCCACGCCATGGGCAACGGCCCCGGCGGCATCGCCGACTACCAGCGGCTGTTCGAGGCGCACGAGCGGCTCCAGGGCGGCTTCATCTGGGAGTGGATCGACCACGGCGTCAAGGACGACCGCTACGGGTACGCCTACGGCGGCGACTTCGGCGAGGAGCTGCACGACGGCAACTTCGTCTGCGACGGCCTGCTCTTCCCCGACCGCGAACCCTCCCCGGGACTCGTGGAGTTCGCGAAGGTCGTCGAGCCCGTCGCGATCGCCGGCGACGGCGCGGACGGCACCGTGCGCGTCACCAACAAGCAGGACTTCGCCGACCTGTCGGCGCTCGCCTTCGACTGGGCCTTCCAGACGGACGGCGAGACGGTCGAGTCGGGCAGCCTGCAGGTGCCCGCGCTGGCGGCCGGCGAGTCGGCCGAGGTGAAGCTGCCGCTTCCGGCGCACGGCGTCCCCGGCGGCGCGGAGACGCGGTGGACGGTACGGGCCGTACTGGCCGAGGACACCGCCTGGGCGTCCCGGGGCCATGTCGTGGCCTGGGGCCAAGTGCTCCTCGCGGAAAGGTCGTCGCCGTCGGTCGCGGCGACGCGCGGCCCGGAGTCCGGCGACGGGGTCATCACCCTCGGCCCCGGCGTCTTCGACGCGCGCACCGGCGCCCTCAAGGAGATCGGCGGGGTCTCCGTCGAGGGACTGCGCCTCGACGTGTGGCGGGCGACCACCGACAACGACGACGGTGCCTCCTGGCAGACGGACGTCCGGCACGCCGAGCTGTGGCGCAAGCTGGGCCTGCACCGTATGCGGCACCGCCTGGACGCGGTGGAGACCGGCGAGGACGCGCTGACGGTCCGCACCCGGGTGGCGCCGGCCGCCTGGGAGGTGGGCCTGGCGACGGTGTACCGGTGGACGTCCGACGGCGACCAGCTGCGGCTGACCGTCTCGGTGAACCCCGAGGGCGACTGGACGGCGCCGCTGCCCCGCCTGGGCGTCCGCTTCCAGCTCGCCGAAGCCGACCGGGTGACCTGGTTCGGCGGAGGACCCGGCGAGGCCTACCCCGACACCAGGGCGGCGTCGATGGTCGGCCGCTGGGAGTCGACCGTGGACGCGCTGCAGACGCCGTACGTCCGGCCCCAGGAGAACGGCGCCCGCGCCGACGTCCGCTGGGCGCGGATCGGCGGTCTGCACATCGAGGGCGACCCGGAGTTCTTCCTCACCGCACGACGCTGGACCACCGAGCAGCTGGACGCCGCGCGGCACCGCACGGACCTGACGCCGGGCGACACGGTGTGGGTCAACCTCGACCACGGCCAGCACGGCATCGGCTCGCAGTCCTGCGGCCCGGGCCCGCTGCCGCAGTACTTCCTGAACGCCGCTCCCGCCGAGTTCTCCTTCGTGTTCTCGGCGGCCGACTGAACCCGTCACGACGCACGGCGTCGTCCGGCGTCGATAAATGGATTGACCGACTGATCGACAATCCGACACGGTGTTGACGACTCCCGCGGCCGGCCGGCTCCCCAGCCGGCCGGCCGCGCTCCTTTGGAGGTTGAACGAGTGAGCGGCACCATCGAGGTGCGCGGCCTGTCCCGCACCTTCCACACCACCGTCCGCCGTCCCGGCTTCTCCGGCGCGCTGCGCTCCCTGGTCGACCCGCAGCGGGTCGCCAAACACGCCGTCAGCGACGTCACCTTCGACGTGGCCGCAGGCGAACTCCTCGCACTGCTCGGCCCGAACGGCGCCGGCAAGTCCACCACCATCAAGATGCTCACCGGCATCCTCACGCCCACCTCGGGCGAGGCACGCGTCGCGGGCGTGGTGCCCTACCTGGAACGCGAGCGCAACGCCCGCAACATCGGGGCGGTGTTCGGGCAGCGCACCCAACTGTGGTGGGACCTCCCGGTGCGCGAGTCGTTCGCGATCCTCAAGGACATCTACGCGGTGCCGAACGCCGAACACGCCGCCAGGCTGGCGGAGTTCGACAAGCTGCTCGACCTGTCGTCTTTCTGGGACACCCGGGTGCGCCATCTCTCCCTCGGGCAGCGGGTGCGCTGCGACCTGGCCGCCGCGCTGCTGCACGACCCGCCCGTGGTCTTCCTCGACGAGCCGACCATCGGCATGGACGTGGTGGTCAAGGAGCAGGTCCGCGAGTTCCTGCGGCACCAGGTCGAGGAACGCGGCAGGACCGTCCTGCTCACCACCCACGACATGACGGAGGTGGAACGGCTCGCCGAACGGGTGGTGCTGATCAACCACGGCCGGCTCGTCCTGGACGGCTCACTGGACGCGATACGCCGGGAGTTCGGCTCCACCTGGCAGGTACGGGCCACCCTCGCCGACCCGCACACCGAGGTCGCGCCGCTGCCGGGCATGGCGGTGCTGCGACGGGAGGGGGCACGGGTCGTCTTCGGCCCCGACGGCGCCGGCGCCCCGACCGTCCACCAGGCGCTGAAGGCCGTCATCGAACGGTACGAGGTGAGCGACATCGCGCTCGACGAGGCCGATCTGGAGGACGTCATGCGGGCGGCGTACGCACAGGCCGGGGACGCGTGATGGCCGTCCTCCACGGATGGCGCGCCGCACGCGTCACCCCGCTCGGCGAGCTGAACACACCGCCCCGGATGACGGCCGCGCTGCTGCGGCTGACCGTGCAGGTGGTGCTGGTGGCGTCCCTGTGGCGCGGCCTGTACGCACAGACCGGCACCACCGCGGGACTCGACCGCGACCAGGCCGTCACCTACGCCGTCATGGCCGTACTGGCCTCCCGTCTGCGGGAGTTGGACCAGTTCGCCGGCCGGGACACCGTGATCCAGCACATGCACTTCGGCACCATCGTCTACTGGTACCTGCGCCCGCTGCCCCCGCAGCGCTACTACGCGCTGCGCGCCCTGGGCGAGCAGGTGTACGGGTTCGCGTGGGCGCTCGGCGGATACGCGGTCTGTCTCGCGGCCGGCGTGGTGCGGCCGCCGGAATCCGCCGCGGTGGCGGGGGTGTTCGCGCTGAGCCTGCTGCTCGGGCAGTGGGTGCTGTACTACGTGATGCTCGCCCTGGACCAGCTGTGCTTCTGGACCCTGCGCAACAACGCGGCGATGCTGATCCTGATCTTCGCGCAGAACCTGCTGTCCGGGGTGTACGCGCCGCTGTGGTTCTTCCCCGGCTGGTTCATCACGCTGAGCACGTTCCTGCCGTTCCAGGCCACGCTGAGCGTGCCGCTCTCGCTGTACGTGGGCCGGACCGAACTGTCCGACGCCCCGCTGCAGTTGGGGATCCAGGCGGCCTGGGTCGTGCTCCTCGCCCTGTTCACCCGGTTCCTGTGGTACCGGGCCGCCCGCCGAGTGATCTCCCAAGGAGGCTGAGGCCCGTGAACGGCGTCCGGATCATGTGGCGGGTCACGCTGCTCAACTTCCGCGCGCAACTGGAGTACCGCACCGAGTTCCTGATGATGATCGCGATCGGCGCGGTCTGGCAGGTGTCGGTGATCGTGTTCGCGACGGTGCTGCTGTCGCGGTTCACCGGGATGGGCGGCTGGGACAGCTCGGACGTCCTGCTGATACCCGCGACGCGGATGCTCGCGCACGGGCTGTTCGTGCTGTTCCTCGGCCGGGTGCACGGTCTGGGCCGGCACATCCAGGAAGGGGTGATCGACACCTGCCTGGTGCGCCCCATGCCGGTGCACCGGCAGATCCAGCTGGCGTACTTCCCGACCAACGCGATCGGCGACCTGACGGTGGCGGCGGGCCTGATGGCGGGCGCGCTCAGCCGCAGCGACCTGGACTGGACGGCGGGCCGGATCTCGTACCTGATCGCCGCCGTGCTCGGCGGGATGCTCCTGGAGGCCGCCCTGTTCACGGCGGTGGCCTGCGCCTCCCTCCGCTTCCCGGCGGCCGACTACTGGGGCCGCTGGCTGGAGGAACTCCTCGGCACCTTCGGCAGTTACCCGCTCAACGTGCTCCCCCGAGCGGTGGGCGGCTTCCTGACGTACGGCCTCCCGCTCGCGTTCGTCGCCTACTTCCCCGCCGCCGTGCTCACCGGCCACACCACCGGCGTCCCCCACTGGCTGGCAGCGGCCTCACCCCTGCTGGGCGTCCTGGCGTACCTGGCGTCCCGCCTGCTGTGGCGCTGGAGCCTTCGGCACTACACCGGCGTGAACGGATGAGACCGCCCGACGGCAGCAACCTGGACTAGCAGTAGCCGTTCAGCCTGAGCCCGGCGGGGGCGACGGTGGGCCAGGGGTGGCCTGCTGCGGTCGCGGCGGCCGATCTCAGGAGGGCGAGGAGCGTGCTTCCCGGATAACCGTGGAACGTCGCGTACGCGGAGCGGTGGTAGCAGCTCCAGTAGCTCACCGCCCGTCGTTCGGTGCGGGCGAAGAAGGCGGGGTTGGCCGTGATGAACTGCCCGTAGGCGAGGGCGTGCCGGCTGTCCGGTGTCGCCAGGTCACGGAGTGCGTCGCGGAGGTCGATCAGGATCTCCACGACGTACTCGCCGGCCAGCTGGACCACGAACGGGATCACCCACGGGTCCGTCGAGGCCACGATCTCCGCCAGGTGGCGCTGTCTGACCCTCCCGTCGTGGTGCCGTGTGTACAGGCAGTGCAGGAGCAGGCGTTGACGCGGTGAGAGCGAGTCCAGCGTATGCGCCGGCGGTTCGTCGTTGTAGAGGCGGCCGGGGAGCGACACCTGCCGGCCCTCCACGGCGACCGAGAACGGCTCGGCCGGCCGGAGGCGGGGAGCGGGCATGACCGCCGAGGCCGCCTCGGCGTCGCCGGCGAGCCCGGCCGGGAACGCCGAGAGCAACGGGTCGCAGGCTCGGGGAGGCGGACGCACATCGCCGGGAGCTCTACACTCCTCGGTGTCGACCCCGACTTCCCCGCCACCGGCCCGAGTGACGAGCGAGACCCCATGCCCCGAGCCGGCCTCACCCCGGACCGCCTGGTCGCGGCCGCCGCCGACCTCGCCGACGAGGTGGGCTTCGACAGCGTCACCGTGTCCGCGCTGGCCCGCCGCTTCGGCGTGAAGGACGCGAGCCTGTACTCGCACGTCCGCAGCCTCAAGGACCTGCGGACCCGCGTCGCGCTTCTCGCCGGCGGCGAGATGATCGACCGGATCGCCGCGGCCGTCGCCGGGCGGGCCGGCAAGGACGCGCTCGCCGCGTTCGCCGACGCCTACCGGGAGTACGCGCTGCGCCATCCGGGCCGGTACGCGGCCACCCAGATCCCCGTCGACCAGGATCTCGTCGCCGACACCCCCGCCTTCCGCCGCACCGCCGAGATCACCTACGGCATGCTCCGCGCCTACGGCCTGGAGGAGCCCGACCTCACCGACGCCGTGCGCCTGCTGCGCAGCACCTTCCACGGGTACTGCGCCCTGGAGGCCGGCGGCGGCTTCGGCGCGCCCCGGGACGTACGGCTGTCCTGGGACAAGGCGATCGACGCGCTGCACCTCGCCCTCACCCACTGGCCCCGTGAGACCTGAGCGACCGCGCATCAGCCGGCGGCCGCCCGCTCCGCCGCGCTGCGCTCCACACAGAACTCGTTGCCCTCCGGGTCGGCGAGCAGCGCCCAGCCCGTACCGTCGGGCCTGCGGTGGTCGGCGACGAGGGTCGCGCCGAGGGCGAGCAGCCGGTCGACCTCCTCGTCACGGGTGCGGTCCTGCGGCTGGAGGTCGAGGTGGACGCGGTTCTTGCCCGTCTTCTTCTCCGGCACCGTGACGAACAGCAGCCCCGCGCCCTCGATCAACGCCTCCGGGTCACCCGGGTTGTCGTCGTCGTGCAAGGGCTGGCCGAAGACCTCGGACCAGAAACTCCCGAGGGCATAGGCGTCAGAGCAGTCGATCGTCACGTGCCGGATTCTCGATGTCATGCGGGGATTGTTGTGCACACGACGACGTGCGGGCAACGAGGTTTCGGCCGGTCAGCAGGGAGTGACCGACCACGAAGGAGTCGTGGACGGGCCGGCGTCCGCGGACGCCTCCGGAGCACTGAACCGGAACCGGGCCACCTTGCCCGAAGACCAGCGGACGTTCAGCTCCCGGGCGTCCCGTCCCTCCCCGGAAACCCGGACGGACACCAGGTCCGTCAGCGGCGCCGGGTCGGGGTCGGCGGTGAGGCGGGCCAGGGCGACGAAGAGGGTCACGGGGGCGTCGTCCGTCGTCCCGGTCAGCGTGGACGTGCCCGACAGGGCGTGCACGGGCAGCAGTTCGGCCCGCTGCCCCTCTTCCGCCGCCCAGCCCGTGACCCGCACCTCGGCACCGGGGTCCGCGCCCGCCACCAGATGGGCGCGGACCTCCGCCGCGCCGTCGGCCACCACCAGGCTGGTGATCTCGGCCCCGGAGCCGACCGCGTGCCGGGACGCCGCCCAGCCCTCCCCCACGCCCAGCGGGACGATGCCCTCACGGTGCGGATCGCCGCCCACGAGGACGGAGTTGTCCGGCGGCGTGCCGCCCGAGGGGCGGGTCGCGGTCGAGTAGGCGAAGCGCGTGTAGTACGGGTCGTAGCGCACGTCCTCGCTCCCGTGGTTGTGCAGTCGCACCAGACCGTCCGAACGGGTGCTCTGCAACAGCCAGTTGGGAGGGGCGAGGGAGGTGACGGCGTCGCCGCGTTCCACCGGACCCGGCTCCTCCGCCGCCGTCCACACCTCGTGCTCCGCAGGGAGGAGGAGGCCGATGAAGCCCTTGCTCGCCCAGTACGGGGAGGCGGGTCCCGAATAGCCCTGCAGCACGGCGGAGTCGGGGCCGTGCCAGCCGAGGGTGAGCAGCCCGCGGGAGTCGACCGCGCCGCGTTCCAGGAAGTACTTCAGCGCGCCCGAGGCCAGCCGGCGGGTCTCGCCGGGCGCCAGCGGGGTGTGCCCGGTCAGCGCGCCCAGCCAGAGGGGTGCGGTCGTCGCGAAGCGGTAGGTGAGGGAGCGGCCCTGATGCAGGGGCGCGCCGTCGCCGCCGAACAGGCGGGCGTAGTCGGCGAGATGGTGCGACAGACGGCCGCCGTACAGGTCGAGGAGCCGGGTGTCGTCGGCGAGCCAGGCGTGCAGCACCGTATAGAGGTGCATGGCCCAGCCGTTGTAGTAGTCGAAGGCGCGGATGGCGCCGTCGGTGTACCAGCCGTCGCCGACGTACCACTGCTCGATCCGTTCCAGGCCCCGGTCCACGGCCTTGCGGGAGGCCTCCGCCTCCCAGCCGACGGACTCGAGGAAGCCGCCCACGGTGACGGGGAACAACTCCCAGTTGCAGGGCCACGGTTCGGCGGTCAGTGCCTCGCTCAGCCAGGCGGCGGCCCGCTGTCGCACGCCGTCGTCCAGGCGGTCCCAGAGCACCTGCCTGGTGAGCCGCAGGGCGAGGGCGATGGACGCCGCCTCGACGAGCGGCTGGGTCCGGTCCTCGATACGGGGCCAGACGCCGGACACTCCGGCCGCGAGTCCGTCGGCGTAGCGCTCGAGGGCCGTCTCGTCGCGGCGGAAGGCGGCGAGGAGGAGGGTGCGGGCGTAGCCCTCCAGGCCGTCGGAGAGGCGGCCCGTCCAGCTCTGCCGGTCGCCGGGGAAGTGGTAGAGCGCGCGGTCGTCGGTCGCGTACGGCTCCACGGCGGCGAGCAGGCTGTCGGCGGCCGCCTCCCAGTGGGCGCGGCTGTAGCCGGTACGGGGACTGAGGGCGCGGTCGGGAGGGGGGAGGTGCATCGGCGGTCGCTTCCGGTAGGGACAAGCGGCGGGACAGAGGGGGCAGAGGCGGGCGCGGGAAGGGGGGCGGAGTCGGGGCGGTCTGGAACCTGAGGGCGCCCCGGTTCCGGTCGGGGCGCCCCCAGGGGTTCATCCCACCCGCACCATGCCCTTCGGCACCAGACGCAGGGCGAGGAGTTCATCGCGGACCAGGCCCGCGTAGACCGTGGCACCGTGCACGGACGTGTGCGTGTTGTCCCGTTTCTCGTTGTACAGGTACAGCGCCTTGGAGCCCTCCACGCCCAGCGACTCCACCAGCGCCTTGGTCTTCGCCGTGAGGTCGACGAGCGGGACGCCCCGCTCGGCGGCGACCGCGCGGATGACGGCCGGGTGGTCGACGCCGAGGCCGTTGACGAGCAGGGCCGTGCCGTTGTTCAGCGTGCCGTCGGCGTTGAACCAGCGGCGCACGATCGGCGTGACGAGGACCGGCTTGCCGTCCTTCTCCCGGACGCCCGCCACCAGCGTCTCCAGGTTCGCCCGGTACGTCGCCTCGTCGGTGGTCTTGTCGTTGTGGGCGAGCTGGATCAGCACCAGGTCACCGCGGCTGATCTGCGGCTGGACGGTGGCCCACAGCTGCGGGTTCCCCAGATAGGTGACCGTACTCTCGCCGGAATCGGCGTGGTTGGCGACCGAGACGCCCTTGTGGAAGTACTGCGGGAGCCGCTGGCCCCAGCCGGTGTAGGGGTCGCCGGGCTGGTCGCAGACCGTGGAGTCGCCGACGAGGAAGATCTGCTGGGTGTGCCGGGCGGGCGTGACCCTGATGCGGTCGAGGGCGGGGGCGGCGCCTGTGAGGGCGAGGTCCAGGCCGTCGCTTCCGGCGGCGCCGGTCGGCTCGCCCTCGGGGGTGCGGACGTTCACCGTGAAGCTGAGGGCGAGCCGCTCCCCGGCGGGGACGGCGGTCTCGGGGAGCAGGGCGCGCCGGGTCTCGCCGCTGATCGCGGTGCTGGAGGCCGCGTCGCCGCCGAGGACCACTCTCACGTCGTAGGTGCCGGGCGGGACGTCGAAGTGGCACGCGGTGGGAGTGCAGCCGGGGGTGCGGGAGCCCGGCGGCCGGGCGGCCTCGGCGGCGGGTGCGGCCGTCAGCGCGGCGGTCAGGGTCAGCGCCGCCAGCAGGGCTGGGGTGAAACGTCTCACTGCGGTTCCTCCGTCAGGCTACCGGTCCTGGCGGCTGGACCGTACCGCCTCTCGCAAGCGCTTTCTAGACCTCGGGACCATTTCGCGGCATTGTCAACTTCCCCACGGCGAAAGCCCTTTCGGAAAATCGATTCAACTGCGACCCTGCCCAGCACACCCGCTCCCCCACACCTCCCGAAGGAGGCACCCCCCATGTCCGGATCCACGCCACGACGGCCGGTCCGACGCCGTACCTTCGTGCTCGGAACCGTCGGCGCCGCCGCGGCCGGCTCGGCCGCACTCGCCGGCCCGCTCGCCGCCCCCGCGGCCGCCGCGGGCTTCGGCTGGACCGACGACGGCTCGCACTACGTCGTCGACACCGGCGCCCAACTGGTGTTCAAGGTCAGCAAGTCCAACGGCGACCTGACCTCCCTGGTCTATCGGGGCGTCGAGTATCAGGGCTACGGCGGCATGAACTCGCACGTCGAGTCCGGCCTCGGCGCCTCCACGGTCACGCTCAGGCAGTCCGGCACGACGATCCTGATCTCCGTCGCGTACGGCACGCTGCGGCACTACTACGCGGCCCGCAGCGGCGAGAACAACGTCTATCTCTGGACCGACAAGACCGACGCCTCCGTCTCCGCCACCCGATACATCGTCCGCGTGAAGAAGGGCCTGTTCCTCAACGACGAACCGGACTCCTACACCTACACGAACAGGACCGTCGAGGCCTCGGACGTCTTCGCGAAGGCCGACGGCCAGACCCGCAGCAAGCACTACTCGAAACTCCGCGTCATCGACTACGACCACGTCGGCTGGTCGACCGGCTCCGTCGGCCTGTGGGTCGTGCGCAGCAACCACGAGAAGGCCTCCGGCGGCCCGTTCTACCGCTCGCTCCTGCGCCATCAGAGCGCCGACGGCGGCGGCCTGTACGAGATCCTGTACTACGGCCAGAACCAGACCGAGGCCCAGCGCTTCGGTCTCCAGGGGCCCTACGTCATCGCCTTCACCGACGGCGGCGCCCCTTCCTCGTCCCTCTTCCCCGGCACCCTGACCACGCCGTGGGCGGACTCGCTCGGCATTCCCGGGTACGTCGGCGCCGGCGGCCGGGGCCGGGTGGCGGGCGTCGGCATCACCGGGCGGAACACGGCGTACCCGTACACCGTCGGCCTGGCGAACGCGACCGCGCAGTACTGGGGCCCGGCACGGGCCTCGGACGGCCACTTCTCGATCGGCGGGGTGCTGCCGGGGACGTACACGCTGACCCTCTACAAGAGCGAACTGGCCGTCCACAGCACGCAGGTGACGGTGTCCGCGGGGGCGACGACCACGCTCAACACGCTCGCGATCCCGTCCTCGAACGACCCCTCCGCCGCGAGCGCGATATGGCGGATCAACGACTGGACGGGCACGCCGAGCGGTTTCAAGAACGCCGACCTGATGACGTACGCGCACCCCTCGGACGTGCGGGCAGCCGCCTGGACCGGCAACGTCGTGATCGGCGACGGCAAGGAGAGCTCCGCTTTCCCCTGCTACCTGTGGAAGGACGTCAACAGCGGCCTGCTCGTGTACTTCAAGCTCACCGCGGCCCAGGCCGCCGCCGCGCACACCCTGCGCATCGGCGTGACGACGGCCTACGCAAACGGGCGCCCGCAGGTCGTCGTCAACGACGCCTGGACGTCGGCGATCCCCTCCCCGCCCGCCCAGCCGAACACGCGGTCGCTGACCAACGGGTCGTACCGGGGCAACAACCACACGTTCACCTACAACGTCCCGGCCGGCGCCTGGCTCACGGACACCGGCCGGTACAACGTGCTGAGGATCAACGTGGTGAGCGGGTCGGGGACGACGGGCTTCCTCAGCGCGGGGACCTCGATCGACGCGATCGACCTGCTGGCCTGACCGGCCGGGCGCCCGTCATGTGCCGCGTGTCCACTGCTGGTTGCTCCCTCCGTTGCACGTGTACGTGATGACGGCGGCGGAGTCGGCGGTGGACGCGCCGTTCACGTCGAGGCACCTGCCGGTCGCGCGGGACTTGACGGTGACGTAGCCGCCGGCCGTGGTGAGGGACCACTGCTGGCCGGCGGCCGTGGCGTCGCAGTTCTCCTGGGTCACCGTGCTCGCGTTCTCCCGCACGCACAGCGAGCTGTTGCGCACCACGAGCTGGTAGTAGCCGCCGCCGACCGATCTCGACCAGTACCTCTGGTTGGCGCCGCCGTTGCAGCTCCACTGCTTGATCTGCGCGCCGGGCCAGAGGGACTGGCTCGTGACGTCCGCGCACTTGCCGCTGTGCCGGGCGGTCAGCGTGCCGTACGCGGCGCTCGCGCCGGTGACGGTGCCGGCGGCCGTGTCGACGGTGACCTCCGGCGACCACGACAGGGACAGCGTGGTCGAGGTCGGGAAGGCCAACGGCAGCCAGACGTAACGCGAGTCGCCGACGGTCCCGCCGAAGGAGTTGCCCCAGCGGTCCCCCAGGTAGAGGTAGGAGGTGCCCGAGGAGCCCTGCACCGGCAGCACGTAGGCGGTCTGTGATCCGTAGGCCGTCGAGTCGCCGACGTTCGCCATGGCGGTCCACGGCCCGGCGATGCTGGTGGCGGTGGCGTACTGCTGCTGGTTGGGGTTCCAGCCGGTCGCGCCGGAGGTCAGCATGAAGTAGACCCCGCCCCGTTTGAACAGCGCCGGCGCCTCGCGGTGCCCGTCGTGCCAGGGGTCGGCCACCAGGCTCGCGACGCCGGTGTAGTCGGCGGTGAGCCGGTAGATCTGCAGGTCGTAGTTCTCGCGGGCGGCGGAGATCATATATCCGGCTCCGTCGGTGTCGACGAAGACCGTGAGGTCACGCGACATGTGCCGGCCGAGCGGGCGGAAGCTGCCCCGCCAGGCGTAGTTCCCGTCGACGGTGTCGGACACGGCAACGGCGGCGCGGGCCTCGCTGTAGTCGACGCCGTTCTCCTTGTGCATCCACAGAACGAACTTGCCGGTGGCCGCGTTGTACATGACCTTGGGCCGCTCGATGTTGGCGTCGGCCAGTTCGGGGGCGCTCGCCTGGGTCAGGACGTGGTTGCGGAACTCCCAGTTCTTCAGGTCGGTGGAACGGTAGGCGTCCACGTACCGGAAGGTGTTGTCGGCGTTGCGGTTCTCGCCGAACCAGTAGTAGTAGGCGCCGACCTTGATGACCCCGCCACCGTGGGCGTGCACGGGGTTGCCCGAAGTGTCCGTGAACTGCGTGCCGTTGGCGATCGTGCGGGGGACGGCCCCGGCCGGTCCGGCGGTGGCGAGGGCGCCGGTGAGCGCCAGACAGAGCGCGAGCAGGACCGCGTGGACGCGTCTCATCTCACGGGGCTCCCTTCGCGGAGTCGGCGACGGGGACGCCGAAGTCGGGGGTGCCGTCCGGCTTCCAGCCCAGGCGCTGGACACGCGTGTGCCGGTTGGGGTCGTTCAGCGGATCGCCGACGATCTCCTTGTACTGGCGGGCGTGGTAGACGAGAACGTCGGTGCGGCCGTCCTCGGCGACCGTGAAGCTGTTGTGCCCGGGCCCGTACTGCCGGGTGGTGTCGTTGCTGGTGAAGACCGGCGTCGGGGATTTGGCCCAGTTCGCGGGGTCCATGAGATCGGCGTCCGCGTCGACGGTGAGCAGCCCCATGCAGTAGTTGAAGTCGGTCGCGCTCGCCGAGTACGACATGAACAGCCGCCCGTTGCGCTTGATCACCGACGGCCCTTCGTTGACCTTGTAGCCGATGCACTCCCAGTCGAACTCCGGTGTGCTCAGGCGCACCTGAGGTCCCTTCAGGGTCACCGGGTCGGCCATCTCCGACAGCCAGATCGCGGTGTTGTTGCCCATGTCGGGTTCGTGCTGCGCCCAGGCGAGGTAGCGGGAGCCGCGGTGGGTGAAGGTGGTGGCGTCGAGCGAGAACGTCTCCCAGGCGGTCTTCAGCTGTCCGCGCTCCACCCAGACGCCCTGGAAGGGATCGCGGTGGCTGTTCTCCAGCACCCAGATGCGGATCGCCCAGATGTCCTCGGCGGGCGCGGAGGCGAAGTAGATGTACCACTTGCCGTCGATGCGGTGGATCTCCGGCGCCCAGATGTGCGCGCCCATGGCGCCGCTCGTGTGCTTGCGCCATATGACGGCTTCGGCGGCCGCCCCGAGGCCCCGCAGGGTGCGGGACCTGCGCAGGATGATCCGGTCGTACTCGGGCGCGGTGGCGGTGAAGTAGTAGTGGCCGTCGGTGTGCCGGTGGATGTGCGGGTCGGCGCGGTTGCGCACGAGCGGGTTGTCGTAGGGGACGGTCGCGCCGGGGCAGGCCGGCGAACTCGCCGCCCGGGCGGCGGTGGCGGACAGGCCCGTGAGGGCGCCCGCGGCCAGGGCTCCCCTCAACAGCAGCCGCCGGCTGGGGGGTTCGGGCGCGGCGGGGTGCCGAGGAGTGGAGTCGGGCCGGGCGTCTTCGCGGCTCATGCGGTCTGCCTTTCTGCAGGTTCCGCCAGTGGGGCGACCGACTGGGGAACCGAGCGGGGGGAACAAAAAGACACAGAAACGTTCGGCATTTCGCACAAGATCTGCCATCCCGAACGCCGAAAAGGTAAGGGCGGGTGACGGCGCGGTCAACGGGTCGCGCGTGACGGACCTTTGCCGACCGGGCGGTCCCGGGGGCCGCCCGGGGCCGGGCGGTCCGCATGCCGGACCGCCCGTTCACGGAGTGGACGATTCCGGCCGTCTCCCCCGGCGTCGACTAGCGTCGGGGCATGACCAGCGACACCTCCTCCCCGTCCGCCCCGCCGCTCGCCGGGGCGCTCGCCGCCGGCGCCGTCGTCCTCGACGGCGGCATGTCCAACCAGCTGGAGTCCGCCGGGCACGACCTGAGCGACGAACTGTGGTCGGCACGGCTGCTCGCCGAGCGGCCGGAGGCGATCGCCGACGCGCACCTCGCCTACTTCGAGGCGGGCGCGAACGTGGCGATCACCTCCAGCTATCAGGCCACCTTCGAGGGCTTCGCGAAGCGCGGCATCGACCGCGCGGAAGGCGCCCGGCTGCTCGCGCTGAGCGTGGAGCTGGCCCGGGACGCGGCCCGCCGGGCCCGGGACAAGGGGGTCGCGCATCCGCTGTGGGTGGCGGCGTCGGTCGGCCCTTACGGAGCGATGCTCGCGGACGGCTCGGAGTACCGCGGCCGCTACGGGCTCACGGTCGAGGAACTGGAACGCTTTCACCGGCCCCGTGTCGAGGTGCTGGCGGCCGCCGCGCCCGACGTGCTGGCGCTGGAGACGGTGCCCGACGCCGAGGAGGCGGAGGCGCTGCTGCGGGCGGTGCGCGGGCTCGGGGTGCCGGCCTGGCTGTCGTACAGCGTCGCCGGCGACCGCACGCGGGCCGGCCAGCCGCTTCAGGAAGCGTTCGCCCTGGCCGCCGAGGCCGACGAGGTGATCGCGGTCGGCGTGAACTGCTGCGCCCCCGAGGACGTCGAGTCCGCCGTGGCGACCGCGGCGCGGGTCACGGGGAAGCCGGTCGTCGTCTACCCCAACAGCGGTGAGTCCTGGGACGCCGACGCCCGCGCCTGGAACGGCAGCTCCACCTTCACTCCCGAACAGGTGCTCAACTGGCGGGAGTCGGGCGCCCGCCTCATCGGCGGCTGCTGCCGCGTCGGCCCGGAAGCGATCACCTCGATCGCCCGCACCCTGCGCGAGGGCGCGCGCTGACGGCGGCGCGGGTCACGGGAAGCCGGCCGTCGTCCACCCCAACAGCGGTGAGTCCTGGGACGCCGGCGCCCGCGCCTGGAACGGCAGCTCCACCTTCACTCCCGAACAGGTGCTCAACTGGCGGGAGTCGGGCGCCCGCCTCATCGGCGGCTGCTGCCGCG
>NZ_JBIWPF010000002.1:480380-554586 GCF_044768125.1 Streptomyces sp. NPDC101166
TCGGCCCGGAAGCGATCACCTCGATCGCCCGCACCCTGCGGGAAGGCACGCGCTGACGGCGGCGCGCGGGCCGACTGCGGGGCGGTGAGCGCCGCCCCCCGAACGCGTCGCCCAGGTGTGCGTGCCGGTGACGGCAGGCCTCAGCGGCGTCGTGAGCCTCCGGCGCGGCGCAGCCGGCGGACCGCCGAGCGGAGGTCGGCCGTGCGAGGGGGCCGTGCGGTCACCGCGCCCGGCGGGACGTCGTCGGCCCGAGGCTCTCCGGGGACCGCGGCTTCGTCGAAGACCGAAATGACGCCTTCACCGCTGCCGAGCGGCATCCCCTCCCCAGGTACGGCGATGTCGCCGGGAACGGATCCGCGGAGAGCGGATGCCTCGGTGGCGTTCCCCTCGTCCCTCCCCCACAGTGCGAGGTCCCGGTCGCGCGGCCCGTACGCGGTGTACGCGACGGACGCGCTCGCCTCGGCGCCGTCCGCGCCGCTGTCGCCGAACACGCGCACCGGGTGCGTGGGGCCCCACGCCTCCCAGCCGGGGTCACCCGTCGTCGCGAACCGCACCCACGCCCCGTGCATGGCGTCGGCCAGCTCACGCGGCGCGTCCTCGCCTGCGAGCTTGACGGCGTCGGGCACGTCCCCGGTGCCGAAGACGAAGCCCAGCTCCAGGGCATGGCAGGCGCCGAGCCGCGGTCGCCCCGACCGCCAGGCGAACTCGTACACGTACGCGGAGCCGGGCCGGGCGTCGGCCAGGCGCTGGAGCGGCCGGCGCAGCAGGTGGTCGGTGATCATCTGTCCGACGATCTCGGCGGCGCCGGCCTCGGGGTGCAGCGCCCGGTAGCCGCGCGGCACCTCGTGGCCGCAGTGGCAGCGGGCCATGGCGCCGGCCAGTCCGACGGCGCCCAGCCGGTCGATGCGGTCCAGCAGGCCGCCGGGCACCAGCCAGAGCCGGTACTCCTCGCTCGTCCAGCCCAGGAGCAGGTCGGCGCCGCGTGCGGCTTCGCCGTCGACGAGGGCCTGGAGAGGGTCGCGCGGGACGAGGTCGCCGTCGAAGACGACGCCGAAGGCGGGGCCGCCGAGGACGGGGCTGCTCAGCCTGCCGATCTCGGCCTGGGTGCGCAGCAGCACGTCGCGGTCGACGGCGGCGAGGGCCTCGGCCGTGGCGGGGACGCGCAGCCGGTTCGCCATCCGGCGGACCATGCGCCGCACCTTGTCCCGTGGCAGGGCTTCCGGCGGCCCGCTCTGCAGGACGGCGCGCCGGAACAGGCCCCGGGCCTGCGGGGCGGCGATCAGGGCGCCGACGCTGATCGCCCCGGCCGACTGCCCGGCCAGGGTGATCCGCGCCGGGTCGCCGCCGAAGCCCTCGATCGACTCGTGGACCCAGCGCAGGGCGGCGAGCTGGTCGCGCAGCCCCGGGTTGGCAGGCGCGTCGGGGAACAGTCCGTACCCCTCCACGCCCAGGCGGTAGTTGACCGAGACGAAGACGATTCCGTCGCGGGCGAAGTGCCGTCCGTCGTAGACCGGCACGGCGGAGGTCCCTCTGGTCAGCCCGCCGCCGTGCAGCCACACGAGCACCGGCAGCCGGCCGGCCGCGCCCGGTGCGGGGGTCCAGACGTTGAGGTTGAGGCATCCGTCGCCGGGCACGACCGGGTCGGACAGGTACCGGGCGAACGCCTCGGAGTACGGCGGTTTCGGCGCCGTCGGCCCGAAGTCGCCCGCGTCCCGCACGCCGTCCCAGGGCTCGGGCGGCACGGGCGGCCGGAACCGGCGGGGCCCGAAGGGGGGTGCGGCGTAGGGGATGCCCCTGAACACGCAGACCCCTGATTCGTGGCGTCCGCGGACCGCCCCGTAGGGGGTGCTGACCACGGGGTCGGGCCGGTCCCCGGCCACGGTGTCCTTCCGGCCTGCCGTCATCTGCCCACCAGCCCTCCAGGCCGCGGCCCTGCGCCGCGCTCGCGCACCGGCGGGCGGCGGTCGGTGACCGCCGCGCGGTGACGGGTGACCGACGCCGCCGGTACCACCAGAGCACCACAGCCGCGTCCGGTGTTCCGGCGCACGGGCCTTCCACAGGGCTGTTCGGCGTACGCGGGGGCGCTCAAACCCCGCGGCCCGCCGTCGCGCACGCCCGCTCGGGACGATTGACCTCGCTCCGGGCCGGACCTACCGTAGATCGCGCTTTCAGAAAGCGCTTCCCAGGCACCTCAGGAGAGTCATGCCCAGCGCCCAGCTTCCCAGGGCCGTGTTCGCCATGGATCCGGTGCACCTCCCCCAGCTGTTCCCCGCACAGCTCCTCGCACGGCTGCGGCGGACCGCCGACATCGACCCGGGGTTCGTGGTGCGGGACTTCCGGGATCTCACCGACCCCGCCGCGGCCGCGGCGCTGGCGGACGCCGAGGTCCTGATCACCGGCTGGGGCTGCCCCCGCCTCGACGCGGAGGCGCTCACGGCGGCGCCCGGCCTGCGTACCGTCCTGCACGCCGCCGGCTCGGTGCGGCCCCTGGCCGGAGAGGCGCTGTGGAGTCAGGGCGTGACCGTCTCCAGCGCGGTCACCGCCAACGCCGTCCCCGTGGCCGAGTACACGCTGGCGATGATCCTGCTGGCCGGGAAGGACGCCTTCGCGCACCGGGAGCGGTTCCGGCTCACCCAGGCCCACCCCACGCCCGCGGAGACCGCCGCTACCGGCAACCTGGGCCGGCGCGTCGGCCTGATCGGGGCGTCCCGCGTGGGCCGCCGTCTGCTCGAACTCCTGCGGCCGTACGACTTCGAGATCCTGCTGTACGACCCCTACGTCGACGCCGCCGAGGCCGCCGCACTGGGCGCGCGGCCGCTCCCGCTGGAGGACCTGCTGCGGCACAGCGACATCGTCAGCCTGCACGCGCCCGACATCCCCGAGACCCGTCACATGCTCGACCGGGAGCGGCTCGCCCTCATCCGTGACGGCGGCATGCTGATCAACACCTCGCGCGGGGCCCTGGTCGACCACACAGCGCTGACCGAGGAGCTGGTCTCCGGCCGGCTGCACGCGGTCCTCGACGTCACCGAGCCCGAGCCGCTGCCCGCCGACTCCCCCCTCTACCGGCTGCCCAACGTCTTCCTCACGCCGCACATCGCGGGCTCCCTCGGCAACGAGCTGGAGCGGCTCGGCCTCATCGTCGTCGAGGAGATGGAGCGGGTCGCGGCGGGCAGGCCCCTGGCCCACCAGGTCCGGCACACCGACCTGGCCCGCGTGGCGTGACCCGGACACGACGCCGGTACGGTCACCGGGCGCGGCCGCCCGAGCGGCCGGAGGCGGCCGGGGCCGCGCGCCGGAACACCCCGGCCCGCGGCCCTCGGCGCGTGCTCCGCGGAGGCCGCGTCAGCACCAGCCGGCGCAGCCGCCGGCGAACTGCTTGAAGGCGGCCTGCGTTCCCGAGCCGGCGATTCCGTCGATCGCTCCGGTGTAGCCCCAGTTCCGCAGCAGGCGCTGGAGCGCGCTCACCGTGCCGCCGCCGACTTCGCCGTCGATGGCGCCGGTGTAGCCCCAGTGGGTCCTGAGGTTGCGCTGGAACGCCTTCCAGCTGTTGGTGCCCAACTCGCCGTCGATGCGCCCGGTGTAGCCCCAGTTCGCCTTGAGCCAGCACTGGACGTATCCCGCCTGGGTGGCGTTCAGGCCGAGGTTGACCGTCGCGAACGGGGCCGCGGCCCGAGGGGGCGCCGCGGGGTGCGCGGCCGGCGCGGTGGCCGCGAATCCGGCGCTCGCCCCGGTGAGGCTCCCGGCCGCGATGCCCGCGACGGCGGTGAGAGTGACGATGGTCCTGGTCAGAAGTCGCATGCGTTTCCCTCTTCGATTCGTAGGGTGGCGCTTGACGTTCGGCTGACGCGCTCGTCGTAGTGGTGTCGCGGCGGGCTTTCGCGGGTGCCGTCTCCCTGCGGACACTTCGTGAAGTGCGGCTGGACGAACGGAACTTCCTGGGCCGCGCGCGACGTTCGGCGCACAACGCCCCGTGCACGGCGGGCAGTCGTCGGTGCGCGACGCCCCGGCCGTGGTGGCGCCATGGCCCGCGGGCGGAACTGCCCGCGCCGGATCGGTACGCGGCCGAAGCTACCGTCTCCGCCGCGCCGGGCGCGTCATCAGAATCGGCCATTGGGCAGTGGACGGTCGGCCGTGGTGCGCGATGCACAGGACCTGCGTCTTCCCGCCGCGCTGAGGCACACCTAGGATAGCAAGCGCTTTCTGCGAGCCGTGGGGTTGGCTCCGAAAGGACGGTGGTCGAACTTTCGCTGGCCCACGGGCGGGGCCGGAGAGGTGGTTCCCGATGGTCCGCACGGGCAGTGCGAGCGTGACGGCCGGGCCGACCCTGGCGGTCGTGGCCCGCGAGGCGGGGGTGTCCGTGCCGACGGCCTCCAAGGTGGTCAACGGCCGTGAGGACGTGGCTCCCGAGACCCGCCGACGGGTCACGGAGGCGCTGGACCGGCTCGGCTACGTACGCAGACCGCGTTTCGACGCGACGAAACCGCCCCGGCTGGTCGACCTGGTCGTGCACTCGCTGGACAGCTCCTCGACCGGCGCGGTGCTGCACGGGGTGGAGGAGGCGGCGCACGACGCGGGCCTGGACGTGGTCGTCTCGGCGGCGCTGTCCCGCACCAGGGCGGGTCGCCCGCAGCGCGGCTGGCTGGACAAGCTCACCGCCCGGGGGTCGGCCGGAGTCCTGTTCAACCTGGCCGAGTTGACGCAGTCGCAGTACGCCTGGCTGGAGCAGCACCGGATCCCGTTCGTGATGATCGACCCGGTGGTGGAGCCGCCGTCGGACGTGGTGTCGGTGGGCGCGGCCAACTGGCAGGGCGGTGTGACGGCGACCGAACACCTGCTGGCCCTCGGGCACGAGCGGATCGCGGTGATCGCCGGGCCGCGCCGCAGGATGAGCAGCAACGCCCGGATCGCCGGCTACCGCTCCGCGCTGGCGTCGGCGGGGATCGTCCACCGTCCCGAGTACGTTCGCCACGGCGGCTTCGACGAGACGGCCGCCCGCCGCCACATGCGCGACCTCCTCGATCTGCCGGAGCCGCCGACGGCCGTCTTCACCTGTTCCGACCGACAGGCCCTCGGCGTCTACGAGGTGTTGTCCGAAAGGGCGTTGAGGGTTCCGGACGACATCAGCGTGGTCGGTTTCGACGATCTGCCCGAGTCCCGCTGGACCACCCCGGCGCTGACCACCGTCCGCCAGCCCCTCGCGGAGATGGCGGCGACGGCGCTACGGCTCCTGGTGCGGATGATGGACGGGGACCGCCCGGAGGGTACGCGGACGGAGCTGTCGACACGGCTGGTGGAACGCTCGAGCACGGGCGCGCCCCGCGTCCGGACGGGGTGACCGTATCGGACGCGACACGCCGCACGACGCTTGGAGGGGCGTCTGACCAGCCCCTGTCAGGGTGCGCCGAGATATGTGGTGGCCTGGATGTCGTGCAGGTGGATGAGGATGTCGTGGGCCTTGCCGGGTGCGGCCGTGTACTCCACGGGGTCGGGCCATCCGGCGCCGATGTTCCAGGTGACCCGCTCCTTGTCCAGCCACTCGCGCACCGGCTCGGGGGCCCTGCGCATGTCGAGGATGTAGTCGTCCCCATGGGCCTTGTCCAGGGTCTGTTCGTTGGAGCCAGGCTTCGCGCCGTCCACGTGGTAGGTGCGTATCACGTTGTCGTCGCTGCCGAACGCCTTGAAGGAACCCTTGAAGAACGAGAAGCCGACGCTGGTGTAGCGGCTGCCCAGCGCGTCGCGGAGGAAGGAGCCCTGGGTCTTGGGGTACCGCGCGTCGAACGAGTCGTAGGACACGTGGGTGTTGTGGGCCGACAGCAGAATGCTGTCCCCGGTGTGCCTTCGCCACCACTGCACGTTCTCGGCCATCACCTGGTCGCGGAGCTTCATCATCAGGGCGATCTGGTCCTCGTCGCCGATGTCGAAGGCCATGCCCCTGGCCATCTGGTGGATGGCCAGGGCGTGCTGCGTCATCCACAGGTGGTTCCGCTTGTCGCCGGGGCCGGGGCGCTGTGCGCGCAGGAGGTCGTAGACCTTCCGGGTCCGCTCCGCCCGCTCCTGGCGCTCGGCGAGCGACAGCTCGAGGTACTCCTCGGCGAAGGTGCCGGCGTCGGTGGCCGGGGGAAGGCCGCGGTACAAGTCGGTGACCTGCTTCAGCAGGTGCGGGTACGTTCGGGACACGTGGTCGATGACCCGTGCGTACAGTTCCGGGCCGGCGTAGCCCATGTCGTTGCCCATGAAACGGACCGGGTCGCCGGGGTGGTGGAGGTTGTAGTCGCGCATCCACGTGATGAGGTCGATGTAGTCCTGGTTGTTCCAGATCCGGTAGGAACCCTGGAACTCGTCTCGGGCGATGTCCTTGAGGTCGCCCCTGCCCCGCACCACGTACTCGTCGATCCGCACACCGCTGCTCCAGGGGAGTTCCAGGCTGAAGGTCCTGAAGCCCTTCTCCTCGACCAGATAGCGGAAGACCCGGTGCTTCATGCGGAAGAAGTCCCGCGAACCGTGGGTGGCCTCGCCCAGTCCCACCACCTCGGCGCCCTTGAGCATGCGGCCCAGCGCGTCGAGGTCCCGCAGACTGCCGGTGGGGTTCGTGGTCCGCAGGGGGTGGGAGCTGCGGTCGATGCCGGCCACCACGCTCTCGCCGCGCTGCCAGGAGGCGGATGCCTGCGAGGCCGGGGCCGGCGAACCGTGCGCCGTGGCGCCCATGGCAGGCGTGGCGACCGTCAACGCGCTGAGCGAGAGGAGGACGGAGGGGATGATCATTGCCTTGCGTCGCGTCATGCCCACAGATTTCCGTGCGCACAGGGTCCGTCACCAACCCGTGTGCTGCCCGTTTCCGAGTACCGCAGGCACTACCGACGGGACTCGGGCCGCCCCCCTACGTCGTGACCTTGCCGCCTGGTGGAGCCGGTCGCGGGCGAAGAGCGGATACCGGGGACGACGAAAGCCCGGACCCGGCATACTGCCGGGCCCGGGCTGACGGACCGAGCGGTTCAGTGAACCCGAATCGCTTCGGCGGGCGCCGTGCGCAAGGCCTGGCGCGTAGGAAGTTCGATGGTCAGGTAGGCCGTGGCGGTGACCGTGAGGGCCAGGGCGGGCAACAGCCAGGTGGGGCCGGCGGGCCAGGGGCGTCCGAGGAAGCCCTGGCCCAGGAGGGCCAGGGGAATCGCGGAGAGCAGCATGGCCGTGGTGAGCGCGGTGGCGGCGGTCACCGCGGCCTCGCGGCGCATCATCGCGCGGATCTGGCGGGGTGTGGTGCCGTTGAGGCGGAGGGCGCCCAGTTCGGCCCTGCGCTGGGCGGTGGCCGCGACCAGCTTGTTGGCGATGCTCAGCAGGAGGTAACCGAGCAGCACGACGATGGTGGCCAGATTGATCCACACCGCGGGCGGAACGTCCTTCAGGCCGCCGGCGGAAGGGGAGTCGGCAGGTGCGAGGGCCAGGCCGGGGCGGGAGGCAGCGAGAGTCGTCAGGCTCTGCCGGACCTTCGCCGTGTCGTCGGTGCGGATCAGGAGGGACTGGTCGAGTGCCGTGGTGGTGTGTCCGGCGGCCAGGTCGTGGGACAGCACGACCGTGCCGAATCCGAGGCCCCGGCCGTACACGGCGACCACCTCGGCGTCGACCCGCGCGCCGTCACCGAGAACCAGGCTCACCCGGCGGCCCGCCGTCGCGGAGCGCGAGCGGGCGACATCGCTGCTGACGGCGACGGTCGCGCCGGTCAGGCGGTCCAGGCCGCCGTCCTGCACGTCGAGGTCGAGGACGCCCGCCGCCTCCGGGGTGAGGACGGCCGCGGAACCGGACTCGGCCTCCTTGTCGCCGAACTGCGTGTACTCCCACACCACGGTCGTCGTGCCGACCGGGGCGGCGGCCCGCACACCGGCCGTCTTCCGGACGGCGGCGGGAACGTCGGCTGGAATACCGCCCAACCCTGGTGCACTCAAACGAAGTTGGGCCAGGGTGCCGGTACGGGTGTCATGGCCGGTGGCGGCCAGCACGGTGGTCTGGGTGAAGGTGTACGTCAGCACGAACACGACCGCCATGGCCAGGGTGGAGACGATCCCGGCGTTGCGCAGGGCGTAGGCGCGGAAGTTGGCCATCGCCAGCCAGGTCGGCGCGGAGCCGCTGCGGCGCGTCGCCCGGGCCACCGCGCCGCCGATGCCCCGTACCAGCGCCGGACCTGCGACGGCCAGGCCGATCGCCGCGACGATGCCGGCGATCGGGGTGGCCGTGGCACCGATGACCGTGCGCAGGAAGAGCGGCGGGACCGACATCACCATGGCGGCGAGGACGACGAGCACGCCGATCCACGTCCGGGTCCGCGACGGGTCGCGCGGTTCACTGCGCGACGCGGCGACCGCCTCGGTGGCCGGCATCCGCGAGGTGCTCCAGGCCGAGCAGCGGGCCGCCGCCTGGACAACCAGGAGCAGCAGGAGGAACGCTGCGAGGGCGGGCAACGGGCTGAAGGTGAGCGGAAGTCCGGGCGGTATGACCCCGCGGTCCGCGAGCACGCCGCGGAACAGTCCGGCGAGCAGATAGCCGAGGCCCACGCCGGGTGCCACGGCCACCGCCGCGACCGCGGTGGACTGCGCGGCGGCCAGCCGACGGATCTGTCTCGGGGTGGCGCCGACCGCCCGCATCAGCGCCAGGTCGCGGCGCTGCCCGGCGACCGACACGGCCAGCGCGCTCGCCATCACGAAACCGGTGATCAGCAGGATGATCCCCGACAGCGAACCGGCGAGCAGCACCAGCAGCGAGCGGGAGGCGCCGGCGCCGGGCACGGCCGCCTCACCCCGCTCCGCTCCGGTGAGCACGCGCAGCCCGGCGCCCTTCACCTTCGTACGGATCTCGGCGGCCACCCGCTCCTCGACGCCGGGCGTGGTGCGCAGGCCCACCAGGTCGACGCGGTCCGAGCGGCCGGAGAGTCGCAGGGCCGTCGCGTCCGCGAAGTAGACGCCCTCGCCAGGCGCGTCGACCACGGCCGAGACGTGATAGCCCGTGGCGGGGCGGGCGTTGACGACGACCTGGACCTCGTCGCCCGGCTCGATGCCCGCCGCGGCGGCGGTGGCGCGGTCCACGGCGATCTCGTCGGAGGCGTTCGGCTCGCTGCCGGTGACCCGCGCGTCCGCCAGCAGCTTCGTCGAGGACCAGCCGTGCCCCGCCACCCGGGGATCCTCGAACGGTACGACCTGCCCATGGGTGTCGACGAGGGCGGCGGGGAACCCGATGTCGCCGACTGTCGTGGTCACGCCGGGCAGCCGGCCGAGCTCGCCGACGAGTCGGGCCGGGAGCCGGCGGCGTTCCGAAAGCGCGAGCGGCAGGTCGCCGGCCGGGTGGAACTCCTGGTCGGCCGCGACCACGACGGACGCACCGGCCAGCCGGCCGGCGGGCAGACGGGAGCGCAGACCGGACTCCGCCAGGACGCCGGTGGCGGTGATCAGAGCCGCACCGCCGAGGACCGCGCAGGCCACGGCGATCAGCGCGATGACGCGGTGTCCGGCCATCTGTATCGCGAGACGGAACACGGTTCAGTCCTCTCCCAACGCGACCAGGCGGCTCGCCAGTTCAGGAGCGGTCGGCGCCTTGACGGCCTCGACCACGCGGCCGTCCGCCATCACCAGCACCTGGTGCGCGCGGGCGGCGGCGGCCGGATCATGGGTGACCATCACCACCGTCTGGTGCAGGTCGGCGACGAGGTCGCGCAGCAGGTCGAGGACCTCGTGCGCGCTGCGCAGGTCGAGCGCGCCGGTCGGTTCGTCGGCGAACACGACGGCGGGTTTCGCGGCCAACGCCCGCACCAGGGCAGCCCGTTGCTGCTGACCGCCGGACAGCTCCGCCGGGCGGTGACTCAGCCGGTCGGCCAGTGCCACCCGCTCCACCAGCGTCCGCAGCCAGTCGCGGTCCGCGGTACGGCCCGCCAGCCTCAGTGGCAGCGTGATGTTGTCCTCGATGGACAGCGAGGGGATCAGGTTGTACGCCTGGAACACGAACCCGACGCGTTCCCGACGCAGTCGGGTACGGCGGGATTCCTTCAGTCCGGCGATCTCGTGACCGTCGATGCGGACGCTGCCCGACGTCGGGGAGTCGAGGCCGGCGGCACAGTGCATCAGTGTGCTCTTGCCGGAGCCCGAGGGGCCCATGACGGCGAGGAAGGTGCCGCGCTCCACGGTCAACGACACGTCGTCGAGGGCGCGTACACCACCCGGGTACGCCTTGCTGACGCCCTCCAGGGCGATGGCGGGGGCGCCTGCGGCGTTCATCGTCGGCCTCGCAGGTTCCGTACGGCGAGCGTGCCCGCGCACAGGACGGTGATCGCACCGCACACCAGGTGCACCCAGGTGTCGGCGCCGCCGAAGGAGGCCGCCATGTTGGCGAGCGCGCCTGCCACCACCGCCGTCCAGAGCAGGGGGCGGGCGATGTCCTCGGAGTCGGGCCGGTCGGCGGGATCGGGGGTCGTCGTGTGCCGCATGGGGCTGCTCCCGGGGTCTTGTTGTGTGGTCCTGCGGTGGCCGTGTGCCGTCCCCGCTGTCGTCACCGACGCTATGGATCAGCACCCGTGGCGGCCGATCCCGCAGGCCGCCTGGTTCGAGGTACAGCAGGCTGTACCGCCCCGCCGCTCGGATGACGTGAACTCGCTCGCGACATAGGGTCGTTCGCATGACAGTGGGCACGAGTGGAGCGGCGGACCGACGCGAGAGCCGCGAGAGCTTCAAGGCCATCGCGCTCCGGAGCCTGAGCGCCGCCGGTGAGGCGATCGCCCAACTGGCGTCCGGGCTCAACACGGCGCTGCTCGCCATGCTGTTGCTGCTGTGGCTGACTCTCACCGTCGCGACGAGCGTCATCGGCGTCGGACTGCTCATGGCACCCGCGCTCCTGCGCACCCTGCACGCCCTGGCCGGCCGGGAGCGCGGCCGGCTCGCACGCTGGGGCCCCGAGGTCGCCGCCCCGGAGCCGCCGCCCACATCGCTGCGTGCTGCCCTCGTCGACCGCACCACGTGCCGCGAACTGGCCTGGCTGGTCCGGCACTCCACCGTGGGGGCGCTGCTCGGGCTGCTCGGCGTCCTGCTGCCGGTCCTCGCGGTGCGGGACACCGCCTTCTTGCTGTACTGGACGTACATGCCCGAGGGCGCGACCGCCACCTCCGTGGGCATCGGAAACGCACACACCTGGCCGGACGCCGTCGCCGTGACGCTGCTGGGCGTGGGCTGGATCGCCATCATCCTGGGACTGACGCCGGGTATGGCCCGGCTCCAGGCGGGCCTCGGGCGGCGTCTCCTGGCGGCCGACCCCGGTGTCGATCTCTCCCTGCGCGTCGCGGAGCTGACCGCCACGCGTGCCGCCGCCCTGGACGCCCACGCCACCGAACTGCGCCGCATCGAACGCTCGTTGCACGACGGTGCGCAGAACCGGCTCGTCTCCGTCGCCGTGCTGATCGGGGCGTCCCGCCGCATGGTGGCCCGTGATCCGGCGGGCGCCGACGAACTCCTGGAACGTGCCCAGTTGGCCGCCGAAGAGGCGCTGGCCGAGCTGCGTGCCGTCGCCCGCGGCATCCTTCCGCCGGTGCTGGCCGACCGTGGCCTCGAGGGCGCGCTCTCCGGTCTCGCCGCGAACTGCGCGGTGCCCTGCCGGATCGACGTGGACGTGCCCGAACGCTGCGCCGCCTCCGTCGAGGCGACCGCCTACTTCGTGGTCGCCGAGGCCCTGACCAACATCGCCAAGCACAGCGGCGCCCGGCACGCCGTCGTCACGGCACGCGGCCGCGGGGGCCGACTCGTGCTGTCCGTCGAGGACGACGGCAGGGGCGGCGCGGGGGGTGACTCCCGGGCTTCCGACCCCGGGGTGGAGAGTGGCGGCTCCGGGCTCACCGGCATCCGTCGCCGCGTCGCGGCGCACGACGGCGACCTCACCCTGACCAGCCCGCCCGGTGGCCCGACCCTCCTGACAGTGGACCTTCCCTGTGGATCGTGACGACCGGAGCCCGACCCGGGGCCTTCGCCCACCGCCGTTGAATCCGGACCCTTTGGAGCCTGACATGCGGATTGTGATAGCGGAGGACGATCCCCTGCTGCGTGAGGGGCTCGCCCTGCTGCTGCGCGCCGAGGGACTCGACGTGGTGGCCACCGCGGACACCCCCGACGAGGCGCTGGGCGCCATCGACGTGCACAAACCTGATGTCGCCATCTTCGACGTCCGGATGCCGCCGACCCACACCGACGAGGGGATCGTCGCCGCGGTCGAGGCCCGGCGTCGACGGCCCGGCCTTGCCGTGCTCGTGCTGTCCGCGTACGTCGAGCAGAGCTTCGCCACGGAGTTGCTCGGCGGCGGGGTGAACGGCCTCGGCTACCTGCTCAAGGAACGGGTCGGCCGGGTCGAGGAGTTCCTGGACGCGCTACGGCGCGTGGCCGGCGGCGGCACCGCCATCGACCCGGAGGTCGTCGCCCAGCTCTTCACCCGCTCCCGCCAGGACACCCGCCTGGAACGGCTCAGCCCCCGCGAACGGGACGTGCTCGCCCTGATGGCCGAGGGGTTGGGCAACTCCGCCATCGCCGGGAAACTCGTCGTCACCGACGGCGCCGTCCACAAGCACATCCGCAGCATCTTCGCGAAGCTCGATCTGTCTCCGACGGACCAGGTGGACCGCCGGGTCGCCGCCGTCCTGCGGTATCTGGAGGATCTGCGGCGGCCGGCTTGAGGTGGTGTCGGTACGAGGGTTCGGCGTCGTCGGTGTCGATCACTGCCGCCGACCGGGCCCCTCGCAGCCCGTCACCCCGGCCTCCCGGCCGATGTCCGTTTCCTTCAAGACCGGGGCGCGATCGGCCGCCTACGGTGGGCGCATGACTCCACGATTCGATGCCGTCGGCCTGGTCGTCTCCGACATGGCCGCCTCCGTCGCCTTCTACCGCAGGCTCGGGTTCGCCTTCCCGGAGGGGGCCGAACATGAGCAGCACGTCGAGGCCCGACTGCCCGGCGGGCTGCGGCTGATGCTCGACACCGAGTCCGTCGTCCGGTCCTTCCGGCCGGATTGGCGGGCCCCCGCCGGCGAAGGCCGGCACTCGCTGGCCCTACGGTGCGACGGGCCGGCCGAGGTGGACGCCGTGTACGAGGAGCTGGTCGGTGCCGGGTACACGGGCGGGCTGAAGCCGTGGGACGCGGTCTGGGGCCAGCGGTACGCCATCGTGCACGACCCCGACGGAAACGGTGTCGACCTGTTCGCCGCGCAGGAGTAGGCCGGTCAGCGTCATACCGCTCAACTCCCTCACGTCACGCGCGAGGTGGGCCTGGTCGGCGTAGCCGGCGCGGGACGCCGTGTCCGCGTACGGCACTCCCCGTCGGGCCAGGGCGAGAGCGCGCTGCAGGCGCAGGATTCGGGCCAGTGTCTTCGGGCCGTACCCGAAGGCGTTCAACGAGCGTCGGTGCAACTGGCGCGCGGTCAGACCGAGTTCAGCGGCGGTGGCGGCCACCGGGCGACCCTCGGCGAGGGCGGTGACGAGGCGGCGCAACTCACGGTCCGGCGGGGCGGCCCGTCGCAGCGCGAGTTCCTCCAGCGCCGTCGCGGGGTGGGGCGCGGCCGCGACCCGGGCGCACAGGCGTCGCACCTCTGCCGCCGGCCACAGCTCGGCCAGGTCCACGCGCCGGTCGCGCAGTTCGTGCGCCGGCACGCCGAGCAGGGCGGGCGCGGCGCCCGGGTAGAAGCGCAGGCCGGACCAGGAAGCGGGCGGTCCGTCGGGGAGGTGAGCCCGGGTGTCGGGACCGGCCACCAGCAGCCTGCCCTCGTTCCACAGCAGGTCCATGCAGCCGTCGGGCAGCACCGGGTGAGCACCGGCGCCCGCCGGGGTGTCGGTCCACACCACCGCGCCGGCCAGCCGGGAGGGCCGTTCCTGGTACACACGCCCAGGTTACGCGGCGGGGGCCGTGCCGGGCGGGCGAGGCATCCTCACGGGATCTTCGTCCGGTGCTCCTGCGGGCTCCGGCCGTGGACCCGTTTGAAGGCGGTGGACAGGGCGAACGCGCTGCCGTAGCCGACCTGCCGGGCGATCGCGGCGATCGTGTCGTCGGTCTCGCGCAGCAGGTCGGCGGCGAGGGCGAGACGGTAGCCGGTGAGGTGGGTCATCGGTGGCTCGCCGACGAGTTCGGTGAAGCGGCGGCCCAGAGCGGCCCGGGAGACGCCCGCCTTGGCGGCGAGGGAGGCGACCGTCCAGGGGTGGGCGGGGTCGTCCTGGACGAGGCGCAGGACGCGGCCGACGACCGGGTCGCCCAACGCCCGGTACCAGGTGGGGGCCGCCGCCTCCGGACGGGAGAACCAGGCCCGCAGCGCGGCGATGACCAGAAGGTCGAGCATGCGGTCGAGGACGACCTCCTGGCCCGGCTCGTCGCGGGCGATCTCCTCCATGAGCAGCGGGGTGAGCGGGCACCGCCACACGTCGTCGGTCAGGGACAGCAGCGGGGGCAGCGCGTCCAGCAGGCGGCCGTTGATCTCGCCGTCCATCGTGTAGGTGCCGATCAGCAGCACCGTGGAGCCGTCGAGGCGGTCGCCCCAGGCCCGTACGCCGAGGTCCATGGAGCCGTTCAGGGACCGGCCGTCGGGGTAGGCGCACTCGCCGCCCGGCAGGATCAGGGCCTGGGGCGCGGTGGCGGGGTCGTCGGCGCCGGTGTACGCGCCGGGGCCGCGGGCGATGGCGAGTTCTCCGGCGGTCAGCCGGACCGGCTCGCCGGCGTCGGGCACGACCCAGGCGTCGCCGCGGACGACCAGCATCACCGTCAGCGGGGCGCGGTCCTGCACACGCACCGCCCACGGAGGGTCGAAACACGCGCGGATCATGAACGCGCCCCGCGCGCGCGGACCTTCCAGCAGACCTGTCAGAGGGTCTCCCCGGGTGAGGGGCTTCGAGGGGGCGGGAGCGTCCATGCGGCCAGCGTAGACGCGCGCTTATGGGAACGAGCCGTTCAGCGATGTTCCCTTGCGGCGCAGGGCAGTTGACTTGCGGCATGACACAGAACACGACGCAGGAGACGGTCCGGAACTCGACACGGGACATGACGGTGGTGGTGACCGGGGCGACCGGTCGTACGGGTGGGCGCGTCGCGCGGGCCGTCGAGGCGGCCGGTCTCACGGTGCGGGCCGCCTCGCGGGCGACGGGCTTCGACTGGCGGTCCCCTTCGACGTGGGCGGACACGCTGCGCGGCGCGGACGCGGCCTACCTGGCGTACCCGACGGACATATGCGCTCCGGAGGCGGCCGCGGCGGTCGGCGCGCTCGCCCGGGAGGCGGTCGGCCTCGGCGTACGGCGGCTGGTGCTGCTGTCGGCGCGGGGTGAGGAGCGGGCGCGGCCGGCGGAGGAGGCGCTGCGGGAGTCCGGGGCGGACTGGACCGTCGTACAGGCCGCGTGGTTCGCACAGAACCTCAGCGAAGGGCCGCTGGTGGAGGAGTTGCGGCTGGGCGGGGAGCTGGTGTTCCCGGCCGGTGAGGGGCTTCGGGAGCCGTTCGTCGACGTGCGGGACATCGCGGACGTGGTGGTGGCCGCGCTGACGTCGGGTGCGCGGTTCATCGGGCAGGACATCGACGTGACCGGGCCCCGGCTGCTGACGTGGGGCGAGGCGGTGGCGGAGGCCGGCGCCGCGGCCGGGCGTGAACTGACGTACCGGGCGGTGCCGCTGGGCGAGTACCGGGAGCGGCTGGTCGGTTTCGGGCTGCCCGCGGAGGAGGCCGACTTCCTGGTCGAGCTGTTCGAGGGACTGCTCGACGGCCACAACGCGCATGTGACGGACGGGGTGCGGCGGGTGCTCGGGCGTGAGCCGCGGGACTTCTCGGAGTTCGCCGGGGAGGCGGCGCGGGCGGGGGTTTGGGGCTCGGCTTCGGCGAAGGCGCAGGCCTGAGGGCCGTCCCGGCCGGTCGGACCCGCGGGCGCCGGCCCCGCTGTCAGTGAGCGGGCGTGTGGAGGATGCCGTTGATCAGGACGTCGAGGCCCCAGGTGTCGCGGTCGCCGGGGGAGAAGAGCGCCTGCCGCATCGAGGTGAGCATCGGGTAGCGGTGGGCGGACAGGGCGGCGTAGTGGCGGTTCGCCGCGCTGACGGCGGTCTCCTCGTCGGAGCCCTGGGTGTCGCGGTTGTTCTGCTCGACGGCGGCTGCGGCGATGTGGAGCCACAGGAGGTCGACGGCCCAGGCGGCGGCGGTGTCGTCGAGGCCGCCCTGCTTGAGCAGGGCGAGCATACGGTCCAGGACGAGCAGGGAGTTCTCTCCGGTGGGGATGGCCCCGAGGGCGACGCCGGCCAGGCCCTCGTGCCGGCTCATGGCGGCGATGGCGGCGGTGGCGAGGGCGCGCAGCTGTTCTCGCCAGGTGCCCTCCTCGGTCGCCGCGACGGATGCGAGGGCTTCGTCGAGCATGGCGGCCATGAGGTCGTCGCGGTTGGCGACATAGACGTACAGCGAGGCGGGGCCGGTGTCGAGCGCCTTGGCGACGCTGCGCATGGTCAGGGCGTCCAGGCCGTCGCGGTCGAGGATCTCCAGGCCGGTGCGCACCACGGCGTCGCGGCTGAGGGGGGCCTTGGTGGGCCGCGCGCGGCGGCTGATCGGCTGCGTCCTCATGGGGCAAGCCTAGCCGTACGACGAACACCGTTTGACACGAACACCGTTCGCTCCCTAGGGTCCGACGAACAGTGTTCGTAACGAACGCCGTTCGACCTCCTCTCGGAAAGTACACCATGACCAGCACCCTCGCCCCGCCCAGCCAGGTCGGGGCCCTCTCACCCGCGCGGCGCTGGGCCGTCCTCGCCGTGATCCTGGCAGCCGAGGTCCTCGACCTGATCGACGCCACGATCACCAACCTCGCCGCGCCGAGCATCACCGCCTCCCTGAAGGGCGGACCGGCCCTCGTCCAGTGGCTGGGCGCCTCCTACGCACTCGCCCTCGGCGTGCTTCTCGTGGTCGGCGGCCGGCTCGGGGACAAGTACGGACGGCGTCGCGTCTTCCTGACGGGCCTGGCCGGGTTCACCGCGGCCTCCGTGGCCTGCGGACTGGCCGTCGGTCCGCAGACGCTGATCGCCGCCCGCCTCGTCCAGGGAGCCTTCGGCGCCCTGCTGATCCCGCAGGGCTTCGGCATCCTCGGCGCCGTCTTCCCCCGCGACCAGATAGGCAAGGCGTTCAGCGCCTTCGGCCCCGTCCTCGGCCTGTCGGCGGTGGGCGGCCCGATCCTGGCCGCCGCCCTCATCGACACCGATCCCCTCGGGCTCGGCTGGCGCTCCATGTTCCTGATCAACATCGTGCTCGGCGGCGGCGCCCTGCTCGCCGCCCACCGCCTGCTGCCCCGGGACACCGGCGAGCGCGGCACGGTGATCGACGCCCCGGGCGCGGTGCTGCTGGCCGGAGCCATGGCCACCCTGCTCTACGGGCTGATCGACGGCCCCGCCCACGACTGGCGCCCCGTCTCATGGGCCGCACTCGGCGCCGCGGCGGTCTTCTTCGCCCTCCTGGCCCGCCGCCAGGCCACCGCCCCCCACCCGCTGATCCAGCCCTCGCTCTTCCGCAACCGGGGCTTCGTCTGCGGCCTGGTCCTGGGCGTCGCCTTCTTCGCGGCCGTCGCCGGGCTCCTCTACGTCGTCTCCCTGTTCCTCCAGGAGGGCCTGGGCTACTCGCCCCTGCGGACCGCCCTCACGGGCAGCACCCCCATGGCCGCCGGAATCGTCATCGCCTCGATCGCCTGCTACCGGCTCATCAGCCGCCTCGGCCGCACCCTCGTCCTGATCGGCCTGCTCACGACGCTGACCGGCACTCTGGGGCTGTGGGCAGCCGTCCACACCGCCGGCACCGCGACCGGCCCGGCCGCGATCATCATCGCCACCCTGGTGACCGGGCTCGGCATGGGCACCTGCTTCGGCACCGTCTACGACATCACCCTCGGGGACGTCACCCCCGCCGAAGCAGGATCCGGCGCGGGGTCCCTGACCGCGGTGCAGCAGCTCGCCAACGCTCTGGGCGCCGCCGCCGTCACCACCGTCTACCTCCACATCCCCGGCCCCGCCCACGCGATGACCCGCAGCCTCCTGATCGTGGCCGGCATCACCCTCGGCTGCTGCTGCCTGGTCCGCCTGCTCCCCCGCACCGCACAGCCCCAGCACCACTGACCCGCACCACGCCCGGAACCAGACTCGGAAAAGAGCCCACTCATGATCCTCATCACCGGAGGCCGCGGCGCGGTCGCCACCCACCTGACCACGCTGCTCCACCGCGACGGACTGGCCACCCGGGTCGGCTCCGCCGCCCCCGAGAAGCTCACCCCGCCCGAGGGTGTGAAGACGGTCCGTCTCGACCTCACCGCCCCGGACACCTTCCCCGCCGCCCTGGCGGGCGTCACCACGGTGTTCCTCTACGCCAGCCCCGACCGCGTCACCGACTTCATCGACCACGCCCGGCAGGCCGGAGTGACGCACATCGTGCTGCTGTCCTCATCGGCTGTGCTCGGCCCCGACCCCGAGAACGACCCGCTCGCCAAGTCGCACCTCGACGTGGAACGCGCGCTGCTCTCCTCGCCGATCACCACCACGATCCTGCGGCCGGGTTCCTTCGCCTCCAACGCCGGCGGATGGGCGTGGGCCGTCAAGGCAGGACGACCCGTCAGCCTGCCCTTCCCCGACGCCCACACCGACCCCATCCACGAGAAGGACGTCGCCGAAGCCGCGTACGCCGTCCTCACCGACCCCCGCCACCACGGCGGCCGGTTCACCCTCACCGGCCCCGAGTCGCTGACCTTCGCCCAGCAGATCGACCAGCTCGCCGCCGTCACCGGGCGGCCCGTCTCGATCGACCACGTCACGGTCGAGGCGTGGAAGCGGGAGTCGGCCGAGTACATCCCCGCCGCCTACGCCGACGCCCTGCTGAACTGGTGGGAGACCAACGACAAGCCCCTCCCCCTCACCCGCACGGTCGAAGAACTCACCGGCCGCCCGCCCCGCACCTTCACCACCTGGGCCGACGACCACGCCGCCGACTTCACCGATCACTGACACCCCGCCCGCACCCGCCCGTCAGCCGGTACGGCGGGTGCGGGAGCGGGCCAGTCCGCCGAGGGCGACGGCGGTCAGGCCGAGGAGCATGGCGACGAAGGCGCCGCCCAGCCCGTTCCCGGTGCCGAGACCGCCGTCGGCGGTGGCCGCGATCGTGCCGCCGACGGCCACGGCGACCGGCCCGGCCACGAGAGCCGTGACGGCGCCGTTGCGCCGGGCCCAGGCGCCGATGTGCCCCTTGCTGTCGGGGCGGGCCAGAGCCAGACCGCCGCCCACCGCGCCCAGCAGGCCGACCAGCGCCGACAGAGAAGCCCCGACCCGGCCCACGCTCAGCGTGGTGACGCCGGCGGCGACCTGCTGTGACGGGTCCGCGGCGGCGGCCGGTCCGGCGCACGCGAGCACGCCGATCAGGACGGCGGCGGCAAGGGTGAGAACGGATCGAACGGACATGAGACGTCCTGCTTTCCTCGAAGGGGTCTGAACCGGTCGTTCGTGGGACAGCCGTCCGCAGCACACCTCAGGCGGCGGGGCGCCGCGGCAGTCCCTGGGACACCGCACGGGCCAGGGCGAGCGTGCTGAGGGCGAACATCACCACGCCCAAGGGGACATGGAACGAGGGCACGTGCGCGACGCCCAGCGCGACCTGCGCGGAGGCGAGGAGGAGGAAGCCGGTGGCGTACAGGACGGGGCGGGGTGATCCACCGCCCCGGCGCCAGGCCAGGACCGTGGCGAGCACGTACAGCATGGCGGCCGCGTACATCACCTTCGATCCGAAGTCGTGCAGCCAGTAGCCGCGGGACGAGGTCAGCAGCAGGCCGGCGGTGACCGCCTGGAACAGGAGGGTCAGGGTCTGCAGGGCGGTCGCGGTTCTGAGGAAGGTGAGGCCGCCGGGCGTGGCGGCCGTCGTCTGCGTGGTCATGGCGGGATCCCTCGTGACGGGTGCGGAGACGGACGGGTGCTTCGGAGCCGTCGGCGTCAACGCAGGGCGAGCGGGGTCTCGGAGGTGACGCGGGTCAGCTTCTCGGGGTTGCGGACGAAGTAGAGGCCGGCGATGCGGCCGTCCTCGAGACGGACGGCCATGACGCCGTCGAGCTCGCCCTCGCGGTGCACGGCGAGTGCCGGGCTGCCGTTGACCACCGTGGACTCCCAGGTGATCGTGGCCTCGAACCTGGCAGCCGAGGTCGCGCCGCCGAGATAGAAGCGGACGATGTTCTCCGCGCCGACGATGGGCCTGAGCGCGGCGCGCTTGACGCCGCCGCCGTCGCTGAGCAGCACGACGTCGGGGGCGAGCACGTCGAGGAGGTCCTGCGGGTTCCCGGTCTCCAGGGCGCGCTGGAAGGACTCCAGGGCGGCCCGGGTCTCCCGCGCGGAGGCCGTCCGGCGGGGCCGGCGGGCGTCGACGTGCGCGCGGGCGCGGTGCGCGATCTGCCGTACGGCCGCCGGGGTCTTGCCGACGGCGCCGGCGATGTCGTCGTAGTCGACCTCGAAGACCTCGCGCAGCACGAACACCGCCCGCTCGGTCGGGGAGAGGCTCTCCAGGACGAGCATCATCGCCATCGACAGGCTCTCGGCGAGTTCCAGGTCCTCGGCCGCGTCCGGCGCGGTGACCAGCGGCTCGGGCAGCCACTGGCCGACGTACGCCTCACGGCGGCGCTTCATGGTCCGCAGCCGGTTGAGGGCCTGCCGGGTGGTGATCCTCAGCAGGTAAGCCCGCTGGTCGCCCACTCCGTCCAGATCGACCTTGACCCACCGTAACCAGGTCTCCTGGAGGACGTCTTCGGCGTCGGCCGCCGATCCGAGCATCTCGTAGGCGACGGTGAACAGCAGATTGCGATGGGCGACGAATGCTTCGGTCGCCGGGTCGGTGGTGCGGTCGGTCATCTCCCTGGCCCCTCTCCCTCGGACACGCCTGGTCAGGCTGTCCCTAGGACACCGCTGGGCCGCTCGCCGTGACAGCTTGTGAGGCAGATCACTTCTCGGGGGGCGGGGGTTCCTCGCCGCCCGGGGCGGTGTTCTTGTGGGAGGTCTTCGCGTGGGCTCGCAGGCGGCCCGTGACGTCCTCCGGGGGGAGGAAGCGGGACCAGCGTTCGGGGAACTCGGAGGGCATGTCGGGGTCGTCGGGGTCGTCCTCGTACTGGCGGGCCGCGGTCAGACGGGCGACGTACTCGGCGGCCTCCTCCTCGCGCTGCCGCTCGTTGGCGGCGCGCGCGGCGGCGGTCGCGGCGGCCGGCCAGACGCGGTCGATCGCGGCGTTCACGGCCGCCCCGACGAGGACGGCGAAGGCGGACACACCGATCCACAGCAGGACGGCGACGGCGGCGGCGAGGGAGCCGTAGATGGTGGCGCCCTCGATGGTGCTCTGCAGATAGATGCGGAGCAGGAAACTGCCGAGCACCCACATCGCGAGGGCGACCAGGGCGCCGGGGACGTCCTCGATCCACGGGGAGCGCACCGGCACGGAGACGTGGTAGAGCGTGGTGAGGAAGGCGATCGACAGGACGATCACGACGGGCCAGTACAGGACCTGGACGACCGTCGTCGACCAGGGCACGATCCGCACGACGGCGTCGGGACCGGCCACCATCAGGGGCAGCGCGACGGAGCCGATCAGCAGGGCGGCGATGAACAGCAGGAACGCCACCAGCCGGGTCTTGACGATGCCGCGCACCCCGTCGAGGCCGTACATGACGGTGATGGTGTCGATGAAGACGTTCACCGCACGCGACCCCGACCACAGGGCGAACAGGAACCCTATCGAGATGACGTCGGGGCGGCCGCCCTTCATCACGTCGTCGAGGATGGGCTGCGCGATCTCGGCGACGCCCTTGTCGGACAGGACGGTGCGGGAGGCGTCGAGGAGGTTGGCCTCCAGGCTGCTGATGGTGTCGGTGCCGGTCCAGTCGTCGACGTAGCCGAGGAGTCCGATCAGGCTGAGCAGCAGCGGCGGCACGGACAGCAGGGTGAAGAAGGCGGCCTCGGCGGCCAGGCCGAGGATGCGGTACTCGATGCAGGAGTTGACGGTGTCCTTCAGAAGCAGCCAGGCGGTCCTGCGCTTGGAGACGTTCCGGTAGAGGGCGCGGGCTCGGTGGAGACGCCCGGCGAGGGCCGCGTGATCGTCGGGGCGCTCGGGGTGCTCGGGGGGCTGACTGGCTGGCTGCACGCCATAAAGGTATCCGCCGTGCGAGGCTCCACTCACCTCCGGTGGGCCCGCTCGCGCCGTGCGTGTTGGGCGGTCATGAGCTGCGGGGCGGCGGGTACGTTCACGGTATGGCAGGCAGCACGCACACCGTGACCAACCAGCCCCCGCCCCTGCTGGGCCACGACGTCTACGCCACCGATCAGGCCCTGGTCACGGCCGTGGAACGCCATCTCGATCCGGGCCTGCTCGACGAGGCACGTGGCGAACTGTCCTCGCTGGGCCGGGCGGCCGGGTCCGCGCAGCTGCACGAGTGGGCGGCCCAGGCCGACGGCAGCCCGCCGGTGCTGCGCACGCACGACCGCTACGGTCACCGGGTCGACGAGGTCGACTTCCATCCTGCGTGGCACCGGCTGCTCGGCAAGGGCGTCGGGGCGAATCTGACGTCGGCGTGGGCGCGGCCGGGAGGACATGTGCGGCGGGCCGCCGCGTTCGTGGTGTGGACGCAGGTGGAGGCGGGCAACTGCTGCCCGCTGTCGATGACGCACGCGGCCGTGCCCGCCCTGCGCGCCGACCCCGGCCTGGCCGCCGAGTGGGAGCCCCTGCTGACGTCGACCGTCTACGAGCGTGAGTTGCGGCCGGCGCGTCTGAAGGCGGGCGCGCTGGTCGGGATGGGGATGACGGAGAAGCAGGGCGGCAGCGACGTCCGGGCGAACACGACGTCCGCGCGGCCGCTCGCCGAGGACGGGGCGTACGAGCTGAGGGGGCACAAGTGGTTCTGCTCGGCGCCGATGTCGGACGGTTTCCTGGTGCTGGCCCGGGCGTCCGCGTCGCCGGGGGCCGGGGACGGAGGGCTGACCTGCTTCCTCGTGCCGAGGGTGCTGGAGGACGGCAGCCGTAACACGTTCCGCATCCAGCGTCTGAAGGACAAGCTCGGCAACCGGTCGAACGCCTCCGCCGAGGTCGAGTTCGACGGGACGTGGGCGCGGCGGGTGGGCGAGGAGGGGCGGGGCGTGCGCACCATCATCGGGATGGTGGCCGCGACCCGGCTGGACTGCGTGCTGGGCTCGGCGGGGCTGATGCGGGCGGCCGTCGCGCAGGCGGCCCACCACTGCGCCCACCGGGAGGCGTTCGGCGGCACGTTGCTCGACAAGCCGCTGATGCGCAACGTCCTGGCCGATCTGGCGCTGGAGTCGGAGGCCGCGACGACCCTCGGGCTGCGGCTCGCGGCGGCGTACGACGACGGCGGCGAGCAGGAGCGGGCGCTGCTGCGGATCGCGGTGCCGGCCGCCAAGTACTGGGTGGCCAAGCGGTGCGCGCCGGTGGTGGTGGAGGCCGCGGAGTGCCTGGGCGGCAACGGGTACGTGGAGGAGTCGGGGATGCCGCGGCTGGTGCGGGAGTCGCCGCTGAACTCGATCTGGGAGGGCGCGGGCAATGTGCAGGCGCTGGACGTGCTGCGGGCGCTCAGGCGCGAGCCGGAGGCGCTGAACGCCTACCTGCGGGAGGTGGGGCGGGCGCGGGGCGCCGATCACCGGCTGGACGCGGCGATCAAGGCCCTGTTGACGGATCTGGCCGATCTGGACGGCGCCGAGGCGCGGGCGCGGCGGCTGACCGAGCGGTTCGCGCTGGTCCTGCAGGGGTCGCTGCTGGTGCGGTTCGCGCCCCCCGAGGTGGCGGACGCGTTCTGCGCCTCGCGGCTGGGCGGCGACGCGGGCGGGGCCTTCGGGACACTGCCGCACACACTGGATCTGGGGGCGATCGTGGAGCGGGCCCGGCCCGTGGCCTGACTCCGGCGGTCCGTCCGGGGAGGGCGGGCGCGGCGTCCGTCGCGGGCGGGGGTGGCGCCGCGCCGACACGGCGCCACCCCCGCGGCGATGGCCCTGCGAGGCCAGGAGCGCCGCTCGGGACGGCGTGGCACAAGTTTCCGGCACCCGGTGGTGGCCGGCCAGGGTTGCAGGGGGTTGCAACGCATTCGTCCCAGTGGGCGGAGTGTGCCCCTCCGTCCTCGACGGAGGGGCAGTATGGGACGTCCGGCAGGACGGACGGGGAAGACGTTCGGCGCCCGTGTGCTCTCGGGGAGGCCCAGTGGCGATGTCGCCGATGAACGTGCCGCGGCTCGCGGCGGTCGACGCGGCGCGGGCGGCGCGGCTGCTCAGCGAGGTGCGCGACGCCCGGCTCGCCGGCCGGCGGTCGCCGGTCGCGCCCCGGCCCGTGATCGAGCAGTCCTGGCAGCGGGTGCTGCGCAGCGGAGTCGATCCGGAAGTCGGTTCGGGAGCCGGGCTGTTGAGCGTGGAGGAGGTGCGCAGACGGCGTGAGACGTCGCCGTTGAGGGAGGTGCTGCCGGTGCTGCGCGAGGGCTTGCTGTCGGCCGCGGACATCGCCCACCACATCATGGTCGTGTCGGACGGCGAGGGCCGGGTGCTGTGGCGGGAGGGCTGCTCCCCGGTGCTGCGCAAGGCCGACCGTGTGGGTCTCGAGGTGGGCGCGGACTGGCGGGAGGACGTCGTCGGCACCAACGGCGTGGGCACGCCGGCGGTGGTCCGGCGGCCCGTGCAGGTGTTCGCGGGCGAGCACTTCGTGCGGTCGCACACGGCGTGGACGTGCGCGGGCGCCCCGATCACCGATCCGCGGGACGGCCGGCTGCTCGGAGTCGTCGACGTCAGCGGGCCGTTGGAGACGATGCATCCGGCGACGCTCGCCTGGGTGGGCGCGGTGGCGAAGCTGGCGGAGGCCTCGCTGCGGGAGTCGCATCTGCGGTCGTTGGAGCGGCTGCGCGCGGTGGCGGCGCCGGTGCTGGCCCGGTCGGGCGGGCGGGCGGCGGTGGTCGACGGGGACGGCTGGACGGCGGCCGTGACGGAGATGCCGTACATGAGCCGGATCGTGTTGCCCAAGCCGCCCTCGCCCGGACGGCGGTGGCTGCCGGCGCTCGGATGGTGCTCGGTGGAGCCGCTGGCGGGGGGCTGGCTGGTGCGGTCGGTGGACGGGGCGGCCGAGCCGCCGGCGCGGGCCGCCACCCGGATCGTGCTGGACGTGTCGCGGGCGGGCCGCTGGTCGGTGACGGTGAGCGGCCCGGAGGGCGTCTGGTCCCGGGAACTGACGCCGCGGCACGCCGAGTTGCTGTATCTGCTGGCGGCGCACCGGGGCGGGCGCAGTGCCGCGGATCTGGCCGAGGACGTGTTCGGGGACCGGGGTCGCACGGTGACGGTGCGGGCCGAGATGTCGCGGGTGCGGCGTTATCTGGGCGCTCTGCTGGAGCACCGGCCCTACCGCTTCGGCGACGAGGTGGAGGTCGACGTGCTGCTGCCGGACGACCCGGTGAGGCTGCTGCCGCATTCGACGGCGCCCGCGGTGGCCGGGGCCCGGACGGCGGATCCCGTGCCGTAGCGCCACGCTCCGCCGTGCGAGCGGTGGGTCGCCACAGGTCCGAGGCCGATCGTTCCGTGCCCTGAATCGACTTATGTCGCCGCGTCTTTCCCGCATTGTGAAGTCTTCGTCCCGGGCGGGGGCGCTCTGCCGTAGGCTCCCTCACGGGTCACCCCACCTGTTCCTCGGTCAACGTACGGATCGTGCGGAGCAGTTGGCCCGCCTCGGGAGGACGAATGAAGCAACGCGGCCGACATCGCCGGCGCAGACGGGGAAGGGCGGCACGGGCGTTCCTGGCGGGAACCGCTCTCGCGCTCACCGCAGCCGCCACCATGATCAGCGCCTCCCAGGCCACGGTCACCGGCAGTCCCGGGGCGTTGAAGCCGCTCACGGCGGCCGCCGACACCGATGCGCTGCGGCTGACGGAGGAGCCGGTGCCGCGGGGCGCCCTCGACCGGCTCTCCACCGAGCTGGGCCCGCCGGTCGGGGTCGGCACCGTGCTGAGCGGCGCCGAGCGCGTTCTGCGCGACTCGGTCGACTGCACGCCGGCCGAGCGGGCGGCGCTGCCCGTCTCCCCGGCGGCGGCGCGCGCCTACTGCTGGGGCACCGACGACACCGTGGGCTGGCAGCCGGGCGCGGTCACCACGTCCGGGGACGCCGACGACGACGGCCTGTGGGGTGCGCACCGGGTGGTGCTGTCCGGCTGGTCGCGCAGTGCCGGTCCGACGGCCGAGCGGGGGCTGGCCCGGATCGCGCTGGTCGACGCGGGCGACCTGGACCGCATGCGGTACACGTGGGCGCTGCTGGCCGTCCCGGTCGACGGCGGGCGCGACTTCCGCGGACTCGTCTCCCATGTCTCCGGCATGGTCTGGTACCAGAACAAGCTGCTGGTCACCACGGACGAAGGGGACGGCGCGGCGCTCTACGTCTACGACATGAACCGCATCCACCGGGCCACCGTCGCCGGTGAGGCGGTCGGGCGGGTGCCCGGCGGCTGGTCGGCGCACGGCGCGCGGTACGTCCTTCCGGCCGTGGCCGTGTACCGGTCGGCCGGCGGCGCGGGCGCCCCGCATCCCGCCACCGTCTCCCTCGACCGCAGCACCACGCCGGACACGCTGGTGGCCGGCGAGTGGACGCTGGACGGCTCGGACACGGGCGCCCGGCTGTGGCGCTACGCCCTCGACCGGGCTCCCGGCCACGCCGGCCTCCTCCACGGGGACGGCGCCGGGCAGGTCCGGGCCACGCAGGCCTACCGGTCGAAGCTGACGGGGGTGCGCGGGGTGCTGGCGTACCACGGCGCCTGGTATCTGACGAGCGCCGCGGGCGAGGACGGCGGGCGCGGGACGCTGTGGCGGCAGGACGCGCAGGGGGCCCGGTCCGCGCGCTGCGGGGCCGACGATTCGCGTGCCTGCTGGAGCCCGCTGACCGAGTCCCTCTCCTACGGGGCGGAGTCCGGAGAGGTGTGGGCGCAGTCGGGCCGCACGCTGTTCTCGCTGCCGCTGGCCTCCATCGACAGATCAGCGGACTAGCGCCGCGGCAGGCAACGTTCGCCCCGTCGCGACGTCCGGCACGCCTCTCGCCGCACCGGCCGAAAGCCCGAGTACATCCAGTACGCGGACTTCCGGCCGGCACACCGAGAGCACGCACCGGACGCCGCTCCTTCCCGGGCGGACGTTGCCTGCCGCGGCACTGGATGATTCCCTGACGGGCATGAGCCACATCCCCGTGACCACCTGGTCCCTGGAGCAGACTTCGCCGAGTGACCTCCTGTCGGCCGCCGCGCCCGAGGGCGACGTGCGGATCGTCCGTTCCGAGGTGCCGTCGCCCGAGTTCAGCCGTTTCCTGTACGCGTCGGTCGGCGGTGACATCCGCTGGACCGACCGGCTCGGCTGGAGCCACGCGCGGTGGCAGGAGCACCTGGACCGGCCGGGCGTGGAGACGTGGGTCGCCTACGAGCGGGGCACGCCGGCCGGGTACGTGGAGTTCGAGCCGCAGGACGAGGGCGCGGTCGAGATCGTCTACTTCGGTCTGATCCCGGCCTTCCGAGGCCGGCGGATCGGCGGGCATCTGCTGTCCTACGGCGCCGCCCGCGCCTGGGACCTCGCAGAGCGCCGGCCGGGACTGCCGCCGACGAAGCGGGTGTGGCTGCACACGTGCAGCAAGGACGGTCCGCACGCGATGGACAACTATCTGCGGCGCGGGTTCAGGCTGTTCGACACCAAGGTGGAGGAGGAGCGGGAGGTGGCGGCTCCGGGCCCGTGGCCCGGAGCGTTCCCTGTCTGACGCCGGCCTCATAGCCGGGTGGGCGGGCGCGGACAAGTCGCCGTGCGCCGCATGTGACCGACGACACCCTTGTCTCACTCTTCGGGACCAGGGTGTCCACATGGCGGACGAAGCTGGACTGTGTCCAGATCGCCGTGACACGCTTCCGTCATGTCTGGAACTGGAATTGCCTTGGTGAGTCGGCGGCACGTCGACCTCGGCCGCATGTCCAGCGCCATCTGTCGCGTGAGCTGAGCCCGCGACTCCCCCGGCATCCCTCCGTCGTCAGTTCTCCGCTCCGCGCAACGACGCGCACTTCCCCATGCGCCCGTCAGCGCAGCTCAGAGCCGCTTTCCGTCTGTCCCGAAGGACTCATCACCATGGCCGCCACCCCGCAGAACCCTGCCGCCTCCGCGCCCCGCCGCAAGGTGAGCCGTCACCGCGGCGAGGGTCAGTGGGCCGTGGGTCATCACACCCCGCTCAACGGCAACGAACAGTTCAAGAAGGACGACGACGGTCTCAACGTACGGACACGTATTGAGACGATCTACTCCAAGCGCGGCTTCGACTCCATCGACCCCAACGACCTGCGCGGACGCATGCGCTGGTGGGGCCTGTACACCCAGCGCAAGCCCGGCATCGACGGCGGCAAGACGGCCGTTCTGGAGCCGGAGGAGCTGGACGACGAGTACTTCATGCTGCGCGTCCGCATCGACGGCGGGGCGCTGACCACCCGGCAGCTGCGCGTCATCGGCGAGGTCTCGCAGGAGTTCGCGCGCGGCACCGCCGACATCACCGACCGGCAGAACGTCCAGTACCACTGGATCCGGATCGAGGACGTGCCCGCGGTCTGGGAGCGTCTCGAGGGCGTCGGCCTGTCCACGGTCACGGCCTGCGGTGACACCCCGCGCGTGATGATCGGCTCACCGGTCGCCGGCATCGCCGAGGACGAGATCATCGACGCCACGCCCGCGCTGGAGGAGATGAAGCGCCGGGTCCTGAACAACAAGGCGTACTCGAACCTGCCCCGCAAGTTCAAGACGGCCATCTCGGGTTCTCCGCTGCTCGACGTGGTGCACGAGATCAACGACGTCGCCTTCGTCGGCGTACGCCACCCCGAGCACGGCCCGGGCTTCGACGTGTGGGTCGGCGGCGGTCTGTCCACCAACCCCAAGCTGGGCGTACGGCTGGGCGCCTGGGTGTCGCTCGACGACGTCCCGGACGTCTACGAGGGCGTCATCTCGATCTTCCGCGACTACGGCTACCGCCGGCTGCGCACCCGCGCCCGGCTGAAGTTCCTGGTCGCCGACTGGGGCGCGGAGAAGTTCCGGCAGGTGCTGGAGGACGAGTACCTGGGCCGCAAGCTGTCCGACGGCCCCGCCCCCGATCAGCCGTCCCAGCAGTGGCGTGACCACATCGGCGTGCACCGGCAGAAGGACGGCCGTTTCTACATCGGTTTCGCCCCGCGGGTCGGGCGGGTCGACGGCGCCACGCTCACCAAGATCGCCGACCTGGCGGAGGCGCACGGCTCGGGCCGGGTGCGCACCACCGTCGAGCAGAAGATGATCGTCCTCGACGTCGAGGAGGGCCAGGTCGACTCGCTCGTCGAGGGCCTGGAGGCGCTGGACCTCACCGCCCGGCCGTCGTCGTTCCGGCGCGGCACCATGGCCTGCACCGGCATCGAGTTCTGCAAGCTCGCCATCGTCGAGACCAAGCAGCGCGGCTCCCAGCTGATCGACGAACTGGAGCGCCGTCTGCCGGAGTTCGACGAGCCGCTCACCATCAACCTCAACGGCTGCCCGAACGCCTGCGCCCGCATCCAGGTCGCGGACATCGGTCTCAAGGGGCAGCTGGTCCTCGACGACCGGGGCGAGCAGGTCGAGGGCTACCAGGTGCACCTGGGCGGCGCGCTCGGCCTGGACGCCGGCTTCGGCCGCAAGGTGCGCGGTCTGAAGGTGACCGCGGAGGAACTGCCCGACTACATCGAGCGCGTCCTGAAGCGGTTCCTGGCCGAGCGCGAGGACGGCGAGCGGTTCGCCGCGTGGACGGCGCGGGCCGGCGAGGAGTCACTGACATGAGCGAGCGCGCCGCCCCGTTCTACTGCCCCTACTGCGGTGACGAGGACCTGCGTCCGAGTGAGGCCATGGAAGGCAGCCACGGCGCGTGGGAATGCGCGGCGTGCAACCGCGCATTCCAGCTGAAGTTCCTCGGGCTGCTGGCCCAAGGGCTGAAGCGATCCGACTCCGGAGGGGCACAGATATGACGACCGCTCAGGAAGAGCTCGACACCGAGGAGTTGAAGGCGCTCGCCGAGCAGGCGGGCCGCGACCTGGAGGACGCCTCCGCGCTGGAGATCCTCCAGTGGGCGGCCGAGACGTTCGGCAAGCGCTTCTGTGTGACCTCCTCGATGGAGGACGCGGTGGTGGCCCACCTCGCCTCCCGTGCGATGCCCGGCGTCGACGTCGTCTTCCTCGACACCGGCTACCACTTCGAGGAGACCATCGGCACCCGGGACGCGGTCGACGCCGTGATGGACGTCAACGTCATCACCCTGACCCCGCGCCAGACGGTCGCCGAGCAGGACGCGCAGTACGGCCCGAAGCTGCACGACCGCGACCCCGACCTGTGCTGCAAGCTGCGCAAGGTGCAGCCGCTGGAAGAGGGCCTGAAGGGCTACCAGGCCTGGGCGACCGGGCTGCGCCGCGACGAGTCCCCGACCCGGGCGAGCACCCCCGTCGTCGGCTGGGACGACAAGCGGCAGAAGGTCAAGATCTCCCCGATCGCCCGCTGGACCCAGGACGACGTGGACGCGTACGTCGCCGAGCACGGTGTGCTGACCAACCCCCTGCTGACGGACGGCTACGCCTCCGTCGGCTGCGCCCCCTGCACCCGCCGGGTGCTCGAAGGCGAGGACGCGCGCGCCGGCCGCTGGGCGGGCCGCGGCAAGACCGAGTGCGGGTTGCACGGATGACGACGACGATTCAGGAGAGTGACGTGAGGACCGGAGCCACCGTCTGGCTCACGGGTCTGCCGAGCGCCGGCAAGACCACGATCGCCTACGAACTGGCCGGCCGCCTCCGTGAGGAGGGCCACCGGGTCGAGGTGCTCGACGGCGACGAGATCCGCGAGTTCATCTCGGCGGGCCTCGGCTTCAGCCGCGAGGACCGGCACACCAACGTGCAGCGCATCGGCTTCGTCGCCGAACTGCTCGCCCGCAACGGGGTGCTGGCCCTCGTCCCGGTCATCGCGCCGTACCAGGACAGCCGCGAGGCGGTGCGCAAGCGCCACCAGGCGAACGGCACCGGGTACGTCGAGGTGCACGTCGCGACACCCGTCGAGGTGTGCAGCGAGCGGGACGTGAAGGGGCTGTACGCCAAGCAGGCCGCGGGTGAGCTCACCGGGCTCACCGGGGTCGACGACCCGTACGAGGCGCCCGAGTCGCCCGACCTGCGCATCGAGTCGCAGGACCAGACCGTGCAGGAGTCCGCGGCGTCCGTGTACGCCCTGCTCAGCGAAAGGGGACTGGCATGACGACGACCGTCGCCACCGTTTCCGAGGGAACCGACAGCCCGTACGCGCTCTCCCACCTCGACGCCCTCGAGTCCGAGGCGGTGCACATCTTCCGCGAGGTGGCGGGCGAGTTCGAGCGGCCGGTGATCCTCTTCTCCGGCGGCAAGGACTCCATCGTCATGCTGCACCTGGCGCTGAAGGCCTTCCGGCCGGCGTCGGTGCCGTTCTCGCTGCTGCACGTGGACACCGGGCACAACTTCCCCGAGGTCCTCGACTACCGCGACCGCACGGTCGACAAGCACGGGCTGCGGCTGCACGTCGCCTCCGTGCAGGACTACATCGACCGCGGTGTCCTCAAGGAGCGCCCGGACGGCACCCGCAACCCGCTGCAGACGCTGCCGCTGACCGAGAAGATCCAGGCGGAGAGGTTCGACGCCGTCTTCGGCGGCGGCCGCCGCGACGAGGAGAAGGCCCGGGCCAAGGAGCGGGTGTTCTCCCTGCGTGACGAGTTCTCCCAGTGGGACCCGCGCCGGCAGCGCCCGGAGCTGTGGAACCTGTACAACGGCCGGCACGCGCCCGGTGAGCACGTCCGCGTGTTCCCGCTGTCCAATTGGACCGAGCTGGACGTGTGGCAGTACATCGCCCGCGAGGGCATCGAACTGCCGCAGATCTACTACGCGCACGAGCGCGAGGTGTTCTCCCGCAGCGGCATGTGGCTGACCGCCGGCGAGTGGGGCGGGCCGAAGGACGGCGAGAGCGTCGAGAAGCGGCTGGTGCGCTACCGGACCGTGGGTGACATGTCCTGCACCGGCGCGGTGGACTCCGACGCCGACACCATCGAGAAGGTGATCGTGGAGATCGCCGCCTCCCGGCTCACCGAGCGCGGCGCGACCCGCGCCGACGACAAGATGTCCGAGGCCGCGATGGAAGACCGCAAGCGCGAGGGGTACTTCTAGAGATGAGCACGATCACCACCGAGGAACTCGCGGAGACCACGCTCCTGCGGTTCGCCACCGCCGGCTCCGTCGACGACGGGAAGTCCACCCTGGTCGGGCGGCTGCTGCACGACTCCAAGTCGGTCCTCACCGACCAGCTGGAGGCCGTGGAGCGCGTCTCGGCGAGCCGGGGCCAGGAGGCGCCTGACCTCGCGCTGCTGACGGACGGCCTGCGGGCCGAGCGGGAGCAGGGCATCACCATCGACGTGGCCTACCGCTACTTCGCCACGCCCCGCCGCCGGTTCATCCTCGCCGACACGCCCGGCCATGTGCAGTACACCCGCAACATGGTCACCGGCGCCTCCACCGCCGAGCTGACGGTGATCCTGGTCGACGCCCGCAACGGCGTGGTCGAGCAGACCCGCCGGCACGCCGCCATCGCCGCGCTGCTGCGCGTCCCGCACGTGGTGCTCGCCGTGAACAAGATGGACCTGGTCGACTACCGGGAGCCGGTCTTCGCCGCGATAGCCGAGGAGTTCACGGCGTACGCGACCGAGCTGGGCGTCCCCGAGGTCACCGCGATCCCGATCTCGGCGCTCGCCGGGGACAACGTCGTGGAGCCTTCCGCGACCATGGACTGGTACGGCGGCCCGACGGTGCTGGAGCACCTGGAGACCGTGCCGGTCAGCCACGACCTGAGCCACTGCCACGCCCGGCTGCCCGTGCAGTACGTGATCCGCCCCCAGGGCCCGGAGCACCCGGACTACCGGGGTTACGCCGGCCAGATCGCGGCGGGTTCCTTCCGCGTCGGCGAGTCCGTCACGGTGCTGCCGTCCGGCCGGGCCTCGAAGATCTCCGGCATCGACCTGCTGGGCGAGCCGGTGGACGTGGCGTGGACGACGCAGTCGGTGACCCTCCTGCTGGAGGACGACATCGACATCTCGCGCGGCGACCTGATCGTGCCGAGCAAGGACGCGCCCGCGACCACGCAGGACATCGAGGCGACGGTCTGCCATGTCGCCGACGCCCCCCTGACGGTGGGCCACCGGGTGCTGCTCAAGCACGGCACCCGCACGGTCAAGGCGATCGTGAAGGACATCCCCTCCCGTCTCACGCTGGACGACCTGTCCCTGCACCCGCACCCGGGACAGCTCGCCGCCAACGACATCGGCCGGGTGAAGATCCGCACCGCGGAGCCCCTTCCGGTCGACTCCTACTCCGACTCGCGCCGTACGGGCTCGTTCATCCTGATCGACCCGAACGACGGCACCACGCTCACCGCGGGCATGGTCGGCGAGTCGTTCGCCGCCCCGGAGCCGGTCAAGGACGCCTCCGAGGACGACGGGTGGGACTTCTGACGATGAACTCCCCCGATGTCTTCTCCACGTTCGCGAAGGAGGGCGGCCGCGTCGGCAGCGGCGCCCTCGGCAGCGGGCAGGGCGGAGTGGCGCGATGTGCGCGCTGACGTTCGCGCACCGCTTGCGCGCCCCGTCCCCCCACCCTCCCCCACATGCTCGGCTTCGCTCGCAGGCCGGGGGACCCCCACCCCGGAAGCGACGAAGACCTTCTGCCGATTTCCCGGCCACGACCTGAGAGACCGTGACCGCCGGGCCAACGAGAGGAAAGCCTCCCGTGCCTGCCAACCTGCCCCCGTCCGGGCCTCGCTCCACCGGGAGCGTCCGCGCCGCCCGTTCGGGCGCGTTCCGTCGCTCTGTGACCGTCCTGGCCGCTCTTCCCCTGCTCGCCCTCGCCGCCTGCGGATACGGGTCCAAGGCCGAGGACACCCCGCCCGCCCAGAAGGTCGCCGCCGGCGCGCAGAAGATCGACGGTCTCGACTCCGTCAAGATCGGCTACTTCGGCAACCTGACCCACGGGACCGCCCTGGTCGGCGTGAACAAGGGCTACTTCCAGAAGGCGCTCGGCGCGACCGAGGCCAAGTACCAGATCTTCAACGCCGGCCCCTCCGAGATCGAGGCGCTCAACTCCGGCGCCATCGACATCGGCTGGATCGGCCCCTCCCCGGCGATCAACGGCTACACCAAGTCCAAGGGCAAGAACCTGCGCATCATCGGCGGTTCGGCGTCCGGCGGAGTGAAGCTCGTGGTCAACCCGGAAAAGATCAAGTCCCTGAAGGACGTCAAGGGCAAGAAGATCGCGACTCCGCAGCTCGGCAACACCCAGGACGTGGCGTTCCTGAACTGGGTCGCGGAGCAGGGCTGGAAGGTCGACGCGGAGAGCGGCAAGGGCGACGTGTCGGTGGTGCGCACCGACAACAAGGTGACCCCGGACGCCTACAAGTCGGGTTCCGTGGACGGCGCGTGGGTGCCCGAGCCGACGGCGTCGAAGCTGGTCGCCGAGGGCGCGAAGGTGCTGCTGGACGAGTCCGACCTGTGGCCGGACAAGAAGTTCGTGATCACGAACATCATCGTGTCGCAGAAGTTCCTCAAGGAGCACCCGAAGGCCGTCGAGGCGGTGCTGAAGGCGTCGGTCGACGCCAACAAGTACATCAACGCCGACCCGGAGGCGGCGAAGGCGGCGGCGAACGCGCAGCTGAAGGAGGACTCCGGCAAGGAGCTTCCCGCGAAGGTCCTGGACCCGGCGTGGAAGTCGATCCAGTTCACCGACGACCCGCTGGCCGCCACCCTCAACACCGAGGCGCAGCACGCGGTGAAGGCCGGTCTGCTGAAGAACCCGTTGCTGGACGGCATCTACGACCTGGCGCCGCTGAACAAGGTGCTGTCGGCCGCCGGTGAGAGCACCGTCGACGACGCCGGTCTCGGCGCCCAGTAACCCCGAAGTCGGATGAGTTCCCAGGAGGTGACGACCATGGCCACCACCCTCGCCAAGGCCGAGAGCGCCGAGTCGGTGGAGTACGCCGCGCGCATCGAGCACGTCTCGAAGTCCTTCGCCGGGCCCGCCGGGCAGCAGCTCGTCCTGGACGACATCACGGTCGATGTCGCGCCGGGAGAGTTCGTCACCCTCCTGGGGGCCTCCGGCTGTGGCAAGTCCACGCTGCTGAACCTGGTGGCGGGGCTGGACAAGCCGAGCTCCGGCCGCATCACGACGGACGGGCGTCCGGCGCTGATGTTCCAGGAGCACGCGCTGTTCCCGTGGCTGACCGCGGGCAAGAACATCGAACTCGCCCTGAAGCTCGGCGGAGTCGCGAAGAACGAGCGGCGCGGTCGCGCCGAGGAGCTGCTCGAGCTGGTGCGGCTGAAGGGCTCGTACGGCAAGCGGGTGCACGAGCTGTCCGGCGGTATGCGCCAGCGGGTGGCGCTGGCGCGGGCGCTCGCCCAGGAGAGCCGGCTGCTGCTGATGGACGAGCCGTTCGCGGCGCTCGACGCGATCACGCGGGACGTGCTGCACGACGAGCTGACCCGGGTCTGGAAGGAGACGGGGGTGTCCGTCCTGTTCGTCACGCACAACGTGCGCGAGGCGGTGCGCCTCGCCCAGCGGGTCATCCTGCTGTCCTCCCGCCCGGGCCGCGTGGCGCGCGAGTGGACGGTCGGCATTCCGCAGCCGCGCCGTATCGAGGACGCGCCCGTGGCCGAACTGTCCCTGGAGATCACCGAAGTCCTGCGTGGGGAGATCCGCCGTCATGGCCAGCACTGAGACCACCGACCCGAAGGCCTCCGCCTCGGCCTCCGACGAGGACGGCGCCGGGTTGCGGGGTCTGGAGGCGGGCCTCGACGCCCTGGAGAGCTCCTCGGCGGGCCGTACGCCGTTCCGTCAGACCCTCGTCAACAAGGTCCTGCCGCCCGTCCTCGCGATCGCGGTGGTGCTGGTGCTCTGGCAGGCGCTGGTCTCCTTCCGGATCGTCGACGATCCGAGCAAGCTGCCCTCGCCGGCCGACGTGGGCGGTGAGTTCAAGGACGCGTGGCTGGAGGGCAAGCTCCTCGGGTACATCTGGACCAGCGTCTCGCGCGGTCTGCTGGGCTTCCTGCTGGCGCTGGCCATCGGCACCCCGCTGGGTCTGCTGGTGGCCCGGGTGCGGTTCGTGCGCGCGGCCATCGGCCCGGTCCTGTCCGGTCTGCAGTCGCTGCCCTCGGTGGCGTGGGTGCCGCCGGCGGTGATCTGGCTGGGTCTGGACAACGAGATGATGTACGCGGTGATCCTGCTGGGCGCCGTGCCGTCCATCGCCAACGGTCTCGTCTCCGGCATCGACCAGGTGCCGCCGCTGTTCCTGCGGGCGGGCCGGACGATGGGGGCGACCGGACTGAAGGGGGCGCGCTACATCGTCATGCCGGCCGCCCTGCCGGGCTACCTGGGCGGTCTGAAGCAGGGCTGGGCGTTCTCGTGGCGGTCGCTGATGGCGGCGGAGATCATCGCCTCCTCCCCCGACCTGGGCATCGGTCTGGGCGCGCTGCTGGAGAACGGCCGCAACGCCAGCTCCATGTCCATGGTGTTCGAGGCGATCATCCTGATCCTGTTCGTCGGCATCGCGATCGACCTGCTCATCTTCAGTCCGCTGGAGCGGCGGGTGCTGCGCGGCCGCGGGCTGCTGGTGAAGGGCTGAAAGGCTGACTGCCATGCTCCACAAGCCGGTTCGTCCCGTCCTCGTCGTCATCGCGCACGGCAGCCGCGACCCGCGGCACGCGGCGACCGTCCACGCCCTGGTGCGGCGGGTGCGGTCGCTGCGGCCGGGCCTGCGGGTGGAGACCGGCTTCCTGGACTTCAACCTCCCCTCGGTGCAGGGGGTGTTGGAGTCCCTGGCGGCGGAGGGCGTGCGGGACGTGGTGGCCCTGCCGCTGCTGCTGACCCGCGCCTTCCACGCGAAGGCGGACATCCCGGCGGTCCTGCGGGAGGCGCCCTCGCGGCTGCGGATCCGCCAGGCGGACGTGCTGGGGCCGTCGCCGCTGCTGCTGTCCGCGCTGGAACGGCGGCTGTACGAGGCGGGGTTGACGCCCGCCGACAAGTCCTCGACCGGGGTCGTGCTGGCCTCGGCGGGGTCCTCCGACCCGGAGGCGATCGCGGTGATCGCCGACATCGCGCGGGAGTGGTGGCACACCGGTTGGTGCGCCGTGCGGCCCGCGTTCGCCTCCGCATCCCTGCCCCGAACCGAGGACGCGGTGCGGGAGCTGCGCGCGCTGGGCTGCTCCACGGTGGCGGTCGCCCCGTACGTCCTGGCCCCCGGCTTCCTGCCGGACCGCATCGCCCGCGGCGCGGCCGGAGCAGACGTACTGGCGGACGTCCTCGGCCCGGCCCCGGAGGTCGCCCGTCTCCTCCTCGACCGCTACGACACGGCCCGCGCGCCCCTGCCGGCTGCCGTGGGGGCCTGAGGACAGCGCGGCCGGTTCAGCGGCACAGGTCGTCGCCGAGCGGCGTGCGCGCGTACCGCACGGTCCTGCCGCTGCGGGTGCGGGTGAGGAGCCCCGCGTCGTGGAGGATCGCGAGGTGCTGGCTGACGGCGCCCGGGGTGACCTCCAGCCGGTGCGCGAGTTCCGTCGTGGAGGCCGGTTCGGCGAGCAGCAGGAGCAGACGGGCCCGGGCGCGGCCGAGGAGGCGCACGAGGGCCTGGCCGACGACCGGGGCGGGCTGTTCGGCGAGGGTGGCCCGGCCACGGGCGGGATAGATCAGCACCGGCGGGCGGGTGGGGTCGATCAGGGGCTGGGCGCCGCGCGCGAACAGGGTCGGCAGCAGCACCATGCCCCGGCCGGCGATGCTCATGTCGGCCCACGGCGCCGGCATCAGGAAGTCCCTGGTGTTCAGCCGGAGATGGCTGTCCGCCCAGGAGAGCCGCGCATCGAGGCCCGGCAGCATTTCGGCTGCGCCCCGCTCCGCGAGCACTCGTCCCCGGTGGGCGAGATCGGCCTCCAGGACGCTCTGTGCGCGCGGCCACCACTCGGTGGCCAGACAGGTGTGCCAGTAGGCGTCGAGCGCGTCCGCGAGCCGGGTGAGGAAGCGGTCGGGCCGGGCGAGCCCCCGGGCGACGACCGGCGGCAGCGCGTCCTCGGTCCGGTAGGCGGCGCGGAGGTCGGCCGCGATGACGTCGGGTTCGGTGAGGCGGACCCGGTCCAGTTCGTCGGCGAAGACGGGACGGGCCCGGTCGGGGCGCGGGGTGAGGAAGTCGGGGATCCACAGCCAGGGGGAGACCAGCGAGGTGAGCAGCTCCTGGTCGAGCGTCTCGAGCCGGGGCCGGAAGCGGCGCAGCCACGGCCGGTGATGCGGGTAGCGGGCGGGGTCGTTGAGGCAGCGCAGGGAGAACACCGCCTCCTGCAGCGGGGAGTAGGCGAAGGAGGTGGTGGCGAGGTCGTCGACGGTGAACCGGAACTCGATCATTGAGCGCCACGCTAAATCAATGCCACCGCCCGGGGTGTGCCGGGTTGGCTGTCGACCATGACCATCACCCCGGCCAACTCGGCTCCCGGGAGAGGCAGTTCCTCCCAACCTGCGACAAAGAGGCCCCTCTCGCGGGCCACCGGACTGCTGCCCGCCGATCCCGTGCTGCGCCGTGCCGCGCTGCTGACCCTCGTCAACTCCCTCGGCAACGGCCTCTACTTCCCCCTCGGCGTCCTGTACTTCACCCGGATCGTCGGCCTCGACGCGACGTCCGTGGGACTCGGGATGACGTGCGCGGGTCTCGTCGGCGTGGCGGCGGGGGTGCCTGCGGGGCGGGCGGCGGACCGGTGGGGCGCCCGGCGTGTGGCGGCGCTGCTGTGGGCGGGCACAGGGGTGGCGACGGCCGCGTACGTGCTCGTGCACACCTACGTCGGTTTCCTCGTCGCGGTGGTCTGCGCGACCGGGCTGCAGATGGCGTCGCGCGGGGTGCAGGGCGCGCTGTACGCGGAGGTGCTGCCGGTGGCGACCCGGGTGGAGTCGCGGGCGTATCTGCGGATGGTCACCAACGTGGCCATGGGGCTGGGCGGTCTGTTCGGGGCGGTCGCGCTGCAGGTCGACACCCGTGAGGCGTACACGGCGGTCATCGCGCTGAACGCGCTGTCCTTCGCCGGGCCGGCGCTGCTGATCCCCGGCCTGCCCCTGGCCGCGCACGCCCTGGACCGTCCGGCCCTCGGCGACGACGCCCCGGCCGGGGACCGCTGGCGGGCGGTGCGCGACCTGCCCTATCTGACGGTGACCGTGCTGAACGCGGTGCTGGTCGTGCAGTACACGCTCGCCGAGGTGGGGCTGCCGCTGTGGATCGTCGAGCGGACCGACGCGCCGCGCTGGACGGCCGCCCTGCTGATGATCGTGAACTGCGCGCTGGTGGCCCTGCTCCAGGTGCCGGTCGCCCGCCGCTTCTCCCACGTGCCCAGCGCGGTGAGGGCGATGGGCTGGTCCGGGCTGCTCCTCGCCGTCGCCTGCGCGGTGTACGCCCTGTCGGCGGGGCTCTCCCCCGTCTGGGCCGTCCTCGCCCTCACCGCCGGCGCCGTCGTCCACGTCTTCGCCGAGGTCCTGTCGGCGGCGGGCGGCTGGACCCTCGGCTACGCACTCGCCGACGCCCGCGTCCACGGTGTGTACCAGGGGGTCTTCGGCGCGGGCATGTCGGCGGGCATGATGGCGGGCCCGGCCCTGGTCACGATCACGGCGATCGGTCACGGCTCGGCGGGCTGGGCGGCCCTGGGCCTGCTGTTCGCCGCGGCGGGCCTGGCCATGGGACCGGCGGTGCGGTGGGCGGAGCGGGACGAGTGGCGGGGCGAAGGGGGGTGAGGGCCTCTCACACCCCCGGGCGGGGGTCGCGGCCGCTCGCCGCCAGCGCGCGCGAGAAGGACGGGGCGTCCGGTGGGAAGGGGACGGGGGCGGCGAAGCCGTCGTAGCGGCGATAGAGGTCGCCGTGGCGTTCGACCACGTCCAGGACGAGCCGGGCCGCGCCGTCGGAGACGTGGAACGTCTGGCCGGTGCAGACGGCGACGTCCCACCCGTGGACGGCCGTCTCCTTGACGATCATCGCGGCGAGTTCCGCCGCCGGCAGCGTGCCGCCGCCGAGGTCCACCTCGCCCTCCCAGACCGCCGGGTCGGCCCAGGCGGCGACCGCGCGGTCGAGCTGGGCCGCGTACGCCTCGGCCCAGTGCGGGCCGGCGGTGAAGTCGCGGCTGAGGAGCTCCTCGGGGAGCTGCTTGCGCAGGGCCCGGTGCTCCAGGCCGTGGGAGGTGTAGAGGACCCAGTGGTTGACCAGGGCCCGCAGGTCCCAGTCGGTGCAGTGCGTGGCCTTGTCCAGGCCTGCCGCCGGGACGCCGCGGGCGACGCGGGCCGCCTCGGCGGCGCATTCGGACATGTACCGGTGTGTCTCGTCGTGCTTCATGCGCCTCACGCTAGGAGCGGAAGCGGCCGGGCTCTTGAACGAACGCGACGGCGTCGTCCGCCAGGCGGGTCAGTTCGCGCACCGGCAGCGAGCCGGGCGCCCTGCGGTCGCGCGCGTGCTCGTTGGCGAGCCGTTGCAGCAGTTCGTTCAGCGGGGTCGGAACGCCGTGCAGCCGGCCCAGGAGGACGATCTCGCCGTTGAGGTGGTCGGCCTCGATGGTCCCCGCGCCCCGGCTGAGGGACTGCCAGGAGGAGCCGCCGCCGCGCGGAACGCCCTCCAGCCGGACCAGGGTGACCTTGTCGCCGCGGACCGCGCGCTGCTCCTCGGGGCTCGCGTACGCGATGCCGGCGGCCCGCAGCACGGCCTCCCCCTCGGCCCGGACCCTCCCGAGCAGCGCCGCGGCCTCCTCGCCGTCGACCGGGCCGCTCAGCGCCTCCACGGCGTTGCCCAGGTTGGACAGCAGCTTGGCGTACTGCCAGCGGGTCACGTCCGGCACGACCGGCGCCTCGAAGTGCGCCTTCTCCAGGTCTGCGGCGATCCGGCGGGCGGTGTCGTCGGCGCCGTGCGGGTAGCGGCCGAGGTGCAGGATGCCGGTGAGGGGGGCGCCGGCGGCGCTCACCGCGCCGGGTTCGAGGTGGGTGGAGGGCAGCCAGACGCAGACGCCGTAGACGTGCCGGAAGCGGCGCAGGGCCAGGCGCTGGCTCTCGACGCCGTTCTGCGCGCAGACCAGGGGCAGCCGCTCGGCGGCCGTGCCCCCGCTCTCGACGGGGGCCGCGCCCCACGCGCGCAGGGCCGCCTCGCTGTCCTGGGTCTTCACGGCGAGGACGAGGACGTCGTCGGCGCGCAGCGTGCCGAGCGCATCGGGTCCGTCGACGACGGGCAGCCGGTACGTCAGCTCGCCCTCGGGCACACGCAGCCGCAGCCCGCCCTCGCTCAGCGCCGCCCGGTGCGCGCCCCGCGCGACCAGTACGACCTCGTGCCCGGCTCCCGCGAGCCGCCCGCCGACGGTTCCGCCGACCGCCCCTGCCCCGATGATGACGTAGCGCATGCGACGAGCCTCGCACAACGCGTGTGCACGCTCGGTCAGCCGCCCGTCAGCCTCACGAGTTCGACGACGGTGTTCCAGTTGCGGGTCGTCGCGACGACGCCCTTGGTGAGGCGGGGCCGGGACAGCTGCTGGGCGAGCTTGGAGCGGCCGAGGCCCTCGGGAGCGTACAGGTACAGCGCGCGGTCGCCGAGGCGGAACTCCTCCGGCAGGAAGGCCTCTTGGTCGACCCCCGTGAAGCGTTCCGGGGCGACGGGCGCGGAGAAGTAGGTGACGTGGAGCTGCTTGGCCTCCAGTTCGGCGGCCGGGAACGGGCAGGCCTCGGCGACCGTCCTGAGATAGGCGTGGTCGCGGACGATCACGTCGACCGCGAAGCCGAACCGCTTCTCGACGGCCTGCGCGAGCTGGGCGGCGAGGTCGTCCTCGTCGCCGTGGGCGCTGGAGAACACGGCCTGGCCGCTCTGGAGGTAGGTGCGCACGTGGTCATGACCGAGGTCCTGCAGGAGGGCGCGCAGGTCGGCCATCGGGACCTTCCGGGCGCCGCCCACGTTGATGCCGCGCAGCAGGGCCGCGTACGTCGTCGTCATGCGCCCACCGTAGGCCTTCGCCACGGTCCGCACCCTGATGATCGGCCCCGAGGCGGTGGATTTAGATGTAAGGGCCTTCCTCCTCCCCAGCGGTGAGACGACACGCTCCGAGGGGAGGACCCGGGCGGAGCGGACGTCACCGGGCAGCACGACGATCGGGCTTTATCCAACCCCTACCTTGGTGTCGAAAGGTGGTGGCAGGGGGCCGCCGCCGCACCTTCGAGGGGGAAAGCCCGTCATGGGGAAGAGCGGAGATTCGCGGGTGCGGGGCATCGCCGCGCGGGCCGGCGGCTGGAGTGCCCGGCACCGGTGGGCCGCCGTCGGGATCTGGGTGCTGTTCGTCGCCCTGTCCATGGGACTCGGGTCGGCGGCGGGCCGGGCCGACGTCGACGAGAGCGACCAGCTGAAGGGTGAGACGCACACCGCCGCCACGATCATCAAGGAGGCGGGGATCGAGGAGCCGGCGAGCGAGTCGGTCCTCGTGCAGGCCAGGGACGGCCGCCTGAAGGCCACGGACGCCGAGTTCCGGCAGGCCGTCGAGGCGGTCGTGAAGGCCGTCGAGGGCACCGGGCAGGTCACCGACGTCACCTCTCCCTACGACACGCACACCATCTCCAAGGACGGCCACAGCGCGCTGGTGCAGTTCGACATGCGCGGTGACTCCGACACCGCCGGCGAGCGGGTGGAGCCGGTCCTCGAGGCCGTCGACGGTGTGCAGCAGGAGCACCGGTCGCTGCGGATCGAGGAGATCGGCGGCGCGAGCATGATGAAGACGTTCAGCGACGCGTTCGGGGACGACTTCCAGAAGGCCGAGTACTCCGCGGTGCCGGTGGCCTTCGGCATTCTGCTGGTCGCCTTCGGCGCGGTCGTCGCGGCGCTGCTGCCGGTGCTGCTGTCGATCACCGCGATCATGGCGACGTTGGGCCTGATGGGCCTGGTCAGCCATGTCGTGCCGATGAGCGACACCGCCAACTCCGTGATGCTGCTGGTGGGTCTGGCCGTCGGCGTGGACTACTGCCTGTTCTATCTGCGCCGGGAGCGTGAGGAGCGGGCTGCCGGACGGGACGCGCAGACCGCGCTGCGGATCGCCGCGGCGACCAGCGGCCGGGCGATCATCGTCTCCGGTGTCACGGTGTGCGTGGCGATGGCGGGCATGCTGTTCACCGGGCTCGCCGCGTTCGAGGCGATGGGTCTGGCCTCGCTGATGGTGGTGGCCGTGGCGATGGTCGGTTCGGTGACCGTGCTGCCGGCGCTGCTGTCCCTGCTGGGAGAGCGGGTCGAGAAGGGCCGGCTGCCGTTCCTGCGGCGCCGCGCCAAGGCCGGCGCGGACGGCAGCAGGTTCTGGACGGCCGTCCTGAAGGGCGTGCTGGCCAAGCCCGCGGTCTCCGTGGTCGTGGCGGGCGGCGCGCTGCTCGCCGTCTCCTTGCCCGCGCTCGGCATGAAGACGCAACAGCTCACGCTGGACCAGGAGTTCGGCGACTCGCTGCCCATCGTGCAGACCTACAACCGCCTCAACGAGGCCTTCCCCGGCGGCTCCGAGCCGGCCGAGGTGGTCGTCCGGGCGAAGGACATCAACGCGCCCGAGGTGAAGTCGGCGCTCGCCGAGTTCCGTGCGCGGGCGGTCAGTTCGGGCGCCTCGGGCGGCCCGGTCGAGATCGAGCTGCACGACCAGCAGAACATCGCCTTCGTGTACGTCCCGCTGGTCGGCGGCTCCGATCTGGACAAGGCGGGCGCGAGCCTGGGCAAGCTGCGCGACGAGGTGCGGCCGGCCACGCTCGGCAAGGTGGACGGCCTCGACGCGCCGATCACCGGGCAGGTCGCCGGTTCCGAGGACTTCAACGACCAGTTGAGCGGGGCGGTCGTCCCGGTCTTCGCGTTCGTCGTGGTCTTCGCCTTCGCGCTGATGCTGCTGTCGTTCCGCTCGCTGACGATCGCGATCACGTCGATCGTGCTGAACCTGCTGTCGGTGGGCGCCGCGTACGGCATCCTCGTGGCCGTCTTCCAGCACGGCTGGGGCGCGTCGCTGGTGGGCGCGGAGGGCGTGGGCGCCATCATCACCTGGCTGCCGCTGTTCCTGTTCGTGATCCTGTTCGGCCTGTCGATGGACTACCACGTGTTCGTGGTCTCCCGGATCCGTGAGGCGCGGCTGCGGGGGCGGACGACGAAGGACGCGATCACGCACGGCGTGGTCACCACGGCGGGCGTCGTGACCAGCGCCGCCGTCATCATGGTCGCCGTGTTCTCGATCTTCGGGACGCTGTCGATGCAGTCCATGAAGCAGATGGGCGTGGGCCTCGCGGCCGCGGTGCTGATCGACGCGACGATCATCCGGGGCGTGCTGCTCCCGGCGGTCATGGCGCTGCTCGGCGAGCGCAACTGGTACCTGCCGAAGTGGATGCACCGGCTGCCCGACCTCACGCACGACGAGTCGCCGGAGGCGATCGCGCCGGTGACGCGGGACGACGAGGGCGAGCCGGTCAAGGTCTGAGAGCCGGTGTCTGCTTGACGGCCCGTCAGGGCTCTGCGCGCCGAGGGCCCGCCGGTCTCCAGGGAGACCGGCGGGCCCTCGGTCGTGCCGGGTTCGAGCGCGGCCCGGCACGCCTCACGGCCGGTGGGGCCGCCTCCCGACCGGTTCGCCGGGCAGCTCGGCCTCGATCAGGTCGACCGCGCGGAGCGTGCCGCCCTCGGCGGCCGTCTCCGCCTGGAGTTCCTTCAGCCGGCGCGCGACCTCGGGGTCGTCGACCAGGGCCAGGGCGGCACCACGCAGGCTCTCGGCGGTGGCCTCCTCCGTCGGGACCAGCCGGGCGACGCCGAGCGACTGGAGCATGTCCGCGTTCCCGAACTGGTCCACGGCCTGCGGTACGGCGATCATCGGGGTCGCCGTGGCCAGCCCCTCCTGGCTGCCGCCCGCGCCGGCGTGGGTGACGAACAGGTCGGCCTGCTTCAGGATCGCCAACTGCGGCACCCAGGAGTGGAGTTCGACATTGTCCGGCAGCTCCCCGAGCTCGGCGGGGTCGACGTGCCCGCCGATCTGGAGCACGAGGCGCCAGCCGGGCAGCGCGGCGAACGCCTCGACGCAGGCGCGGTAGAACTCCGGCTGCTTTGTGAAGGCGGAGCCGAGCGAGACGAGCACGACCTTCCGCGCGTCGGCGGGCCGCGTCCAGTCGCCCTCGGCGGCGCGGTCGCCCTGACAGGCGCCGACGAACGTGTGCACGCTCTCGTCGACCCGGTCGGCGTTCGGCTGGAGCGCCTTCGGGATGACCACCAGGGAGCGGGCGGGCCGCCCGACGAACGAATCGGGGTGCCGGGTGATCCCGTTCTCCTCCAGCCAGGCCTGGAACCGGGCGTAGTAGGCCTGCCCGCGCTCGGTCTTCTTCGGTTCCGCCCACATCGGCTCGGCGACCTCCTGCTCGTAGCCGTCCCAGGCGACGAGGTTGGGCGAGAGGGAGATCGCGGGGACGCCCCAGCGGTGGGCCAGGACGCGGGCGGGGTAGGAGGTGATGTCGTGCAGGACGAGGTCGGGTTCGTCCCCGTCGTAGGCCTCGGCCAGCTGGGGCAGCGCCTGGATCGCGTCGTCGAGGAAGCGCTCCACGTGGTCGAGGAGGGTGGCGCCCCAGGCCGACGGGTCGGCGTCGGGGCCGGGCAGGGTGGAGTGCCAGGGCGCGACCTCGGCGCCGGTCCCGGCGACCTTGTCGGCGAGGGCCGGCGGGATGGCGTAGGTGACCCGGTGGCCGCGCGCGACGAGTTCACGGATCACCTCGAGGCTGGGGTTCACATGCCCGTGGGCGGCGATGGAGAACATGGCGATGTGCGCGGGAGCGGTCATGCAGAGACCGTAGACGAGACGAGACGTCTCGTGCAAACGAATACGCGGGCGCGAAGACGTGGACCGCGGAGGGCCTGCCCGCCGACTGGAAGCAGCAGATGAACCGCTGGGACCGCTTCCACCACGTCCGCGTGGCCGTCATCGTCGCCGCCTTCGCCCTGCTGGTCACCGCCCTCACCTGACCTGCGGACCGCCGGCCGGCGCCGGGCCCCTAAGGCCGTGGCGGCAGCACCTCGATCGAGCCGTCGCGGCCGACCTTGCGCCATGGGTACTCGCACACCAGCCGCTTGGCGGTCGGCGGTTCGACGACGGGGCGGTTCGGGAAGTCCTGGCAGGTGTGGCGGTCGGCGTACCGGGGGCAGGCGCCGTCGGGCTTGCGGAACTGGTGGGCCTGCCAGGCCATCACGCCCACCTGCCGCTCGGCGGGCGCGGTGGGAAGGTACTGGTTGGCGAAGAACGAGCCGATCATTCCGCCCGCCAGAGCCAGGGCGAGCAGCGCTCCGACGGCGGGGAACTGCCGTGCGGGCGCGGTCCCCGCCCGGCGGACCAGCGGCGCCAGCTTTCCGGCCGCCAGGACGCACGCCAGGACGGCGAGGGCCGTGAGCGTCACCTGGATCTGCAGCATCGTCCGGGGGAAGAGCTGGACCTGCTGGTCCGCTTCCATGTGCCCGGCCAGCCAGAACCGGATGAACCAGGCGCTCGCGAAGCAGGCGAGCGGGGCGACCACGACGGCCTTGCGCAGCCCGAGCGCGACGGCGACGCCGAGCCCGATCAGGACGATCACGGCGTAGATGTGCAGTCCGGCGAACTCGCCGAAGCCCGGGTACTCCCCGGGCTCGTCCCAGGCCCGGTTGCTGAGCGGCGTGGTGCCGATGTACGCGGGCTCGGTCAGCGCGAACCCTGAGCACCACTGGTCCCGGGTGCCGGTCGCGCCGAGCAGCACCCGCAGATACGTGCCCGCCACCAGCAGGAACCCGGCCAGCGAACCGCCGAGGAACAGCAAGCCCCGCACCGGCTTCGTACGCCACGGAAAGAAGAAGAGGACGGCGACGAGCACGCCGGGCAGGGACCACACGTGCCAGCCGGAGTACACGAGGAAGAGCAGTCCGAAGACGGCCCCGAGGAAGGCGCCGCGTCCCGCCGTCCCGCGGGCTGTGAAGCGGGGCGAGGCGCGCAGCCACAGCAGCAGCTTCGCGATGAGCGGCACGAGGGCGACGAGGACGAAGGGGCTGTAGGGCTTGTGCGGCAGCGTCTGCTGGAGCGCGGGCAGCAGACCGACGGCGAGCGCCGGCAGCGGCCGCAGGCACATCCGCCAGGCCAGGTAGGCGACCGGTCCGGTCAGCGCGACGAACGCGATGAACAGCCACTTCAGCCCGAAGGCCGGCTGCCCGTCGAAGAGGCCGGCCTTGGCCGCGTAGCCCAGGATGTACGGCACGCCCGGCGGATAGAACGCGTCCATGGAGCCGGTGTGCAGCACCTGCTCCGCCCAGCCGAGGATGCGGTTGTTGTCCGCGTAGGGTCCGTTGAGGGGCCAGGGGGTGCCGCGCAGGGCGAAGACCTGGCCCGCGCCGATGAACCCGGTGCTCAGCCCGGCGACGGCCGCGGCGGCCAGCCGGACCGTCACCGCCCGCACCCGCTCGCTCCCGCGCACGGTCGCCCAGCCCACCACGGCGAGCACGACCAGCACGAGCAGCGCGAGCCGGAACTGAAGGTTCGACAGCCCGCTGACCTGACCCACCCGCGTGACGGGGCTGTTGGCGACCGTCACACCCCAGGCGGTGAACCCCAGCGCCGTCGCCACGGCGACCACGCACTCGGCGGCGGCCGGCCACCAGCGACGGGCCAGGGTGCGGGCCAGTCCCTCGGCCGCGGGCCGGGCGGGTGTGCTCGGGTCGCCGCTCGGGGTCGGCGCGAGGGTCTCCAGGGTCGGAGCGGTGGTCAACTGAGTCTCCAGGATGCGCGGCGCACGGGCGGAAACGCCGCCGTGGGCGAGCTGCGAGCGGGACGGTGCCCGTGTGACTTTCGTGGACCCCGATGACGAGCGCGTGGCCGACGACTGCACAACGGGTGTCCATCAACCCGCCTGACAGCTCCCGCCGGTTCCGCCGACGTCGTGACCGGCCGCGTCCTGGACGGTCACCGGCGCCGGGGCGCCGCCCGGGTCGGCGACGCGCTGTGCCGCGAGAACCGTGCAGATCAGCTGGGCGGCCGCCAGCTCGCTCAGCTGATCCACCGCTCGCGTCAGTTCGATCGTCACCTGGACGCCCTTCGTCCGCACCCGGAGGAGGTCCGGGCCGGCCGTGCGGGTCGTCGTGCGCCCCGGCGGCAGCAGTGTGGTGAAGCGCTGGGCGCGTTCCTCCGGCGTCGGGCCCCGGAGCAGGGCGTCGACGGCGGACTCGACGCCGACCGGCCGGACGGTCCTGCGCGGCACTTCGACGAGGGCCTCGTCCACCACGAAGTAGACGCTTGCCCGCGGCACGACTCCGCTCGCGGGGCCGCCCGCCTCGATCACGCCGGTCGTGGGAATGCCGCAGGAGGCGAGCGCGGCCAGCGCCGGCAGGCACAGCAGGACGGGTCGGTGCACGGATCTCACGGTCGGCTCTCCTCGGGCCAGGGCCCCTCCGGGCGCAGCGGGATCTCGACGGTGAACACGGCGCCGCCCTCGGGCCGGTTGGCTGCGCGGACGGCGCCGCCGTGCACCCGGACGTTCTCGGCGGTGATCGCGAGGCCCAGACCGCTGCCCTCGGTGCGGGTGCGGGCGGCGTCGGACTTGTAGAAGCGCTCGAAGACATGGGGCAGCACCGTCTCGGGGATGCCGGGCCCGCTGTCCAGCACCTCGATGACGGCGATCCTCCCCCCGGCGCCCGCGCCCCTCTCGCTCGCGTCGTGCCGCTCCCGCAGGCACAGCCGGACGGGGCGGGCGCCGTGCCGCAGCGCGTTGCCGACCAGATTGGCGACGACGACGTCGAGGCGGCGCGGGTCGACGCGTCCGCGCAGAACGCCGGGCGGCGGCAGATCGGTCTCCACCAGATCGGTCCAGGCGCGGGCGGCGAGGGTGCGGCACAGCGACTCGGCGAGGTCGATCTCGTCGAGGTGCACCACCGCCGCGCCCGCGTCGAAGCGGGAGATCTCCATCAAGTCGTCCACCAGCCGGGCCAGTTTCACGGTCTCCTGACTGATCAGCCGGACGGCGGTGGCGGTGTCCGGGTCGAGGCGGGCGGCGTCCTCGTCGAGGACGTCGGTGACCGCCGCCATGGCGGCCAGCGGAGTGCGCAGTTCATGGGAGACGTCGGCGGCGAACCGGCGGGCCCGGGCCTCCATGCCGCGCAGTTCGGCCACGGACTCCTCCAGGGCGGCGGCCGTCTCGTTGAACGTGTGCGACAGATCGGCGAGTTCGTCCGATCCATGGACGGTGAGCCGGGTGTCGAGTTTCCCTTCGGCGATGCTGCGGGTGGCGTGGCGCAGGGCGCGCACCGGGCGCAGCACCCCGCGTGCGGCGAGCAACGCGAGCAGCACCGCCAGCGCCAGGGCGGGCACGGTGGCCCGTTCAGCCGCGTCCACCAGGGCGTCGACGTACGCCGCTTCGGTGATCTGCGGCACCGTCAGATAGACCTGCACGCCGCTGGCGGTCGCGCCCGCTCCGCCGGCCGTGTCGTAGGTGATGGGCATGCCGACGACGAGCGCGGTGTGGTCGCCTCTTCGCACCCGCTGGAAGACGGTGGCCGTACGGGAGCTCACCGCCTCGCGCAGGGCGGGCGTCAGTTCGGGGAACGGGTCGTTCGGGGTGGAGGTGGCGCGCAGCGCACCGTAGGCGACCAGGACGCGCCAGGCCCCGGTCGGGTCGACGGAGGCCACCTCGACCGCGAAGTCCTCCAAGTCGTCCTGCTCGGGCGGGAGGTCGATGACGACGCTCAGTCCGTCGACCTTGTCGCGCAGCAGTTTGATCACGGTGTCCTGGCTCTGCTGGAGCACTCCGGTGCGCGCCTCGCGGAAGGTCAGCGAACCGGTGGCGGCGGCGGTGAGGGCGGCGACGAGCGTGAAGGCCACCACCAGCCTGGTGCGCAGACCGAGCAGGTGGGGGAGGTGGAGCCGGGCGGCCGGCAGGGCCCGCCTCACCGGGACGCGAACCGGTAGCCGAAGCCGCGCACGGTCTGGATGTAGCGGGGCTCGCGCGGGGGTTCGCCCATCTTGGCGCGCAGTCGTCTGACACAGGCGTCCACCAGCCGGGCGTCCCCGTGGTAGCTGTGCTCCCAGACCGCTTCCAGGAGTTGCTGCCGGCTGAACACCTGGCCGGGAGAGGCGGAGAGGGTGAGCAGCAGGCGCAGTTCGGAGGGGGCGAGCGCGACGGGCGCGCCCTGCCAGGTCACGGAGAGTCCGGCGCGATCGATGGTCAGGTCGCCGTAGGTGTCGATCCTGGGTATGCCGCCGTCGGCGGGCGCTGCGGCGGCCCGGCGCAGCACGGCCCGGATGCGGGCCTCCAGCACCCGTGCCTGCACCGGTTTGACGACGTAGTCGTCGGCCCCGGACTCCAGTCCCACGACGATGTCCTCGTCGTCGCCGCGCGCGGTCGCCATGACGATCGGCAGGGTCTGGTCGAGGGCGCGCAGCGCTCGGCACACGTCCAGGCCGGGCATGCCGGGCAGCATCAGGTCCAGCACCACGACGTCCGGCCGGAAGGACCGCAGCCTCTCGAGCCCCTCCTCGCCGGTCACGGCGACGGCGACCTCATGGCTCCGGCGGCGCAGGGCGAGGGCGACCCCTTCCCGTACGGCCCGGTCGTCTTCGATCAGCAGCACGCGTGACATGGGCTCAGTATCCGTACGCCGGAGCGCCGTTCGGATTTCTGTTACCGGATGATCATATGGATCTGCGGAGCATGGGCCGTTATTGGTTCGTTATCATTCGAGCCAGATTCGATCACATCACGATCACAACCTGGACGACCATGAGCACGCACCGATCACATTCCACCCGTCGCCGTCACCGTCGGGGCGGCTCCACTCCCGCCTCCGGGCGGCGGCGCATCGGCGCGCTGTGGGCGGGGCTGGCCGCGCTCACCGTCCTCGGAGCCAGTGGTTTCGCGGTCGCCGGATGGGCGGACGACGGCGGGAAGGCGGCCGGGAGCCGTGGCTCCTCCCCCGCACCGGTCCGGCCCACCGACCGGTTACCGTCGACCCCCTCGCCGTCCGGCCCGTCCGCCGCTCCGTCCGCCCGTCCGTCCGGCCCGGCCGCCGCCGGCTCAACGGCTCCACCCGCGGCGTCCCCCTCCACGCCCGTCATCCCGCCCACCGGCCCCGGCACCTTCGTCGTCGCCCGCGGCAGCGGCACTCAGGCGGGGAAGGGAAAGGCGCTGCGCTACCGGGTCGAGGTGGAGAAGGGTCTCGCGCTGTCCGCCGCGGATGTCGCCCGGCAGGTGGAGGGCGTCCTCGCCGACCGTCGCGGCTGGACCGCCGACGGCCGCTCGGCGTTCCGGCGGGTGTCGGGCGGCGCCACCGACTTCGTCGTACGGGTCGCGACGCCGGGGACCGTGGACAAGATCTGCGGTCGGTTCGGGCTGGACACCGGCGGCGAGGTCAACTGCAACGTGGCCGACAACGTCATGGTCAACCTCAAACGCTGGCTCCTGGCGACGCCCGTCTACGCCAAGGACGTGACGGCCTACCGCGCCCTGATCATCAACCACGAGGTCGGCCACTTCCTCGGCCACGGCCACGTCGACTGCCCCGGACCGGGCCGCCCGGCCCCCGCGATGATGCAGCAGATCAAGGGCATGCGGGGCTGTGTGCCCAACGTGTGGCCGTACGACGGGAAGGGACGGCTCCTGACCGGCCCTGCGCTCACCTGAAATCCGCCCCCACCTGTGCGAATGCGAGACTGGCCGTCGGATGCCCTGAGGCCGGCGCGCCGGCCGGGCGACGGGGCACGCGAGCGACACGGAGGCGGACCATGGACGAGGCACGCGCGCGGGGCGTACTGGCCGCGGCGGGGGTGCTGCCCGGCCTGGCCGGGGACGCGCGGCTCCTCGCCCTGGGCGAGAACGCGGTGTTCGCCGCCGGCCCCCTGGTGGTGAAGGTGGGTCGCGACGCCGAACTCCTCGACCGGGCCCGCCGCGAACTGGACGTCGCGGCCTGGCTGGAGGAGGCCGGCGTCCCCGCAGTGCGCGCCGCCGAACCGAGCGCCCTGCTGGTCGAGGGCCACCCGGTGACGGTGTGGCGCCGGCTGCCCGACCCCGTACGGCCCGCCGAACCGCGTGATCTGGCCGGCCTCCTGCGCGTGGTGCACGCCCTGCCGGCTCCCCCGTTCGCCCTGCCGCCGCGCGACCTGCTGGCCGGCGTGGAGCGCTGGCTGCGGCTCGCGGGCGACGCGATCGACCCGGCGGACGCCGCTTTCCTGCGCGAGCGCCGGGACGGTTTCGCGACGGCCGCCGCCGCGCTCACCCCGCACCTGCCGCCCGGCCCCGTCCACGGCGACGCCCTGCCCCGCAATGTGCACATCGGCCCGGACGGCCCGGTCCTGGTGGACCTGGAGACCTTCTCCGCCGACCTGCGCGAGCACGACCTGGTCGTCATGTCCCTCTCCCGCGACCGCTACGGCCTGCCCTCGGACGCCTACGACTCCTTCACCGCCGCCTACGGCTGGGACGTGCGGGAGTGGGCGGGATGCGGTGTGCTGCGAGGTGCGCGCGAGACGGCGAGCTGCGCCTGGGTCGCCCAGCACGCGCCGAGCAACCCCGCCGCCCTGGCCGAGTTCGAGCGCCGGGTGGCGTCGCTGCGGGACGGGGACGAGACGGTGCGCTGGTACCCGTTCTGAGGACCGCCCCGCTCGGGGACGCGGCCGCTCAGACCGGCTCGTCGGCGGGCTCCTTGACCGGCCAGGTCCCGTCGACCACCGCCTCGGTGTCGCCCTTGCGCCGCAGGAAGGCCTGGAAGTCGGCGGCCCATTCGGCGTACCAGTCGATCTGCCTGAGGTGCAGCTCCGCGGGGCCGAGGCCGGCGACCTTGGAGTGCCGCTCGGCTATCGCGCAGGCCAGACGGGCCGCGGCCAGCGCGTCGGCGCAGGCGTCGTGCGCCGCGTCGAGGACGACGCCGTACTCGGCGCAGACCGCTTCGAGGTTGCGTTTGCCCCGGCGGTAGCGGTCGGCCCAGCGGTCGATGGTGTAGGGGTCGACGACCGGGGCGGGGGCGCGGCCGCCCAGCCGCTCGCGCAGCGACGGCAGGCCGTGCCGCCTGAGTTCGGCGGACAGCAGCGAGAGATCGAAGGCCGCGTTGTAGGCGACGACCGGCACGCCGGTCTTCCAGTACGTCACGAGGACGTCCGCGATGGCGTTCGCGACCTGGTCGGCCGGTCGGCCCTCGGACGCCGCCCGCTCGTTGCTGATGCCGTGGACGGCGACGGCGTCGGCCGGGATCTCCACACCCGGATCGGCCAGCCACTCCCGACGGCCCAGGACCTGCCCGCCCTTGACCTCGATCACGGCCCCTGTGACGATGCGCGCCTCGCGCGGATCCGTGCCGGTCGTCTCCAGGTCGAAGCCGATGAGCAGCTCTCGGTGCCAGGCCATGGTGGCCCCCCTTCTCGGTGGTGCTTTCCCCCAGTGGTCACCACCTTCGCACGCACCACTGACAATCAGAGGGCCGCATTCCGGTTGCCCGGCCGACTCGAAGGAGGAACCGGGAGGTTCAGGACACCGGCCGCGAATCCACCCAGGCGAGCTCGAACTCCTCGCGGTACGCCCCGAAAAGCCCGCCTTCATCCGTCTCGCCCGATCTGACCACCCGGCTGCCGTTGCGCAGCACCAGCACCGGCGCCTCCATCCCGCGCATGCGCCGCAGATACGACTGCACGACCGCCACGCCGTCGGTGCCGTCGCCGTCGACCAGGTAGGCGGTGAAGCGGGGCGTCTCGTCGTACACCTGGATCTGGAAGGCTCCCGGGTCGCGCAGCCGGGAGCGGACCCGGCGCATGTGCAGGATGTTCATCTCCACCGACCGGCTCAACTCGCCGCGCTTCATCCCGAGTTCACGCTCTCGGCGCTTCACCGCGCTGGAGGCGGGGTTGAGGAACAGCAGCCGCACCCGGGCGCCGGCCTCGGCGAGCCGGATCAGCCGGCGCCCCGAGAAGTTCTGCACGAGCAGGTTGAGGCCGATGCCGATCGCGTCGAGACGGCGGGCGCCGTCGAAGATGTCCTCGGCGGGGAACTGCCGCATCAGCCGCACCCGGTCGGGGTGGACGGCCACCACGTCCGCGTACCGGTCGCCGACGAGGTCCTCGACCGCGTCGACGGGCAGCCGGCGCGCGGAGGGCACGTCGCCGCCCGTGCCGAGCGTCTCCAGCAACCGCGCGGAGGCGCGTTCGGCCTGGCCGAGGACCGCCTCGGACAGGGCCCGGTTGCGGGAGACGACGTTGCGGGTCACCTCCAGCTCGTCCAGGGCGAGTTCCACGTCGCGGCGGTCGTCGAGGTACGGCTCGAAGCAGGGCCAGTGCTGCACCATCAGCTCGCGCAACTGCGGCAGCGTGAGGAAGGAGATGACGTTGTCGTCGGCCGGGTCGAGCAAGTAGCCCTTGCGGCGGCTGACTTCGCGCACGGCGACCGCGCGGTGCACCCATTCCTGTCCGGCGGGTCCGGCCGCGGCGACCACCCAGTCGTCCCCGTGGACGGGTTCGTAGATGGGCCGCAGCACGGCCGACACGACCGCGCGCAGCCGCTGTTCGACGAGGTTCAGCCAGATGTAGGCCCGGCCGGCCCGCTGGGCGCGGGTGCGGACCTCGCGCCAGGCGTCGGCGTCCCAGTCCAGCTCCGGTCCGATGGCGCCCTCCATCGGACGGGCCAGGGACACCGTGCCGGAAGGGACGTCTGTGGAGGAGCCGCCCTCGTGACCCTCGTCACCAGGGGGCAGCTCCAGCCCTCCCGAGCCCACCCGCGTACCGCCTTCCGCTCCCCCGGGCACCCTGGTCCCAGCGTCGTTCCCGGCGCCTCGGCGCCAGTGTTCTTCCTACGATCTGCCAACGATCAAGGAAGGGTACTCCGCGAGCGGTCGGCGGTGCAGCCGGATGCACAGGTCGTTTCCCAACTGCTCGGCCCGTTGAGCGCGTTCTGCCCCACCGGTGCGGCCGGAGTGATCGGATTCATGACGCTCTCGGCACGCGGGACGAACGGCGGGTCCTGCCGGCGGACCCGCGCGGACCGTCGGCCACCACCGCGCGCGGCACGGCGCGATCCGAGGCTCGCCCAGGTCAGGGGCGGGCGGGAGCCTTCCCGCCGGCTCGCCCCCGACAGATCTCGCCGCGCCGGGGGCCGGCGGGGAGACGGCTTCGCCGCCGGCCTGCGGCTCGTACTTGTCGTACCGGGGTGAAGCGGACGACGTGCCGGGTGAAGAGGCCGCGCCGGTGTTTACCTTCGGTACTTTCCGGGAGACTCGATGGCAAGGGACCCCCAGCGGGACGGCACACCTGAAAGAGTCGTATCCATGCAGGTCTGGCCTGGAGAGGCATACCCCCTCGGCGCCACGTACGACGGCGCCGGCACGAACTTCGCGGTCTTCACGGAGGCCGCGGACCGAGTAGAGCTGTGTCTGCTGCACGACGACGGCTCGGAGACGGCGGTGGAACTGCGGGAGAGCGACGCCTTCGTGCGGCACGCGTACCTGCCGGGCGTCATGCCGGGACAGCGGTACGGCTTCCGTGTGCACGGCCCGCACGCACCCGAGCGCGGACTGCGCTGCAACTCGGCGAAGCTGCTGCTCGACCCGTACGCGAAGGCGGTCAGCGGATCGGTCCGCTGGGGCGAGGAGGTGTACGGCTACCACTTCGGCTCCCCCGAACGGCGCAACGACCTCGACTCGGCGCCCCACACGATGACGTCCGTCGTGGTCAACCCCTATTTCGACTGGGGCGACGACCGCAGCCCCCGTACGGAGTACCACCACACGGTGATCTACGAGGCGCACGTGAAGGGCCTCACGATGCGCCATCCGGGGCTGCCGGAGGAACTGCGCGGCACCTACGCGGCCCTCGCGCACCCGGCGATCCTCGAACACCTCACCGAGCTGGGCGTCACGGCGCTGGAGCTGATGCCCGTACACCAGTTCGTCAACGATCACCGTCTCGTCGAGATGGGCCTGAACAACTACTGGGGCTACAACACGATCGGCTTCTTCGCCCCGCACAACGCGTACGCCTCCTGGGGCGACCGCGGACAGCAGGTGCTGGAGTTCAAGTCGGCGGTGCGGGCGCTGCACGAGGCGGGCATCGAGGTCATCCTCGACGTGGTCTACAACCACACCGCCGAGGGCAACCACCTGGGCCCGACGCTGTCCTTCCGGGGTCTGGACAACCCGCAGTACTACCGGCTGGCCGACGACCCGCGCTACTACATGGACACCACCGGGACCGGGAACTCGCTGCTCATGCGGTCCCCGCACGTGCTCCAGCTGATCATGGACTCGTTGCGGTACTGGGTGACGGACATGCACGTCGACGGGTTCCGCTTCGATCTGGCGGCGACCCTGGCCCGGCAGTTCCACGAGGTGGACCGGCTGTCGTCGTTCTTCGACCTGGTGCAGCAGGACCCGATCGTCTCCCAGGTGAAGCTGATCGCCGAGCCGTGGGACGTGGGCGAGGGCGGCTACCAGGTGGGGAACTTCCCGCCGCTGTGGACCGAGTGGAACGGCAAGTACCGGGACACCGTGCGGGACCTGTGGCGGGGCGAACCGCGCACGCTCGCGGAGTTCGCCTCCCGGCTGACCGGCTCCTCCGACCTCTACCAGGACGACGGGCGGCGCCCGCTGGCCTCGATCAACTTCGTGACCTGCCACGACGGGTTCACCCTGCACGACCTGGTTTCGTACAACGACAAGCACAACGACGCCAACGGGGAGGACAACCGCGACGGCGAGAGCCACAACCGGTCGTGGAACTGCGGGGTGGAGGGCGAGAGCGACGACCCCGAGGTGCTGGAGCTGCGCGCGCGGCAGATGCGCAACTTCCTGGCCACGCTGATGCTGTCCCAGGGCGTGCCGATGATCAGCCATGGGGACGAGGTGGCGCGCACCCAGCACGGCAACAACAACGCCTACTGCCAGGACAGCGAGCTGGCCTGGGTGGAGTGGCCCGAGCCCGGCGGGGAGGGCGGCGAGCTGCTCGACTTCACGCGCGCGGTGGTGCGGCTGCGCAAGGAGCACCCCGTGTTCCGGCGGCGGCGCTTCTTCCACGGGCGGCCGGTGGAGGGCACCCACGACGACCTGTCGGACATCGCCTGGTTCACTCCGGAGGGCAAGGAGATGACCCAGCGGGACTGGACGTCGGCGCAGGCGTCGGCGCTGACGGTGTTCCTCAACGGCAACGCGATCTCCGAGCCCGGGGCGCGCGGGGAGCGGATCAGCGACGACTCGTTCCTGCTGATGTTCAACGCCTCTCCGCGTCCGCTGGAGTTCGTGGTCCCGGTCGACCACGGCCGGCAGTGGCGGGTCGTCGTGGACACGGCGAACCCGGCCTCCGTGTCGGGGGACGAGGCCGTCGAGGTCGCCGCCGGCGACCGGCTCACCCTGCCGGACCGCAGCATGACGGTCCTCCAGCGGCCGGCCTGAGAGCAGGGCCGGCGGGGCCCCTCAGGCCGCGTGGGGCGGGCGGGGCCCCGGGGTCCCGCCCGCTCCGTCTGTTCGGGCGGCTCGGGGTGTCAGGAAAGGGGTTCGAGAGGGTACGTAGGGTTTCATGACCTCTGAGCGTGTCGGACCCGTCGTGCCCACGGCCACCTATCGCCTTCAGCTCCAGCCCCGGTTCCCGTTCGGCGCCGCCGCCGCGGCCGTGCCGTACCTGGCCTCGCTCGGGGTGTCGCATCTGCACCTGTCGCCCGTGCTGGAGGCGGTGCCGGGCTCGCCGCACGGGTACGACGTGGTGGACCACACGCGCGTGCGCGAGGAGTTGGGCGGCGAGGAGGGACTGCGGGACCTCTCGCGCACGGCGCGGGAGCACGGGCTCGGGCTGGTCGTGGACATCGTCCCGAACCACATGGCCATGGCCCCGGCCCACAACCGCGCCCTGTGGGAGGTGCTGCGGGAGGGCCCGAAGTCGCCGTACGCGCGCTGGTTCGACGTCGACTGGGAGGCCCAGGGCGGCCAGGTGCTGCTGCCGGTGCTCGGCGGACCGCTGGGCGACGTGCTGGACGAGCTGCGCGTCGACGGGGACCTGCTGCGCTACTACGACCACGTCTTCCCGCTGCGCGAGGGCACCGGGGACCTGCCCCTGCCGCAACTGCTGGACGCGCAGTGGTACCGGCCGGTGTGGTGGCGGCTGGCCCGGACCGAGCTGAACTACCGACGGTTCTTCAGCATCTCGGAGCTGATCGGGGTGCGGGTGGAGGACCCCGAGGTCTTCGAGGCCACCCACGCCAAGATCCTCCAGCTGCTGCACGAGGGCGTGGTGGACGGCCTGCGCGTCGACCACCCCGACGGGCTCGCCGACCCCGGCGGCTACCTGGAGCGGCTCGACGAGGCGAGCGGCGGCCGCTGGACGGTCGTCGAGAAGATCCTCGCGGACGGAGAGCGCCTCCCGGACGCCTGGCCGGTCGCCGGCACCACCGGCTACGACGCCCTGCGTCACGTCGACGGCCTGTTCACGGACGCCGGGGGCGCCGGGGAGCTCCAGGACCTGTACCGGCGTCATGCGGCCCCTCGGCCGGATGCGGGCGGCGACTGGCCGGCGACCGCGCGGCGGGCGGCGTACGCGGTGCTCTCGCACGAACTGGCCGCCGAACTCGACCGGCTGACCCGCACGGCGGTGCGTGTGTGCGCCGCCTCCTGCGACCCCGCGCTGCGCGACCGCGCGCCCTGGGCGCTGCGCACGGCGCTGGTGGAGCTGCTGGTGCGGATGGAGGTCTACCGGCCCTACGGCTCGGGCGACGCGGCCGCCGTCGTCACGGAGGAGGCCGCCGAGGAGGCGCGCCGCGCCTTCGCCGTGCCCGAGGAGGCGGGCGCGGTCGACGTGGTGCGCGCCCTGGTGCTGGGGCGCGGCGAGGGCCCCGCGGCCGTGGAGTTCCGGGCCCGGTTCGCGCAGACGGCGTCCGCGCTGCGGGCCAAGTCGCTGGAGGACACGGCGTTCTACCGGTACGTGCCGCTGCTGTCGGCGAACGAGGTGGGCGGCGATCCGGGCCGGCAGGGGGTGTCCCCGGCCGCGTTCCACGCGTACTGCGCGCGCGTGCAGCGTGACTGGCCGGCCGGCGGGACGGTCGTGTCGACGCACGACACCAAGCGCAGCGCCGACGTACGGGCCGCGCTGGCCGTGCTGTCGGAGTGCCCGGGGCGCTGGGCGCGGGTGCTGGAGCAGGTCACGGGCGCGGCGGAGGACGCTCCGGACGGGCCGACGGCGTGGGCGGCCTGGCAGACGGTGTTCGGGCTCGGCCCGGCAAACGGGGAGCGCGTCCGGGAGGCGCTGCTGAAGCACGTGCGCGAGGCGGGGCTGCACACGAGCTGGACGGAACAGCGACCGTCGTACGAGGAGGCGGTGGCGGCGTTCGTCGCGGCGGGGCCGTGCGGGCCGCCGGGCGAGCGGGTGGCCGCGCTGCGCGGCGCGCTGGAGCCGCACATCCGGGCGAACGTGCTGGGCACGGCGCTGGTGCACCTGACGATGCCGGGTGTGCCGGACGTCTACCAGGGCACGGAGGACGAGTACCTGGCGCTGGTCGACCCCGACAACCGGCGTCCCGTCCGGTTCCCGCCGGCGGATCCGGGCGTCAAGGCGCAGGTGAGCGCTGCGGCGCTGCGGCTGCGCCGGCGGCGGCCGGAGGCCTTCGGCACATCGGCGACGTACGAGGCGCTGCCGGCCGAGGGCCCCGCCGCGGAACACTGCCTGGCCTTCGCGCGTTCCGGCCGGGCGGTGACGGCGGTGACCCGTCTGTCGCTGCGGCTGGCGGAGGCGGGCGGCTGGCGTGACACGCGGCTGACGCTGCCGCCGGGGCGCTGGGCCGACGTCCTGTCCCCGGGACGGGAGTTCACCGGGCACACGCGCGTGGAGGAGCTGTTCGAGCGGCTGCCGGCGGCCCTGCTGGAACGGGTGGACTGACCGGGGCGGCGGTCCCCCGAACGTGCTCCCGGGTGTCTCCCCGACGGCTCCCCGGAGGCGTCCTTGACAGGGCCCGGAGTCCGTGGGGTACTGCGGATGCGAAGGCCGGGCGGACATGACGGGGGTGAGTCTCCTGCCGGAGCTGCGCTACCCCACCGTGACACAACTGACGTCCCGGGCAAGGGCGTTGGCGGCGTCACGCCCCGGGCTGTGCACGCTGCGGCAGGTGGGGACCTCGCGAGCCGGCCGCCCTCTGCATCTGCTCTCGGTGGGGCACGCCCGGCGGGCGGTGCTGGTCGTCGCCGGGGCGCACGCGAACGAGCCGACAGGCGGCCCCACGCTGCTCGCCGTCGCGCAACGGGTGGTGCGCGAGGGGGAGTTGCGGGACGGCACGTCCTGGCACTTCCTGCTGTGCGCGGACCCCGACGGGGCCAGTCTGCATATGACGCCCGCGCCGCGCAGCCTGCTGGAGTACCACCGGGGGTTCTTCCGGCCGGCGGGGCCGGAGCAGCCGGAGTGGTCGCCCGCCGTGCTCCCGCCCGACCGGCTGCCGCCCGAGACGCGGGCGCTGACCCGTGTCATCGACGACCTGCGGCCCTACCTCCAGGTGACCTTGCACGGCACCGACCTGGGCGGCAGCTGGGTGCAGTTGACGAGGGACATACCGGGCCTGGCCGAGCCGTTCGCCAAGTCCGCGGCGCAGTGGCACATCCCGGTGGAGACGGGCCCCTCCGATGCGGCGGGCTGGCCGGCGTCCGGGCCCGGCGTGCACGTGATGCCCGGCCCTGGGGCGCGTGCGGCGTACCCGAGCCTGCCGGACGACGCCCGGCACAGCACCTGGTACCACGCGCACCGCTACGGCGGTCTGACGGCGGTCGTGGAGGTGCCGATGTGGGCGAGCGACCTGGTGGACGACCCCGCGCCGCATCCGGCCCCGGCGGCGGCGATACGGCGTCTGGCGGACCGGCTGCTGCGGGACGCGGCCGAGGTCCAGCTGCTGCTCGCGGACGCGCTGCCGCGCCTCGAGGGCGTCGACGGGCCGCTGCTGAGGGCGGCCCGCTGGACGCTGGAGCTGACGCCGGGCCTGGCCTCGGACTGGGTCCACACCGCGCCGGCGGGCACCTCGATGGCGTACGTGGGCAGCGTGGACGCCTTCGCCCGCCGGCTGCCGCTGCGGGCCGCGGCCATGCTGTGGCGGGTCCTGCGGGAGTCCGACGACCGCGCCGCTCCGCGTCTGGGGCGCCTCGTCGAGACCTGGAGCGGCACCTTCGCGGAACGCTTCCGCGCGCGCTGGGTGCCGTTGGAGCACCAGGTCGAGCACCAGTCCCGGACGGTCGTGGCGGCGGCCCTGCACGCGCGCGAGGGCGCGGCGCGGTGAGCACGGCACCGGTGACGGGGCGGCAGGGCGCGCGGTCGTCTACGGCAGGCCGGGCACGGCGGACTCCGGGACGTCGTCGTAGGGCTTCTCGTAGTCGCCCTCACCGACGGGCAGTTGACGCCAGTCGCCGGGGATGCCGGCCTCGGCGGGGGTGACGGCGCCGATGGAGAGCAGCAGGGCGGCCGCGCCGGGGAGGGCGGCCATCAGGTGCGGCGTAGGAAGGGGGTTCATGCCCGGTGCATCGGCACGACGGGCCCGGTTCCCCAGTCCCGCTCACCCGATCGTGCGGCGGCGGGTGGCCCGGCGGGACGCCGGGGTCAGGTCGTCGAGAGGCGGAAGGCCATGCGGCCGAAGGCGACCATGTCGCCCTCCCGGACGACGGCCGCGCCGATGACGCGGCGGCCGTTGACGGTCGTGCCGTTGGTGGAGCCCAGGTCGCGCAGGACCCACATGCCGCCCTGGCGTCTGAGCTCGGCGTGCACGCGCGAGACGCTCTCGTGGTGCAGCCGCAGGCCGTTCACCGGGTCCCTGCCGATGCGCAGGGCGTACGCGGTGTCGGGGTGCGGCAGCAGCAGCTTGGGCAGCCGCTCGGCCTGCCAGGCGCGGCGCAGCCGGACGCCGAAGCCGGAGACCGCCTCGACGGCGCCGAAGACGACGCGGGAGAAGCGGCTCTCCTTGGGCAGGTCGGCGGTGAGGGCGACGAGCTCGTCGGAACGGCGGGCGGCGAGCGCCAGCTCCATGCGGCGGATGAACGTGTCGTGCGACAGCCGGCCCAGCGCGACGCCGTCGCGGAGCTCCTTCAGCGCCCGGTCGCGCTCCGCGTCCGAGAGCCGGGCGGGCGAGGTGTTGAACTCGAAGGACGACGTCACGCTCGTGATTGTCGGTCAGCGGACCCCGGGTGTCCAGAAAACGGGAGAACGACAGCCGCGCACGCCCGTTCCGGCGCCCGCGTCGCGACACCTTCGGGCAAGCGGAGCGTTCCGAAAGCGGATTGATCCCGTTTGGAGCACGATGGGACCGGCTACATCCCGGTGAGCAGACGAAGGGGACCGTCCGTGCAGTTCGAGGTGTGGGCACCGCAGGCCGAACGTGTGACGCTCCAGTGCGACGGGGTCACGCGCGCGTTGGAACGCGATCCGGACCGGGCGGGCTGGTGGACCGGTGAGGCGGAGGCCGCCGACGGCGCCCGCTACGGCTTCGCGGTGGACGACGGGCCCGTGCTGCCCGATCCGCGCTCCCGCCGTCAGCCGGACGGCCCCGACGGGCTGAGCGCGGTCGTCGACCACGGCCGCCACACGTGGCGTGCGCGGTGGGCGGGCCGTCCGCTGGCGGGCGCGGTCCTCTACGAGCTGCACGTGGGCACGTACACGCCCGAGGGCACCCTGGACGCGGCCGCGGACCGGCTCAGGCATCTCGTCGAACTCGGTGTCACGCACGTCGAGTTGATGCCGCTGTGCCCTTTCCCCGGCCGGCACGGCTGGGGCTACGAGGGCGTGTCGCTGTGGGCGGTGCACGAGCCCTACGGCGGGCCTCAGGCGCTGATGCGGTTCGTGGACCGGGCGCACGAGCTCGGCCTCGGCGTCGTCCTGGACGTCGTGCACAACCATCTGGGGCCGTCCGGGAACCACCTGCCGGCCTTCGGCCCGTACTTCACGGACACCCATCACACGCCGTGGGGCTCAGCCGTCAACCTGGACGCGCCCGGTTCGGACGAGGTCCGCGCGTTCCTGCTGGGCAGCGCGCTGGCGTGGCTGCGCGACTACCGGCTGGACGGGCTGCGTCTGGACGCGGTGCACGCGCTGGCCGACACACGCGCGTACCCGTTCCTGGAGGAGCTGGCGGAGTCGGTGGACGCGCTAGCCGCGGAGACGGGCCGGCCGCTGTTCCTGATCGCCGAGTCCGACCTGAACGACCCCCGGCTGATCACGCCTCGCCGGGAGGGCGGCCTGGGCCTGCACGCGCAGTGGAACGACGACTTCCACCACGCCCTGCACACCGCCCTGACCGGCGAGTCCCAGGGCTACTACGCCGACTTCGCGCGCGACCCGTTCGCGGCGCTCGCCAAGACCCTGACCGGCGGCTATTTCCACGACGGCACGTACTCCAGCTTCCGGGGCCGCCACCACGGCCGGCCGCTGGACCGGACCAGGCTGCCCGGGCACCGGCTCCTCGGGTACGGCCAGACCCACGACCAGGTGGGCAACCGCGCCCAGGGCGACCGGCTGTCGGCCTCGCTCTCCCCCGGCCTGCTGGCCTGCGCGGCCGCACTGATCCTTACGTCCCCGTTCACGCCGATGCTGTTCATGGGCGAGGAGTGGGCGGCCGGCACGCCCTGGCAGTTCTTCACCGACCACACCGACCCCGAGCTCGCGGAGGCCGTACGGCGCGGCAGGCGCAGGGAGTTCGCCGCGCACGGCTGGGCCGAGGAGGACGTGCCCGACCCGCAGGACCCGGCGACGCGCGAGCGTTCCTGCCTGGACTGGTCGGAGCCGGACCGCGAGCCCCACGCACGCGTGCTGGAGTGGTACCGCCGGCTGATCGCGCTGCGGCACGAGCAGGCCGATCTGACCGACCCCGACCTGGCCGACCTCAAGGTCGCCCATGACGCGCGGGCCCGCTGGCTGGCCTTCCGCCGGGGCGACGTCCGGGTGGCGGTCAATCTCGGCAAGGACCCGGCGGCCATCCCCCTGGGCACCCGCCCCGCCCGGGTGCTGGCGGCCTGGGAGCCGGTCGAGGCCCCGGGCCCGGACGGGCTGCTGCAGGTGCCCGGGGAGGCGTGCGTGGTGCTGGAGCAGGACTGAGGCGGTGGCTTCGGGCGCCGGTCAGAGCTCCGGGTCGCTGCCGTCGTCGTCCTCTCTCAGCTCGGTCACGCGTTCCAGCAGGATCGCCTCCCAGGCCCTGCGGAGCCGGGTGCGCAGCAGGGGCAGGGGGGCGGCGGAGCGGCCGTCGAGTCGGTCGGCGAGGCGCAGGACGGTGTCACAGCGGGCCAGCCACAGGCCGCGCAGGCAGGGGCGGGCGCCGTAGCCGGTGAGGGTGGCGGCGCGGACGGCGGCGCCGGAACCGACGGCGAGGGCGAGAGTGGCGATGTCCTCGGCGGGGTCCCCGAGGACCGTCCGGGACCAGTCGAGGACACCGCGCACCCTGCCGTCGGGGCTGACCACGAGGTGCTCGCCGGTCAGCGCGTGGTGGACGAGGACGGCGGTGGCGGGCTGGGCGGCGAGCTGGGCCGCGCCGGCCGGGGTCAGCTGGTTCAGCCGGGCGGGGTCGAACTCGTCGGCGCGGGCGAGGCGTCCGGCGGCGGCGACGGCCATGCGGCGCAGCGCCTCCAGGGAGCGCGGGGCGGTGCGCGGCACGCCGAGGGCCTCGGCCTGCCGGGCCGGGACCTCGCGCAGACCGCCGAGCAGCCCGGCGAGGTCGGCCTCGCCGACGGCCGACACGTCGTGCTCCTCGCCGGTGCCGCCCGGCAGCCGGACGTCCAGGGTGTAGGGCAGGCCCGGGGACCAGTCGCCGTGCGCGACGCTGACCGGCACGGCGACCGGCAGGTGCGGGCGGACGAGGTCGCGCAGCCGCAGCTCGCGCCGCCTGCGGTCGGCGGCCTCACGGTCGGCGGCGAGCCGCAGCACGTGGCGGGAGCCGACCCACCAGGTCCGGGCCCCGCCGTCGGCGGCGGGCCGCACGGGTCGCACCTCGGGCCCGGCGGGTCCGCCCGCGCCGCCTCCCCGGGTCCCGCCGTCCTCCTCGCTCTCCTTGAGGAGCGCGAGGACCAGTCGGCGGACGGTGTCCGCGGTGGGGGTGGGTGCCTGGGTCATGGTCGCGCCGTCGCCGTTCGGGGTGGATGCCGGGGATGCCACGGGAGCCTTCAGTCCACTATGACCAGTTCGCGGGTGGTGTCGTTGAGCCGGCGGCCGCCGTCCTGCGTCACCGTGACGATGTCCTCGATGCGCACCCCGAACCGGCCTGGCAGGTAGACGCCGGGCTCCACGGAGAAGCACATGCCGGGCACGAGGGGCTGCTCCTCGCCCTCGATCATGTACGGCGGCTCGTGCGTGGTGACACCGATGCCGTGGCCGGTGCGGTGGATGAAGTACTCGCCGTACCCGGCGCCGGCGATGACCGCGCGGGCGGCACGGTCGACCTCCTGGCACGGGACGCCGGGCCGCACCGCCCGGAAGCCCGCCTCCTGGGCCTCGCGCACCAGGTCGTGGACCCGGCGTTCCTCGTCGGTGGGTTCGCCGACGTGGACGGTGCGCGAGGTGTCGGAGCCGTAGCCGTCCTTCAGGCCGCCGAAGTCGAGGACGACCATGTCGCCGCGCTCGATGACGCGCTCGCCCACCTCGTGGTGCGGGTTCGCGCCGTTCGGCCCGGAGGCGACGATGGTGAAGTCGACCTGGGAGTGCCCGAACCGCCGCAGCAGGTCCGCGAGGTCGGCCCCGACGTCGGACTCGCGCCGGCCGGCGAAGGGAACCTTCCGGATCTCCTCGAACGTCGCGTCCGCAGCCGCTCCCGCGGCCGCCATCAGGTCCACTTCCGCCGTGTCCTTGACGGCCCGCAGCATGGGCAAGGCCTCGGTGAGGGCGGCGTAGGAGGTGTCCGGCAGCGCCTTCTGCAGGCCGAGCAGATGCATCGCCCAGGCGTTGTCGCTGACGCCGAACCGGCCGCGCGTGTCGAGCAACGCGGCGGTGACGGCGTAGGGGTCCTTGCCGTCGGTCCAGTCCCGCAGGTCGAACGCGGGCGCGCCGACCGCCTTCGCGGCGTCGGGGGCCTCCAGGCTGGGCACGACGAGGACGGGCTCGCGGCCGGGGGCGAGGACGAGCAGGGTGAGCCGCTCGGTGGCGGCGGGAGGCGCGTAGCCGGTGAGCCAGACGAGATCGGGACCCGGCGCCACGAGCAGTGCGGCGAGGCCGGCGTCGACTGCCGCGCGGGCGGCCCGCGCCATGCGGGCCCGGTAGTCGTCGGCGGTGAAGGGCGCGGGCGTACGGCCGGTCATCCGGGCCTCCCTGGGGAGCTGGCGAAGGACGTGTGGCTACGGGCAGCATCCTGCCCGCACAGCGGGGGCCGCGCGAGCCGATTCACACCGGTTCCCGCACGTCACCCCTCTCACTCCGCGCCCACCGCACGCCCTGACCCATCAGGCTAACGGTTGGGGATTGCACTTCCATTAGAGCTAATGGTTAGATCCGTTCACAGCATTAACAGTCCATCAGCCGCAGTGCTCCCCCTTCTCCCTGGAGGCCGACCGCCGTGCTCGTACTCGCCCACATCAGTGATCTGCACCTGGACGGAAGCGCGCGGGCCACCGAACGCGCCGAGCGGGTGCGGGACCGGCTCTGGTCCCTGCCGGGCCGGGTGGACGCCCTGCTGGTCACCGGTGACATCGCCGACCACGGGGCGGAGGCCGAGTACGAGGAGGCGGCCCGCATCCTCGGGCTGCGCGACGGCACAGCGCCCTTCCCGGTGCTGACCTGCCCGGGCAACCACGACAGCCGCGCGCCCTATCGCAAGGCCCTCCTCGGCCGCCCTGCCCACGAGGGGCCGGTCGACAGCGTCCATGTCTTCGACGACGCCGCCGTGCTGATGTGCGACTCCAGCATCCCGGGCGAGGACGACGGCGCGCTCACGGACGAGACCTACGGCTGGATCGAGGAGACCCTCGACGAACTGGGCGCAGACCTGCCCGCGCTGCTCGCCTTCCACCACCCGCCCGTGGCCGTGCACCACCCTCTCCCCGACTCCTTCCGGCTGGGCGACCCCGGCCGGCTCGCCGCCCTGCTGGAACGCCGGCCGGAGATCGCCGGGATCATCACCGGCCACGCCCACACCCCGGCCGCGACCGCCTTCGCCGGGCGTCCGCTGATCGTGGGGCCGGGAGTGACGTGGACGCTGCGGCTGCCCTGGGAAGGCGAGCCGATCGCCGACCGGGACGCGCCGGTCGGGCTCGCCTTCCACGTCCTGGACGACGACCGCAGACTCACCAGCCACTTCCGTACGGTCGCCTGACGCCCCTCCCGGATCAGACCACCACGCCGAGGACCACCGACAACCGCTGTTGCGCACCGCTGCGGTGACGTACCGTCATGTCGACCTTCCGCCCCGGTCCGGCCCGTTCGACCGCCCGGGCGAGATCCGTCGCCGAGTCGATCCGGGTCCGGCCGAACGTCAACAGCACGTCCCCGCGGACCAGACCGGCCGTGTAACCGGGGCCCGGGACATGGACGGCGACGACTCGGGCGCCCCGCTTCCCCCCGTCCACGACTTCGAGCCCCAGAGTGGAGCGCGCGTCGTCCCAGGCGGAGACCGAAGTCCCGTTGCCGCCCGACGACTTGGAGCCGACCGGCGCGGACAGGACGCCCGGCTTCCCGTCCCCGTCCGGCGCGCCCGGAACCTGCGACGCCTCCCGCGCGACCTGGTCCCGCAGTTCCCCCAGCTCCTTCATCGCCACCACGCTCGTCCCGAGCGCGCCGAGGGCCACGCCGGACAGGACCAGGACCGCCCCGGCGAACAGGCCGCACAGCAGGGACGTCGTCCGCCGGCCCGGGTGACCGCAGGCGTGAGGCCGGTGGTCGACACCGCCGTCCGCACCCGCCCCGGTGTCCGCACCGCCCTCACCGCCGCCTTCGCCGGCCTCCTGACCGGGAAGTGGCCTGGGACGCAACACGATCTGCTCCATTTCGCCTCCGCCCGGCTCGCTCAGCCGACCGGCACGGCCGGCAGGGCCGGCGCGCGGTCCGGGAGGAAGCCGTGGGAACGCCGCATCAGATAGGCGGCTTTGTAACGGTCGACCTCGCGGTGCCAGTTCAGAATCCCCGCCAGCCAGTTCTCCAGGTCGGCCACATAACCGTCCATGGCGGCCCGGCCCTCCGCCGGGAGATCGAAGTCGTCGTAGAGGACGGGCAGTTCATGCTCCACGACGTGCTCGAACTGCCGCATGCGCTGGGTCATCAGATCGTGGACGACGCCGAGGGCGGTCGGGTAGTCGCAGCCGAAGAAGTTCTGCACGACGAGGATCGCGTTGTGGATCTCCCCCTCGTACTCGATCTCCTTCTGGTACGAGAAGACGTCGTTGACGAGGCAGGCGTAGTCGATCGCCGCGTTCTCCAGCGAGCGGACGGGGCCGCTGCGGTAGATCTCCGGCGCCACGGCGGGCCCGTGACCCATACGGCACAGGCTGAGGGTGAGGTCGGAGCCGAAGGTGGCGCGGCGCATCTCCAGGTAGTCGACCGGGTCGGGGACACGGTTCTGGAGCTGGTTGGACAACTCCCACACCCAGCTCTCGGTCATCGCGTCGACCGCCCCTCTCAGGGTGCGCCGCTGCTCGGCGTCCATCTCCGCGGTGGTGCGCCCCCACAGGTCGATCAGCGCGCGTTCCATGGCGTTGACGGGGACGACGGCCGGCGCGTCGCCCTCGACGGGCATGCACGCGGAGAGGCGGGCCGTGGTCAGCCGGGCGGCGGCCAGGTCGCGGCGGTGGCCGTAGACGAGCGGGTAGTAGTCGTCGCCGTAGGTGCCGAACGCGAGCCATGCGGCGCTGAGGTCGAGCGCCTCGGGCGTGGCGTCGGGGTCCAGTCCCGCCGAACAGAGCGCGAGGTCACAGGAGGCGAGCTTGTCCTCGTCCCAGACCCCTTCGGACAGCACGCCCATGCGGCGCGACCACTCCACGAGGCGGTGCCGGGCCGCATCGAGGTGCGGGCTCAGCTCCACCTGGAACGGCATGTGGAAGTCGGGCAGCCGGGACGGTCCGACCTTCTCGTACGGCAGGTGCCCGTGGGCGCGCAGCCGCTGCCTGGCGGCCGAGGCGAGCAGCGCGCCGACGTCGGCGGCGGAGGTGCCGGGGCCGGTGAGCCGCTGCCAGGGCGGAGCGGAGGCGGCGGCGCCCTGGTTCATGTAGCGGCTGGAGCGCAGATGCCACTCGTGGCCGCCGGACTGCCAGTCCTGAAGTCCTTTGGTGTAGGCGGCGATCGCGGCGACCTCGTCGGGCCTGAGACCCGACTCCAGGGCGAGTGCGGGCACTTCGGTGAGCGCGGTGTGCTCGAACTGGTGGAGGCGGGAGGTGAGGATGTCGTTGACGGTGTCGGCGGCCTGCTGGGTGGTGCAGCCGAAGAACGTCTCCAGAACGAGCACGCCATTGCTGTTCTCGCCCTCGTCCTCGACCTCGCGCTGGTAGGAGAACAGGTCGTTGCGCAGATGGACGCCGTCGGAGAAGGTCTCCATCAGCACGCGCAGGGGCCGGGACCCGGCCACGGAGGCGGGGACTTCGGCGGTCGCGTACTCGACGAGACCGGCCGACCAGGGGGCGCCGCCCACTTTGCGGCGCATCTCGATGTACTCGACGGGGTTGGCGATCCGCCCCTCGTTGATGTTGGACAGCTCCCACATCGACTCGTTGAGCAGGTGCTCGGTGGCGACGGCGAAGCGGCGGCGCCAGTCGGCGGACATCACCGGGACGGTCCGCCTCCACAGGTCGGCGAGTCCGGCCTCGACCGGGTTGCGCGGCTCGGGCACGGGCGCGGCGAGGTCGAGCGGCATGAACAGCGGCAGCCGGTCCAGGTGGGCCTTTCCGGCGGCCCGGTCCGGGGTGCGTTTGAACATGTCGAGGAAGTGGTCGTCGAAGAAGAAGACCCACACGTACCAGTCGGTGATCAGCGACAGGGCGGGGCCGTCGCAGTCGGGGTGGGTGTAGGCGCACAGCAGGCCGTAGTCGTGCGCCTCCAGGTCGGCCTGCTCCCAGATCCCGGAACCCTCCAGCATGCCCATCTCGCGCGCCCACCGCGTCGAATGGGCGCGTGCCTCGTCGACGTGCGGGTTGAGCCGCGCGGGATACGGCATGTAGAAGTCCGGGAGTTCGAACGGCTGCGTCATGGCCGGGCCCTACCCGCGAGCTCCGACAGCCATCCGCGGGGCGGCGCACGGTCACACCATCGCGTGAACCGGGCGGAACTGCTGACGATCCGGGGCCTCGTGAGGTGCGGCGCGTGGCCGGTCAGGTCCTGGCCTGGATCAGCGCACGGGTCCCGGCGGTGCGCCAGCGCTGCCCCTCCGCGGCGTTCAGGGCCTCCTCGGTCGCGGCCGACAGGCCCGTGATCACATCCGACTTCAATGTGCGCAGGGCGACCACCGGGCCGGGGAAGTGGGCGGTGACCTCCGCGAAGGGGGTCGTGGGCGGCCAGAGCCGGTCGCCCACCAAGCGGCGGTAGTTGAGGTCGCCCTTCATGATCGTGAGGGTGGCGGCGGCGAACTCCGCACACAGGTCGCCGGGCATCTCCCCGTAGGGCAGCGGCGCGGCGGCGAAGGGGTGGGCCCGCAGCGCGAGGGAGCCGTCGGACATAGCGGCCCACAGCCGGCGGCCGTACGCGGCGGCCTCGCCCGGGGCCGCGGTCAGCGTGCGCAGCGCGTCGACGACGTCGGCGGTGGTGGCGTCGGAGACGTAGTAGGGGTACGGCTTGACGTACAGGACGACCCGCCCGATCCGCCCGTGGGCGAGGAGGTGGGCGGCGAGGAGGAGGTCGGGCACGAGTTCGCGGCCCGCGTTGTCGGCGACCAGGCACAGGGTGCCGGAGGCGTCCGAGGAGGCGGGCAGCAGCGACCAGAGGGCCTCGCTGTCGTCGGCGACCAGTCCGGGCGCCGCGGCCCGGTGCCGCGCGTCCGCGTCGGAGAGGCGGAAGCCGAGGTCCGCGCGGTTCCCCCAGAGCGAGCCGTGCAGCAGGGCCCGGGCCCGCTCGTCGGCCGGGCGGGTGGCCAGGCCGTCGAGCGCGGCCAGCTCCTGACCGGTCTCGGGCGCGTCGAGCTCGGCCAGCTTGAACGGACGGAACGGATCGACGCCCTGCCAGGGGCCGTCGCCGAAGTAGCCGACAGCTTGCAGGAGTTGCCGGTAGAAGTAACTCTCCGCCCACAGCCACGGGATGTCGTGCCAGGAGCGCCCGGTGTGAGCGTCGAGCCCCCAGCCCCGCCAGCGCTCCCGGTCGTGGGCGTCCTCGGGCAGTGGCGGGACGACGCCGCCGGCGCAGCTCTCCAGCAGCGCGTCCAGCGCGCCGCGCACCCCGGGATCGTAGGGGAACGCCTCGCAAACCTGTCGGATGATCGCGGGATGCCGCTCGGCCAGCACGCCGTGCGGGAAGGAGCCGGGCGTGTCTCCGAGGATCACGGGCGGGACGTCGTCATCGGACATACCGATCACGGTATCGCGGCCGCCGGCTCACATGACGGCCATGACCTCGTGCTCCAGGCGGGCCGCCAGGGTCAGGTAGCGGGGACGGCGCGGGACAGGGACCAGGCCCCGGATCAGCACGTGCCACATCTCGGCCGTGCGGCGCGGGAGGCGGGCGGCCGGTTCGCGGGAGCGGCCGACGACCCGGGTGCCGACGAAGAAGCAGACCAGGGAGTGGGCGACGGCGTCGACGTCGACGTCCGGATGGATGTCGGCCTCTCTGACCGCGCCGACGAGCCGCCGGGTGACCAGGTCCAGCCATTCCGCGAAGGGGTGCGGCAGGGGCGGCCGGATCGCGACGCCTGAGGTGGCGAGCCGCAGGCCGGCGCGGGTGATCGGTCCCTCGACGGAGAGCCTCGCCATGCCGAAGGTGAGACGCATCAGCGCTTCCAGGGAGGAGCAGCCCCGGTCGTCGATCTCGCCGGCGACCCGGCGGGAGGCCTCGGACTGCAGCTCCAGGATGGCGTGGGCGAGGTCCTCCTTGGCCGCGAAGTGGAAGTAGAGCGCGCCCTTGGTGACACGGGCGTGCTCGACGATGTCACTGAGGCTGGTCGACTCGTAGCCGTGCCGGTCGAAGAGCTCGGCCGCGGCCCTGATGATCGTCGCGCGGGTCTGTTCGGCGCGTAACTGCCTCGCCATCGCCTGGCACTCCTGGCTCTAAAGAACGGGTCATGCCGTTTGTTTCTTACCTCCTGTACACCATAACTCACCGCGCCGCGGTGCCCACCAGACAGTCAAAGACCGCCGACTCCCCTTGTACGCCGACCACTTGCACCCCGCCCCCGGGTCCGTCCCGGGCCTCTATCCAGACAGGTTCGTCCAGCTCGGCGTACTGGTGGAAGCGCGCCCGGTAGGCCACCGGGGGGCGTTCGGCACCGGTGTGCAGACGGGCCGCCTGGCGGGCCGCCTCCAGCAGGAGCATGCCCGGCACATGGTCGAGCGGATGGTCGAAGAAAACGGGGTGTGCGGTATCCACTCGCAGTTGCCAGCGGCCCCGGCTCCCCGCTCCGGCCAGGACGACGTCCGCGGCCAGAGCGCGGCCGACGCCGGCGGCGGGCACCGCCTCAGGGACGGGAACGGTGGCCACGCTGTCCGGGGTGCGGCCGCCGCGCAGCCTGCGGTAGACGGATGCGCTGACGGAGCTGAAGGCGACGTCGGCGGTGGCGACGGATTCGCCGTCGCGCAGGACGCGCGCGCTGTAACGCACCGCGGCGGGGCGCCGGCCCCGGTACCGGACGTCGGTGAAGGCCAGTTCGACCTCCGGCTCGGCGGGCAGCGGGCCGACGCGCAACTTCCCTGCTACGGTGGCGATCCGGAACTCCTGGAGCACGAACTGATGGTCCAGGGGCACGTCGTACTCGGTGTGCGCGACCAGGGTGCCGCTCTGACGGACGGTTTCGACGACGAGCAGCGGATCGTAGGCCGACCGGTCGCAGGACACGTGCACGGCGTGGACGCGCGGCCACTGGGCCGAGACCGAGAAGTGGTCGGTTCCGGTGCGCCGCCAGCCGGTGAGGAACGTCTCCGCGACGGCGGCGCGGTGCACCAGTTGCCGGGCGACGGTCGCCGTGAGGGACGGAGCGTCGGCGAGCTGCCGCGGTCGAGTCATCTCTCTTCCCCCGGAAAGGCCACGGCAGACGGAGATCCGTCCGCTTCGTCGAGCGTTAGAGTACGAGGCGACCGGTTTGTTTTCAATGAGATCAGTCGACGGCATCCCAAGGACGGGCCGCGCCCGCGCGCGATCGCGGGTGAGGCCAACTCGCCGCCGTGAAGGGGCTGTTATGGCAAGACAGGAGCGCGCTATCAGGACGCGGAGAGCGATCCTGGAAGCGGCCGGCGCGGTCTTCGACGAATACGGCTACGCCTCCACCACCATCGCGATGGTCCTGGAGCGCGCCGACGTCACCAAAGGCGCCTTGTACTTCCACTTCCCGTCGAAGGAGGCGCTGGCGCAGGCGGTCCTCGACGAGCAGGTGCCTTTCGGGGCGGTCCCGCCGCAGCCGTGCAGGCTCCAGGAGATCGTCGACATGACGTTCGTCGTGGGCCAACGACTGCTCGACAACGCCTTGTTGAGGGGCAGCATGCGGCTCGCGGTGGACCAGGAGACGCCGTCCGGGATGGACCGCGGCGAGCCGTTCCTGCAATGGACCCGCCGGTTGGCCGAGTTGCTCGAACAAGCTGGCGAACAGGGCGAGTTGCTGCCCACGGTGCGGCCGGGAGCGACGGTCGAGCTGCTGGTGGGCTCCTTCACCGGCATCCAGTTGATGTCACGGGCGCTCACGGACCGGGCGGACCTCGGGGAGCGGCTGGCGGTGATGTGGTCCCATGTGTTGCCGAGCATCGCCGTGCCGGGGCTGCTGCCCGGGCTCGACACCCGGGCCGACCGGGGGGTTCGGGTGCTGGCCTCGCTGGAGCGCGCGGCTTCCTGAGAGCTCCGGACAAAAGTGGAGTCCGATCAGCTCGCGGCGTCCGGTGCGTGCGATCGCTAGGCGCCGGAAGCTCCTCGTGGCGGAGCTACCGGGGGCTTCCGGCAACGCGGCGAGCGTGCGTGCCGGACGCCGCGAGCCGGGCTCCACTTCTGTTCGGAGCTCTGAAGGAGGCTTGCGCGCGCCGGTCCGGGTCGCACGGCGTGCGAGCGGACGTGCGGCGGGCCGGCCGGTGTCCATCCACACCGGCC
>NZ_JBIWPF010000003.1:0-456447 GCF_044768125.1 Streptomyces sp. NPDC101166
ACGGCTATCACTGCCGCAGACGGGGTATCAACATATCTGGCGTTGATTTTTGGCACGCTGTTGAGTTCTCAAGGAACGGACGCTTCCTTTGTACTTACCCGAGAGACTCTCTCAGGCTTTCCTCCGGGCGCTTCCCTTCGGTCTTGCGTTTCCGACTCTATCAGACCCTTTCGGTGTCCGATTCCCAGTCGGCGGGTTTGTCTTCGGGCTTTCAGCTTTCGCCTGTCGGCCTTTCGACATTCACTACGTTAGCCGATCCCCTCGCCAACTCATAATCGAGTTCAATCGAGTTCGAATTCAGGCATGCGGACATGACGAATTCGACCCCGCTGAGGGGCGTCGTAGGTAGTGGGTTGGCCGCTTCCAGCTACTGGCGAACGCCGTAACCGGGTCAAGCGGCTCGGGCTACATTACGCCCCGGCCCAAGGCGCGTCAACTTCGTCGGCGCCTGGGGACATGGGCCCGGTACGGGCTCACCGTCGGGTCGTCAGCTACCCAGTAACGCCAGGGGTGGACGGCTCCGTCGCCGGAGACTCCGGTGCGGGGGCCGTTGCGCACCTGGTCGGACGCCACGGGCGTACCCGCCAGGACGCGCAAAGGGGTGTCCGCGGCGGTGCAGGCGTCCGCGCCGTCGAGGGACCGGTCGACGTCCAGAGCTGTCGCCAGGCGGGCGGGGCCTTTGGCGAGTTCGTTGTCGTTGCGGGCCGAGAGCCGACGTTTGCGCACCGGCTCGGCCCCCTCGACGATCTCGCCGGCCCGAAGCAGAACCGCGCTCGCCCGCCCCTCGGGACCGCACACAAGGTTCATGCAGTGCCACATGCCATAGGTGAAGTAGACGTACACGTGTCCGGGTGGGCCGAACATCGTGTCGTTGCGGGCCGTGCGGCCGCGATAGGCGTGGGAGCCGGGGTCGTTCGGGCCGTCGTAGGCCTCGACCTCCGTGAGGCGCAGGGTGATCGGACCGTCCGGCGTCGTGCGGACGAGGAGGCGGCCGAGGAGGTCGGGGGCGACTTCCAGGACGGGGCGGTCGAAGAATGACCGGGGCAGGGGCGTACGGTCGGGGGTCGCGATCATGCCCTCCGAGCGTAGTGCAGACGGGTGGGTGCGTCGGGGTGGTCAGCGGGCACTCGGCTTGCCAGGGTGGGATCGCGGAACCGACCGCGGCTGGATCGCGTTGGTAGGGATCAGGGATCCCGTCACAGAGGTCGTAGGTCGTAAAGGGAGAGTCATGGCGTTCAAGAAGCTGCTCGCGAGTCTCGGTGCCGGCGGTGCTTCCGTGGAAACGGTGCTGACCGAGGCCAACGTCGTTCCGGGCGGCGTCGTCCAGGGCGAGGTGCGGATCCAGGGCGGCTCCGTCAACCAGCAGATCGAGGGGCTGTCGGTCGGTCTGCAGGCCAAGGTCGAGGTGGAGAGCGGCGACCAGGAGTACAAGCAGGACATCGAGTTCACCAAGCAGCGGCTGGGCGGGGCGTTCGAGCTGCAGGCCGGCGCGGTGCACGCGGTGCCGTTCGGGCTGGAGATCCCGTGGGAGACGCCGGTCACGATGATCGACGGTCAGGCGCTGCGGGGGATGAACATCGGGGTGACGACCGAGCTGGAGATCGCCCGGGCCGTGGACTCCGGTGACCTGGACCCGATCAACGTGCACCCGCTTCCGGCGCAGAAGGCGATCCTGGACGCCTTCATCCAGCTGGGCTTCCGGTTCAAGAGCGCGGACCTCGAGCGCGGCGTGATCCGGGGTACCCGGCAGAAGCTGCCCTTCTATCAGGAGATCGAGTTCTATCCGCCGGCGCAGTACCGGGGGCTGAACCAGGTCGAGCTGAGCTTCGTGGCCGACGCGCACGCCATGGACGTCGTGCTGGAGATGGACAAGAAGCCCGGGCTGTTCAGCGAGGGCAGCGACACGTTCCGTTCCTTCCAGGTGGGGCTGCACGACTACCAGGGGACCGACTGGGCGGCGTACCTCAACCAGTGGCTCTCGGAGGTCGGCAGCAAGCGCAACTGGTTCTAGCCTGTTCTAGGCTCGGCACGGAACGGAACTACTGACTCCAGAACCGATTCAGGAGGTACCGAGGTGACCGAGCTCAAGCGGCGGCCGCTGCCCCACGACTTCCACCCGCCCGTGCCGTCGTTCACGGTGGCCAGCGAGGATGTCGTGGAAGGCGCGACGCTCAGGAGTGCTCAGGTCCAGGCGGCGGGGAACACCTCGCCGCACCTGCGGTGGGAGGGCTTCCCGCCGGAGACCAAGAGCTTCGCTGTGACCTGCTACGACCCCGACGCTCCGACGGGGAGCGGGTTCTGGCACTGGGTCGTCTTCGACCTTCCGGCCTCGGTGACGGAGCTGCCGGTCGGTGCGGGCAGCGGCAAGTTCGAGGGGCTGCCGGAGGGCGCCGTCCACGCGCGCAACGACGCCGGTACCAAGGAGTTCGTCGGGGCCGCTCCGCCGCCCGGGGACGGTCCCCATCGGTACGTGTTCACGGTGTACGCGGTGGACCAGGAGAAGCTGGGGCCGGACTCCGACGCGTCGCCGGCCGCCGTCGGCTTCAACCTGCGCTTCCACACGATCGCGCGGGCCCAGCTGATCGGTGAGTACGAGGTTTCCGCCGGGGACTGACCCTCGTCATCGTTCATTCAACGTTTGCCCGCCTCTGGTCTTGGAATTGATCAGAGGCGGGCATTTTTGTTGCCGGGGGTCGCGAGGGTCACCCCGCGTCGGAGCAGCAGATATTGCGTTGTCCATCTCGGCGTGCCCGGCCAGAGTTGATCCCAGCCCGCCAGGGGGTGGGCCGGTGCACACAGGAGGTGGGCTGGTATGCGGGACACGCTGGTACTGAACGCGAGCTTCGAGCCGCTGTCGACGGTGACGTTGAACCGAGCCGTCGTTCTCGTGCTTCAGGACAAGGCCGTCGTCGAGCAGGCCCACCCCGAACTGCGGATGCGTGGAGCCGCGGTCGACATACCGGCGCCCCGGGTGATCCGGCTGTGCAGGTTCGTGCGGGTGCCGTTCCGAAGACAAGCTCCGTGGTCGAGGCGGGGTGTGCTGGTCAGGGACCGGCACCGGTGCGCGTACTGCGGGCGGCGGGCGACGACCGTGGACCACGTGGTGCCGCGGGCGCAGGGTGGGCGGGACTCGTGGCTGAACACGGTCGCCTCGTGCGCGGAGGACAACCACCGTAAAGCGGACCGGACTCCGGAGCAGGCGGGGATGCCGTTGCTGCGGGAGCCGTTCGAACCCTCGCCGCAGGACGCCATGTTGCTGGCGCTGGGGCAGGAGGACCTGGCCGCGTTGCCGGAGTGGTTGTCCGTGGACGCGGCTTAGGTATGTCGCCCTGCGGGTCCTGAGGGAGGGCGCCGTCAGTCGATCGACGGCTTCTCGCGGCGTTCCGGGATCCGCTTCTCCGTGCTGCCGCCATTGCCGCCGCTGCTCGAACCGCCTCCGAGGTTGCCGAAGTTGCCCATGGCGCCAGAGAGGCCCTTGAGGGCGTCGCCGATCTCGCTGGGGACGATCCAGAGCTTGTTGGCGTCGCCCTCGGCGATCTTCGGGAGCATCTGGAGGTACTGGTAGGAGAGCAGCTTCTGGTCCGGGTCGCCGGCGTGGATAGCCTCGAAGACGGTGCGGACGGCCTGGGCCTCGCCTTCGGCGCGCAGAGCGGCGGCCTTGGCCTCGCCCTCCGCGCGCAGGATCTGGGACTGCTTCTCGCCCTCGGCGGTGAGGATGGCCGCCTGGCGGGTGCCCTCGGCGGTGAGGATCGCGGCGCGCTTGTCGCGGTCGGCGCGCATCTGCTTCTCCATCGAGTCCTGGATGGAGGTGGGCGGTTCGATGGCCTTGAGCTCGACGCGGTTGACGCGGATGCCCCACTTGCCGGTCGCTTCGTCGAGGACGCCGCGCAGGGCCGCGTTGATCTCCTCGCGGGAGGTCAGGGTGCGTTCGAGGTCCATGCCGCCGATGATGTTGCGCAGTGTGGTGACGGTGAGCTGCTCGATCGCCTGGATGTAGCTGGCGACTTCGTAGGTGGCGGCCCGGGCGTCGGTGACCTGGTAGTAGATGACCGTGTCGATGTTGACCACCAGGTTGTCCTGGGTGATCACCGGCTGGGGCGGGAAGGGCACGACCTGTTCGCGCAGGTCGATGCGGTTGCGGATGGTGTCGATGAACGGGACGACGATGTTGAGGCCCGCGTTGAGCGTCCGCGTGTAGCGGCCGAAGCGCTCGACGATGGCGGCGCTCGCCTGCGGGATGACCTGGATCGTCTTGATCAGGGCGATGAAGACCAACACCACCAGGATGATCAGGACGATGATGACCGGTTCCATCGCGTTCCCCGTACCCTTCTCCGCCTCGGCGCTTCTGGAAGATCTTATGCTTGTCGAAGATCTTGCTGGTCGAGTCTGACAGACCGTCGTGTGGCTCGTGGGGCGTTCGGTTCACTTACGTGGTGCGGGAGTTGTGCAAGGTCAGATGACGATCGCCGTGGCCCCCTCGATCTCCACGACGTCGACCTCCTGTCCGACCTCGTAGGCGCGGTCCGTGTCGAGCGCGCGGGCCGACCAGACCTCCCCGGCGAGCTTGACGCGTCCGCCCGAGCCGTCGACGCGTTCCAGGACGACGGCTTGCTTTCCGCGCAACGCGTCCACTCCGCTGGCGAATTGGGGCCGCTGGGTGCGGTGCCGGTTCGCGATGGGGCGGACTACGGCGATGAGGGCGACGGACACCGCGACGAACACGAGGACTTGGGTGACGGCGCCGAAGCCCAGTGCCGCGGCGACCGCGGCCGCGACGGCGCCGGCCGCGAACATGCCGAACTCCGGCATCGCGGTCACCACGAGCGGAATGCCCAGCGCTGCCGCGCCGACGAGCCACCACACCCACGCGTCGATGTCGTTCACGCGCTCATCGTAGGACCGAGGGTCCCGCTGCCGACAGGGCGCGAAGGGGGGCGGTCGCCGGGATGTGCCGTCCGCGGGGCGGGGTCAGGACATCGGGAGGCCCTGGGCGGTCCAGCGGTCGCCGACCTGTTCCACGACGAGGGGCAGGCCGAAGCAGTGGGAGAGGTTGCGGGAGGTGAGCTCCAGCTCGACCGGGCCGGCGGCGAGGACCTTGCCCTGGCGGATCATGAGGACGTGGGTGAAGCCGGGGGCGATCTCCTCGACGTGGTGCGTGACCATGATCATCGAGGGGGCGATGGGGTCGCGGGCGAGGCGGCCGAGGCGGCGTACGAGGTCCTCGCGGCCGCCGAGGTCGAGGCCGGCGGCGGGCTCGTCGAGGAGGAGCAGCTCCGGGTCGGTCATCAGGGCGCGGGCGATGAGGGCGCGCTTGCGCTCGCCCTCGGAGAGGGTGCCGAACCTGCGCTCCAGGTAGTCGCTCATGCCGAGGCGGTCGAGGAAGGCGCGGGCGCGCTGCTCGTCGATGGCCTCGTACTCCTCCTGCCAGCCGGCCGTCATGCCGTAGGCGGCGGTGAGGACGGTCTGCAGGACGGTCTGGCTCTTGGGCAGCTTGTCGGCCATGGCGATGCCGGCCATGCCGATGCGGGGGCGCAGCTCGAAGACGTCGGTGCCGGGGGTGCCGAGGGTCTCGCCGAGGATGGTGGCGGTGCCCTTGCTCGGGTAGAGGTAGCTGGAGGCGACGTTCAGCAGGGTCGTCTTGCCGGCTCCGTTGGGGCCGAGGATGACCCAGCGCTCGCCCTCCTTGACCGACCAGGAGACCTGGTCCACGAGAGCCCGGCCCTCGCGGACCACGGATACGTCCTGAAGCTCCAGAACATCGCTCATGAGCGCGTTGTCTCCCCTTGCAGTGTGGCCGGACTCGGTCGTCGCGTACGCCTGTGGCTCGGACCGCCGCGCGCGGGTGGGCGCGGCCCTCCGGGAAAATCTACGCCACCGGTCGGGGGACCCGTCCCCTCGGTCCGGTCCTTGGGCCCTTCCGACGGTTCCGGGCGACGCCGGGATGGGTCTCGATCGGTGCGCCTAGGGTGGGGGGATGCTTTCGGAACCGCGCTCTGGTCGCCTTGCCGCTTGGGGAAATGCCCTTTTGGCCGGACTTGTCTCGCCGGACGACGCCGTGCTCGCCATCGTCGGGGAGGACGCCGTGCACCGGGTGGAGGGGCTGCCCGGCGAGGGGGCGCCCGTGGGGCTCACGCTGGCGCTGGGGCGGCTGCGGGCGCTGGGGGTGCGGGGTCTGCGGCTGGCTCTGCCGGCGCCGGGGCATCCGCTGGGGTTGAGCGGGCCGCCGGAGTTCAACGTGCGGGCGTTGGAGGCGCGGGAGGCGGTGGTGTGTCACGGGGCGGCGTTCGGGCTGGTGCCCGAGGTGTTCGAGGCCGGGCCTTCGGGCGATGTGCATGTCGAGGTGGTGTGGCACTGCCTCGCGGTGCGGGAGGCGCCGCCGGCGGATGTTCCGTCGCTGGGTGAGGCGGAGCGGGAGTTGGCGGAGGCGTTGCGGGAGGCGACGGCTGCGCTGTCGCGGTTGGACGTGGCGGGGTCGGGGCCGGTGGCGGAGGCGGCGATCGACGCGTACCGGGCGCGGGCGGAGCGGGGGCGTGAGGTGCTGGCGCCCGGATATCCGCCTCGGGCGGTGCGGGTGCTGGAGTTGGCGCAGCGGGTGTCGTTGCTGGTGTCTCTGGCTCAGCAGCGGGGGGAGGGGGGTGCGGTGAGCGCTTCCGAGATGGCGGCGCGGGGGGAGGCGTTGCGGCCGGTGGAGCGGACGGCCCGGCGGGCGCAGGTCGCCGCGTACAACTCCGTCGGGGAGACGTGGGGGGTGAGGTGAGCCGGGGTTCGGGCCGGTGACGCGGCTGTCAGCCGGCCATTCCGTGGCGTACGGCCCACAGGGCGGCCTGGGTGCGGTCGGCGAGGTCGAGCTTCATCAGGATGTTCGAGACGTGGGTCTTGACCGTCTTCTCCGAGAGCACCAGGGCGCGGGCGATCTCGCGGTTGGAGCGGCCGTCCGCTATCAGGCCCAGCACCTCTCGCTCCCGCTCGGTGAGCGAACCTCCCCTGCCCTGGCCTGAGTTGGCTTCCTCCTGGGACAGGAGCGCGCCTGCGACCTCCGGCTGGAGCAGGATGTGCCCGGCGTGGACGGAGCGGATCGCGCCGGCCAGCGCGTCGGGGTCCACGTCCTTGTAGACGTATCCGGCGGCGCCGGCGCGCAGGGCGGGGACCACCGTGCGCTGTTCGGTGAAGCTGGTGACGATCAGCACGCGCGCGGGGTTGTCGAGTTCGCGGAGGGTGCGCAGCGCCTCCACACCGTCCATGCCGGGCATCTTGACGTCCATCAGCACGACGTCGGGCCTCAACTCCTCGGCGCGGGCGACGCCTTCGGCGCCGTCGGAGGCCTCGCCGACGACTTCGATGTCGTCCTGCACCTCGAGGAACGTGCGCAGTCCGCGGCGGACGACCTGGTGGTCGTCGACGAGCAGCACCTTGATTGGGTCAGCCACCGGGGGCCTCCATCTCGATCGTGGTGCCCTTCCCGGGCGCCGAATCCACCGTCAGGCTGCCGCCGATCCCGCCGGCCCGGTCCCGCATCGACACCAGGCCGAGGTGGCGGCCGGCCCGGCGGACCGTGGTGGGGTCGAAGCCCTCGCCGTCGTCGGTTATGCGCAGCACCGTGTCGGGGCCGCGTTTGTGGAGGGTGACGTCGACGTGGTCGGCCCCGGAGTGGCGCAGGGCGTTGTGCAGCGCCTCCTGGGCCACGCGCAGCAGGGCCTCCTCCTGTGCGGCGGGCAGGGCGCGGACGCCTCGGCTGGTGAAGGTGACGCGCGCGGTGTGGGCACGGTCGAGGACCTGGGCGTGGGTGCGCAGGGTGGCGACGAGGCCGTCCTCGTCCAGTGCGGCGGGGCGCAACTCCACCACGGCGGCGCGCAGTTCGTCGGCGGCCTCGGCGGCGAGCGCGGTGACCTGCTGGAGTTCGCCTTTGGCGCGGGAGGGGTCGCGGTCGACGAGGGCGGCGGCGGCCTGGGCCGTCAGGCGCAGGGAGAACAGCTTCTGGCTGACCGCGTCGTGCAACTCGTGGGCGAGCCGGGAGCGTTCCTCGGCGATGGTCAGTTCGCGGCTGCGCTCGTAGAGGCGGGCGTTGGTGAGGGCGATCGCGGCGTGCTGGGCGAGGATGGACAGGAGTTCCTCGTCGTCCTCGGTGAAGCCGCAGCCGCTCTCGCACTGCCGGTTCGAGGAGTCCGTGCTTTCCGGGCGCAGTTTGTTGGCCAGGAAGAGGGCGCCGATGATCTCGTCGCCGTCGCGGATGGGCAGGCCCAGGAAGTCGGACATGTCGGGGTGGGCGGCGGGCCAGCCCTCGAAGCGGGGGTCCTCGCGGACGTCGGCGAGTCGCTCGGGGCGGGCCTGGTGCAGCATGGCGGCGAGGATGCCGTGCTGGCGGGGCAGAGGGCCGATGGCCTTCCACTGCTCCTCGCTGACGCCGTCGACGACGAACTGGGCGAAGCCGCCGTGGTCGTCCGGGACGCCGAGCGCGGCGTACTGCGCGTCGAGCAGCTCGCGGGCGGAGGCGACGATCGTCTTGAGGACGTCGCGCACCTCCAGGTGCCTGCTCATGGCCAGCAGCGCGGAGCTCACCGCGGCGAGGCCGGACCGGGGGCCTTGACTCATGTCCTCACGGTACCGGCGGGGTGTGACAGCGCGGATCGGGCCTGTGACGCACCGGGGTAGGACCGCGGACCTAGGACCGGGGTCCCTCTCTCGTGGACGTGGATCGCGGGGCCCGGGTGCCGGGGCGTACGACGAAGGGTCCCGGTGGCACCGGTCCGACGGCCGAGGCGGTGGGGGTGTGCGCGTTCCTAGCGTGAGGGGACCGCCGTGCGGCGGTTCGGACGAGGGGACGGTTGTCATGCCGGTAGCGATCATCACGGGGGCGTCGAAGGGGCTGGGGCGGGCGCTGGCCGAGGCGCTGGCCGCGCGGGGCTGGGATCTGGTGCTGGACGCCAGGAACGCGGAGGTGCTGAAGGAGACGGCGGCGGCGGTCGCGGTGCATGGGACGAGGGTGGAGGCGCTCGCGGGGGACGTCGTGGACGCGGGGCACCGCTCGGCGCTGGTGGCAGCGGCCTGGGGGCTGGGGGGCTGCGATCTGCTGGTGAGCAACGCGAGCGCGCTGGGCGCCGAGCCGCTGGTGCGGCTGGAGGAGCTGGCCCTGGACGGGCTGCGGCGGGCGCTGGAGGTGAACGTGGTGGCGGCGCTGGGTCTGGTGCAGGAGGCGCTGCCGCTGCTGCGGGCGGCGCCGGCCGGGGCGGTGATCGCGGTCAGTTCGGACGCGGCGGCCGAGGCGTATGCGACGTGGGGCGGTTACGGGGCGTCGAAGGCGGCCCTGGACCAGCTCGCGGCGGTGCTCGCGGCGGAGGAGCCGGGGCTGCGGGTGTGGGCGGTGGATCCGGGGGACATGGCCACCGACCTGTACGCGGCGGCCGTGCCGGGGGACGGGGACGCGCGGCCGGAGCCGGGCGTCGTGGCGCCGGCCTTCCTGCGGCTGGTCGAGGAGCGGCCGGCGAGCGGCCGGTACGCGGCGCCGGCGCTGCTGGAGGTGCGGTGATGTCGTCGGCCGTGCGGGCGCCGGGCGGGCTTTCGGCGGGGAGGTCGGCGCGGGTGCCGGCCGAGCGGCGCGGGCCGGGGTGGGGGCGGGACGACGTACGGCTGCTGGTGTCGCGGGGCGCCGAGGTGACGCATCACGCGTTCCGTGAGCTTCCGTCGATGCTGCGGGCCGGGGATCTGCTGGTGGTGAACACCTCTCCCACGCTGGCGGCGGCGGTGGACGGGTCGATCGGGTCCGCGCGCGTGGTGGTGCACTTCTCCACCCGGGGCGACGACGGCCGGTGGGCGGTCGAGCTGCGGGACCCGGACGGGAAGGGGACCACGCGTGCGCGTGCGGGCGGGCCGGCGGGGGTGCGGGTGGGGCTGCCGGGCGGTGCGGGGCTGGTGCTGGAGGAGCCGCTGAGCGGGGGCAGCGGGCGGCTGTGGTGGGCGCGGGTGTCGGGTGGGGCGGTGCCGGGGCTGCTGCGGGAGCACGGGCGTCCGATCCGGTACGGGTACACGGAGCGGGACCAGCCGTTGTCGGCGTACCAGACGGTGTTCGCGTTGCCTTCGGCGGACGGGGCGGGCAGTGCGGAGATGCCGAGTGCGGCGCGGCCGTTCACGGCGCGGCTGGTGGCGGAGCTGGTGAGCCGTGGTGTGGGGTTCGCGCCGGTGACGCTGCACACGGGGGTGGCCTCGGCGGAGTCGCACGAGCCTCCGTATCCGGAGCGGTTCGCGGTGTCCGAGGCGTCGGCGCGGGCGATCGGCGCGGCGCGGGCCGCCGGCTGCCGGGTGATCGCCGTGGGGACCACGGCCGTGCGGGCCGTGGAGTCGGCGGTCGGGGCGGACGGGGTCGTACGCGCGCGGGAGGGGTGGACGGATCTCGTCGTCACTCCGGAGCGGGGAGTGCGGGCGGTGGACGCCCTGCTGACCGGGCTGCACGAGCCGGAGGCCTCGCATCTGCTGATGCTGGAGGCGGTGGCGGGGCGGGCCGCGCTGGAGCGCGGGTACGCGCAGGCGGTGCGGGGGCGGTATCTGTGGCACGAGTTCGGCGATGTGCACCTCCTCCTGCCGGGGACGGGCGGCGCGGACGGGCCGTGAAGCAGACCGGCGCACTCACACAGAGCATTGCTGCCGCAACTATCGGTGAGAACGATCGAGGGGCCGTGTGAGCCCGCACATAGGGCGCACATCACGTACGAAAGTCAATAGGACACAAACCGCCCCCCTCCGAACGGGACAGACGTGTTGGTCTGTCCCGTTTTGCCCTTCCCTGATCCACTACCGGGGATCGTACGTCACACCTTTGCCACCGGATTTTGCGGCCGCTAAGAATTGCTCTCGTCGCTCAGCGCCGCGGGTTTCGGACCGCGGCGTTCGTGCCGGAAAAGCACCCGTGTCCGCCGTCGGACGAAAGAGCGACCTCCCGTCTATTCGAAGAGGTCCTTCCGCATGCCCAAGAACACTCACAAGATCGCGATCGCCGGTGTCGCCACGCTCGGGGCCGCCGCCATCGCCTTCTCGGTGGTCCCGGCCGACGCGCACACGACCACGACGGACGCCGCTCCCCTGTCCCAGGTCGCCTACCGCTCCGAGCCCGTGCGGGACGTCAAGGCCGGTGTGACCGACCAGCTGGCCGGCGCCAGCCTGAAGGTCCAGGCGATCGAGGCGAAGAAGAAGGCGGCCGCGGACGCGGCGGCCGCGAAGAAGGCCGCCGCCGCTGCCTCCGTGGCGAAGAAGAAGGCGGCCGCCGCTGCCGCCGAGAAGAAGGCCGCCGCCGAGCGTGCGGCCAAGCGTGCGGCCGAGCGCGCCGCGGCGAGCCGTTCCGTGCAGCGCGTCGCCGTCCAGCAGGTCGCCGTGAAGAAGGTCGCCGCCAAGAGCTACTCCGACAACCTCGACGGCTGGATCCGCGAGTCGCTCGACATCATGAAGAAGCACGGCATCCCCGGCTCCTACAGCGGCATCCACCGCAACGTGATGCGCGAGTCCTCCGGGAACCCGAAGGCGATCAACAACTGGGACATCAACGCCATCAACGGCATCCCGTCGAAGGGCCTGCTGCAGGTGATCCCGCCGACCTTCGCGGCCTACCACGTCCCGGGCACCTCCTGGAACATCTACGACCCGGTCGCCAACATCACCGCCGCGTGCAACTACGCGGCCGACAAGTACGGCTCCATGGACAACGTCGACAGCGCGTACTGATCCCCCACCCGGACACGCGGAAGGGCGGCCTCCCGGACCGGGGTGCCGCCCTCGGGCGTCGTACGGGCGCGGCCCGCGGCGACGCTACTTGCGCATGACCTCGGGCTCGTGCCGGCGCAGGAAGCGGGACACGAAGAACCCGCAGATCACGCCGAGGGCGATCAGGGCGGCCATGTCCAGGCTCCACGCGCCGACGGTGTGCTCCCACAGCGGGTCGTTGTCGCCGGGCGTCTCCGGCGGGCTGATCCGGTTGAAGTCCAGCGTGGCGCCCGCGGCGCCGACCGCCCAGCGCGACGGCATCAGGTACGAGAACTCGTTGGCGCCGATCGAGCCGTGCAGGGCGAACAGGCAGCCCGTGAAGACGACCTGGATGATCGCGAACATCACCAGCAGCGGCATGGTCTTCTCGGCGGTCTTCACCAGCGCCGAGATGATCAGGCCGAACATCATCGACGTGAAGCCCAGGGCCATGATCGGCAGGGAGAGCTCCAGCAGCGTGAGCTTGCCGAGGACCAGGCCCTCCTGCGGGATCTCCCGGCTGGACAGGCCGATGACGCCGACCAGCAGGCCCTGCAGCACGGTGATCATGCCCAGCACGAACACCTTGGACATCAGGTACGCGGAACGGGAGAGGCCGGTCGCACGCTCCCGCTCGTAGATCACCCGCTCCTTGATCAGCTCACGCACGGAGTTGGCCGCGCCGGCGAAGCAGGCCCCGACCGCGAGGATCAGCAGGACGGTGGTGGCCGTGCCGTTGGGGACGATCCGGCCGCTGCGGGGGTTGACCGGGTTGGGCAGCAGCCCCCGGTCCGGGTCGATCAGCAGGCTCACCGCGCCCAGGACCGCCGGAAGGATCACCATCAGCGCCAGGAAGCCCTTGTCGGAGGCGATCACCGAGGTGTAGCGGCGCACCAGTGTGACGAACTGCGACATCCAGCCCTGCGGCTTCGGCGGCTTCATCGCCTGCATCGGCGGCACCTGTACGGACTGCGGCGCGATCGCGTCGATGTCCGCGGCGTACATCTGGTAGTGCTGCGAGCCCTTCCAGCGGCCGGCCCAGTCGTAGTCGCGGTAGTTCTCGAAGGCGGAGAAGACGTCGGCCCAGGTGTCGTAACCGAAGAAGTTCAGCGCCTCCTCCGGCGGGCCGAAGTAGGCGACCGCGCCGCCCGGGGCCATCACCAGCAGCTTGTCGCACAGGGCGAGCTCGGCCACGGAGTGGGTGACGACGAGGACCGTGCGGCCGTCGTCGGCGAGGTCGCGCAGCAGCTTCATGACATCGCGGTCCATGCCCGGGTCGAGGCCGGAGGTCGGCTCGTCCAGGAAGATCAGCGACGGCTTGGTCAGCAGTTCCAGGGCCACCGAGACGCGCTTGCGCTGGCCGCCGGACAGGGAGGTGACCTTCTTCTCCTTGTGGATGTCCAGCTTCAGCTCGCGCAGCACCTCGTCGATGCGGGCCTCGCGCTCGGCGGCCGTGGTGTCGGCCGGGAAGCGCAGCTTGGCCGCGTACTTGAGGGCCTTCTTGACGGTCAGCTCCTTGTGCAGGATGTCGTCCTGCGGGACCAGACCGATGCGCTGGCGCAGCTCCGCGAACTGCTTGTACAGGTTGCGGTTGTCGTAGAGGACGTCGCCCTCGTTGGCGGGCCGGTAGCCGGTCAGCGCCTTGAGCAGCGTCGACTTGCCGGACCCGGACGGGCCGATGACCGCGACCAGGGACTTCTCCGGGACGCCGAAGGAGACGTCCTTCAGGATCTGCTTGCCGCCGTCGACCGTGACGGTCAGGTGCCGGGCGGAGAAGGAGACGGCGCCGGTGTCGACGAACTCCTCGAGCCGGTCGCCGACGATCCGGAACGTCGAGTGGCCGACGCCCACGACGTCGGTCGGGCCGAGCAGTTGCGATGCGCCCTTGGCGATCGGCTGGCCGTTGACGTACGTGCCGTTGTGGGAGCCGAGGTCGCGGATCTCCATGCGGCCGTCGGGCGTCGAGTGGAACTCGGCGTGGTTGCGGGAGACCTGGAGGTCGGAGACGACGAGGTCGTTCTCCAGGGCGCGGCCGATGCGCATGACACGGCCGAAGGAGAACTGGTGGAACGTGGTCGGGCTGCGGTCGCCGTAGACCGGCGGCGCCCCCGCGCCGTCGCCGGCCTCCTTGGACACGTAGGGCTCGCTGGGTCCCGGCTGCTGCGGGACGTGCGGCGCGGGCTGCTGCGCCTGCTGCGGCTGCGGCTGCGGCTGCGGCCAGTCGGCCTGCGGCTGGGGCGGAGCCGGCTGGGACCAGCCGGCGTTCGCCGACTGGGCGGCGTAGGGCTGCTGTTGAGGCTGGGCGACGGGGTCCGCCGCTCCGGAGAGGTTCAGGCGCGGCCCGTCGGTGGCGTTGCCCAGGTGCACCGCCGAGCCGGGGCCGACGTCCACCTGCTGGACCCGCCGGCCCTGCACGTACGTGCCGTTGGTGCTGCCGTGGTCCTCCAGGACCCAACCGCGGCCGTTGAAGCTGACCGTGGCGTGCCGCCAGGAGACCCTGGCGTCGTCGAGGACGATGTCGCCCTGCGGATCACGTCCGAGGGTGTAGTTCCTGGACGGATCGAGCGTCCAGGTGCGTCCGTTCAATTCCAGTACGAGTTCCGGCACTCCATGCCCCACTGAGTAGTCCCCCGAGTTACCCCCGTCGCAGGGAGTCTAGGGATGTCGAACATCGTCGGGAACTATTTCAGGCGGTGCCCCTTGTCCGAAAGTCGGGCCTTGTGAAGACCGCACGGACGGGTAACGGCACGTGCCGTTGACGGGGTTGAAACCGGGCCGGAGAGTGGTAAACGCACGCGAGGGGGGACGGAAGCGGCGATCTTCGCCGCCGCGCCGCGGTTCGCCGCGGGTCGGGGGGTCTGTATGAGTGCCCGCAGCGGAGTCGGGAACGACGGAGTCCGGAACGAGGGGAACGGCCGGAGCGAGGGGAATGGCCGGGGCGGGGGAAACGGCCGGGGCGAGGGAGACGGCCGGGGCGGGGAGCGTGGCGTGGGCGTGCCCTGGGCGGATGTGCTGGTGTGCGCGGTCGCCGCGGTGAGTTGGGCGTTGATCGCGATGGCGGGCGCGGCGGCGCTCGGACTGAGTCTGCTGGGGGCGGACGCGGCGGGTTCGCTGGGCCCGATGACGGCGGCGGTCGTGGCGCTCGGGGCGGGCGGCTCGGTGACGCCGTCGGGCGATGTGTCCGCGTTCGGGCTGACGGGCGCGCAGGCGACGACGGCCATCGAGATCACGCCACTGGGCGTGAGCCTGGTCGGGGCGCTGCTGCTGTCGTGGTTCTTCCTGCGGTCGCTGCGCACCGCGGGGGCTGTGATCGCGCCGGCCGAACTCGTCGCGCGGGCGGGGTCGGTGGTCGCGCTGTTCGTGGCGACGATGGGCGGACTGGCCTGGGCGGGGCACGACGTCATCACCTTCGACGGATCGTCCCTGGGGCTGGACGACGTGTCCGGCGGAGGCGGGGGCTCGGGCGGCGGGGGCGGCGTCACGATCCCCGGGCTGGGGGACCTCGGCGATCCGGGCGGCGTCGGCGGGCTGTTGCCGGACCGGCTCGGCGATCTTGTCGACGCGCGGGCGGCGGTGGGCTTCACCGTCGACACCGTGCCGACGCTGCTCGGCGCGTCGGGCTGGTCGGCGGGGGTGCTGCTGATCGCCCTCCTGGCCTCGCGCCGTGCGCCGCTGCCTCGCGGATGGGAGGCGGTGCACCGGGTGGTGCGGCCCGCGGTGTCCGCCGTCGTGACGGTGCTGCTGGTCGCCGTGGCGGCCGGGTTCGCGGCGGCGGCGTACGCGGCGGCCGACGACGACCATCCGAAGCGGATCGCCGGAGCGGCGCTGCTCGGCGCCCCGAACGGGGTGTGGCTGGGCGTCGGACTGGGCCTGCTCGTCCCCTGGGACGGCCGCGCGACGGGCGCGCTGACGCACGTACTGCCGGACCCGCTGGACGACTTGCTCGCCGTGCGCACCGACCAGCCGGTGACACTGGGACGTCTGGCCGAACTGGACTCCCGCGTCTGGCTGTTGGGGGTCGCCGCGGCGGCGATGATGCTGTTGGCGGGGGTGTTGACTGCGGTACGGACTCCGGTGCGGCGGGGTGCGGTCGGCCGTGAGCCGGGGTTGGCCGGCTTCGTCGCGCGGTGCGCGCTGCCGTTGGGTGCCGCGACGGCGGTGGCGTCGCCGCTGCTCGCCTGGCTGACGGGTGTCTCCGTGGACGCCTCCCTGTCGGTGCTCGGCTTCGACGCCTTCGGGGCCGGCATCGACCTGCACGGCCGCCTCGGCATGGCGCTGCTCCTCGGCGCGGTGTGGGGCGGGGCGGCGGGAGCCGTCGGCGCGCTTCTGGCCTGGGCGACCGGAGCGGCGGGGGGACGGGCGTCGGTATCGGCCCGGGCGGAGGGCGTGGCGGCCGCGGCTCTCCCGTCCCGGAGCGGGCCCGGGCCGGGGTCCGGCGGGGCCGGCTCGGCGGCGGGCGGTCCGGCCGGGCCGTACGTCCCGGGTGCGCCGTACCGGCCGCCCGACCCGGCGACGAATCCGTATCTGCGGATGCCGAAACATCTGCGGGAGCCGGGGGACGCGCGTCCGGGGGACGGTCTCCACAACGCTCCGACGGTGATCGGGCCGATCGGCGCTCCGCCGCGCTCGCCGAACCGGAGGGACGACTCCGAGGAGCGTTCGCCGGGCTACTGCCGGCCGCCACCGCCTCCTCCCCCACCGCGGTCCTCTCCCCCACCGGGGTCCTCTTCGTCACCGGGGTCCTCTTCGTCACCGGAGGAGTGACCGGTCGGGGTGGCCTCGACACCCGCTCGCGGCTCACTCGACGTCACCCGCACGACGCCTGGAGTTCCCTGTCCGTCAGGCGGACCTCGGCGGCGGTGGGCACGGCGTCCCGGATACGGTGGATACCACCATGAACGCTTCACAGATCACGTCCTCCGACGTCCCGACTCTCCTCGTCAAGATCTTCGGCAAGGACAGGCCGGGCATCACGGCAGGTCTCTTCGACACCCTCGCCGCCTACTCCGTCGACGTGGTCGACATCGAGCAGGTCGTCACGCGGGGACGGATGGTGCTGTGCGCGCTCGTGACCGAGCCGCCGCAAGGGATGGAGGGGGAGCTGCGCAAGACCGTCCACAGCTGGGCGGAGTCGATGAAGATGCAGGCGGAGATCATCTCCGGCATCGGCGACAACCGGCCCCGTGGCCTCGGCCGCTCCCTCGTCACCGTGCTCGGTCATCCGCTGACGGCGGAGGCCACAGCCGCCGTCGCCGCCCGGATCACCAAGGTCGGCGGCAACATCGACCGTATCTTCCGGCTCGCCAAGTACCCCGTCACCGCCGTCGAGTTCGCCGTCTCCGGCGTGGAGACGGAACCGCTGCGCACGGCCCTGGTCACCGAGGCCGCGGCGCTCGGCGTCGACGTGGCCGTGGTGGCGGCGGGCCTGCACCGGCGCGCCCAGCGGCTCGTCGTGATGGACGTGGACTCCACCCTGATCCAGGACGAGGTGATCGAGCTCTTCGCCGCGCACGCCGGCTGTGAGGAGAAGGTCGCCGATGTGACCGCGGCGGCGATGCGCGGCGAGCTCGACTTCGAGCAGTCGCTGCACGCGCGTGTGGCACTGCTGGAGGGACTGGACGCCTCGGTCGTGGAGAAGGTGCGCGCGGAGGTGCGGCTGACGCCGGGCGCGCGCACTCTGATCCGCACCCTCAAGCGGCTCGGCTACCAGGTGGGCGTCGTCTCCGGCGGTTTCACCCAGGTCACCGACGATCTGAAGGGGCGGCTCGGGCTGGACTTCGCCCAGGCCAACACGCTGGAGATCGTCGACGGCAAGCTGACCGGCCGGGTCACCGGCGAGATCGTGGACCGCGCGGGCAAGGCGCGGCTGCTGCGCCGGTTCGCCGCGGAGGCGGGGGTGCCGCTCTCGCAGACCGTGGCGATCGGTGACGGCGCGAACGATCTGGACATGCTGAACGCGGCCGGTCTCGGCGTCGCCTTCAACGCCAAGCCCGTCGTACGCCAGGCGGCGCACACGGCGGTGAACGTGCCGTTCCTGGACACCGTCCTGTACCTGCTGGGCGTCACCCGCGAAGAGGTCGAGGCGGCGGACACGCACGTCGAGTAGTCCCGGTCGGCCGGGGCCCGGTGGGATGCCGGGCCCCGCGTCACCGTCACGGGATCTTCACTCCGAGGGCGCCCAGTAGTCGAGCAGCGTGGCCGTGCCGGGCTCCAGGGACTTCCAGGGGCCGTCGAAGGAGACGACCGCGAAGGCGGCGGCGGGGAAACCGCGGCCGTTCATCCGCTCGCGAGCGTCCCCCTCCGACGTGCCGGAGAGGATGTCGGCGAGGCCCTGCACGCCGGGGTTGTGGCCGACCAGGATGACGTTGCGGACGTCGTCCGGGGTCTCGTTGAGCAGAGCGATCAGCTCGCCCGGGGAGGCCTCGTAGATCCGCTCCTCGTAGACGGTCTTCGGCCGGTGCGGGAATTCATGGACGGCGAGCTTCCACGTCTCCCTGGTCCGGGTCGCGGTGGAGCACAGGGCGAGGTCGATGGACATGCCGGTGTCGGTCAGCTTGCGTCCGGCGACGGCGGCGTCCTGGCGGCCTCGCTCCGCGAGCGGCCGCTCGTGGTCGGTCACCTGTGGCCAGTCGGCTTTCGCATGCCGGAAGAGGACGATCCTGCGGGGTTCTGCGACGCTCATGGCTCCCAGCTTCGCATGAAACACGCCATGTGGCGCAGGGAGTTGACATGGGTCTTCACCGGTGACCCGGGGTGTGTGAAGCGTGTGCCCGGGGCGTGATCGACTTCGCTACCGCACGAGCAGTCGTCTCACGTGGTCGGCGAGCTGTGCGAGCGCCGGGTCGCCCGTGGCAGCGTGGGCGTCGGAGGGATTCATCATCAGCAGGAGCAGGCTGACGAAGGCGAGGACGGGCAGGGCGAGGGCCCACCAGGGCAGCAGGGCGCCGACGCCGCCGCCCTGGGCGGCCGGGTGGGGCCGGGTCTGCGTGTGCGCCGACATGGGTGCCTCCGCTGGTCTTCGAGTGGTCCGTGGACCGCCCCCTGCGGCCACACTTCGAAGATACGGACGCGGAGGCTCTCGGCCCATCCGGTGATCCACCTACTTGACCCTGACCCTGACCCCCTAGGGGATGGGGGGTCAGCCCCACCCTCGTACGAGGGACCGGGCGCGGGCGGCGGGTGCGGACGGCAGGTGCGTCAGGGCGAGGCGATCGTCGCGATGACGGCGATGACCACGAAGATGAGGAAGAACGAGCCGAAGACGAGCAGCATCTTCTTCTGGCCGTTCCCGGGGTTCGGATCGAGCACTGGCATGGGCCAAGTCTCGCACCCGGCGTACCGGGGCATCGTCCGGGGGTGCGCCGAAGATCCGCCCCGGGGCCCGAGGTCCGGGGTCCGGGGCCCGGGGCCCGGGGCCCGGGGTCCGGGGTCGCGGGGTCGGCCGTCGGTCAGCGGGGCGACCGTCCGTCCGGGGGTTGCGGCGGCGGCAGCCGGTCAGCGGGGGCGACCGCCCGACAAGCCCGAGCACGACCATCGACCAGCAGGCACCACCGCCCGACCGACCCACGAGCAGACGCCGACCAGCAACCGCCACCGCTCGACAAGCCCGAGCACGACCATCGACCAGCAGGCACCACCGCCCGACCGACCCACGAGCAGACGCCGACCAGCAACCGCCACCGCCCGACAAGCCCGAGGGCGCCGCCGCCCGGGGCCCGGAGGGGCCCGACGGGGCAGCCGACCGGGGTCAGCGGGTCGCCTCGTCCTCCACCGTGCGGTCGCGGCCCGCCAGGATGCCCACCGCCATTTGCGGGATCATGAGCGCCGCCATCAGCGCGAGCGGCAGTCCCCAGCCGCCGCTGTGCTGGTAGAGCACGCCGACCAGCAGCGGGCCCGGGATGGAGATCAGGTAGCCGGTGCTCTGCGCGAAGGCCGACAGCTGGGCCACGCCCGCGCCCGTCCTGGCGCGCATCCCGACCATCGTGAGCGCCAGCGGAAACGCGCAGTTGGAGATGCCGAGCAGCAGCGCCCAGGCCCAGGCGCCGGCGGCGGGCGCGACGTAGAGGCCGGTGTAGCCGACGAGTCCGCAGAGGCCCAGCGCGACGACGATCGGCCCCTGGTGCGGCAGCCGGGTCGCCACGCGCGGGATGACGAAAGCCAGCGGCACGCCCATCGCCATGGTGACGGCGAGCAGCAGGCCGGCCGTGCCGGCGGCGACTCCCGCGTCGCGGAAGATCTGCGCCATCCAGCCCATGGTGATGTAGGCGGCGGTGGCCTGGAGCCCGAAGAACACGGCGAGCGCCCAGGCGGTGCGGCTCCGGGTCATCCGCAGCCCGCCGGCAGCCCCGCCGGCGGCCGACTCGGTCCGTGCCGCGGCCGCCTCGCCCCGCTCGCGTCGCGTCAGTGGCAGCCACGAGAGGGCGGCCACTGCGGCGAGGGCGGCCCATACGGCGAGTCCGGACCGCCAGTCCCCGCCGAGCGCCTCGGTCACGGGCACCGTGGCGGCCGCGGCGCTGGCGGTGCCGAGGGCGAGGGCCATGGAGTACAGCCCGGTCATGGAGCCGACCCGGTCGGGGAACCAGCGCTTGACGATGGCGGGCATCAGGACGTTGCTGACGGCGATGCCCATGAGGGCGAGGGCGCTGGCGGCCAGAAAGCCGGCCGTGCCGCCTGCGTACGGCCGTATGAGCAGGCCCGTGCCGATGGCGGCCATGCCCGCGCAGACGACCGCCCCCGGACCGAAGCGGCGGGCGAGCCGCGGTGCGGCCAGGCCGAAGACGGCGAAGCAGAGCGGCGGCACGGAGGTGAGCAGCCCGGCGACGCTGCCGCTCATGCCGAGGTCGTCACGGACCTCTTCGAGGAGGGCGCCGAGGCTGGTGATGGCGGGGCGCAGGTTGAGGGCGGCCAGCACGATGCCCACGACGATCAGTCGGGTCCACCACGCGGGCGCGGGCGCGCCGGGCGTCCGCATCGGCTCGCCGGTGGCCGCCCGGGCTCCGGGCATGGTTGTGGACGTGGATGTCCGTGTCTCCTCGCTCACCATGACGCCCATCATAGAATCATAGGATGATTGACTGTCCACTCCGCCCGGACGAAGGTGTGCCATGCCCCTGAGCCATCCCCGCCGCTCGGCTCTCTCCGAGCAGGTCATCGCCGCGCTGCGCACCCAGATCACCTCGGGCGAGTGGCCGGTGGGCTCGCGCATCCCCACGGAGCCGGAGCTGGTCGAGCAGCTCGGCGTCGCCCGGAACACGGTCCGTGAGGCGGTCCGCGCGCTGGCGCACAACGGCCTGCTGGACATCCGGCAGGGTTCGGGCACCTACGTCGTCGCCACGAGCGAGCTGGCCGGCGTGATGCACCGCCGCTTCGCCGGCGCCGACCCCCGCCACATCGCCGAGCTGCGCTCCACCCTGGAGTCGGGCGCGGCGAAGCTGGCCGCCGAGCGGCGTACCGAGAGGGACCTCAAGCAGCTCGACGCGCTGCTGCTGCGGCGCGAGGAGGAGTGGCGGTCGGGCGACGCGGAGGCGTTCGTCGCGGCGGACGCGACGTTCCACCTGGCGGTGGTGGCCGCTTCCCACAACGACGCGATGACGGCGATGTACGCGGACCTGGGAGAGGTGCTGCGGGACTGGCTGCGGGCCGACGTCGGCGAGGAGCTGACGCCGGAGTCGTACATGGATCACACGCCTCTGGTGGACGCGATCCGGGCCAGGGACGCGGCGGCGGCCGGCGCGGAGGCGGCGGGCTATCCGTTCCAGTGCCGGCCCGGGACCGCCCCCGTGTGAGAGCTCACCGCCGCTTGTGCGTGCGGCTCACCGCCACTGATGGCTGACCCAGGCCGTGCGGACCTCCATCCAGCAGCGGCCGGCCAGTCGTACGGTCACGGCGGGCCCGGCGTCGGCGGGAGCGCTGTCGGTGTCGAGGTCCCACCAGCGCGCGCACTCGATGTGCAGGCGCACGCGGTCCACGCCGGCGTCGGGATTGTGGCAGTGGGCGACCACATGGGAGCCGCGGACGTCGATCCGGCATTCCGCGCCGTACGTCTCCGGCGTGGCGGTGGGTTCCGGTGCCTCCACGCGTGTGTGCGACAGCGCGTCGTACGGCAGCGCGAGGACGAGGCAGACGGCGACGGTCAGTGGGGCGAGGCTGCGAGACAGGCGCACAAGGGAACCTCCTCGACCGTGCTGGGGAGGGGACCGCGGTGACGAACCCGCACCTCAGAGTGGCGTGCCGGACCCGTCCGGCGCCCGATCAGCTAGGCCGAACGGGTGAGGGCCCGCGCCCTCTCGGACGCGGGCCCTCACCCGTGCTGCGCGCTGTGCGGCGTCAGGCGCCGATGGCGTGCAGACCGCCGTCGACGTGGATGATCTCGCCGGTGGTCTTCGGGAACCAGTCGCTCAGCAGCGCGACGATGCCGCGGCCGGCCGGCTCGGGGTCCTTCAGGTCCCACTCCAGCGGGGAGCGGGTGTCCCACACGGAGGCCAGCTCGCCGAAGCCCGGGATGGACTTGGCGGCCATGGAGCCGATGGGGCCCGCCGAGACGAGGTTGCAGCGGATGTTCTGCTTGCCGAGGTCGCGGGCCATGTAGCGGCTGGTGGCCTCCAGGGCGGCCTTGGCGGGGCCCATCCAGTCGTACTGCGGCCAGGCGAACTGCGCGTCGAAGGTCAGACCCACGACGGAGCCGCCGTTCTGCATCAGCGGAAGGCAGGCCATGGTGAGCGACTTCAGGCTGTACGCCGAGACGTGCATGGCCGTGGCGACCGACTCGAACGGCGTGTTGAGGAAGTTGCCCCCGAGGGCGTCCTGCGGGGCGAAGCCGATGGAGTGGACGACACCGTCGAGGCCGCCGAGCTCCTCGCCCACGATGTCGGCGAGGCGCCCGAGGTGCTCGTCGTTGGTGACGTCGAGCTCGATGACCTTGGTGGGCTTGGGGAGCTTCCTGGCGATGCGCTCGGTCAGCGTGGGCCGCGGGAACGCGGTCAGGATGATCTCGGCGCCCTGCTCCTGGGCCAGCTTGGCGGCGTGGAAGGCGATGGAGGACTCCATCAGCACACCGGTGATCAGGACGCGCTTGCCCTCGAGAATTCCGCTCATGGTGATCAGTGACCCATTCCCAGTCCGCCGTCAACGGGGATGACGGCTCCAGTGATGTACGAGGCGTCGTCCGAGGCGAGGAACCGCACCGTCGCGGCGATCTCCTCCGGCTGCGCGTACCGGCCGAGCGGCACCTGGGAGACGATGCCCTCGCGCTGCTCGTCGGTGAGCGCCTTGGTCATGTCGGTGTCGACGAAACCGGGCGCGACGACGTTGAAGGTGATGTTGCGCGAGCCCAGCTCACGGGCGAGGGAGCGCGCGAAGCCGACCAGACCGGCCTTGGAGGCGGCGTAGTTGGCCTGCCCGGGCGAGCCGTACAGACCCACGACCGAGGAGATCAGCACGACGCGGCCCTTCTTGGCGCGCAGCATGCCGCGGTTGGCGCGCTTGACCACCCGGAAGGTGCCGGTGAGGTTGGTGTCGAGGACGGACGCGAAGTCCTCCTCGGACATGCGCATCAGCAGCTGGTCCTTGGTGACGCCGGCGTTGGCGACGAGGACCTCGACGTTGCCGTGCGCTTCCTCGACCTCCTTGTAGGCCTGCTCCACCTGCTCGGGGTCGGTGATGTCGCACTTGACGGCCAGGAAGCCTGCCGGCGGCTCCCCCGAGCGGTATGTGATCGCGACCTTGTCGCCGGCGTCGGCGAACGCGCGGGCGATGGCGAGGCCGATGCCCCGGTTTCCTCCGGTGACGAGAACCGAGCGGCTCAACGGATCACCCTTTCGATCGGCAGTCTGGTACTCGTCGAAACTATCCTTCTGAGGCACCGGCCGCCGAAGCCGGGGGCGACAGGGCGATGCGGTGGGAACTGTCGGGTCTCCACAGTCACCACCCGGCCCGCCGTCCCGTGCTCAACGGAAACGCGCTCGGAAAGCTTGTGGTCGGGAGCCGTTCGGCGCGACATGATCGAGGGCATACACGCGCGACGACCACAGGGAGCTACGCAGGTGCCTCATACGATCGACGAGAGTTTCACGGCGCTACCCCTGCGTGCCCTCGCCGACGCCGCGCTCGCTCGCGCGCGGGCGCTCGGGGCCGAGCACGCCGACTTCCGGTTCGAGCGGGTGCGCAGCGCGTCCTGGCGGCTGAGGGACGCCAAGCCGGCCGGGTCGTCGGACACGACCGACCTCGGGTACGCGGTGCGGGTGGTGCACGGCGGGACCTGGGGGTTCGCGTCGGGTGTGGACCTGACGATGGACGGGGCGGCCAAGGTGGCCTCGCAGGCCGTGGCGATGGCCAAGCTGTCGGCGCAGGTGATCAAGGCGGCCGGGTCGGACGAACGGGTGGAGCTGGCCGAGGAGCCGGTGCACGCCGACAAGACGTGGGTGTCGTCGTACGAGATCGACCCGTTCACGGTGCCCGACGAGGAGAAGGCGGCACTGCTCGGCGACTGGAGCCGCCGACTGCTGGCCGCCGACGGGGTCGACCATGTGGACGCCTCGCTGCTCACCGTCCACGAGAACAAGTTCTACGCCGACACGGCCGGGACGGTGACCACGCAGCAGCGCGTGCGGCTGCACCCGTCGCTGACGGCGGTGTCGGTGGACGAGTCCAGCGGCGAGTTCGACTCGATGCGGACCATCGCGCCGCCGGTCGGGCGGGGCTGGGAGTACCTGACGGGCACCGGCTGGGACTGGGACGACGAGCTGGAGCGGATCCCCGGGCTGCTCGCCGAGAAGATGCGGGCGCCCAGTGTGGAGCCGGGGCTGTACGACCTGGTCGTCGACCCGTCCAATCTGTGGCTGACCATCCACGAGTCCATCGGCCACGCCACCGAGCTGGACCGCGCGCTCGGCTACGAGGCCGCCTACGCCGGCACCTCCTTCGCCACGTTCGACCGGCTCGGCAAGCTGCGCTACGGCTCGGAGCTGATGAACGTCACCGGCGACCGCACCGCCGAGCACGGCCTGGCGACGATCGGGTACGACGACGAGGGCGTCGAGGGCCAGTCCTGGGACCTGGTGAAGGACGGGACGCTCGTCGGCTACCAGCTGGACCGCCGGATCGCGAAGCTCACCGGGCTGGGGCGTTCCAACGGGTGCGCCTTCGCCGACTCCCCCGGGCACGTGCCCGTGCAGCGCATGGCCAACGTCTCGCTCCGGCCCGACCCGGCGGGCATGTCGACCGAGGACCTGGTCGGGAGCGTCGACCGGGGCATCTACGTCGTCGGTGACCGGTCCTGGTCGATCGACATGCAGCGGTACAACTTCCAGTTCACCGGGCAGCGCTTCTTCCGGATCGAGAACGGGCGCATCACCGGGCAGTTGCGGGACGTGGCCTACCAGGCGACGACGACCGACTTCTGGGGTTCCATGGCGGCGGTGGGCGGGCCGCAGACGTACGTCCTCGGCGGCGCGTTCAACTGCGGCAAGGCACAGCCGGGCCAGGTGGCCGCGGTGTCGCACGGCTGCCCTTCCGCCCTGTTCAAGGGCGTCAACATCCTCAACACCACGCAGGAGGCCGGTCGATGAGCGCCCGCACCGAGTCCGGCCTGGGGTCCGGGGGTCGTCCCCCGGGCAAGCACAGTCTCAACACCACGCAGGAGGCCGGCCGATGAGCGCCCGCACCGAGTCCGGCCGGGGGTCCGGGGGTCGTCTCCCGGGCAAGCACAGTCTCGACACCACGCAGGAGGCCGGCCGATGAGCGCCCGCACCGAGAAGCCGCACGAGGTCGTGGAGCGGGCGCTGGAGCTGTCGCGGGCCGACGGCTGTGTCGTCATCGCGGACGAGCGGTCGAGCGCCAACCTGCGCTGGGCGGGCAACGCGCTCACCACCAACGGCGTGACGCGGTCCCGCACGCTCACCGTGATCGCGACGGTGGACGGCGCCCAGGGCACGGCCTCCGGGGTCGTCTCCCGGGCGGCGGTCACCTCGGACGAACTGGAGCCGCTGGTGCGGGCCGCCGAGGCCGCCGCACGTGGGGCGGGCCCCGCGGAGGACGCGCAGCCGCTGGTGACGGGCGTCGCGCCGTCCCCGGAGTTCACGGAGGCGCCCGCGGAGACCTCGTCCGCCGTCTTCGCCGACTTCGCGCCGGCGCTGGGCGAGGCGTTCGCACGCGCGCGTGCGGGCGACCGGGAACTGTACGGCTTCGCCAACCACGAGATGGTGTCGACGTACCTGGGCACCTCGACGGGGCTGCGGCTGCGGCACGACCAGCCGAACGGGACGCTGGAGCTCAACGCCAAGTCGCCGGACCGTACGCGTTCGGCGTGGGCGGGCCGGTCGACGCGGGACTTCAAGGACGTCGACCCGGCGGCGCTCGACGCGGAGCTGGCCGTACGGCTGGGCTGGGCGCGGCGGCGGATCGAGCTGCCCGCGGGGCGGTACGAGACGCTGCTGCCGCCGACCGCGGTGGCGGACCTGATGATCTACCTGCTGTGGTCGGCGTCGGGGCGGGACGCGGTCGAGGGCCGGACGGTGTTCTCCAAGCCGGGCGGCGGCACGCGGGTGGGCGAGCGGCTGGCCGCGCTGCCGCTGTCGTTGCGCAGCGACCCGTACGAGCCGGGTCTGGAGTCGCCGCCCTTCGTGATCGCGCACTCCTCCGGCGGCGACCAGTCGGTCTTCGACAACGGGCTGCCGATCGCCTCCACGGAGTGGATCCGCGAGGGCGATCTGGAGCACCTCAGCACCAGCCGGCACAGCGCCGCCCTGACCGGCCTCCCGGTCGCCCCCGGCGGCGACAGCCTGATCCTGGACGGCGGCGAGGACCGCTCCCTGGAGGAGATGGTGGCGAACACCACGCGCGGGCTGCTGCTGACCTGTCTGTGGTACATCCGTGAGGTCGATCCGGCGACGCTGCTGCTGACCGGTCTGACCCGGGACGGCGTGTACCTGGTGGAGAACGGCGAGGTGGTGGGCGAGGTCAACAACTTCCGCTTCAACGAGTCGCCGGTCGACCTGATGGGCCGGGCGACCGAGGCGGGGCGCACGGAGAAGACGCTGCCCAGGGAGTGGAGCGACTGGTTCACCCGGGCCGCCATGCCCGCGCTGCGGGTGCCGGATTTCAATATGAGCTCTGTCAGTCAGGGCGTATAACCTCGTAGCCGGCGGTCACTCGACCGGCCGAGGGCTCAAGAAGATCACCGAGGAGACACGAGAGACGTGACGGACATCGTCGACGAGCTGAAGTGGCGGGGGCTGTTCTCCCTGTCCACCGACGAGGACGCTTTGCGCAAGGCGCTCGCGGACGGTCCCGTCACGTTCTATTGCGGCTTCGACCCGACCGCGCCGTCCCTGCACGTCGGGCATCTGGTGCAGGTGCTCACCGTGCGCCGGCTCCAGCAGGCCGGTCACCGGCCGCTGGCGCTGGTCGGCGGCGCCACGGGTCTGATCGGCGACCCCCGCCCGACCGCCGAGCGCACGCTGAACGCGCCGGAGACGGTGGCGGGCTGGGTGGACAAGCTGCGCGGCCAGATCGAGCCGTTCCTGTCCTTCGAGGGCGAGAACGCGGCCGTGATGGTCAACAACCTCGACTGGACGGCCGGCCTGTCCGCGATCGAGTTCCTGCGGGACATCGGCAAGCACTTCCGCGTCAACAAGATGCTGACGAAGGACTCGGTGGCCCGCCGGCTGGAGTCCGACCAGGGCATCAGCTACACGGAGTTCAGCTACCAGATCCTCCAGGGCATGGACTTCCTCCAGCTCTACCGGCGCTACGGCTGCACGCTCCAGCAGGGCGGCAGCGACCAGTGGGGCAACCTCACGGCCGGCCTGGACCTGATCCACCGGCTGGAGCCGGGGGCGTCGGTGCACGCGATCGCGACGCCGCTGATGACGAAGGCGGACGGCACCAAGTTCGGCAAGACCGAGGGCGGCGCCGTCTGGCTCGACCCGGAGATGACGACGCCGTACGCGTTCTACCAGTTCTGGCTGAACGTGGACGACCGGGACATCTCCCGGTACATGCGCATCCTGTCCTTCCGCTCGCGGGAGGAGCTGGAGGAGCTGGAGCGGCAGACCGAGGAGCGGCCGCAGGCGCGGGCCGCGCAGCGTGCGCTGGCCGAGGAACTGACCACGCTGGTGCACGGCGCCGAGCAGACGGCCGCCGTGATCGACGCGAGCCGTGCCCTGTTCGGGCAGGGTGAGCTGGCCGGCCTGGACGACCGGACGCTGGCGGCGGCGCTGTCGGAGGTGCCGCACGTCGAGGTCACCGAGCTCGGCCCCGTCGTCGACCTGTTCGCCGAGGTCGGGCTGGTGGCCAGCAAGTCGGCCGCGCGGCGGACGGTGAAGGAGGGCGGTGCCTACGTGAACAACGTGAAGGTCACCGCGGAGGATCATGTCCCGGCGCGGGAGGAGCTGCTGCACGGGCGGTGGCTGGTGCTGCGGCGCGGAAAGAAGAACCTGGCGGCGGTGGAGGTCGTCGCCGACAGTTCACTCCGCGGCTAGCGCCGCAGGGGGTGCGGTGCGCTCCACGGGGTGCGTTGCGCTCCGCGGGGTGCGTTGCGCTCCGCGGGGTGCGCCGTGGGGGTGCGGGTTTGTTGCGGGCCGCGCGTACGTCGTGGCTGGTCGCGCAGTTCCCCGCGCCCCCTTTGCGGCGCCCTCCGGGCGCCTGCAGGGGGCTGCGTACTCCGGGCGCCTTCGACCAGTGGCTGTCAGACCCGTTGCTTCCTCTTGCCCAGCGTCTTCATGTACAGCATGTCGCCGAAGGCGACGATGATGATCGCCGCGATCAGCTGGAAGATGTGCCGGCTCCAGTCGATGCCGGGGGTCTCGTCGACGCCGAACCCCCGGGCGACGGCGTTGCCGACGACCGCGCCGAGGATGCCGAAGATGGTGACCAGCCAGAGCGGGCTGTGCTGTTTGCCCGGGATGATCGCCTTGGCTATCAGGCCCAGTACGAATCCCACGATGATCGCCCACAACCAGCCCATGGCTGCCTCCTCGTACGGCTCGACGTGAGCATTGCCCCCAGTTTCAGCCCGTCCGCCGTACGGCGCATGTCGGGTGATGTCGTACACGTGACGGCGTAGCGGACCCTCGCGCGCCGGAGCGGCCCCGGTCTCGAAGGCGGCCGGGCCGCGGCGTACGGTGGAGGCCGGGGAGTGTTCGACGCGGGCGGATGGTGGAACGCGATGCGGAAGCAGAGTGGCGGCGGGAACGTCCAGGTGTTCCGGATCACCGGGGCCCGGCAGGGGCTGCAGGACGACGTCCGGGCCCGTCAGCGGCGGTATGTGATCTCGATGTCCGTCCGTACGGTGTCGGTGGTCCTGGCCGCGGTCCTGTGGAACGTGGAACGGCATGTGGCGATCGTGGCGCTGGTCCTCGGCCTGGTGCTGCCGTACATCGCGGTGGTGATCGCCAACGCCGGGCGGGAGAACGCGCCGGGGCTGCCGACGACGTTCGTGACGATGCCGACGCGGCCGATGATCCAGCCGCCCGAGGCGGACGAGCGCGGGCCGCAAGAGGAGCGTTCCGCGGAATCCGGCGGGCGGGGCGGGCAGTCCCTCCACGAGGAACCGCAGGGCGGTCCGGGTGAACCGCGGCCGTGAGGCGGCGGTGAGTCGACTGTGAGCCAAGCTCAAGAAAAGCTCAGATCAATCATGTTGTTCCGGTGCCCTGGGGCCAGTTGGCCGTGACATACTTCGTACGACGCTCCGCATCCCCCGTCGGAGCGACAGACCGACGCCGGGCAGCTCCCCCCGTGGCTGCTCGGCGTCGCCTTTTGTGTGTGCAGGCGAGATGAATCTGTGAGTGACGTCCGTGAGTGACGAGACCCCCATCTGTTCCGCCAAGGGCTGCCGCGTCGACGCGGTGTGGGTGCTGGCGTGGAACAACCCGAAGATCCACACGCCCGAGCGGCGCAAGACCTGGCTGGCCTGCGAGGAGCACCGCGAGCATCTGTCGCAGTTCCTCGGCGTCCGGGGGTTTCTGAAGGACGTGGTGCGCTTCGAGGACTGGCAGGAGCCCGCGGGCTCCTAGGGCCTGGCTGGGGCTGGCGGGTGGCTTCAGCCGCCGATGGCGGACATCGGCCGGTCCGGCTGGACGAACGAGGGGTCGTCCAGGCCCGCGCCGGCCTTCTTGCCCCACATCGCCTCACGCCAGAGGCCGGCTATCTCCTCGTCGGGGGCGCCGGAGCGCAGGGCCGCCCTGAGGTCGGTCTCCTCGCGGGCGAAGAGGCAATTGCGGATCTGGCCGTCGGCGGTGAGGCGGGTGCGGTCACAGGCCGCGCAGAACGGGCGGGTGACCGAGGCGATCACGCCCACGCGGTGCGGACCGCCGTCGACGATCCAGCGTTCCGCCGGGGCGGAGCCGCGCTCCTCGGTGCTCTCGGCGGTGAGGTCGAAGCGGGTGCGCAAGGAGGCCAGGATGTCCCCGGCCGTGACCATGCCGTCGCGCTTCCAGCCGTGCTGGGCGTCCAGCGGCATCTGCTCGATGAAGCGCAGCTCGTAGTCGTGCTCGACGGCCCAGGCCAGAAGGTCGGGGGCCTCGTCCTCGTTGAGGCCGGGCATCAGGACGGTGTTGACCTTGACCGGGTCGAGGCCGGCGTCGCGGGCGGCCTGGAGGCCGTCGAGGACGTCCTTGTGGCGGTCGCGGCGGGTGAGGGCCTTGAAGACGTCGGGGCGCAGCGTGTCGAGTGAGACGTTGACGCGGTCGAGGCCGGCGGCCTTCAGGGCCGTCGCCGTGCGCTTGAGGCCGATGCCGTTGGTCGTCAGGGACGTCTGGGGGCGCGGGGTCAGGGCGGCGACGCGTTCCACGATGCCGACGAGGCCGGGGCGCAGCAGCGGTTCGCCGCCGGTGAAGCGGACCTCCTCGATGCCGAGGGAGGTGACCGCTATGTCGATCAGGCGGACGATCTCGTCGTCCGTGAGGAGGTCAGGCTTGGCCAGCCACTGCAGGCCCTCCTCGGGCATGCAGTACGTGCAGCGCAGATTGCAGCGGTCGGTCAGCGAGACCCTCAGGTCGGTGGCCACTCGGCCGAAGGTGTCGATGAGCACGGGGCCCCCTCCCTCGTCGCGGATCAATCCTCTTCTTCCGTCACTTGCGAGCCTACGCGACGGCTCCGACATCGGGGGAGGCGCGATCACCGGAACGCGGCGCGGGGCCGCCGCGAATGGTCTGCGACGGCCCCGCGTGCGCGTACGGGGTCAGTGGGCGCCGGTGCCCGTGAGGGAGCGGACCTCCAGCTCGGCGTACTTGCCGGTGTCCGGGCTCTCCTTGGACAGGATCGTGCCGAGGAAGCCCATGAGGAAGCCGAACGGGATGGAGATGATGCCGGGGTTCTTCAGCGGGAACCAGGCGAAGTCGGCGTCGGGGAACATCGCCTTGGGGTCGCCGGAGACGACCGGCGAGAACAGCACCAGTCCGACGGCGACGACCAGGCCGCCGTAGATCGACCACAGGGCGCCCTGGGTGGTGAACCGCTTCCAGAAGAGGCTGTAGAGGATGGTCGGCAGGTTGGCGGAGGCGGCGACGGCGAAGGCCAGGGCGACCAGGCCGGCCACGTTGAGGTCGCGGGCGAGGGCGCCCAGGGCGATGGAGACGACGCCGATGAAGACGGTCGCCCAGCGGGCCGCCTTCATCTCCTCCTTCTCCGTGGCCTTCCCCTTGCGGATGACGTTGGCGTAGATGTCGTGCGCGAAGGACGAGGAGGAGGCGAGGGTGAGGCCGGCGACCACGGCGAGGATCGTCGCGAAGGCGACCGCGGAGATGGTGGCGAGCAGGATCGCGCCCCAGGTCGAGTCGACGCCGCCGAGGTGCAGGGCGAGCAGGGGGGCGGCCGTGTTGCCGGACGGGTTGGAGGCGATGATCTCCTTCTGGGAGATCAGGGCGGCCGCGCCGAAGCCGAGCGCGATGGTCATCAGGTAGAAGCCGCCGATGATGCCGATCGCCCAGTTGACGGACTTCCGGGCCGCCTTGGCGTTGGGGACGGTGTAGAAGCGGATCAGGATGTGCGGCAGGCCGGCGGTGCCGAGGACCAGGGCGATGCCCAGGGACATGAAGTCCAGCTTGGAGGTGCCGGTCGCGCCGTACTGGAGGCCCGGCTCCAGGAAGGCGGTGCCCTTGCCGCTGTTCTCGGCGGCCTTGCCGAGCAGGTCGGAGATGTTGAAGTCGAACTTCAGCAGGACCAGGAAGGTGATCAGCAGGGTGCCGCCGATGAGGAGTACGGCCTTGACCATCTGGACCCAGGTGGTGCCCTTCATGCCGCCGATGGAGACGTAGACGATCATCAGGAGGCCGACCAGGGCGACGATGAGGATCTTGCCGGCGTCGGAGGTGATGCCGAGCAGCAGGGAGACCAGGACGCCGGCGCCCGCCATCTGGGCCAGCAGGTAGAAGATCGACACGACGATGGTGGAGGTGCCCGCGGCGGTGCGGACGGGGCGCTGGCGCATCCGGTACGCGAGGACGTCGCCCATGGTGTAGCGGCCGGAGTTGCGCAGCGGTTCGGCGACCAGGAGCAGGGCGACCAGCCAGGCGACGAGGAAGCCGATGGAGTAGAGGAAGCCGTCGTAGCCGAAGAGGGCGATGGCGCCGGCGATGCCGAGGAACGACGCGGCCGACATGTAGTCGCCGGACACCGCGAGCCCGTTCTGGAAGGCGCTGAACTGGCGTCCGCCCGCGTAGAAGTCGGCGGCGTCCTTGGTCTGGCGGCCCGCCCAGACGGTGATGACGAGGGTGGCGACGACGAACAGGCCGAACAGGGTGATGATCAGGGGCCGGTGCTCGCTCGCCTCGCCGGCTGCCAGTGTGATCGCGGGGCTCATGCGCCGCCCTCCATCCGGGACTTGATGGCGTCCGCCTTGGGGTCGAGCTTCGCGGCGGCGTGCCGCGAGTACCACCAGGCGATGAGGAACGTGGTGCCGAACTGGGCGATGCCGAGGGCGAAGGCGACATTTATGTTGCCGAAGAGCTTGGTGCCCATGAAATCGCCGGCGTAGTTGGACAGCAGGACGTACAGCAGGTACCAGGCGATGAAGGCGACGGTCAGCGGGAACGCGAAACCCCGGTGGGCGCGGCGCAGTTCACCGAACTCCGCGCTCTCCTGCACCGCGACGAACTCCTCGGTGGACGGGAGTCGGGCTTGCGTCTTCGAGGGGGGCGGTGTCTCGGTGGCCACGGAGTCTCCTCGCGTTGCGGACGACGGGTGGAGCGGGGGCTCGATCGTAGGCTCCCTGCCCAAGGTCACGGCGGTGCGCCGGGGGCGGTTCAACTCGATCGGGTTCTTTCGGAAGTCGACGTCCTGGCGGCGTTTCGCCCGTCGCGGACCGGATGGTTCCGGAAGTAGTCGTCAAAGGTCATTGCTGGCCGGCGAGTCAGGAAGATAGCTTCGGGTGGTACCACCCGTCATGTACCTGTCCAGGCACGACAGTTGCCCGGACCGGTCCCGTTTCCGGATGATGTGGAGACCCCATGGCTCATCTGCCTTCCAGACGCCGTATCGCTCTCGCGGTGCCCGTCGTGCTGTCGCTGACCGCCTCCCTCGGCTTCCTGCCGACGGCCGCCTCCGCGGCCCCGGTCACGGCTCCCGCCGCGCAGACGGCCGCCGCCGGCACCTTGACGTACGTCGTCAACACGAAGGTGGATCCCCGCACGATCAAGTCGGTGGAGAAGGCGATCGCCTCCTCCGGCGGCACCGTCGTGACGACGTACGAGAAGATCGGCGTGATCGTCGTCCACTCGGCGAACCCCGACTTCGGTCCGCAGATACGCGCGGTGCGCGGGGTGCAGTCGGCGGGCGCGACCCGCACCGTGCCGCTCAGCGCCGCGGGGACCACCGACGAGGGTGCGGCGAAGCTGCTGACGGCGGCCGAGGCCGCCAAGACCGCGAGCGCGTCGGCGAAGGCGGGCGCGGGCGAGCCCCTGGAAGCCGACCAGTGGGACCTGCGCGCGATCGGCGCCGACAAGGCCGCCGAGATCAACCCGGGCAGCAAGGACGTGACCGTCGCCGTCATCGACACCGGCGTCGACGACACCCACCCGGACCTCGCCCCGAACTTCTCCCCGTCGCAGTCGGCGAACTGCGTCGGCGGCGTCGCGGACACCTCCGAGGGCGCCTGGCGCCCGTACACCGAGCAGGACTACCACGGCACGCACGTCGCCGGTGAGATCGCCGCCGCCCGCAACGGCATCGGCGTCGCCGGCGTCGCGCCCGGGGTGAAGGTCGCCGGCATCAAGGTCAGCGACCCCAAGGACGGCCTGTTCTACCCGGAGAACGTGGTCTGCGCGTTCGTGTTCGCCGCCGAGCACAGCGTCGAGATCACCAACAACAGCTACTACGTCGACCCGTGGCTGTACAACTGCATGGACGACCCGGACCAGAAGGCCATCGTCGACGCGGTCAACCGGGCCCAGGTGTACGCCCAGCGCAGCGGCACGCTCAACGTGGCCTCGGCGGGCAACTCCAACCACGACCTGGACTCCGACGCGATCGTCGACTCCAGCAGCCCGGACGACTCCACCACCCCGGTGACCCGGACGATCGACCCGCACAAGTGCTTCGACGTGCCGACCCAGTTGGAGGGCGTCGTCACGGTGAGCGCGACGGGCGTCAAGGGCGCCAAGTCGTACTACTCCACGTACGGTCTGAACGCGGTCGACGTGGCGGCGCCGGGCGGCGACCGCTACCAGATCCCGGACACCCCGTCGGCCAACGGCCGCATCCTGTCGACGATGCCGAACAACGCGTACGGCTTCCTCCAGGGCACCTCGATGGCGTCCCCGCACGTGGCCGGTGTGGCCGCGCTGCTGAAGTCCACGCACCCGTGGGCGTCGCCGGGGGCCCTGCAGAAGCTGCTCAAGAAGCAGGCGGACAACCCGGGTTGCCCCGCCGAGCCGTACGACGGCAACGGTGACGGCGTCGTCGACGCGACGTGCGTCGGCGACGACGAGGTCAACGGCTTCTACGGCTCCGGCATCGTGAACGCGCTGCGTGCGGTGAAGTAGCCGACGCGGGCTTGCCGTTCAGGGTGAGGGCCGGGCGGTTCGCCGTCCGGCCCTCACGCGTGTCGACGACACTCACGCGAGGACGCGTCGTGTCTCCCGCGGCAGGGTGGACGCGGGCCGTGTGCCGAGGGCGCCGTGGGCCAGCAGCGACTGGGCCGCGATGTAGGTGAGCATGATCCAGAAGTCGGGGCGCGGGAGTTGGGGCCAGTCGGCGACGCCGGTCGCGATGAGGGTGTCGGACAGCAGGAAGAGCGCGCCGCCGAGCCCGGCGACGAACCCGAGGCGGGCCGCCGCGGTGAACGCCGTCACCGTGAGGAGCGTGCTGTAACCGGCGACGGGGATACGGAGATCCGCCGGCAGGTCGGGCCACAGCAGGGCGAGGGCGACGATCAGGGTGACGGCGTAGCAGGGGGCCAGGAGGGCTGCACGCGCGCGGGACGGGCCGGGCGCGTGCCGGTGGAAGAGAGCCAGGTAGCAGACGTGGCCGGCGGCGAAGGAGGCCATGCCGGCGAGGAAGGCCGGTTCGGCGCCGGAGAGCAGCAGGACGTCGCCGCCCCAGCCGCACAGAAGGGCCGCCAGGAGGAGCCGGGGCGCGCCGCGGAGCCCCGCCCAGGCGGCCAGCAGGGGCATCAGCAGGGGTTTGGCCGCCTGATGGCCGGGGGTGAACTCGACCGCGAGGCTGAGGAGATCGGCGGCGGCTGCGAGGGCGAAGGCGGCGAGGAGGAACCCGGGCAGGCGGCCGGAGGCGAGGCGGCGACGGGAGCCGGTCACGCGGCGGTGCTCTTCTCGGCCGGGTTGACGGGCGTCGCCCGGGAGGTAGTCGAGGGAGCGGTCGTCGTGGGCGTCGGCTGCCAGCCGGGGCCGCCGAACACCCTCCCGGCGCGCTCCCGCCAACTGCGCGCCGCCCGCAGGTCCTTGGCGATGGCGACGTACTCGTGGGTGGCCACCTTCAGGGGGTTGTAGGTGTGGATGTTCTTCGTCAACCCGTAGACGGGCCGCTCCACTTCCGGCACGAACGACCCGAAGAGCCGGTCCCAGACGATGAGGATGCCGCCGAAGTTGCGGTCCAGGTAGCCGCCTTGGGAGGCGTGGTGGACACGGTGGTGCGAGGGCGTGTTGAAGAGGAACTCGAACCACCGGGGCATCTTGTCGATGCGCTCGGTGTGGATCCAGAACTGGTAGACGAGGTTCGCCGAGGAGCAGAACGCGAGGGCGGCCGGGTGGACGCCGGCGGCGACGAGCGGGACGTAGAAAGGCCAGACGGTCAGCGAGGTCCAGGGCTGGCGCAGGGCGGTGGTGAGGTTGAACTTCTCGCTGGAGTGGTGGACGACGTGGCAGGCCCACAGGATGCGGATGACGTGGTGGCCGCGGTGGGACCAGTAGTAGAAGAAGTCCTGCGCGAGCAGCATCAGGGGGACCGTCCACCACAGGACGGGGACGCGCAGCGGCGTCAGTTCGTACACCGCGGTGTAGACGGCGACGATGGGGATCTTCCACAGGAAGTCGAAGGCGAGGCTCCCGAGCCCCATGCCGACGCTCGTGGCCGCGTCCTTGGCCTCGTATCCGGCCGCGTCCTCGTCGGGATGGAGGCGGACGCTGATCATCTCGACCACGGAGAGCAGCACGAAAGCGGGTATCGACCACAGCACGACATCGGGCAGGTTCGGCATGTGGGCACGGTAGATCCGCCGTTGGCCTGCGGCTAGTCGTTGTTACCCACAAGTATTGAGGGGGGTACGCGCTTGCTTCTTGGCGATCTCCGCCAACGTCCCGGCCCGAGGGGCGGGGCAGTTCGGCCGGGTCGAGTGCGAGAAGGGTGTCGGGGGCCGCGTGCGGCGTTTCGGTGGCCCAGGTCAACTGCGCGTCGGCGGGGACCAGATGGTCGGCGCCGTCACGGTCGTGCCGTGGTCCGCGCAGTGGACGAGGACTGTTCCGTCCCGGGGACGCACCCGTCGCGGCGGGCGGTGTGCGGGGGCTGTCGGTGGGGGACCGTATCCTCAGTGACCATGCTCGAAGACCGTACGACCACAGCGCCCTCCCCCATGGAGTGGCCGGCCGCGTATCCCCAGGGGTACGCGGTCGTCGACGTGGAGACCACCGGACTGGCCCGCGACGACCGGATCATCTCCGCCGCCGTCTACCGGCTGGACGGGCGCGGCGAGGTCGAGGACCACTGGTACACCCTGGTCAACCCGGAGCGCGATCCGGGGCCGGTGTGGATACACGGTCTGACGAGCGAGGCGCTCGAAGGGGCGCCCCTGTTTCCGGAGGTGGCCCAGGAGTTCGCCGACCGGCTCGCGGGCCGGGTGCTCGTCGCGCACAACGCGGTCTTCGACTGGCAGATGATCGCGCGGGAGTACGCGCGCGCGGAGCGCGAGGCGCCGGTGCGTCAGCGGCTGTGCACCATCGCCCTGTCCAAGGAGCTGAGGCTGCCGCTGCCCAACCACAAGCTGGAGTCGCTGGCCGCCCACTTCGGCGTCGTCCAGCAGCGGGCGCATCACGCGCTGGACGACGCGCGCGTGCTCGCGGAGGCGTTCCGGCCGAGTCTGCGGGCCGCGGCGGCGGGCGGGGTGCGGCTGCCGCTGCACGAGTGCCGTCCGCTGACGGAGTGGCAGGACCGGCCCGTGCCGCGCATCGGCCGGCAGGCGAGCGGCCCCGGCGACCACGGGGCCGGCGGATACCGGCCCAGCAGTTGGCGGGCGTCCCGCAAGCGGCCCGCCTGCCCCCACCCCAACCCCGGCCGGTACGAACCGGGCGAACGACTCAAGCAGGGCATGCGGGTCGCGTTCTCCGGGGACACCTCCGTCGAGCGCGAACTGCTGGAGGACCGCGCGACCGAGGCGGGCCTGCATGTGGCCACGTCTCTCTCGCGGCTGACCAGTCTGCTGGTGACCAACGATCCCGACTCGGGCACCTCGAAGGTGGTCAAGGCCCGGCAGTACGGCACGCCGGTGGTGGACGAGGCGGCGTTCGGGCAGTTGCTGGGCGACGTGGAGCCGGCCTCGCAGGGGTGACCGTACGGACGGGTGATTGACGGGCGACTCGCCTGGAGCCGACTCGCCCGCGCCGCGCCGACGGCTCACCCTGTGGCGCATGGCGACATGTGAAGTCTGCGGCAACAACTACGGCATGACCTTCGAGGTGCACGCGCAGGGCGCGGTGCACGTCTTCGACTGCTTCTCCTGTGCGATCCACCGCATGGCACCGATCTGCGAGCACTGTCGTGTGCAGATCATCGGGCAGGGCGTCGAGGTCGAGGGCCACTGGTACTGCGGCGCCCACTGCGCTCGCGCGGAGGGGAAGGTGGGGATCGTCGACCGGGTCTGAGACCGCCCCCACGCGCGTGCGCCCCACGGCCGAGTTGTACGGTCGTGGGGTGTACCGCTTCCTGTTGTCCCGGCAGTGGGTGATCCTCACGCTGGTCGCCCTGCTGCTCATCCCCACGATGATCAGGCTGGGCATCTGGCAGATGCACCGCTACGAGGAGCGCACCGCCCGCAACCAGCTGGTCTCGGACGCGCTCGCCTCCGAGCCGGTGCCGGTGGAGCGCATGACGTCCGCGGGGCACGTCGTGACCAGGAACGAGCGGTACCGCAACGTGAGCGCCACGGGCCGGTTCGACACCTCGCGGGAGGTCGTCGTCCGGCGGCGCGTCAACGCCGACGAGGCGGTCGGTTTCCACGTCCTCACCCCGTTCGTCCTGACCGACGGCAAGGTGCTGCTGGTCAACCGGGGCTGGGTCCCGGCCGACGCCCCGACGCAGACCGCCTTCCCCGAGGTGCCCGCGCCGCCCGCCGGGCGGATCACCGTCACCGGGCGGCTCATGCCCGACGAGACGACCGCGGCGAGCGGCATCAAGGACCTCAAGGGCCTCCCCGACCGGCAGGTCATGCTGATCAACAGCGAGCAGGAGGCGCGCCGCCTCGGCGCGGTGGTGCTCGGCGGTTACATCGCGCTGACCTCGCCCGCGCCCAGGGGCGACACCCCGCAGCTCATCGGCCGTCCCGGTGACGAGGACGCCGCGCTGAACTACGCGTACGCCATCCAGTGGTGGCTGTTCTCCGCCGCTGTGCCGGTCGGCTGGGTCGTGCTGGTCCGCCGCGAGCTGCGCGACCGGCGGGAGAGCGCACAGGAGCAGACCGAGCGGACGGAACCGGCGGCGGTGTAGCCGACGGTCCCGTCCGGGCGCTTCATCAGCGGCTGCGGCGGCGACCCTGCGAGGGCCCTGCCGGGGGCTGCGCCCGAGCGCTTCGGCGCAGCGGCAGCCGCTCGGCGAGTGCTCCGCTCAGCGCGTCAGCAACAGCGGCTCTGCGGGTGGTCCTCGCGGTGCCGCGTGCGCAGCGCCTGGTACTCACGGCGGGTGGGGACGGGGGCGTGCGGGTGGTCGCGGCGACGCCGTTCGCAGTGACGGTCGTACTCCGCCTCGCCGGTCAGCTCGCGCAGATACCAGCGCACCGCCCGCAGCACGCGCACCGCCGACGCCGCGAGCGTCCCGCGCGCCGTCCTCACCGGCGGGCCTGCGCCAGCGGCTTCGACGGGGCCTGGGCCGGGACGCCGATGCGGGACTCGACGTAGGGGGCCTCCGTCGTCGGGAGGGTCCCCGGGGCGCGGACGGCGCGGACGCACACCACCGCCGCGTTCACGACGACCACCGCGACCAGGAGCAGGAAGAGGGCGATCAGGACGCCGTCGACCGTGGAGTTGGTGATCACCGTGTGCATGTCGTCGGCAGACTTGGCCGGCGGCAGGAGCTGTCCCGCGTCGACGGCGTCGGCGTACTTCGCGCGCTGGGCGAAGAAGCCGATCCTGGGGTCGTCGGAGAAGATCTTCTGCCAGCCGGCGGTGAAGGTGATCGCGACGACCCAGGCCAGCGGGACGCCCGTGACCCAGGCCCAGCGCAGTCGGCCGGACTTGACGAGGACCGTCGTGCAGACGGTCAGGGCGATGGCGGCCAGCAGCTGGTTGGCGATGCCGAACAGCGGGAAGAGCTGGTTGATCCCGCCGAGCGGGTCGGTGGCGCCGGCGTGGAGGAAGTAGCCCCAGGCGGCCACGACGAGGGCGCTGCACAGCCAGATCCCCGGCTTCCAGTTGACCCGGCCGACGGGCTTCCACACGTTGCCGAGCATGTCCTGGAGCATGAAGCGGCCGACCCGGGTGCCCGCGTCCACCGTGGTCAGGATGAACAGCGCCTCGAACATGATGGCGAAGTGGTACCAGAAGGCCTTCATCGCGGTGCCGCCGAAGACGCCGGAGAAGATCTCCGACATACCGACGGCCAGAGTCGGGGCGCCTCCGGAGCGGGCGATCAGGGTCTGCTCCTCGACGGCCTCGGCGGCCTGGGTGAGCTGGTCGGGCGTGATGGTGAAGCCGAGGCCGGCCACCGCGTGGGACGCGGACTCGACGGTGCCGCCCAGCAGGCCCGCCGGTGCGTTCATCGCGTAGTAGAGGCCCGGCTCCAGGGTCGCCGCGGCGATCAGCGCCATGATCGCGACGAACGACTCCATCAGCATGGCGCCGTAGCCGATCATCCGGATCTGGGACTCCTTCTGGATCAGCTTGGGGGTGGTCCCGGAGGCGACCAGGGCGTGGAAGCCGGAGAGCGCGCCGCAGGCGACGGTGATGAAGAGGAACGGGAACAGCGAGCCCGCGAAGACCGGGCCGGCGCCCGAGGAGGCGAAGTCGGTCACCGCGTCCGCCCTGAGCACGGGCGCGGCCACGACCACACCGACCGCGAGCAGCGCGATGGTGCCGACCTTCATGAACGTGGAGAGGTAGTCGCGCGGCGCGAGCAGCATCCACACGGGCAGGACGGAGGCGACGAAGCCGTAGCCGATCAGGCACAGGACGAGGGTGGTGGGGCTGAGGGTGAAGGCCCCGGCCAGGGAGGAGTTCTGCACCCAGCCGCCGCCGACGATCGCGAGGAGCAGCAGGGCGACGCCGATGAAGCTGGTCTCCACGACCCGGCCGGGGCGGACGCGGTGCAGCCACAGGCCCATGAAGAGGGCGATGGGGATCGTCATCGCTACGGAGAACGTGCCCCACGGGGAGTGGGCGAGCGCGTTGACGACGACCAGCGCGAGCACCCCGAGCAGGATGATCATGATGGCGAAGACGGCGATCAGGGCCGCGGCGCCGCCCACCCGGCCGATCTCGTCCCGGGCCATCTGGCCGAGCGACGTGCCGTCCCGGCGCATCGACAGGAACAGCACGACCATGTCCTGCACGGCCCCGGCGAAGATCACGCCGGCGACGATCCACAGGGTGCCGGGCAGGTATCCCATCTGGGCCGCGAGGACCGGGCCGACCAGCGGTCCGGCGCCGGCGATGGCGGCGAAGTGGTGGCCGAGCAGGACCCGACGGTCGGTGGGGTGGAAGTCGACGCCGTCCTCCAGCCGCTCGGCTGGGGTGGCACGGCGATCGTCCGGCCGCAGCACCCGGCGGGCGATGAACCGCGAGTAGAAGCGGTAGGCGATGGCGTACGAGCCGAGCGCGGCCGTCACCAGCCAGACCGCGGAGATCTCCTCGCCCCGGGCCAGCGCGACCACGCCCCAGGCGAGGGCGCCGAGCAGGGCGACGGCCGTCCATGACAGGACCGCACGCAGTGACATACGCGACTTTTCCGGCACCGGTCGGTCGGTTTCGGGCAGGGTGGACGCAGGCATGGCGGCTCCTCGCTCCTACTGCGGGGTGAAAGCGTCCGGCCGCTCGGGCGAGCGGGCGGAGCGGCGACGACGTGGGCCGTGGGGGTCCCGTCCCGTCGTCGGTCTGTGCAAGAGTTGCCCGCCCTCCGGAACCGGTTGACAGCGAAAGTCCGGAATCTTTCCTGCGGCTCTCCGTCAACCGAACGGGCCTTTCGCGCAACCAACGCGTGAGGGCACAGGCACACCAAGGACGGTGACCCATGGCCGACGGAGCCATGACCGCGACGTTCCTCGCCGTGATCGGCGGGGCGTCGCTGCTCGCCGTGACCGCGCGCCGGCTGCGCCCGAACGACCGGCTGCCCTCCCTGGAGGGCTGGGCGCTGGCCGACCGTTCCCTAGGCCCGGTGTGGACCTGGCTGCTGCTCGGCGGAACGATGTTCACCGCGTACACCTTCACGGCCGTGCCGGGACTGGCGTACGGCAACGGCGCGCCCGCGTTCTTCGCCGTGCCGTACACGGTGATCGTCTTCCCGCTCGCCTTCGTCCTGCTGAGCCGGCTGTGGAGCGTGGCCCGCCGGCACGGCTATGTGACCGCTGCCGACTTCGTGCGCGGCCGGTACGGGTCGCCGGCGCTGGCCCTTGCGGTGGCGCTGACCGGGATCCTCGCGACGATGCCGTACCTGGCGCTGCAACTGCTCGGGATCCGGGCGGTGCTGACGGCCGGCGGCGTCTCCCCGCGCGGGCCCGCCGGGGATCTGCTGATGGTGGGCCTGTTCGCAGGGCTCGCGGTGGCCACCTACCGGCACGGGCTGCGCGCGCCGACGCTCATCTCGGCGCTGAAGGCGGTCGCGGTCTTCGTGTCGGTGACGGCGGTCTGCTGGCTGGTGCTGCGACGGCTCGGCGGGCCGGGGGCGGTGTTCGAGGGGGCGGCGCGGCGGATGGGCGGCCCGGACGTGGCCCACTCGCCCCTGGTCCTCTCCCCCGGACAGCAGCCGGCGTACGCCACCCTCGCGCTCGGCTCCGCGCTGGCCCTGCTGATGTACCCGCACGTGCTCACCGCGGCGTTCGCCGCCGACGGCCCGCGCACCCTGCGCAAGGTGACGGTGGCGCTGCCGGCCTGGACCGGGCTGCTCGTCCTCTTCGGCCTCCTCGGCGTCGCGGCGCTCGCCGCCGGGGTGCGCGCTCCGGAGGGCGCCGCCGAGTCGGCCGTCCCGATGCTGGTCGACCGGCTGCTGCCCGGGCCGCCGGCGGGACTGGTGTTCGCGGCGATCACGGTGGGCGCGCTGGTCCCGGCGGCGGTGATGTCGATCGCCGCCGCCACGAGCTTCGTACGCAACGTCTACGTCGAGTACGTCCATCCGACGGCCACGCCCAAGCGGCAGGTGCGCGTCGCCAAGGCGGTGTCGCTGACCGCGAAGGCGGGGGCGGTGGCGTTCGTGCTCGGGCTGCGCGACCAGGACGCCGTCAACCTCCAGCTGCTGGGCGGGGTGTGGATCCTCCAGGTCTTCCCTGCGGTCGCCATCGGACTGTTCACGGGACGGCTGCGCCCGCGGGCGCTGCTCGCCGGGTGGGCGGCGGGCATGGTGAGCGGCACCTTCCTGGTGGTGCGCGAGGGGTTCTCTCCCATCGTGCGCCTGGGCTTCGGACCGCTGGAGATCTACGCCGGGCTCGCGGCCCTGCTGGTGAACCTGACCGTCGCGGTGGCGGGCAGCGCCGTCCTCACGCGTCTCGGCGTGCCGCGCGGCGCCGACTCGACCGACCTGCCGTCCCGCCTGTCCCTCAGGCGACACCCCGAGACGGGAGCGAACAACCCGTGAGACGCAGACCTCCGACGCCACTGCAACGCCCCGACACCGGCGAGCCGCCCGACCTCGTGCCACCCCCGCGCACGGGCGGACCCCTTGACCACCCAACACACGTCGGCACGGGCGGGCACCCTGACCGCCCAGCGCCCTCCGGCACGGGCACGCCCACCAACCTGATGAGCCCCGCCGACCCGAGCACTCCCGGCCTCGTGACACCCGCCGACCCGAGCGGAGCCAGCGATCCGGTGCGGCACCCCGTCACGGTCAGGCACCCTGACCACCCAGCACGCATTGGCACAGGCACGCCCACCGACCTGACGAGCCCTGCCGGCCCGAGCGCTCCCGCCGGCCTCACGACACCCACCGGCCCGAGCGGAGCCACCGATCCGATGCGGCACCCCGTCACGAGCAGACACCCTTACAGCCCAGCAGCCGCCGACACGCGCGGGCCCACCAACCTGATGAGCCCCGCCGACCCGAGCACTCCCGCCGGCCTCACGAGACCCACCGGCCCGAGCGGCGCCACCGATCCGGTGCGGCAACCCGTCACGGGTGGACCCCCTGGCCGCCCAGCACCCGCCGGCACAGGCGGGCCCGCCGGCCTCGTGCCGCACCCAGGCGCAGGCGGGCCCGCCGAGCCGCTCGGGGCTGCGGGGGCCGGTGACCCGGCGGAGCCGCCCGCCGTCGCCGGTGCACCGGCGGAGCCGCTCGCCGAGGAGCGGGAGGCCGGCGTCGCACGGCTCTTCGAGCTGCACTACTCCTCCATGCTGCGGCTCGCCGTGCTGCTCGGCGCCGACGATCCGGAGAACGTGGTCGCCGAGGCGTACTACCAGATCTACCGCAAGTGGCGGCGGCTGCGGGACACCGAGGCGGCGGAGGCCTATCTGCGCTCCACGGTCTGCAATCTGACCCGGATGCGGATACGCCACCTCCAGGTCGCCCGCCGGCACGTCGAGGTCCCCCCGGAACTGCCCGACGAGGCCGTCGCCTCCGCCGAGAGCACGGCGCTGCTGCGCGACGACCAGCGCGTGCTGATCGACGCGCTCCAGCAGTTGCCGGCCCGGCAGCGCGAGGCGCTCGTGCTGCGACACTGGCTCGGGCTGCGGGAGGGCGAGATCGCCGCCGCGATGGGCATCTCCTGCGGCTCCGTGAAGACCCACACCTCCCGCGGCCTGGCCGCGCTCACCCAGGCGATGGAGGCCCGGCGATGACGCACCGAGACGCGACCGGGTCGCCCGGCACCGGCCAGGACCGCACCGAGCGGGAGCTGCGCGAGGCGCTGGAGGCGCTGGCGGGCGGCGTGCGGCCCGCCCCGGACGCCTACCGCACGGCGCGCGGCGAATGGCTGCGCCGCGAACGCCGCCGGCGGCTCGTGCTGGCCGTGCTCGTCGCCGTCGTCTTCGCGCTGGCCACGCTGATCGGGCTGTGGGTGCTGAACCAGGCCCCCGCGCACCCCGGCGTGATCTTCTCCGGCGCGGACGGCGGGGCGAGCCACGCTTCACTCCCCCGGCCGCACCCCTGATTGCCCCCGGGGCCCGCCGGGAACCCGCACCCCGTGCATCCCCGCATCGAGGACTACGCCGTCATCGGCGACGAACAGACCGCGGCCCTGGTCGGCAGGGACGGCTCGATCGACTGGCTGTGCCTGCCCCGCTTCGACTCCGGCGCGTGCTTCGCCCGCCTCCTCGGCACTGAGGACAACGGCCACTGGCGGATCGCGCCCTCCGGCGCCGAGGGCCCCTGCACCCGCCGCGCCTACCGCCCAGACACCCTGGTGCTGGACACCGAGTGGGAGACGGCCGACGGCGCGATCCGGGTCAGCGACCTGATGCCGCAACGCGACCGCGCCCCCGACGTCGTACGCGTCGTGGAGGGTCTGCGCGGCCGGGTCACCGTGCGCAGCACGCTGCGGCTGCGCTTCGACTACGGCTCGGTCGTGCCGTGGATGCGGCGCTCCGACGGGCACCGGGTGGCGGTCGCGGGGCCGGACGCGGTGTGGCTGCGCAGCGAACCGGAGGTGCTCACCTGGGGCGAGGACTTCTGCACGTTCTCCGAGTTCACCGTCGAGGAGGGCGAGTCCGTCGCGTTCGTCCTGACCTGGCACCCCTCGCACCATCCGCGTCCGCCGCTGGTCGACCCGCGCGAGGCGCTGCGCGTCAGCGTCGCGGACTGGCAGGCGTGGTCGGCGCGCTGCCGCTACGACGGGCCGCACCGGGACGTCGTCGTACGCTCGCTGATCACCCTGAAGGCGCTCACCTACGTGCCCACCGGCGGGATCGTCGCCGCGCTCACCACCTCCCTGCCGGAGGAGCTGGGCGGGGTGCGCAACTGGGACTACCGCTACTGCTGGCTGCGCGACTCCACCCTCACCCTCGGCGCCCTGCTCGCCGTCGGCTACGAGGAGGAGGCCGAGGCCTGGCGCAACTGGCTGCTGCGCGCCGTCGCGGGCGACCCGGCCGACCTGCAGATCATGTACGGGCTGGCGGGCGAGCGCCGGCTCCCCGAGTGCGAGCTGCCGTGGCTGTCGGGCTACGCCGGCTCCGCGCCGGTACGCATCGGCAACGGGGCCGTCGACCAGCTCCAGCTGGACGTGTACGGCGAGGTCATGGACTCGCTGTCGCTGGCCCGGGTCGCGGGGATGACGCCGCCGCCGCACATGTGGGCGCTGCAGTGCGCGCTGATGAAGTGGCTGTGCGAGCACTGGCGGCAGCCGGACGAGGGACTGTGGGAGGTGCGCGGCGGCCGGCGGCAGTTCACGCACTCCAAGGTGATGGTGTGGGTGGCCGCCGACCGGGCCGTGCGCACGCTGGAGCGCTACCCGGCGCTCGACGGCGAGCCGCAGCGGTGGCGGGAACTGCGCGACGAGGTGCACGGCGAGGTGTGCGAGAAGGGCTACGACCCCGAGCGGAACACCTTCACGCAGTACTACGGCTCCCGTGAGCTGGACGCGTCCCTGCTGCTCATCCCGCGGGTCGGCTTCCTGCCCCCGGACGATCCGCGCGTGATCGGCACCGTGGACGCGGTCCGGGCGGAGCTCGGCCACGACGGGCTGGTGCGCCGCTACAGCACCGAGCAGGCCACCGTGGACGGCCTGCCGGGCGACGAGGGCGCGTTCCTGGCCTGCTCGTTCTGGCTCGCGCAGGCCCTGCATCTGACGGGCCGTGCCGACGAGGCGCGGGAGCTGTTCGAACGGCTCGTGGGCCTCACCAACGACGTGGGGCTGCTGGCGGAGGAGTACGACCCGGTGGCGGGCCGTCACCTGGGGAACTACCCGCAGGCCTTCAGTCACATCGGTCTGGTGAACACCGCCCTCGCCCTGTTCGACGGCGAGAAGGCAGGATAGGAGCCATGGATCTTGGACTGAGGGACCGGGTGTACATCGTCACGGGAGCCACACGCGGGCTCGGCAACGCCGCCGCGCGCGAGCTGGTCGCGGACGGCGCGAAGGTCGTCGTCACCGGGCGGGACGAGCAGCGGGTCGCCGGCGCGGCGGCGGAGCTGGGGCCGAACGCGCTCGGCGTCGCCGTCGACAACGCCGACCCGGAGGCGGCCGCACGGCTGATCGCCGTCGCGCGGGAGACCTTCGGCCGCTTCGACGGGATCCTGGTGAGCGTGGGCGGGCCGCCGCCCGGGTTCGTCGCCGACAACTCGGACGAGCAGTGGCAGGCGGCGTTCGAGTCGGTGTTCCTGGGCGCGGTGCGGCTGGCTCGGGCGGCGGCGGCCGAGCTGGAGGGCGGGGGCGTCATCGGGTTCGTGCTGTCCGGGTCGGTGCACGAGCCGATCCCGGGGCTGACGATCTCCAACGGGCTGCGCCCCGGGCTCGCCGGCTTCGCGAAGTCCCTCGCCGACGAGCTGGGTCCGCGGGGCATCCGGGTGGTGGGGCTGCTCCCCTCACGCATCGACACGGACCGCGTCCGCGAACTGGACGGGCTGTCCGCCGACCCGGAGGCCACCCGAGCCGCCAACGAGTCCCGTATCCCGTTGCGCCGCTACGGCAGCCCTGAGGAGTTCGGCCGGGTGGCCGCCTTCCTGCTCTCGCCGGGCGCCTCTTATCTGACCGGGATCATGCTCCCGGTGGACGGCGGGATGCGGCACGGCTTCTGAGTCGTGAGCCGGGCCTGAAAGGGCTCAACTCACCCTTTCCGCCGGGTGCTTGGCGGTCTTGAGGCGCACCTCGGCGGGGAGCGCCGCCAGGGCGGCGGAGTCCCTGGCGTGCGTGAGGGACTGGTTCGTCAGGTGGTCCAGGGCGTCCGCCGGGTCGACGTGGGGCTCCAGGGTGAGATGCACGCGAGCCTCGGGGGCGTCCCTGCGGCCGGTGAGGTGGGTCCGGGCGTGGGCGACACCGTCCAGGCGGGCGGCATCGCCGTTCAGGACGCCCTCCAGGGCCCGGCCCCGCAGCAGGGCGCCCGCGCCGTCCCCGGTGTCGACCAGGACCTCGCCCAGCCGACGGCGGCGCAGGTCGGCGATCAGCCACCACAGGGCGAGCAGCACGAGCAGCGTCAGTACGGCGATGACGGTCGGCCACCACCAGGGCTCGTCCCGCCAGCGGGTGCGTTCGGCGGTGCTGAGCAGCACGTCCCGTTTGCCGTCGTGGATCCACCAGGAGGGCGGCGGGGCGCCGAGGCCCACGGCGAGCACGGCTCCGCCGACGGCCAGCAGGACGAGTCCCACGAGTCCGATCACGACGCGGTTGACGGTCCTGAGCATCGCCTCACCCCTTCCTGCCGAGCCGGCGCACCCGTACCGACAGCGCGGGCGGCCGGGCCAGGCCCAGTCCGCGGATGGCGTCGCCGAGCACGGCGTCGAGGTCGGCGCGTACGTCGTCCAGGTCGCGGAAATGGGAGACCGCGTGCACGTCGGCCTTGCGGCGTCCGGCGTGCACCCGGACCGACTGCACGCCGGCGACCTCCATGGCCCGGTCGCGCAGCACCAGTGCGGCCGCGCCCCGGTGGAGCCCGGCGCGCACGTCGGGGTGAGTGCGCCGCATGGGCAGGACCCGGCGCATGCCGGGCGTGACGGCGAGGAGGACCAGCCACAGGCCGAGGACGGCGGCGACGCCCGCGCCGACGAGCACCCAGGTGTCGTCCAGGGGCCGTTCGGCCAGTTGGCGGGCGAGTTCGCGCCGCGCGCGCAGGGCGGGCCGGTGCGCGCGGACGGCGGCGACGTCGTAGAGGAGGGCGCCCGCGAGGACGAGGACGAGGAGCGCGACGACCGCCGCCGGGACGCGCCGCGCGGACCAGAAGCGTCCGCCGCGCTTGGTCGGGGCGGACCCCGGGCCGGCGTCCGGCGGATCGTGCGGTTCGCGCGGGTCCTGGGAGTCGGGCGGGTCGTGGGGGTCGTGCGGGTCCTGGGGGGACTTGTCCAGGACCGGCAGTCGTCGTGTGGTGCCCTCGGAACTCCGGGGCTCGCTCATCGAGTCCTCCCGTGCGCCGGGCCGTGTGCCGCCGTCAGGTGCAGCCGTTCGACCTGCACGGCGACTTCCGGCACCTCCATTCCCACCAACGCGCCTACCCGCTCGGTGACATGCCGACGCACCGCGTGACAGCGGGGGCCGATGTCCGTCGGGTAGTCGAGTTCCAGGTGGACGCGGACACGGGCCGCCTCGTGGTGCTGCACGACGACGGTGGCGTGCGGTCGGGCGGCCTCGGGCGGCAGCGGTCCGACGGCTTCGCGGGCGGCCTGCGCGGCCACCTTGGCGACGACCCGGTCGGCGATCCGGGTCGCGCCGCGTTCTCCGGGCGGGACGCCCGCCGCCGCGGGGCGTCCGCCGGAGACGCCGGTCCGCTCGTTCACGGCGGTCACCTGCGCCGGTGCTCACGGGTGCGGAAGAAGTCGCCGAGGTCCAGGTCCCCCTCCAGGAACCGGCCCACGACGAAGCCGACGGCGCCCAGCGCCGCCACCAGCACGAAGGCTCCGAACCCGCCGAAGTATCCGGCGAAGCCCAGTGCCATGCCGGCGATCATGCCGACCACGGCCATGTTCAAGATGCACTCCCCTCAGCGGCCCGGTCACCCGGCCGACGCGTCACTGGATCCGGGGCTCCGGCTCCTCGTCCTCTTCCTCCGGCAGCTTCACGTCGCTCACAGCGATGTTGACCTCGACGACCTCCAGGCCGGTCATCCGCTCCACCGCGGCGACGACGTTCTCCCGCACGTCCCGGGCGACGTCCGAGATCGACACGCCGTAGTCGACGACGATCTCCAGGTCGAGCGCGGTCTGCACCTCGCCGACCTCCGCCTTGACGCCCCGGGTCACCGACTTGCCGCCCCCGGGAACGCGGTCCCGTACGGCGCCGAAGGTGCGGCTGACTCCGCTGCCCATGGCGTGGACGCCGACGACGTCGCGCGTCGCCATCCCGGCGATCTTCTCCACGACTCCGTCGGCGATGGTGGTCCGCCCACGGCTCGCCGGGTCTCCGACCCTTCGGGTGGTCCTGCGGGTCTGCATCGGCTCGGCGCCGCCGTCCGGGGTCTGCGTCCGGTTCTGCTCCGTCGTCTCACTCATCACCGCACGTCCTTTTATGCGATTTACCCTCTATGTCAATTATCGCCCTTATTGCAACGTTAAGCGCCGTTTCCTGAACTCGCTCCGGGGATGCGGCAGGCTGGAGGAATGACGGCTGAACGGTGGACACGTGCGGTGCGGGAGCAGCTGGGGCTGGGCAGGCTGCTGCCGCTGGGCGGGCCGCGGGACGGCGTGTGGATCGCGGAGGCCGCAGCGGAGACGGCGCTGCGGCGTGCGGTGCGGATGGTGGGTGGCGTACGCCTGGGGGCTCTGCGGATCGCGCTCGCGGATCCGTCCGGGGCGTACGAGCCGGCCGTGCCGCCGCCACCGAGCGGGCTCCCGCCGGGGCCGCTGCGGGTGACGGCCGACTGCGCGGCGACGGCGTCCGAACCGCTGCCGGCCGCGGCGTCCCGTCTGCGCGAGGCGCTGGCCGCGGCGGCGCAGGGGGTGGGGCTGGCGGTGACGGAGGTGGATCTGCGCGTGACGGCACTGCTGGAGGGAGAGCCCGAAGGGGCCGATGAGGCCGGCGGTGGTCTCGGTGAGCGGGAGCGGGGGCCCGAGCCGCCGTCGGCGACCGCGCCGGATCGGCCCGCCCGGGAGGGCGACGAGCTCCGGGTGGGTGTCGCGGCGCTCGCCGTGCCGGGGGTAACGGGGCTGACGTCGGCGCTCGGGCGGAGCGTCCGCATCGAGGAGCGGCAGCTCACCGACCTCGCACTCCCCCGCCGCCATGTGCGGGTGGAGCTCGCGGTGAGCGCGGACCACCGGGCGCTGGACGTGGCCCGGCGGGTCCGCGAGGCGGTGACGACGGCACTGCCCGATCACCCCACGGTGACGGTGCTGGTCACCGCCTTGCGATGACCCGGACCAGGTCGCCCCGGTGCGGCCGGCTCACTCGCCGAGGCCGGCCAGGTCGCGCAGCCGGCGGGCCTGCGCGGCCCGCTCGGCGGCGCGCTGCTCGTCGTAGGTCCGCTCGCCCGCGCCCCGCAGCAGCGCCTTGGTCTCGATGACGGCCTCGCGGGGCGCGGCCAGGAGCGCCGCCGCAAGTTCGCCGACGGTCGCGTCGAGGTCCGCCGCGGGCACGGAGATGTTGGCGAGGCCGGAGCTCACCGCCTCCTCGGCGTGCACGAAGCGGCCGGTGAGGCAGATCTCGACGGCGCGGCCGTAGCCGACCAGCGAGACGAGCGGGTGGGTGCCGGTGAGGTCGGGGACCAGACCGAGGCTCGTCTCGCGCATGGCGAACTGCACGTCGTCGGCGACGACGCGCAGGTCACAGGCGAGCGCGAGCTGGAAGCCCGCACCGATGGCATGGCCCTGCACGGCGGCGACGGACACGAGGTCGTTGCGCCGCCACCAGGTGAAGCCCTCCTGGAACTCCGCGATGGCGCCGTCGAGTTCGGCGTCGCCACTGCGTGCGAGTTCGATGAAGGACGGTTCGCCCTCGATCCCCTCGGGCGTGAACATCTGCCGGTCGAGTCCGGCGGAGAAGGACTTGCCCTCGCCGCGCAGCACGACCACGCGGACGGAGCCCGGCAGCTTCCGCCCGGCCTCGGCGAGCGCGCGCCACATGGCGGGGCTCTGCGCGTTGCGCTTGGCCGGGTTGGTCAGCGTCACCGTGGCGAGCGCGTCGTCGACGGTGAGCCGTACGCCGTCCTTGTCGAGCAGGGGAACGAGTTCCTGGTCGGGCGAAGCCATGGGGCGCCTCCGATGGGTGCGGTCAGCAGAGCATGCTGTGAGCGGTGCTAAGTGACTGCACAGTAACCACCCGGCCGGCCGTCGGTCGCCCCGGGCCCCTCGCGGGGACCGGGGAGCGACCGGCCGTGTGGTCACCTTCGAAGGCGCTGGGGCCGCGCCCGGTTCAGGACGAGGCGGCCTTCTTGCCGCGCGTCGCCCCGCCACGCCCACGGAGCGTGACGCCCGACTCGCTGAGCATCCGGTGCACGAAGCCATACGAGCGGCCGGTCTCTTCGGCCAGCGCTCGGATGCTCGCACCGGAGTCGTACTTCTTCTTCAGGTCTGCCGCGAGCTTGTCGCGCGCGGCGCCGGTCACCCGGCTGCCCTTCTTCAGAGTCTCGGCCACCCGTGCCTCCTCATGGGAAGTGCGCTCTGGTCCCCTCATGATCACCCCTCCGGGCCTGGTTGGCCACCCATTCGGCAAGGTCCGTGCGACATGGTTTTGACGACAGGAGCGCGTACCCACGAACGGAAGCTCATGTTCCAGACGGTGATGTTCGTACGGCCGAACGGGTTGTATCGCGAAACCGCAGGTCAGAGACGCGAGACGGCCGACCCCCCGCCACTTGGGGGATCGGCCGTGAAATCGGTGTAGGACACACCTCGATACGAGGAGATATCACTCAGATGATGGATCACCGGTGGGCCGAATGATCCATGAGCCGTGGATCACGTCATGAGCATGCCGTGATTCACACCTGTGGTCACGCCAGGGCGACGAGATCCGCGTAGTCGGCGCCCCACAGGTCCTCGACGCCGTCGGGGAGCAGGATGATCCGCTCGGGCTGGAGCGCCTCCACGGCGCCCTCGTCGTGGGTGACCAGCACGACGGCGCCCTTGTAGGTGCGCAGCGCGCCGAGGATCTCCTCGCGGCTGGCGGGGTCGAGGTTGTTGGTCGGCTCGTCGAGCAGCAGCACGTTCGCCGAGGAGACCACCAGGGTGGCCAGGGCGAGACGGGTCTTCTCGCCGCCGGAGAGGACCCCGGCGGGCTTGTCCACGTCGTCGCCGGAGAACAGGAACGAGCCGAGCACCTTGCGGACCTCGACCAGATCCAGGTCGGGGGCGGCGGAGCGCATGTTCTCCAGGACCGTGCGCTCCGGGTCCAGGGTCTCGTGCTCCTGGGCGTAGTAGCCGAGCTTGAGGCCGTGGCCCGCGACGACCTCGCCGGTGTCGGGCTGCTCCGCCCCGCCGAGCAGCCGCAGCAGGGTCGTCTTGCCGGCGCCGTTCAGACCGAGGATGACGACCCGGGAGCCCTTGTCGATGGCCAGGTCGACGTCGGTGAAGATCTCCAGCGAGCCGTACGACTTCGACAGGCCCTCCGCCATCAGCGGCGTCTTGCCGCAGGGCGCGGGCTCCGGGAAGCGGAGCTTGGCGACCTTGTCGGAGACGCGGACGGCGTCCAGGCCCGAGAGCAGCTTGTCGGCGCGGCGGGCCATGTTCTGCGCGGCGACCGTCTTGGTGGCCTTGGCGCGCATCTTGTCGGCCTGCGAGTGCAGGGCCGCCGCCTTCTTCTCGGCGTTGGCGCGCTCGCGCTTGCGGCGCTTCTCGTCGGCCTCGCGCTGCTGCTGGTACAGCTTCCAGCCCATGTTGTAGACGTCGATCTGGGAGCGGTTGGCGTCCAGGTAGAACACCTTGTTGACGACCGTCTCGACCAGGTCGACGTCGTGGCTGATGACGATGAAGCCGCCGCGGTAGGTCTTGAGGTAGTCCCGCAGCCAGACGATGGAGTCGGCGTCGAGGTGGTTGGTCGGCTCGTCGAGGAGCAGGGTGTCCGCGTCGGAGAACAGGATGCGGGCCAGCTCGACTCGGCGGCGCTGACCGCCGGACAGCGTGTGCAGGGGCTGGCCGAGGACGCGGTCGGGCAGGTTGAGCGCGGCGGCGATGGTGGCGGCCTCGGCCTCGGCGGCGTACCCGCCCTTGGTGAGGAACTCCGTCTCCTGGCGCTCGTACTGCCGCAGGGCCTTCTCTCGGGTGGCGCCCTGGCCGACCGCGATGCGCTGTTCGTTCTCGCGCATCTTGCGGATCAGGACGTCCAGGCCGCGCGCGGAGAGGATGCGGTCACGGGCGAGGACGTCGAGGTCGCCGGTGCGGGGGTCCTGGGGGAGGTAGCCGACCTCGCCGGAGCGGGTGACGGTGCCGCCGGCGGGCATGCCCTCGCCGGCGAGGACCTTGGTGAGGGTGGTCTTGCCTGCGCCGTTGCGGCCGACGAGGCCGATGCGGTCGCCCTTGGCGACGCGGAAGGAGGCGTTCTCGATGAGGATGCGGGCGCCGGCGCGCAGCTCGATGCCGGAGGCGGAGATCATGGACAGACTCCAGGGCGGGTGGGAGGCGGGATGGACGGCTGAGGGCGTTCCCGCCGTCTAATGCGCGAGGAGAGTGGCCATAAGGCCATTCTAACGGGGTTGTGCAACCAGTTTTCCGGGCTTCGGCGGCCGGTCGGCGGTGCGCCCGTCCGAGTCGAGGTCAGCGGCTTGCCGGGGCGTTGTCAGTGGCGGGTGCCAGACTGGGCGGCGGGTGATATTCCCGACAAGGGCACCCATGAGGAGCGAGTGACAGGACCGGCGGGGACCACGAGGGAGTGATCGGCATGACGGGGACGGGCGGCGGGCGTCCGGGCATCAGCCCGACGGTGACGTACAGGGACGCGAAGGCGGCGATCCGGCAGCTCACAGAGGCTTTCGGCTTCACCGAGCTGGCGGTCCACGAGGGCGCGGACGGGACGGTGGCGCACGCCGAGCTGACGCAGTCCGGCGGGGTGGTGATGCTCGGTTCGAAGGGCACCGGCAGCGCCTTCGACATGGCGATGAAGGACGCGGGCCCGGCCGGGGTGTACGTCGTGGTGGACGACGTCGACGCCCACCACCGGCGGGCCGTGGAACACGGAGCGGAGATCCTGATGCCGCCGACGGACCAGGACTACGGCTCACGCGACTACATGGCCAGAGACGCCGAGGGCAACGTCTGGAGCTTCGGGACGTACCAGCCGTCGGTGCCGGGCTGACGGCCGGCTGAGGGACGCGGGGCTGGCGGTCGCGGGGCTGACGGCCTGCCGGGCGGGGCGGCCGGCGTGGCCGCCCCCGCGGCTCAGCTGCCGCCGGTGTGCACCTGGAAGGCGGCCCGGCGGACGGCCTTGGCCAGGGCCGGGTCGGGGTGCGCGGCGGCGAGCGCCACCAGCACCTGCACGGTGCGCGGGTGCCCGACGGCGCGGACCTCGGCGAGGAGCGCGGGGACCGTCGGCTGAAGCGCGGACTCCAGGTGTCTGACGAGCATCGGGGCCTCACCGTGGTCGGCGACGGCGGCGGCCGTGTCGACCCACAGCCAGGTGGCCTCCTCGCGGGTGAGCACCTCGTGCGCGTCCTCCGGGTCCACTCCGTCGTGCTCGGCGAGCCAGAGCAGGGCGTACGGCCTGAGGGCGGGCTCGTCCTCCACGGCGCGGACGTCGTGCTCGGCGGGGGCGCCGACCACGCGCAGCGCCTCGAAGGCGAGGCCGCGCAGCAGGGCGTCCTCGCCGCGGGCGGCGGCCAGCAGCTCGGTGACGGCGCTGCCGACGGGGCGGGCGGCGAGCCAGGCGCGGTACTCGGCGCGGGCGGCGTTGGGGCGGAGCTGGGCGCAGCCTCGGAGCATGTCCTCGGCGGACTGCTCGATGTGGCCGGCGGGGCTCTGCGCGGCGACGCAGATCTGCTCCAGCTTGACCCAGACCGCCCAGTTGCCGAGCGGCGTGAGGGTGGCGTGTCCGTCGCCGAAGGTGAGGGCGCCGACCGAGGCGAGGGCGCGCAGGGCCCAGTCGAGCAGGGGGGCGAGCTCGGCGTCCTGGGCGGGCTCCGCCTGGCCGGCGACGGCGGCGGGGCGCGGGGCCTTGGGGGACGCGGTGACGGCTTCGGGGCCGTAGGAGACCTCGCAGCGTTCGGTGCGCAGTTCCGTGACGCGCTGGCAGAGGAGGTCGAGGAGCTGGTCCACGGGGACGGGGCCGGCGGACAGCTGGAGGAAGGAGAGCACCTGGGGCATCGCCGAGACGACCTCGGCGACGGCGGCGGACCCCAGGTCCCGGGGTTCGGGCAGGGCGAGGGACCAGGCGTCGAAGAGGGCGACCCAGCCGCGCAGTACGGCGCTGTCGTCGCGGTCCCAGGCGCGCAGGCGCCAGCCGGGGCGGGCGCTGTCGCCGTGCACCTCGACGAGGCCGGCGAGGCGGGCGGTGTCCCAGTCGGCGCGGACCTGAGACAGGCTCAGGCCGAGGTCGCTCGCCGCCCGTTCGGCCGTGGCGTCGGAGAGGGTGGCCTTGCCGTCGGTCGCCGCGTCCCGGCCGGGGCCCAGGGCGTTGTCGGCCCAGCGGGCGACGCGGGCGGCGGCGGCCAGACCCGAGCGCGCCATTCTGGCCAGCTCCGCCGGGGCGGGGGTGCCCTCCGGCGGGCGGGGCGCGGGGCGGCGCGGGCGCCGCTGGTTCACTGCTGAGGGGGCGGCGGCCAGGGGTCGTGGGCGGACGAGTCGAAGCCTGGAGTCGCGCGGGATACGGGACGTCACGGGTGCAGTCTTCCGGTTGACGGTCCGAAAACCCAAACGGAATGCCACGAGGGGCTATGGGGCCGGTCAACGGGCGGGGGCGGGAGGGGCGCCGGGAGGGAGGGGGAGGGCGGCGGCGCGGCGGGCCGCGAGCCGGGGGGTCGGGGCGTGGGGGTCACATCAAGGGCGTGAGGAAGCGGCGGAGGGATTCTTCGTAGGGGGTGGGGTCCGTGTTCCACATGGCTGCGTGGGGGGCCTCGGGGACCGGGTGGAGGGTGACCAGGTCGGGGCGTCGGGCGGCCAGGGCTCGGGAGGGGGCCCAGGGGGCGACCCGGTCATCGGGGCCGTGGAAGACCAGGGTGGGGGCGGCGAGGAGGGTGGGGTCCGACGCGGGGTCGGCGTGCAGTCCGGTGCGGCCCTGGGCGGCGCGGACCGCCAGCGGCAGCAGCGGGCCGGGGGTGTGGCGGGCGGCGGCGAGGGCGCGCAGGGTCGCCTGCCAGTCGAGGACCGGGGAGTCGAGCACCAGCCCGGAGATCAGATGCCGCAGGCCCGAGCGGGTGGCGGCGCGCAGGGCCATGGTCGCGCCGGTGGACCAGCCGAGCAGGATGAGGCGTTCGGCGCCGTAGCGGACGGCGTATCGCATCGCCGCGTCCACGTCGCGCCACTCGGTCTCGCCGAAATGGTTCAGCCCGTCCCGGGGGCGGGGCGCTCCGAGGTCGCCGCGGTAGGCGAGGGCGAGGACCGGGAAGCGACGGCTGTGCAGGAAGCCGGTCAGGTTGAGGGCGTGCTCCCGGGTGGCGCCCAGGCCGTGCACGGCGATGACCCAGGTGCGGCGCGCCCCGGGGACGAACCAGGCGGGCAGCGCTCCGAGTTCGCCGGGCACGTCGACGTCGGCGTGGTCGAGGCCGAGTGCGCTGCCGGGGTTGCCGACGTACAGGTTCGGCGTGAGCCAGACGGCGTCTTTGGCGCTCAGGCTGCCGTGGGTGACGCGTTCGAGGCGGCGCACGACGCTGTCGGCGGAGTGCGGGGCGTCGGTCAGGACGGGGCCGACGACCGCGTGGGAGCTGTCGCCGGCCAGGCCGTACGTTCCGGGGCGCAGGCTGGCGAGGTCGCGGGTGAGGGTGATCCGGCCGGGGGCCGTGCCGTGCACGGTGAGCCGGGGTTCGGTGGGCAGGGGCCGGCCGGGCGGCGCCTTGAGCGCGGCGTCGCTGGCGAGTCTGCCGGCGGCGACACTGGCGGCGCCGGCGGCCAGGGCTGCGGTGACGGCGGCGGCCGTCGCGGTGACAGTGCGCACCCGTCCAGTGTCCCGGCGGATTCCCGTACCGGCCAGTGCTGGGACCCGGCGGACGCTCTCACGCCGGTGCCCGCGGCGCACTGACGCCGGTTCACGCGCCCCCGGAGCCCACCTCGCCCGAGCCGCCGCCCGCCCCTCGCCGGCCGTACCCCCGCAGCCGCTCCCCCGCCTCGGTCATCTGCTCGGCGGTGAGGAGGCTCGGGGTCAGGCCCGGGACGCTGGACGCGGTCAGCCACAGGCGGCACATCCACTCCAGTTGGGCCGTGCGGTCGTAGGCCTGGTCGAGGGTGGCGCCGTAGGTGAGGGCGCCGTGGTTGCGCAGGAGGCAGCCGGTGCGGTCGGCGAGGGCGTGCAGCGCGTTCGCGGCCAGCTCGTCGGTGCCGTACGCGGCGTAGGGGGCGACCCGTACGGGGCCGCCGAGGGCGGCGGCCATGTAGTGGACGGTCGGGAGCTCCGTCACGAGGGTCGAGACGGCCGTGGCGTGCACGGCGTGGGTGTGGACGACGGCGCGGGCGTCGGTGGCGCCGTACACGGCCAGGTGCATGGGCAGCTCGCTCGTCGGGACGAGCGTGCCGAGCACCTGCCGTCCGTCGAGGTCGACGCCGGTGACGTCGTGCGGCGTCAGCCGGTCGTAGGGCACGGCCGAGGGGGTGACCAGGACGGTGTCGCCGACGCGGACGGAGACGTTGCCGGAGGTGCCGACGACCAGGCCGTCGGCGACCGTGCGGCGGGCCGTCGCCACGAGCGCCTCCCAGGCGGCCGCCACCTGACCGTCGTCATGTCCGGTGCCGGGGGCGGCGCGCTGCTCGATCTCCCGTTCGTGGTGCATACCGTGATCCATGCCGTGATCCTCCCAGCCGCCGCGTCCCCCCGGGCCTGCGGACGCATAAGCGGAATGCGTTCCGCCGTGTGCTGACACCACGACGCCCGCCTCAGTTCACCTTCCGTTCACCCTGGTTACTTACGTTCTTCGAGCCAATGACGCTCGAACGATTGCCTGGGTAAATGGAAAGCTTCTCGCTGATCCTCGCGATTGTGGTCGTAACCGCGCTCGCGTTCGATTTCACGAACGGTTTCCACGACACCGCCAACGCGATGGCCACCACCATCTCGACCGGTGCGCTCAAGCCCAAGGTCGCGGTGGCCATGTCCGCCGTGCTCAACCTTGTGGGTGCTTTCCTCTCCGTGGAGGTCGCCAACACGATCTCCAAGGGGCTCGTCGACGAGACCGGTATCCGTCCTGAGGTCATCTTCGCGGCCCTGGTCGGCGCGATCCTGTGGAACCTGCTGACCTGGCTGGTCGGACTGCCCTCCAGCTCCTCACACGCCCTCATGGGCGGCCTGATCGGCGCCACCATCGCCTCCGCGGGCGTCGGCGCCGTCCACGGTGACGTGCTCGTCACCAAGGTGCTCCTGCCCGCCGTCGCGGCCCCGATCGTCGCCGGCATCGCCGCGATGTTCGCCACCCGCCTGTCGTACACGATGGGCAGGAAGGCCGACGGCAAGGCCGCCGAGAAGGGCTACCGGGTCGGCCAGATCGCCTCCGCGGGCCTGGTCTCCCTCGCCCACGGCACCAACGACGCCCAGAAGACGATGGGCATCATCACCCTCGCCCTGGTCGCCGGCGGCACCGTCGCGCCCGACTCCGACCCGCCCCTGTGGGTCATCCTGTCCGCCGGCCTCGCGATCGCGCTCGGCACCTACCTCGGCGGCTGGCGCATCATCCGCACCATGGGCAAGGGCCTGACCGACCTCCAGCCGCAGCAGGGCTTCGCCGCCCAGACCAGCGCGGCCACGGTCATCCTGGCCTCCTCCCACCTCGGCTTCTCCCTCTCCACCACCCACTCGGTCTCCGGCGCGGTGATGGGCGCGGGCCTGGGCCGCAAGGGCGGCGTCGTCCGCTGGTCGACCGCCACCCGCATGTTCGTCGCCTGGGGTCTGACGCTCCCGGCCGCGGCCCTGGTCGGCGCCCTCGCCGAGTACGTCACGGGCCTCGGCGACTGGGGCACGGCGGTCGTCGCGATCTTCCTGATCGGCTCCAGCGCCGCCATCTGGAAGATCTCCCGCCGCGAGGTCGTCGACCACACCAACGTCAACGAGCCCGAGGAGCCGGCCGGCGTCGTCACCCAGGCGATCGCCGCGGTGACCCCGCCCCCGACCGGCACGGTCGCCGAGGGTCTGACGGCCACCATCCCGGCCCCCGCCGCCGAGTCGGCCCCGCCGGCCGCGACCACCACCGTCTGAGCCCCGCCCACCCCGGTACGAAGGAAGAAACCGTATGAAGATCGACTGGGCGGCTCTCGGCTCCGTCTTCGGCGTCAGCCTGGTGGTCACCGTGGCTCTCGTCGGCCTGTTCACCCTCGGCATCATGGGCCTCTCCCGCCGCGAGCGGGCCGTGGCCCAGGGCGACTCGGCCGGCCTCGCGGTCACCGGCGCGTACGCGTGCTTCGCGGCGTGCGCGGCGGCGGTGGCGTACGGCATCTCGCTGATCGTCGCCTAGGACCCCGAGGGACGCGACGCACACGGCGTGTGGGGCGCGGGACGGACCTCCGTCCCGCGCCCCACGCGTGCGTACAGGCCGCGCACGCAGGGCGCGCGGAGGCGTGTGGGCTTCTGCACACGCCCCCGTCGCAGGTCAACAGCAAGTTGACGGCCCTTCCGCGCCCGTGGTGGACTGCCCACGCCATGTACGGCGGCAGGAGAGGAAGCCGGTGCGAATCCGGCGCGGTCCCGCCACTGTCACCGGGGGCGGCCATGATCCCCGGGAGCCAGGAACTCTCGCCGTCGGTCTCGTCGAACCAGGGCGCGGACACCCTGAGTGAGGACATAACGCCATGCCCGGCTGCCGTTCGAGGACCACCACCAGGCCGCTCCCCGCCCCCGCGGCCGGCTGAGCCCATGGGTGCCGATCGCGTCCACGCGTACGGCGCCGCCGCCGGCCTCCTGGGGGACCTGCTCCTCGGCGATCCGCGCCGCGGGCATCCGGTGGCCGTGTTCGGCCGGGCCGCCGCCGGTGTGGAGCGGGCGCTGTACCGGGACCACCGCGGCTGGGGCGCACTGCACACCGCCGTGTGCGCCGGGAGCGCCGTGGCGCTCGGAGCGCTCGCCTCCCGGGCCGCACGCCCCTCCCCCGCCGTCTCCGTCGCGCTGACCGGGGCCGCCACCTGGGCCGTCGTCGGGGGGACCTCCCTCGTGCGCGAGGCGCGGGCCATCGGGCGGGCCCTCGAGGCGGGCGACGTCGAAGCCGCGCGCGAGCGGCTGCCCCATCTGTGCGGGCGGGACCCGCAGTCGCTGGACGCCGACGGGATCGCCCGCGCGGTGGTGGAGTCGGTCGCCGAGAACACTTCCGACGCCGTCGTCGGGGCGCTGGTGTGGGGGGCCGTCGGCGGCGTGCCGGGACTGCTCGGCTTCCGGGCCGTCAACACGCTGGACGCCATGGTCGGGCACCGATCGCCCCGCTACCGGCGCTTCGGGTGGGCCTCGGCCCGCCTCGACGACGTCGCCGGCTGGCCGGGGGCGCGGCTGACCGCCGCCCTGGCGGCCCTCGCCGGGGACGACCGGCGGGGCGCGGTGAAGGCCTGGCGCGCCGACGCCGGCAAGCATCCGAGTCCCAACGCCGGGCCGGTGGAGGCCTCCTTCGCGGGCGCCCTCGGGGTGCGGCTGGGCGGGACGCTCTCCTACGGCGGCCGCATCGAGCACCGGCCCGTGCTCAACGGGGCGGCCGGACGGGCCGTCGTGCCCGGGGACATCGAACGTGCCGCGCGGCTGTCCCGCCGCGTCGGCCTGCTCGCGCTCGGCGTCACGGTCGCCGCGCGCGCCGTCGCGGCGAGGGCGAAAGCCACGAGCGCAAGCACAGCCACAGCCACAGCCACTGCGGGATCGAAAGGGCGTGCGTCATGAGCGGGGGGCTCCTCGTCGCCGGCACCACCTCCGACGCCGGCAAGAGCGTCGTGACCGCCGGGATCTGCCGGTGGCTGGTGCGGCAGGGCGTGAAGGTGGCGCCGTTCAAGGCGCAGAACATGTCGCTGAACTCGTTCGTGACACGTGAGGGAGCCGAGATCGGACGGGCCCAGGCCATGCAGGCCCAGGCCTGCCGCATCGAGCCGACCGCGCTGATGAACCCCGTGCTGCTCAAGCCGGGCGGCGAGCAGAGCAGCCAGGTCGTGCTGCTCGGCAAGCCCGTCGGCGAGATGAGCGCCCGCGGCTACCACGGCGGGCGGCGGCAGCGGCTGCTGGAGACGGTGCTGGACTGCCTGGCCGAGCTGCGGGGCACGTATGACGCCGTGATCTGCGAGGGGGCGGGCAGTCCCGCCGAGATCAATCTGCGGCGGACCGACATCGTGAACATGGGGCTCGCGCGCAACGCGCGGCTGCCGGTGCTCGTGGTGGGTGACATCGACCGAGGGGGCGTCTTCGCCTCCTTCTTCGGGACCGTGGCCCTGCTCTCCCCCGAGGACCAGGAACTCGTCGCCGGGTTCCTGGTGAACAAGTTCCGCGGTGACGTCTCGCTGCTGGAGCCGGGCCTGGACATGCTGCACGGGCTCACCGGACGGCCGTCGTACGGGGTGCTGCCGTTCCGGCACGGGCTCGGGATCGACGAGGAGGACGGGATGGGGGTGTCGTCGCGCGGGGCCGTCCGGGAGTCGGCGGTCGCCCCGCCCGTCGGCGAGGACGTGCTGCGCGTCGCCGTGTGCGCCGTCCCGCTGATGTCCAACTTCACCGACGTGGACGCGCTGGCCGCCGAACCCGGGGTCGTGGTGCGGTTCGTGGACCGGCCGGAGGAGCTCGCCGACGCCGACCTGGTGGTGATTCCCGGGACCAGGGGGACCGTGCGGGCGCTGGAGTGGCTGCGCGAGCGGGGGCTCGCGGACGCCGTGCGGCGCAGGGCCGCCGAGGGGCGGCCGGTGCTCGGCGTCTGCGGCGGTTTCCAGGTGCTCGGCGAGCACATCGACGACGAGGTCGAGAGCCGGCGCGGACAGGTGGACGGGCTCGGCCTGCTGCCGGTGCGGGTGCGGTTCGCCCGCGAGAAGACCCTCACCCGGCCGGTGGGCGAGGCCCTCGGCGAGCGGGTCGAGGGGTACGAGATCCATCACGGCGTGGCCGCCGTCGAGGGCGGTGAGCCGTTCCTGGACGGCTGCCGCGTCGGGCAGACCTGGGGCACCCACTGGCACGGCTCGCTGGAGGCGGACGGCTTCCGGCGGGCGTTCCTGCGCGAGGTGGCCGCCGCTGCCGGCCGCCGGTTCGTGCCGGCCACCGACACCTCGTTCGCCGCGCTGCGCGAGGAGCAGCTCGACCGGCTCGGCGACCTGATCGAGGAGCACGCGGACACCGACGCGCTGTGGCGGCTCATCGAGTCGGGCGCGCCGCCGGGACTGCCGTTCGTCCCGCCGGGGGCGCCCGTATGAGCCCGCAGCGCGTGTCCTTGTCTTTGCCGACCGCCGACGCCGCCCCGGCGTCCGAAGGAGTGATCGTCACGTGACCGCCCCCTTTCCGTTCACGGCCGTCGTCGGACAGGACGACCTCCGGCTCGCGCTGCTCCTGAACGCGGTGAGTCCGGCGGTCGGCGGGGTCCTGGTGCGCGGCGAGAAGGGCACCGCCAAGTCGACGGCGGTGCGGGCGCTTTCGGTGCTGCTGCCGGAGGTGTCGGTGGTGCCCGGGTGCCGTTTCTCCTGCGACCCGGCGGCGCCGGACCCGCGCTGTCCGGACGGGCCGCACGAGACGGCGGCGGGCGCGACGCGCCCCGCGCGCATGGTGGAGCTGCCCGTCGGCGCGTCCGAGGACCGGCTCGTGGGCGCGCTGGACATCGAGCGGGCGCTCGCGGAGGGCGTGAAGGCGTTCGAGCCGGGTCTCCTCGCGGACGCGCACCGCGGCATCCTCTACGTCGACGAGGTCAACCTCCTGCACGACCATCTCGTCGACCTGCTGCTGGACGCGGCGGCGATGGGCGCCTCGTACGTCGAGCGTGAGGGCGTGTCGGTGCGGCACGCCGCCCGCTTCCTGCTCGTCGGGACCATGAACCCCGAAGAGGGCGAGCTGCGGCCGCAGTTGCTGGACCGGTTCGGGCTGACCGTCGAGGTGGCCGCGTCGCGCGAGCCCGAGCAGCGGGTGGAGGTCGTGCGGCGGCGGCTCGCCTACGACGACGACCCGTCGGGATTCGCCGCGGGCTGGGCTCGGGAGGAGGCCGACGTGCGGGCGCGGGTCGTGGCGGCGCGGGAGCTGCTGCCGCGGGTGCGGCTCGGCGACGGTGCGCTGCTGCGGATCGCTGCGACCTGCGCCGCGTTCGAGGTGGACGGCATGCGCGCCGACATCGTGATGGCGCGGACGGCGACGGCGCTGGCGGCGTGGGCCGGGCGGACCGACGTGCTCGCGGAGGACGTACGGCAGGCGGCGCTGCTCGCGCTGCCGCACCGCCGTCGCCGCAACCCTTTCGACGCGCCGGGCCTGGACGAGGACAAGCTCGACGAGACGCTGGACCGGTTCCCCGACGACGACCTCGACGAGCGTTCCGGCCGGAACGACCGGGACGACCGGGACGACCGCGAAGAGGGCGACGACGAGGACCCCGACCCCGACGGACCGGGCGGTCCGGGCGGGGGCGGCGGGCTGCCGCCGCAGGACGGGCCCGAGGGCGTCGAGCCGCCGTCCGGTGAGGCGCCCGCGCCGGCGGACCCCGACGAGAGCAACGGCGAGGGCGGACGGCCGGCCGGCGCCGGTGAGCAGTCCGCCGTGCGGGCCGCCGAACCCTTCCGTACGAAGGTGCTGAGCGTGCCCGGCCTCGGGGAGGGCGCCGCCGGGCGGCGCTCGCGGGCCCGGACCGAGCACGGGCGTACGACGGGGGCCCGGCGTCCCCGGGGAGCGCTCACCAAGCTGCACCTGGCGGCGACCGTGCAGGCCGCCGCGCCTCATCAGCACGCGCGGTCGCGGTCGGGGCCGGGGCTGGTGGTGCGGCGGGACGATCTGCGGCAGGCGACCCGCGAGGGGCGTGAGGGGAACCTCGTGCTGTTCGTGGTCGACGCCTCCGGGTCGATGGCGGCGCGGCAGCGGATGAGCGCCGTGAAGGGCGCCGTGCTGTCGCTGCTGCTGGACGCCTACCAGCGGCGGGACAAGGTGGGGCTGGTGACCTTCCGGGGCACGGGCGCCGAGGTGGCGCTGCCGCCCACCTCGTCGGTGGACGCGGCGGCGGCCCGGCTGGAGGCGCTGCCGACCGGCGGGCGCACTCCGCTCGGCGCCGGGCTGCTCAAGGCGCACGACGTGCTGCGGGTGGAGCGGTTGCGGGATCCCGCGCGGCGGCCGCTGGTCGTGGTGGTCACCGACGGGCGGGCGACGAGTGGAGGGGCGGCGCGAAGCGCCTCCGGCCGGGGCGGTGGTCGGGCGACGGATGGGACCGAGCCGGTGGCGCTCGCGGGGCGGGCGGCCCGGCTGTTCGCCGCCGAGGGCGTCGCGTCGGTGGTCGTGGACTGCGAGACGGGACCGGTGCGGCTGGGGCTCGCCGGGCGGCTCGCGGGTGAGCTGGGAGGTACGGCGGTGACGCTCGACGAACTGCGGGCGGACTCGATCGCCGGGCTGGTCAGGGAAGTTCAAGGCGACAGGAGGGCCGCGTAAATGCCGCAGGGACAGCCGAGCGTCGTACCGGACGACGGACTGACGACCCGTCAGCGTCGTAACCGGGCGCTCGTGATGGTGCACACCGGTGTCGGGAAGGGCAAGTCGACCGCCGCTTTCGGGCTGGCGCTGCGGGCCTGGAACCAGGGCTGGCCGATCGGGGTGTTCCAGTTCGTCAAGTCGGCGAAGTGGAAGGTCGGCGAGGAGAACGCGCTGCGGGTGCTGGGCGCCAGCGGTGAGGGCGGCTCGGTCGACTGGCACAAGATGGGCGAGGGCTGGTCGTGGATCCAGCGCGACCCCGACGGCGACAACGCCAGCAACGAGGAGAAGGCCCGGGAGGGCTGGGAACAGGTCAAGCGCGACCTGGCCGCCGAGCGCTACAAGCTGTACGTGCTGGACGAGTTCGCCTACCCGCTGCACTGGGGGTGGATCGACACCGACGAGGTGATCTCCGTGCTGCGGGACCGGCCCGGGACCCAGCACGTGATCGTCACCGGGCGCAACGCGCCCGAGAAGCTGGTCGACTTCGCCGACCTCGTCACCGACATGTCCAAGGTCAAGCACCCGATGGACGCGGGGCAGAAGGGGCAGCGGGGTATCGAGTGGTGACGTCCGCCTCGTTGTCCTCCCTGGTGTCCTCCTCGGTGTCCGTGCCCCGGCTGGTCGTCGCCGCGCCGTCCTCCGGCAGCGGCAAGACCACCGTCGCGACGGGGCTGATGGCCGCGTTCGCCGCGCGGGGACTCGCCGTGTCCCCGCACAAGGTGGGCCCGGACTACATCGATCCCGGGTATCACGCGCTCGCCACCGGGCGGGTGGGGCGCAACCTCGACGCGTACATGTGCGGGCCGGCGTCGGTCGGGCCGCTGTTCGCGCATGGGGCGCGCGGCTGCGACCTGGCGGTCGTCGAGGGCGTGATGGGGATGTTCGACGGGGCTGCCGGCGAAGGGGAGCTGGCGTCCACGGCACATGTGGCGAAGCTGCTGCGGGCGCCGGTGGTCCTGGTGGTGGACGCCTCGTCGCAGTCGCGGTCGGTGGCGGCGCTGGTGCACGGGTTCGTGTCGTGGGACCCGGAGGTGCGGGTCGGGGGCGTGATCCTGAACAAGGTGGCCTCCGACCGGCACGAGGCGTTGCTGCGGGAGGCGATGGAGTCGGCGGGGGTGCCGGTGCTGGGGGTGCTGCGGCGGACGGCGCAGGTGGACACCCCGTCACGGCATCTGGGGCTGGTGCCGGCGGCGGAGCGGCGGGCCGCGGCGCTGGACGCCGTGGCGGCGATGGGGGCGCAGGTCGCCGACGGGTGTGATCTGGACGCGGTGATGGCACTGGCGCGCGGTGCGGGGGTGCTGTCCTGTGCGGCGTGGGACGCGGCCGGGGCTCTCGGTGAGCCGTCCGGGCCGGGTGCGCCGCGCCGGGATGACAGGCCGGTCGTCGCCCTCGCCGGGGGGCCCGCGTTCACCTTCTCCTACGCCGAGCACGCCGAACTGCTCGCCGCCGCCGGGGCCGAGGTCGTGACCTTCGATCCGCTGCGGGACGAGGGACTGCCCGACGGGAGTGCCGGGCTGGTCGTCGGGGGCGGGTTCCCCGAGATGTACGCCGCCGAGCTGTCCGCCAACGAGCCGTTGCGCAAAGCCGTCGCCGAACTGGCCCTCAGCGGCGCCCCGATCGCCGCGGAGTGCGCCGGACTGCTCTACCTGTGCCGGGAGTTGGACGGGCAACCCATGTGCGGGGTGCTCGACGCCTCGGCGCGGATGTCCGGGCGGCTCACCCTCGGCTACCGGGACGCGGTGGCCGTGAGCGACAGCGCGCTGGCCGCGGCCGGGACGCGGATGCGGGGCCACGAGTTCCACCGGACGGTCGTCGAACCGGGAGCGGGGGCGGCTCCGGCCTGGGGGATGCGGAGCCCGCAGCGACGGGTCGAGGGCTTCGTCCAGGGCGGCGTGCACGCGAGCTACCTGCACACGCACTGGGCGGCCGAGCCGGGAGTGGCCCGGCGCTTCGTGGAGAGGTGCCGTACGCCGTGAACGGCGGCGGCTCAGCCCGACAGGCCCACCACCAGCCAGATGAAGGCCGCGCCCGCGATCGTGCACAGCACGGTGGAGCGGGCGGGGTGATCGTGGTGGGCCTCGGGCAGGATCTCCGCCGCCGCCAGGTACAGCAGCGCGCCGCCGAAGAGAGCGAGATAGCCGCCGAGCAGGTGCTCGGGAATGGTGATGAACGTGGTCGAGGCCGCGCCGAGAACCGGCGCCGCCGCGTCGGCGAACAGCATGATCACGGCCTTGCGGCGGGCGTTCCCGTACAGGCTCGTGATCGTGTAGGTGTTGAAGCCGTCCGCGAAGTCGTGGGCCACCACCGCCAGCGCGACCGCCGTGCCCATGCCGCCCCCGACCTGGAAGGCCGCGCCGATCGCCACGCCGTCCATGGCGCTGTGGCCGACCATCGCCGCGGCCGCCGTCAGCCCCACCTCGGGCGTGCGGCCGGCGTGCTCCCCCGCGCCGTGGGCCGCCCGGCGCAGGGCCAGCAGCCGTTCCACCAGATGGGCCAGCAGGAAGCCGGCCACGAACAGCAGCAGCGCGGCCGGGACGCCGAACACCTCGGTGTCGGCCGCCTCCAGGGCCTCCGGCAGCAGATCCAGGCCGACCACGCCCAGCATCAGGCCGCCGGCCAGGCCCAGCACCAGGTGGCGGCGGTCGGTCACGCGTTGTGCCGTCCAGCCGCCGGCCAACGTCATCAGGAACGCGCCGAGCGCGACGAACACCGCCATGCCCCCTTCGTATCCGATCGGAGCCCGACCGCGCACCTCCGTACCCCGGGCAGCGGGGAGGAGGACCGGTGAGCCTCGTGGTGGGCGTCGGCGCGTCCCGGGGCGCGCCGGTCGAGGAGGTGCTCGGCGTGATCGAGGACGCGCTGCGGGAGGCGGGGCTGTCCGCGCGCGGTGTCGCCGAGCTCGCCACCGTGGACGCCAGGGGCGACGAACCCGGCGTCGTCGGGGCGGCCGAGCGGCTCGGGGTGCCCCTGGTGACGTACTCCGCCGCGGAGTTGGCCGCCGTGCCGGTGCCGAACCCGTCGGCCGCGCCGGCCGCCGCACTGGGCACGCCGTCCGTCGCGGAAGCCGCGGCGCTCGCGGGCGGGGGCGAACTACTCGTACCCAAACGGAAGTCGGCGCGAAGGGACGGGCGGCCGGGCAGGGCGACCTGTGCGGTGGTCCGACGCGACGGCTCCGGGAGCATCAGCACGAAGGGCATGTGGACTGCCATGCACACTGACGGACACGACCTGCGCCACCACGGGGACGCCGAGGTGCGGGACGACGGCGCCGCCCTGGTCGATCTCGCCGTGAACGTCCGCGCGCACACCCCGCCGGACTGGCTGCGCGAGCACATCGCCGCGTCCCTGACCGGTCTCGCCGCCTACCCCGACGGGCGGCAGGCGCGGGACGCGGTGGCGGCGCGGCACGGGCTGCCGCCGGAGCGGGTGCTGCTGACGGCGGGCGCGGCGGAGGCGTTCGTGCTGCTCGCCCGCGCCCTGAAGGTGCGCCGGCCGGTGGTGGTGCACCCGCAGTTCACGGAGCCGGAGGCGGCGCTGCGGGACGCCGGGCACAGCGTGGACCGGGTGCTGCTGCGGGAGGAGGACGGCTTCCGCCTCGATGCGGGGGCCGTTCCCGAGGACGCAGACCTCGTGGTGGTCGGCAACCCCACGAACCCGACGTCGGTGCTGCATCCCGCGCGGGACGTCACGCGCCTGGCCCGGACCGGGCGGACGCTCGTCGTCGACGAGGCGTTCATGGACGCGGTGCCGGGTGAACGGGAGTCGCTGGCCGGGCGGACGGACGTGCCCGGACTGGTCGTGCTGCGCAGTCTGACGAAGACGTGGGGTCTGGCCGGGTTGCGCATCGGATATGTGCTCGGCGCGCCGGAGACGATAGGTGAGTTGGAGCGGGCGCAGCCGCTGTGGCCGGTGTCCACGCCCGCGTTGGCGGCGGCGCGGGCGTGTGTGTCGGGGCGGGCGGTCGCGGAAGCGGCGCACGCGGCGCGGCGGGGGGCCGCGGACCGGGGGTATCTCGTGGCGGGGCTGGAGCGGTTCGCGGGGCACGGGGTGCGGGTGGCGGGGCCGGCTCAGGGTCCGTTCGTGCTGGTGCGGGTGCCTGCGGCGGGGGTGGTGCGCGGGCGGCTGCGGGAGCTGGGCTACGCGGTGCGGCGGGGGGACACGTTTCCCGGGCTCGGGGAGGAATGGGTGCGGGTGGCGGTGCGGGACCGCAGGACGGTGGACGGGTTCCTGGAGGCGCTGGGACGGGCGCTGGCCTCCGGCTGAGCCCGGCCCGGTCCGGGAAGCCCGAGGCCCGCCTACTGTCGCGGGGTCAGCCCACCACGCGCCCGTTCAGCACGACGCGTCGCGGGGCCGCGAGCACGCGTACGTCGGTGCGCGGGTCCTGTTCGTAGACCACGAGGTCGGCCGGGGCGCCCTCGTCCAGGCCCGGCCGGCCCAGCCACGCGCGCGCCGCCCATGTGGTCGCCGACAGGGCCCGCACCGGGGGGATGCCGGCCGTGACGAGTTCCGCGACCTCCCCCGCGACCAGCCCGTGGGGCAGGCTGCCGCCGGCGTCGGTGCCGACGTAGACCGGGATGCCGGCGTCGTAGGCGTTGCGGACGGTGTCGTAGCGGCGGGCGTGGAGGCGGCGCATATGGGCGGACCAGGCGGGGAACCTCGCCTCACCGCCGGCGGCCAGGTCGGGGAAGGTCGCGATGTTCACCAGGGTGGGGACGATGGCGACGCCGCGCGAGGCGAACAGGGGGATCAGCTCGTCGGTGAGGCCCGTCGCGTGTTCGACGCAGTCGATGCCGGATTCGACCAGGTCCTTCAGCGAGTCCTCGGCGAAGCAGTGGGCCGTGACCCGTGCGCCGAGGCGGTGGGCCTCCTTGATCGCCGCCTCGACGGCCTCCCTGGGCCAGCAGGCGGACAGGTCGCCGAGTTCGCGGTCGATCCAGTCGCCGACCAGCTTCACCCAGCCGTCGCCGCGCCGGGCCTCCTGGGCGACGTAGGCGACGAGGTCCTCCGGTTCGATCTCGTGGGCGTAGCCGCGGAGGTAGCGGCGGGTGCGGGCGATGTGCCGGCCCGCCCGGACGATCTTCGGCAGGTCCGGGCGGTCGTCGGTCCAGCGGGTGTCGGAGGGCGAGCCGGCGTCGCGGATCAGGAGGGTTCCGGCGTCCCGGTCGGTGAGCGCCTGCCGTTCCGCCGTGTCGCGGTCGACCGGGCCGTGCGCGCCCAGGCCCACGTGGCAGTGGGCGTCGACCAGGCCGGGCAGGGCCCAGCCGGTCACCGTGCGCACGTCACGGGCGCCGGCGGGGCGGTCGTAGGAGATCCGCCCGTCGACGACCCACACCTCGTCGTGGACCCGGTCGTCGTCCGGTCCGGCGAGGACCCTGCCCTTCACGTGCAGCACCGTGCGATCGCTCATGTACCGCACCCTAAGGGCTGTCCCGTAGTGCCGCGGCAGGCGACGTTTGCCCGGCGAGGAGCGGCGTCCGGTGCGTGTTCCCGGTGTGCCGGCCGGAAGTCCTCGTACTGGATGTACTCGGGCTTTCGGCCGGTGCGGCGAGAGGGCGTGCCGGGCGTCGCGACGGGGCGAACGTCGCCTGCCGGGGCATTGGCTACTCCGGCTTCGTCGCCCCGTCCGGTGTCCCCTCCTCCACCTCGGCCATCGCCGGGTCGAGGATGCGGGAGAGGAAGTGGCGGGTGCGTTCGTGGGCGGGGGCGCCGATGACCCGGTCGGGGGTGCCGTCCTCGACGATCACTCCGCCGTCCATGAAGACGACCCGGTCGGCGACCTCGCGGGCGAAGGTCATCTCATGGGTGACGACCATCATCGTCATGCCCTCCCGCGCGAGGCCGCGCATCACCGCGAGGACGTCGCCCACGAGTTCGGGGTCCAGGGCCGAGGTCGGCTCGTCGAACAGCATCACCTCGGGGCCCATGGCGAGGGCGCGGGCGATGGCCACCCGCTGCTGCTGTCCGCCGGAGAGGGAGGAGGGGTAGGCGTCCGCCTTGTCGGCGAGCCCCACCCGCTCCAGGTTGGCCGCGGCCACCTTCGCGGCCGCCGCCTTGTCACGCCGCAGCACCCGGCGCTGCGGCAGGGTGAGGTTCTCGGTCACCGTCAGGTGCGGGAAGAGGTTGAACTGCTGGAAGACCATGCCGATCCGGCGGCGCGCGGCGTCGATGTCGACGTCCGGGTCGGTGAGTTCGGCGCCGCCGACGAAGACCTGGCCCCCGGTCGGCTCCTCCAGCAGGTTCACGCAGCGCAGCAGCGTCGACTTGCCCGAGCCGGACGGGCCGATGACGCAGACGACCTCACCGCGCCGGATCTCCAGGTCGATGCCGCGCAGGACCTCGTTGTCGCCGAACGACTTGCGCAGGCCGCGTACTTCGATCTCCGGTCGGCTCATTTCACGGCCTCCTGGGCCTTGGCCTCCATACGGCGCACGACGAAGCCGAGCGGGATCGTGACCAGCAGGTAGCACAGGCCGGCGACGAGGATGGGCGTGGAGTTGGCGGTCGTACTGGCCAGGTCACGGCCGTACTTGGACAGTTCGCGTTCCTCCAGGGTGACGCCGAGGAACAGCACCAGCGAGGAGTCCTTGAAGAGCAGGACCAGTTCGTTGGTGAGCGGCGGGAGGATGACGCGGAACGCCTGCGGGATGATGATCGAGACCATCGCGCGGGCCGGGGAGAAGCCCAGCGAACGGGCCGCCTCCATCTGACCCTTGGGGACGGCCTGGATGCCGGCGCGGATCGTCTCCGCCATGTAGGCGGCGGCGACCAGGCCGAGGGCGAGGGCGACCTTGCCGTAGGTGCCGCCGATGATCTCCGTGCCGGGGAAGGCCAGCGGCACGGCCACCCCGATGAAGATGAAGATCAGCAGGGCGGGCAGGCCGCGGAAGATCTCGATGTAGATCCCGGCGAGCCAGCGGTAGGGACCGACGGACGACAGCCGCATCAGGGCGATGACCATGCCGAGGGCCAGCCCGACCAGGAACCCGGACACCGTGTAGAGCACGGTGTTCTTCAGCGCCAGCGTGATGACCTCGGGGAACATCTGCTCGGCGATGTCGGCCTGGGCGAACTGGTTCTGGAGCCGGCCCCAGTCCGCCGAGAGGGCGAAGGCGATCACGGCGGCGACGAAGACGACGTACTGGACGCCGCGAGAGACGCCGCGCTTCTGCCGCCGGGTCAGGCCCTTGCGGCGGGGTGTCGCGTCGGGTTCGGCGGCCGCCGCGGGTTCGGTGTCGCTCATGAGGCGGCGGGGGCGGACGGGGAGGCCACGGCCGGGTCGTACGGGCCGATCCACTGCTCGTAGAGCTTCTTGTACGTGCCGTCGGCCTTGGCGTCGGCGATCGCCTTGTTGATGGCCGCGACCAGCTTGGCGTTGCCCTTCTTCACCGTGAAGCCGTACTGCTCGCCGGTGTTGAGGTTTCCGACCACCTTGAAGGCGTCGGCGTTGGCCTTGTCCTTCAGCCAGCCCTGGACGACGGGGTAGTCGATGACGACGGCCTTGACCTGTCCGGTGCGCAAGCCGTTGAGGACGGCGTCGGAGGACTCGAAGGAGACCGGGTCGAAGCCCTGCTTCTTGACGTAGTCCTCGCCGGTGGTCTGCGCCTGGGCGCCGAGCTTGACCTTCTTGGCCTTGATGTCGGCGAGGGATCCGACGCCGGCGCTCTTGTCGACGAGGACGGCCTGGGTGGCGTCGAAGTAGGGGTCGGAGAAGTCGACGTTCTTCTTGCGCTCCTCGGTGATGGTCATGCCGGCGGCGGCGAGGTCGCACTCGCCGGAGTTGAGGAACGCGCCGGTCTTGAAGTTCTCGAACGGGGTGTCGAGGATGGCCTGCTTCACGCCCAGGTCCTTGGCGACCAGGTCGATGAGGGAGACGTCGAAGCCCTGCACCTTACCGTCGATCTCCGACTGGAACGGCGGGTACGGCAGGTGGGTGCAGGTGGTGAGCTGCCCGGCCTTGGCGAGCTGGACGCCGCCGGCGGTCTTGGCGCCGCCCGAGTCGTCGGTCTTGGTGCAGGCGGTCATGAGCAGCAGCCCGGCCGTCACGGTGGCGGCGGCCAGGATGCGGGGGGTCCGGCGCCCGGGGAGCGTGGTCACGGCGGGCCTTCCTGTGTGAGAAGTGGTGAGGGGTGGTGCGGAGTCATGCGCGGTCGTGGTTCAGATTATAAGGATGGGTTTGAGGTACTCAAACCAAACCCATGGTTACAGGGCCGCGCGACCTGCGAAGTCGCCGCTCGGGGTGGGCCGATGGGCGTTTCGCGGGGGTGGGGCGGCTGCCGGTTACTCTCGTCACCTCTACCCCCGTGAGTCGAAAGAGCACCGCTGTGACACACCCGTTCCTGGACCTTGCCCCGCTGAGTGCCGCCCGCTTCGCGTCGATCGAGGACCGGGTGGCGCGGCTGCTGAACACCCGGCAGGACGTCGTGATCATGCAGGGCGAGGCGCTGCTTCCGCTGGAGGGCGCGATCCGCGGCACGGCGGGGCCCGGCACCACCGCGCTGAACATCGTCACCGGACCGTACGGGCAGACGTTCGGGGACTGGCTGAGGGACTGCGGCGCCACGGTGATCGACCTCGCGGTGCCCTTCCACACGGCGGTCACGGCCGAGCAGGTCCGGACGGCGTTCGCCGAGCACCCTCAGATCGACTTCGTCTCGCTGGTGCACGCCGAGGCCGCCACCGGCAACACCAACCCGGTCGCGGAGATCGGCGAGGTGGTGCGCGAGCACGGCGCGCTGTTCTATCTGGACGCTGTCGCCTCCGTGGCGGCGGAGCCGGTGCTGCCGGACGCGTGGGGCGTGGACCTGTGCGTGATCGGGGCGCAGAAGGCGATGGGCGGGCCCGCGGGTGTGTCGGCGGTGTCGGTGAGCGAGCGGGCGTGGGCGCTGATGGCGGCGAACCCGAGGGCGCCGCGCCGCTCGTACCTGTCTCTGCTCGACTGGAAGGAGCGCTGGGTGGACGGCGGCCGCAAGACGCTGCTGCACGCGCCGGCGCAGCTGGAGATGCTGGCGCTGGAAGCGTGCGTGGAGCGGATCGAGGCGGAGGGCCTGGAGACGGTGATGGCCCGCCACGCGTCGGCCGCCGCGGCGACCCGCGCGGGTGCGGCGGCGCTGGGCGGCGGTCTGGAGCCGTACGTGCACGAGGCCTGGGAGGCCGCGCCGGTCGCCACGACCCTGCGCGCGCCGTCGGACACGGCGGCCTCGGAGCTGGTGGCCCGCGCCCTGGCGAGCGACCCGACACTGCCGCTGGCGGCGGGCGGCGGTGCGCTGGCGGGCGAGATGATCCGCGTCAACCACTACGGCCCGGCGGCGACCCCGGGGACGGTCCGGGGCGCCTTGACGGCCCTGGCCTCCGCCCTCGGCGCGCACGGCCACGACGTGGACCTCGCGTCGGCCCTCCGGTCGGCGGACGAGGTCTGGATCTGACGCCTGGTGTCCGCGATCGCGAGAGCGAGATGACCGGAGTCTGAATTCAGGGTGATTAAAAGAATTTATTGATTCCTCATGCGGATAGCTTTCCCAGGTTCTTCTGCCCCGGTTTTCCAGGTCTAAACACAGGCAAATTTCGGGCCGATTACCCGCGGGTGACGCATTGCACAGAGGTTTACCTTTGTCCCGATTTGCACGGTGCAAATCGGGACACAGTCACCTTCGACCACGAGTGCATCACCAAACCGACGCCGCCCCTCCACGCATCTTTTGATTTCGCTCGGTAAATTCAATCCGCATGACTGCCACGCAAGCAGACCTGCAGATCGACCGCCCCACGGTGGCGGACGGGGCCGCGCTCTGGCGTATCGCCAAGGATTCCGGAACCCTCGACCTGAACTCGTCCTACAGCTACCTGCTGTGGTGCCGTGACTTCGCCGGCACCTCGGCGGTGGCGCGTGCCGAGGACGGCACACCCGTCGGGTTCATCACCGGGTACGCACGGCCCGAGGACCCGCACACCCTGCTGGTCTGGCAGGTGGCGGTCGACGCCGCGTACCGCGGCCGCGGACTGGCCGCGGCCCTGCTCGACGGACTGATCGCACGGGTCACCGCCGAACGCCCGGTCACCGCCGTGGAGACGACGATCTCTCCCGGCAACACCGCCTCCGAGCGGCTGTTCACGTCCTTCGCCGCCCGGCACGGGGCGGACCTCACCCGCGAGGTGCTGTTCGGCGCGGACCAGTTCCCCGACGGCCCGCACGACCCGGAGGTCCTGTACCGGATCGGCCCCCTCGCCGCCCGGCCCTGACGCCCGGCCCTCCCCAGACCTCCGCCCCGCCCCGGGCACATCCCCCACACCCCGCAACGAGGAGCGTTTCGCCGTGACCATCACTCAGCCCGACCTCAGCGTCTTCGAGACCGTCGAATCCGAGGTACGCAGCTACTGCCGTGGCTGGCCCGTCGTCTTCGACCGGGCGCAGGGCAGCCGCATGTTCGACGAGGACGGCCACCAGTACCTCGACTTCTTCGCCGGCGCCGGCTCACTCAACTACGGCCACAACAACCCGGTGCTGAAACGGGCGCTGATCGACTACCTGTCGCGTGACGGCGTCACCCACGGCCTCGACATGTCCACCACCGCCAAGCGGTCCTTCCTCCAGACCTTCCAGGACCTGGTCCTGCGGCCGCGCGACCTGCCGTACAAGGTCATGTTCCCGGGCCCGACGGGCACCAACGCCGTCGAGTCCGCGCTGAAGCTGGCCCGAAAGGTGAAGGGGCGCGAGGCGATCGTGTCGTTCACCAACGCCTTCCACGGCATGTCGCTGGGCTCGCTCGCCGTCACCGGCAACGCCTTCAAGCGGGCCGGCGCCGGCATCCCGCTGGTGCACGGCACGCCGATGCCGTTCGACAACTACTTCGACGGCACGGTCCAGGACTTCCTGTGGTTCGAGCGGCTCCTGGAGGACCAGGGCTCGGGCCTCAACAAGCCCGCCGCCGTGATCGTCGAGACCGTGCAGGGCGAGGGCGGCATCAACGTCGCCCGCGCCGAGTGGCTGCGCGCCCTCAGCGAGCTGTGCAAGCGCCAGGACATGCTGCTGATCGTCGACGACATCCAGATGGGCTGCGGGCGCACCGGCGCGTTCTTCTCCTTCGAGGAGGCGGGCGTCACGCCGGACATCGTCACCGTGTCCAAGTCCATCAGCGGCTACGGCCTGCCGATGTCGCTGTGCCTGTTCAAGCCCGAGCTGGACGTGTGGGAGCCGGGCGAGCACAACGGCACCTTCCGCGGCAACAACCCGGCCTTCGTCACCGCCACCGCCGCGCTGGAGACGTACTGGGCCGACGGGTCGGCCATGGAGAAGCAGACCCGCAAGCGCGGCGAGCAGGTCGAGCAGGCGCTGATCTCGATCACCGAGGAGAACCTCGCCGACATACGCGAGTACCGCGGCCGCGGCCTGGTCTGGGGCCTGGAGTTCCACGACAAGGAGCGCGCGGGCAAGGTCGCGAAGCGCGCCTTCGAGCTCGGGCTGCTCATCGAGACGTCCGGTCCCGAGAGCGAGGTCGTCAAGCTGCTGCCCGCCCTCACCATCACACCGGAGGAGCTGGACGAGGGCATGCGCATCCTCGCCCGCGCCGTCCGGGAGACCGTCTGACATCCCGGCCACCGGGCACCGCGGCCGTCCGGCTCCCCCGCCGGCCGGCCGACCGCCCGAGCGGCCCGCGGCGTCAGAGACACCATCCACCTAGGAGGCATCGCACCACCGTGATCGTCCGTTCGTTCAAGGACATCGAAGGCACCGACCGGCACGTCAAGGCGGCGTCCGGGACGTGGGAGAGCAAACGCATCGTGCTGGCCAAGGAAAAGGTCGGCTTCTCCCTCCACGAGACGGTCCTGTACGCCGGCACCGAGACGTCGATGTGGTACGCGAACCACATCGAGGCCGTCGTCTGCGTCGAGGGCGAGGCCGAGCTGACCGACCACGAGACCGGCCGGACGCACTCGATCACGCCCGGGACCATGTACCTCCTCGACGGCCACGAGCGGCACACGCTGCGCGTCAAGGAGGACTTCCGCTGCCTCTGCGTGTTCAACCCGCCCGTGACGGGCCGGGAGGACCACGACGAGAACGGCGTCTACCCGCTGCTCACCGAGCCCGAGGAGGTGTGAGACCCCATGACCACTCACCTGACCAGCCCGGCCCAGACCCCGGCCGCCACCATCCCCGACCTCTACCCGAGCCGTGGCACGACCGAGGTGAGCACGCCGCGCCAGGACCCGGTCCTCTGGGGCGCTCCGGACGCGCCCGGCCCGTTCGAGCCGCTGGACCTCCAGTCGTTCGAACGTGACGGCTTCTTCGCCGTCGACCAGCTGCTCGCCGACGACGAGGTGTCCGTCTACCGGCAGGAGCTGGACCGGCTGGTGAGCGACCCGACGATCCGGGCCGACGAGCGGTCCATCGTCGAGCCGCAGTCGCAGGAGATCCGCACCGTCTTCGAGGTGCACCGGATCAGCGAGGTCTTCGCCCGGCTCGTGCGCGACGAGCGGATCGTCGGCCGGGCCCGCCAGATCCTCGGTTCCGACGTGTACGTCCACCAGTCGCGGATCAACGTCAAGCCGGGCTTCGGCGCCTCCGGCTTCTACTGGCACTCCGACTTCGAGACCTGGCACGCCGAGGACGGTCTGCCCCGGATGCGGACGGTGTCCGTCTCGGTCGCGCTGACCGAGAACTACGACACCAACGGCGGCCTGATGATCATGCCGGGCTCGCACAAGACGTTCCTGGGCTGCGCCGGCGCCACGCCCAAGGACAACTACAAGAAGTCGCTGCAGATGCAGGACGCGGGCACCCCGTCCGACGAGGCGCTGACCGCGATGGCCTCCGAGTACGGCATCAAGCTGTTCACGGGCCGCGCCGGTTCGGCGACCTGGTTCGACTGCAACGCCATGCACGGCTCCGGCGACAACATCACGCCGTTCCCGCGCAGCAACGTCTTCATCGTGTTCAACAGCGTGGAGAACGAGGCCGTCGAGCCGTTCTCGGCGCCCGTCAGGCGGCCCGAGTTCATCGGCGCCCGCGACTTCACCCCGGTGAGGTAGGCGCCGCCCTCAGGGACACCGGGCCGGGCCCCCTCGTGTGGGACGGGGGACCCGGCCCGGTCCTGTGTGCTCAGCCGGCCAGGACGTCGAGCAGACGGTCCACGTCGGCGGGGGTGTTGTGGAGGTGGAAGCTCGCGCGCAGGTTGCCGGCGCGGTCGGAGACCTCGACTCCCGCGCGGCTCAGCTCCGGCTGCCGGGCGCCCAGGCCGGGCACCGAGACGATCGCCGAGCCGGGGGCGGCCACCGGCTCGTGGCCGAGCCGTGCGAGCCCGCCCCGGAACCGGTCGGCGAGCGCGATGTCGTGGGCGTGCACGGCGGCCACGCCGAGTTCCTCGATCAGGTCGAGCGAGGGCCGCAGTCCCGCGAGCGCGAACAGGGCTGGGCTCAGGTCGAACCGCCGGGCCGAGTGGGCGAGTTCGGCCACCGGGCCGTAGCAGCTGTCCCAGGGCCGCTCGGCGGCCACCCAGCCGGCGAGCACCGGCGTCAGATCGCCGAAGTCCTCCGGGACGGTGAAGAAGGCGGACCCGTGCGGGCCGAGGAGCCACTTGTAGGAGACGGCGGCGGTGAAGTCGTAGGCGCCGGCGTCCATCGCCAGCCAGCCCGCCGACTGGGAGAAGTCGACGTAGGTGCGGGCGTCGTGGGCGCGCGCGGCCTCGCGCAGGGCGGGCAGGTCGGCGATCCGCCCGTCCGCCGACTGGACCGCGCTGACCGCGACGAGCGCGGTGTCCGGGCGGACCGACTCCGCGAGCCGCTCCAGCGGCACCGTGCGGACCTTGAGGTCCCCCCGCACGTGGAACGGGTTCAGCACGGAGGTGAAGTCGCCCTCGGCGGTGAGGACCTCGGCCCCGGCGGGCAGCGAGGCGGCGACCACCCCGGTGTGCGCGGTGACGGTCGCGCCGACGGCCACCCGGGTGACCGGGACGCCGGCGAGCCGGGCGTACGCGGCCCGGCAGGCCTCGACGTCCTCGTACAGCGGGGTGGTGGGCCGGCCCTCGGCCCGCAACAGCGCCGCCTCGTGCAGGGCGGCGACCGTACGGGCCGGAAGCACACCGTTGCTCGCGGTGTTGAGGTAGACGCCCTTCGGGGCGAACTCGGAGCGGACGAGGGCTTGGAAGGTCTCCGTGGTCTCCATGACTCCACTGTGGGGCCAGGGGAAGTCCGCGTCCATTGCGCGTTTCTACGCGGTTGTGCCAAGCACCGCTTATAGATCGCCCCGGGGACGGCGCCGCCGGTCGTCTCAGTTCTGGGGGACCGCGCATCCGTCGGGGCCGCAGGCCTCGGCTCCACCCTCGTCGATCAGCGTGAGCGGGGAGCGGTCGCCCCACGCCCGGGTCAGCGCCTGGGCGAAGACCTCGGCGGGCTGGGCGCCCGAGACGCCGTAGGCGCGGTCGAGGACGAAGAACGGCACGCCGTTCGCGCCGAGTTCGGCCGCCTCGCGTTCGTCGGCGCGGACCTCGTCGGCGTAGGCGGCCGGGTCGGCGAGCACCTCGCGGACGGCGCCGGCGTCGAGACCGGCCTCCACGGCCAGCTCCACGAGCCGATGGTCGCCCTCGCTGAACAGGGAGCGATCCTCGGCGAAGTTCGCCCGGTACAGGATCTGGATCAGTTCGTCCTGCCGGCCCCGCTCCTTGGCGAGGTGCAGCAGACGGTGCAGGTCGAAGGTGTTGCCGTGGTCGCGGTCGCGGGTGCGGTAGTCGAGGCCCTCGGCGGCGGCCTGCGCGCCGAGGTTGTCCTCGCCGGCCTGGGCCTGCGCCTCGCTCATGCCGTACTTCTCGGTCAGCATCGTGAGCACGGGCTGGACGTCGCCCTTGGCGCGGCCGGGGTCCAGCTCGAAGGAGCGGTGCACCACCTCGACCTGGTCGCGGTGCGGGAAGGCCGCGAGCGCCTTCTCGAAGCGGGCCTTGCCCACGTAGCACCAGGGGCAGGCGATGTCGCTCCAGATCTCGACGCGCATGTCTCGGCTCTCTCCAGGTCGTCGTGTCGGCTGCGGAGACGTTCTCCGGCCGATACGTGAACGTTCAAGCGCCGTGGCGCATTCCCGCCCCCGTCAGTCCCCTTTCACGAAGAAGCGCAGGTAGAGGTGATGGTCGTCCTCGGCGGGCGGGTTCTCGGGGTCCGGCACCCAGCCCCGGCGGGCGTAGAAGGCCTGGGCGCGCCGGTTGTCGACGTGCACGTCGAGGACGGCGGCGGTCCTGCCGTCGGCTCGCCACCGCTCAACGCACTCCGTGTGCAGGGCCGTGCCGATGCCGCCGCGCCAGCGGTCGGGGTCGACGTGGAACTGGAACAGCTTGACCGTGTCGGCGGGCGCGTCCGGCGGGGTGCGGAAGGAGGCGACGGCGACGATCCGGTCCCCCTCGACGGCGCACAGCACCCGCCCGTCGGGCCGCTCGATCGCCGAGCGCCAGTTGGCGAGCCAGTCGGTGCCGTCCTGCGGGACCCCGTCCGGGTAGTACGTGGCCCGTGCCCGCGCGTGCAGCGCGGCCACGGTCTCCACGTCGGCGGGTACGGCCTCCCGGATCACGCGGTTCATCCGTACGCCTCAGCTTCCGTCACGCAGGTCGTCCGGCCAGCCGGGGCGGAACTCGATGTGGTCGTAGGTGACCACGCACCCCTCCCCCATCGGCGCCTGCGCCAGGAAGCCGACCAGGGCCGCGCCGGTCTCCTTCTCGCCGCCGAGCGTGAACAGCCGGACGAAGGTCCAGTGCTCGCCGTCCCGGGAGGCGTGGAAGGCGAAGGCCCGCCCGGTCCGGCTCACCCGCAGCCAGGCCGAACTTCCCTCCACGGTGAAGGAGTTGGCGTCATCGGAATGGCCCCGGGTGACCACCGTGCAGACGGTGGGCACGTCCGGGGAGTACTCCAGGCAGAGCTTGGCCCAGGCCCGCTCGCCGACGTGGACGTACAACACCCCCGCGTCGAAGGCCCCGTTGAACCCGACGGTGACGCGGGCGATGAGCTGGAAGTCCCCCTCGGGCGCGCCGAGCAGCCGGGGCGCGTCGGAGGCGGGGTCGAGCGCCTCGCCCGTGGGCGGCACGAACCGGTCCTGCCGGGGACCGGCCCAACCGGTGAGCACTCCTTCCTCGTAGGACCAGTTCCCGTCCGGCCCGTAGGTGCGCAACGGAAAGGGAAGTGGGGGAAGTTCGACGTCCATGGCCCCATCATTCACCGCGAGGCCCTATCGTTCCAGCCGTCCGTTGAACCGCCGCGGCAGGCCGAGCGGGTTGTCGTCGCGAAGCTCCGGCGGCAGCAGCGCCTCGGGCGCGCCCTGGTAGGCGACCGGCCGCAGCCACCGCTCGATCGCGGTCCCGCCCACCGACGTCGACGTGGACGTGGTCGCCGGGTACGGCCCACCGTGGTGCTGGGCCGGCGCGACGGCGACCCCGGTGGGCCAGCCGTTCACCAGCACGCGCCCGGCGAGCGGCGTCAGCTCGGCGAGGATCTCCGCGCCGCGCCCCTGGCCGGCCGCCTCCTCGGAGGACAGCTGGACCGTCGCCGTGAGGTTGCCGGGCAGCCGGGTCAGGACGGCCTTCACCTCGTCCTCGGAGTCGTAGCGGGCCACGACGGTGACCGGCCCGAAGCACTCCTCCAGCAGCAGGTCGTGCTCGCCCTCGGCCGCCAGGCGCGCGGCGGGCACGGTCAGGAACCCGGCGCTGACGGTGTGCTCGCCGCCCGCTCCCGGCGTCACCGGGGACTCCACCTCGGGCAGAGCGGCCCGCTCGGCGATCCCGGCGAGGAAGTTGTCCCGCATCCGGTGGTCGAGGAGCACTCCGGCGTCGGTGTCGCTGACGGCGTCCGTCAGCGACTTCAGCAGGCCGTCGCCGGCCGCGCCGGACGGCACCAGCACGAGCCCGGGCTTCACGCAGAACTGGCCGACGCCCAGGGTCATGGAGCCGGCGAGCCCGGCGCCGATGGTCTCGGCGCGTTCGGCGGCCGCCGCCTCGGTCACCAGGACCGGGTTGAGCGAGCCCAGCTCGCCGTGGAAGGGAATCGGGGTGGGCCGCGCCGCCGCCGCGTCGAACAGGGCCCGGCCGCCGCGCACGGACCCGGTGAAGCCGGCCGCGGCGACCAGCGGGTGCTTGATCAGCTCGACGCCCGCCTCGAAGCCGTGGACCAGGCCCACGACGCCCCGCTCGATGCCCTGTTCGGCGGCGGCCGAGCGCAGCAGGCTGGCGACCAGCTCGGACAGCGCCGGGTGGTCGGGGTGGGACTTGACGACGACCGGGCAGCCCGCGGCGAGCGCGCTCGCGGTGTCGCCGCCGGCCACGGAGAAGGCGAAGGGGAAGTTGGAGGCCGAGTAGACGGCGACGACGCCCAGCGGCACCTTGTAGCGGCGCAGGTCCGGCACGGGCGGGGTGGCGGTGTCGTCGGGGTGGTCGACGACGACGTCGAGGAAGGCGCCCTCGCCGACGATGTCGGCGAACGCGCGCAGCTGGTAGCAGGTGCGGGCGAGTTCACCGGTCAGCCGGACCGGGCCGAGCGCGGTCTCGGCGTCGGCGACCTCGACGAGGTGGCCCTTGGCCCCCTCCAGGCGGTCGGCGGCGGCGCGCAGGAAGGCCGCGCGGACACCGCGGTCGGCGAGGGCGTCGCGAGTGGCGTGCGCGGCGCGGACTACAGCGTCCACCTCCTGGGCCGTGGCCTCCACCGCAACCTGTTCACGCTGCTTCCCGGTTCGGGGGTCGACACTCCAGACTGGTGCTGCTGCCACCGCGGGTCCTCCACGTGCTCTGTCTCGGGGGGCGTTCGATATACTGAACGTTGTCTCTGATGGTGAATGTGCTGGAGATTATTTCCCGTCGAACGAAGGGGTCAAGGGCGATGTCGGCTGGCGAGACGGGGGGCGGGGCGCAGGTCAAGTCCGCGGTGCGGACGGTTGAACTGCTGGAATACTTCGCCGGTCGCCCCGGTATGCACTCCCTCGCATCGGTCCAGGAGGCCGTCGGGTATCCCAAGTCGAGTCTCTACATGCTGCTGCGCACCCTGGTCGAGCTGGGCTGGGTGGAGACCGACGCCACCGGCACGCGCTACGGCATCGGCGTGCGGGCGCTGCTGGTCGGCACCTCCTACATCGACGGCGACGAGGTCGTGGCGGCGGCCCGACCGACGCTGGACCGGCTCTCGGACGACACCACCGAGACCATCCACCTGGCCCGCCTCGACGGCACCAACGTGGTCTACCTCGCGACCCGCCAGTCCCAGCACTATCTGCGCCCCTTCACGCGCGTGGGCCGTCGGCTGCCCGCCCACTCGACCTCGCTGGGCAAGGCGCTGCTGAGCACCTACAGCGACGAGCAGGTCCGCAAGATGCTCCCCGAGGCGCTGCCCGCGCTGACCGAACACACCATCACGGACCGCGAGCAGCTCATCGAGGAGCTGCGCCAGATCCGTGACCAGGGCTTCGCGGTGGACCGGGAGGAGAACACGCTCGGCCTGCGCTGCTTCGGCGTCGCCATCCCCTACCGCACGCCCGCGCGGGACGCGATCAGCTGCTCCGTGCCGGTGGCGAGGCTCACGCCCGCGCACGAGCAACTGGTCAAGGACGCGCTGTTCGACGCGCGGGACCGGCTGACGCTGGCGACCCGCCGGCTGTGAAGCAGGCGGAGGTAGCCTCGGGGCATGCAGATCGACCTGCGTCCCGTCCATGACAGCGATCTGCCGGTCTTCTACCGGCAGATGACCGACCCCGAGGCCCGGCGGATGGCCGCGTTCACCCCGCCGGACCCGGCCGACCGGTCCCAGTTCGAGGACCACTGGAAACGGGTGAGGTCCGGCGCCCTGGTGCGCACCGTGCTGACCGACGGGGACGTCGTCGGCCATGCGGCGGTGTACGGGGAGCCGGGCGAGCGCGAGGTGACGTACTGGGTGGACCGCTCCCACTGGGGCCGGGGCATCGCGACGGCCGCACTGCGGGCGCTCCTCGCCGAGGTCCCCGAGCGTCCGCTGTACGCCCGGGCGGCGGCCGACAACGCCGGTTCCCTGAGGGTGCTGGAGAAGTGCGGCTTCCGTGTCACCGCCCACGCCTCGGGCTTCGCCGACGCGCGCGGCGAGGAGATCCCCGAGGTCGTCCTGAGGCTGGAGGCGTGAACCAGGTGAGAAGAAGCCCGAACAGGTAAGAACATGAGCGTTCGATGAGAAAACCGGCGGAAGGGAACGATTCCCTTCCGCCGGTTCGTCTTTCCGGGTGCGATGAACAAGACGATCAGGCGCGCCTCGCTCTTCACGCTGCTGCTGGTCCTCGCCCTCTTGGTCAGGGCGACGTGGGTGCAGTTCTACGAGGGCCGGGCGCTGGCGGACGACCAGAACAACCGGCGGAACGCGATCGAGACGTACTCGGCGCCGCTGGGCAACATCGTCGTGGCCGGCAAGGCGATCACCGGCTCGGCGGCCACGGCGGGCAGCGACCTCAAGTACCGGCGCACGTACACGGACGGCGAGCTGTACGCGGCGGTGACGGGTTACGCCTCCCAGAGCTACGCCCCCACACAGCTGGAGGGCGTCTACGCCGATCTGCTCAACGGCACCGACCCGAGGCTGCGGTCCGTGATGGACGCCGTCACCGACACCCGGGCCGCTCCGGGGGACGTGGTCACCACGATCGACCCGGCCGTGCAGAAGGCCGCCTACGACGCGCTCGGCGACAAGAAGGGCGCGGCCGTCGCCATCGACCCGGCCACCGGGAGGCTGCTCGCGGTCGTGTCGACGCCGTCGTACGACCCGTCCTCGCTGACCGCCGCCGACACCGCCGGGGCCGCGTGGAAGAAGCTCACCGCCGACCCGGACAAGCCGCTGACGAACCGGGCGCTGCGGCAGCCGCTGCCGCCGGGCTCCACATTCAAGCTGGTCGTCGCGGCGGCGGCGCTGGAGAGCGGCCTGTACACGTCGGTGGACCAGTCGACGGACAGCCCGGACCCCTATCCGCTGCCGGGCACGAGGACCGTCCTGCGCAACGAGAACGCCTCCGCCCCGTGCGAGGACGCCTCGATCCGGGTGGCGCTCCAGTACTCGTGCAACAACGTCTTCGCCCACATGGCCGTCCAGTTGGGGCAGGACAAGGTGCGGGCGACGGCGGAGAAGTTCGGCTTCGACGACACGGCGCAGGACGTGCCCGTGCGCGCCTACCCGAGCGTGTACCCGTCCGGCATGAACGCGTCGTCGACCGCCCTCACCGGCATCGGCCAGTACGACGTGACGGCGACCCCGCTCCAGATGGCCATGGTGTCGGCCGCCATAGCCAACGGCGGGGTGCTCGTCTCGCCGCACATGGTCTCGGAGATCACCGACGGCGGCGGCAATGTGCTCGAGAACTACGAGGACAACGGCAAGCCCTCCACCGAGCGGGTCGTCAGTGCCCGCACCGCCGAGCAGCTGCAGTCGGCGATGCGGACGGTCGTGGAGCAGGGCACCGGCACCAACGCCCGGATCGACGGGGTCACCGTCGGCGGGAAGACGGGAACCGCCCAGCACGGCGAGAACAACAGCCAGACGCCGTACGCCTGGTTCACCTCGTACGGGAAGGCCGGCGGCAAGGCGGTCGCCGTGGCGGTGGTGGTGGAGCAGTCGAACGCGCAGCGCTCGGAGGTCAGCGGCAACGGCCTGGCCGCCCCGGTCGCGAAGGCCGCCATGCAGGCGGCCCTGGAGAACTGACGGGTCCTCGGGCGTTCATGGCGCCGGAACCCCCGAGAACGCGCCGCAGCGTTCGAGCCAACTCGAACCCCTGTACCAGGTCAAGCGGATGATCACTGCTACGCTTCCGGATCTCGTCCCGCGTCCTCCCCGGGACATCCTCATGTCATTCACATGACATGCGCGCGTCCCCTGCCGGGACGCCGGCAGTCCGCAGCGAGAAGAGGTCACCCGTGGGCACAGTCGTCGACGACGCCGCCTCGGTGGAGTTCCACGCCTTCTTCGAACGCCACTACGCCGAACTGTCCCGCCTCGCCCACCTGTTGACCGGGGAGCCCGACGCCGCCGACGATCTGGCGGCGGACGCGCTGCTGGCGCTGTGGCACCGCTGGGACCGGGTCCGCTCGGCCGACCACCCGGTGGCGTACGCGCGCGGCGTCGTCGCCAACCTCGCCCGCACCCGGATCCGCAGCGCCGTGCGCGAGCGCCGGAGGATCACCCTGTTCTGGTCGCAGCGCGAGGAGAAGACGGAGAACCCCGACGTGGCGGGCGTGGTGGACGTCCAGTCGGCGCTGCGTAGACTCCCGTTCCGCAAAAGGGCCTGTGTGGTGCTGCGGCACGCCTTCGACCTCTCGGAGAAGGACACCGCGCTCGCGCTCGGGGTCTCGGTGGGTACGGTGAAGAGCCAGACCTCCAAGGGAATGGCCGAGTTGCAGAAGCTGCTCGGCCCACAAGGCGCTCCGCCCAAGGTGCAGCACGCCGTGTTCACGGTCCGCACCGGCCAGGCCGGAGGAAGGAACCGATGACGATGCGGCGGGACGTGCACGACGAGCTGCGCGCCCGGCTGCGGGGGGCGGCCGGGGCGCACGAGCCGAACCGCGAGCGGATCCTCGCCCGGATCGAGCGCGGCATGGCCGGCGGGGAGCAGGCCGTACGCCGGGACGCCCGGCCGCCCCTGTGGAGCTGGACGCGGATCGTGGGGGCCACGGCGGCCGTCGCGGGCATGCTCGCGGTCGGCGGTTACGCGGTGGCGTCCGCCGTACGGGGCGACACCCCGCCGCAGCAGCAGACGGTGGCGGCGTCCTCGCCACCGGTCCCCTCCCCGGAGGCCACCAGCCGTCCGCCGGCCTCCCCGAAGCCGACGCCGAGTTCCGGCCATCAGAAGCGGGAGCCGGTCGAGCCGAGTTCCTCCCCGTCGCACAGCGCCCGGCCCACGCCCTCGGCCCCGGCCCCGCCCCCCGTCACCACGGCTCCGCCGCCCTCCCACGGCGTCGAGGACGGCCCGCTGTGGTCGGACGGCTCGGTCGACCCGCACAGCAACGACTTCTGGGCGCAGAGCGACATCACCCTCAAGGCCGCCGAGCAACTGACCTCGCTCACCGTGCGGCTGAAGGTGGCGCAGACCGGCGGCGTGTCCTCGGCCGGGGCCTGGCGCTCCCTGCCGGAGGGCGACTTCACGTTCACGGTCGCCGAGCGGGACGGCTACCTCGTCTACACCTGGGTGCTCAAGGAAGGCCGAACGGTCCCCAAGGGCGAGTGGGTGTTCGCGGGGCAGTACAACCACGAGCGCGGCGGCCGGGACGCCAAGGACGACAGCTACGCCGTCACCGCGAGGGCCGGCTCCGCCGACCGCTTCGTGGGCGGCGGTTTCGCGGCCCAGGGCGACGACTGACGCAGCCGGCGGCGAGGCCGCAGGAGACGGACGCGCGGGAGGGGATCGAAACTTTCGGTCCCCTCCCGCCCCATGTCCACCGATTGACGCCCCGCGCCCCGCTGGTGAGACTCCCAGGCACAGGACAACAGAATCCCCCACAGTCGCACAGGATGTGTCATGCGCCCCACTCGCACGCTCCTGCCGTCGAGGCCCCTCCCGGTCCTCCTCGTCCCCCTCGCGCTCCTCGCCCTCCTTCTGGCCCTGCTGGCCGCACCGCCCAGCACCGCGACCACCGGAGCACCGCCCGTGAACCATCCGAAGTACGCCGGCTACCTGTTCGCCTACTTCACGGGCGAGGGGACCGCGGACGGCGAGCAGATCCGCTACGCCCTCAGCCGCGGCAACGACCCGCTGCACTGGCGGGAGCTGAACGCCGGCAAACCCGTCCTCACCTCCACGATCGGCGAGAAGGGCCTGCGCGACCCGTTCGTGATCCGCTCCCCCAAGGGCGACCGGTTCTACCTCATCGCCACCGACCTGCGCATGTACCAGAACAGCAGCGGCAGTTGGGACGACGTCCAGCGGCACGGCAGCAAGTCGGTCATGGTGTGGGAGTCCACGGACCTGGTCCACTGGACCGACCAGCGCCTGGTGAAGGTCGCCCCCGACAGCGCCGGCAACACCTGGGCTCCGGAGGCCTACTGGGACGCCGGCCTCGGCGCGTACGTCGTCTTCTGGGCGTCCAAGCTCTACGCCGACGACGACCCCGGCCACACCGGCTCGACGTACAACAAGATGCTGTACGCGACCACGAAGGACTTCCGCACCTTCAGCGCGCCGAAGGTGTGGAACGACCCCGGCTACTCGGTCATCGACTCCACGGTCGTCCAGCACAAGGGCGTCTACTACCGCTACACCAAGGACGAGCGGGACCCGGCCTCCAGCTCGCCCTGCGCCAAGTTCATCACCGGGGAGAAGTCGCGGAGCCTGACCGCCACCCGGTACGACCTGGTCGCGGACTGCATCGGCAGCGGCGCGATGGAGCGCGGCGAGGGCCCGACGGTCTTCAAATCCAACACCGAGGACAAGTGGTACCTGTTCATCGACGAGTACGGCGGCCGCGGCTACGTGCCCTTCGAGACCACCGACCTCGACTCGGGCCGCTGGACCCCGTCCGTGAACTACCAGCTCCCGGCCAGCCCCCGGCACGGCACCGTGCTCCCGGTGACGCAGGCCGAGTACGACCGGCTGCTCGCCGCGTACCCGCCGGCCCCGGCCTCGCTGACGGACGCGACGGCGAAGGGCCAGAAGGGGTACGCGATCGTCACCGAGGCGTCCTCGAAGGTCGTGCTGCCGATGGCGCCGGACGCCGACCTCGCCCGGCTCGCGCCGACGCTGTGGGCGGGCGAGGGCGCTTCCGTGAGCCCCCGCTCCGGCACCCGGCGCGACTTCCGCACGCCCCAGAAGTACACCGTGACCGCGCCCGGCGGCACGCGGCGCACCTGGACGGTGGAGGCGGTGCGCACCCGCAGCCCGATCCTGCCCGGCCTCAACGCCGACCCGGACGTGCACTACCTGAACGGCGAGTACTGGATCTACCCGACGACCGACGGCTTCCAGGGCTGGAGCGGCACCCGGTTCAAGGCGTACTCGTCGAAGGACCTGGTCCACTGGAAGGACCACGGCGTCATCCTCGACCTGGGCCCCGACGTGAGCTGGGCCGACAAATACGCCTGGGCCCCGGCGATCGCCGAGCGCGACGGCAAGTACTACTTCTACTTCTGCGCCGAGCAGCAGATCGGCGTGGCGGTGGCCGACTCCCCCGCCGGCCCGTTCAAGGACGCCCTGGGCAAGCCCCTGGTGGCGAAGGGCGGTTCGCTGCAGGGGCAGATGATCGACCCGGCGGTCTTCACTGACGACGACGGCCGGGCGTACCTCTACTGGGGCAACGGCCACGGTTACGTGGTCCCGCTGAACGACGACATGGTGTCGTACGACGCCTCGAAGGTGAAGGACATCACTCCGGACAACTTCCGTGAGGGGTCCTTCGTCATCAAGCGGAACGGCACGTACTACTTCATGTGGTCCGAGGACGACACCCGCAGCGAGAACTACCACGTGGCCTACGCGACGGGGCCGTCACCGCTCGGCCCGTGGACGAAGCGGGGGACGATCCTGTCCAAGCGCCCCGAGTACGGCGTGCTCGCCACCGGCCACCACTCCGTGGTGCGGGCGCCCGGCACCGACGACTGGTACATGGTCTACCACCGGTTCGCCCTCAACGGCCCCGGCCGCCCGGGCGGCGACGGCATGCACCGCGAGACCACCGTCGACCGCATGGAGTTCGCGGCCGACGGCACGATCAAGCCGGTGCTGCCCACCCTGGAGGGCATCGGACCGGTCAGGAACCAGGTGCGGTGATCACGAGCTCCTTCCACGGGGCCCAGTCACCGAGGTAGGCCGCACGGGTCGCCGACTCACCCTGTTCCCGGGTGAGTCGGGGCCTGTTCTCGGGGACGGTGATCTCGGCGCCCGGTCCGGAGTTGCGGTACTCGGCGAACCGCATCGACTGCCAGGGGAAGGAGCTCGACATGTCGGTGTAGGGCGCGACCGCGTCGATGCCGCGCCCCAGGTGGCTGTCGCGGACGGTGAGCATGGGGCGGGCGGTGGTGTCGGAGCTGGGCACCCAGGGGCGGGCCAGCTTGTAGTAGGCGTCCGGGGCTTCGCTGGTGACGCGGCTCCTGGTGACCAGGTAGCCGCGCGGGTTGGCGCCGGCGGTGGAGGGGGCGAAGACGAACCCGTAGGGGGCGGCGGCCAGGTCGGTGCGGGTCAGGGTGCGCAAGCGGCAGTGCTCGAAGACCGCGGTGGCCCGGCCGAAGACGAAGTCGACGTCCCCCTCGGCGTAGCAGTGGGAGTAGTACTGGCGGGCGAAGACGCCGAGGGCCATGGTGTCGGCGTACAGGGTGTCCTGGTGACCGAGGAAGCGGCAGTGGTGGAAGGCCGAGCGGTCGCCCTGGACCTTGAGGGCGACGGCCTGGGTGCCGGTGACGCCGGGGTGGTCGGCGCGCAGCCAGTCGTTGGCGAAGGTGATCCAGCGGGCGGTGAAGCCGTCGGCCTGCACGGTGGTGGTCGCCGACCCGGTGGTGCCGTGGGTGCCGCCGCCGGGCTTGGGGGTGCCGGCCGCGTTGTCGTACACGATCACCACGTCGTGCGGGTTCTCCGAGGCGCCGATCCAGGTCGCCTCGGTGCGGGTGGCGTCGACGGCGACGGTCTCGCGGTAGACGCCGGGGGCGAGGACGAGGGTCCGGCCGCTGCCCGCGGCGGCGGCCACGGCGTCGCGGACCGAGGTGTGGTCGCCACGGCCCAGCGGGTCGACGTACAGGGTGGACGGGGTGAGGCGGGCGGCCGGGGAGCCGAAGCGGCCGAACGGGCGGTCCGGGCGGGTCCGTGGTCCGGCGGCGGCGTGGGCGGAGTGCGCGGCCGGCAGTCCGAGGGCGGCGGGCGCGCCGGCGGCCATCGTCAGGAAGCCCCTGCGGGACAGGAGCGGCCGGGGGTGGGGCGAGGACATGCGGGTGCTCCTTCACGTGCGGCTCGGGTTCTGAGGGCTCTCAAGGGCCCTGAAGGGAGCGGGCCGGGACCGTGGGGTCCCGGCCCGTCGGGTCGGCACGGGGTCAGCAGATCTTCCCGGCGCCGGCTCCGGCGCGGACGATCCCGGGGACGGCCCGGGGCGGGTCGACCCTGGTGCGCAGGGTCGGCGTCCAGCCCGCGCCGGAGCGGAGCGTCTCGCCGGGGATCTCGGCGTTGTGCACGGCGATCAGGTCGACGGCCTTGCCGTTGACGTAGTTGTCGTCGGCGGTGACCGGCGAGTCGTTCCAGCGCTTCAGCGCCTTGGCCGCGCTGACTCCGCCGGGCAGGGTGAACGCGTTGTGCTGGGCGACGAGTTGGGACTCCTTGCCGATGCCGAAGCTGTAGGAGTAGGAGGAGTCGGCGACGAAGTGGTTGTTGTAGGAGTCGACCTGCCCGAACCGCACCCGGGGCGCCCGCTCGACCAGGCCGGAGAACAGGTTGTGGTGGAAGGTGACCTTGAGCTTGCCCCGGTCGCCCACCGCGGTGGACTCGCTGTCGCTGTTGCCGATCAGGATCGTCTTGTCGTGCTCGGTGAAGACGTTCCAGGACGCGGTGACGTGGTTGGAGCCTCGGACGATGTCCAGCTCGCCGTCGTGCTGCTGGTAGAGCATCCCGAAGTACGTGGGCGCGGCGCTGTCGGGGTGGGCGCCGTCGGTGAAGGTGTTGTGGTCCAGCCAGACGTGGGTGGAGCCGTAGACGACGGCGGTGTCGTACTCGGAGTTCCAGTTGCCCTTGGCGCCGTCGGTGGGGTCCCACTGGGGGAAGCAGTCGACGGGGCTCTCGAAGGCGAGGTTGCGGACGATGACGTTGTCGACGGCCCTGATCTGCAGGCTGGCGCCCTTGAACCCGGCGTTCCTGCCGACGCCGATGATGGTGGTGTTGGCGGGGACGTTCACCTTGATCTGCTGGTCCTGGTTGGCGGCGGAGACGCGGCGCAGCCCTTCGGGGCTGTCGTCGGGCTCGGCGCTCAGATCGGTGTCGAGGCCCCACTTCTCCGGCGCGTACTTCGCGAGGTAGGCGTCGAAGTCGTAGCCGGGGGCGGCGAGCGAGTCGCATCCCTGCGACACGGCGTCGATCGTGCCCTTCACCTTGATGATCTTCGGCGTGTCGCCGTCGGCGGCGAGGGCGGCCTTGAACTCGGCCCAGGTGGTGACGGTGTGGACGTGCTGGGCGTCGGCGGCGGCCCCGCCGGTGGTCCCGGTGCCGTACGACGCCCATCCGTCGCCCGCCGGGAGGGTCTGCCGGGCGGGGTCGCGGAAGGGCTGTGCCTGGGCGGTGGGGGCGGTGACGGTCAGCGCGAGGGCGGTGCAGCCGACCACGGCCATGTTTACGGCATGCCCATGCCATCTCTGTGCGTTCACGGTGCGGCTCTCTTTCGGCGTCGAAGGGATGACTCTCAGGAAGCGGCCGGCGGCCAGGTGATCCAGGAGGCCGGGATCTCCGCGTCCAGCCGGCGCACGTCCCGGCGCGCGAGCACCCGGTCGCATGCCAGGCCCGCGGCGACGAGCCGGGCCAGGGCGATCGCGCCGGGCGGATTGAAGTGCGTGTTGTCCTGCTCGGTCTCGGTCCAGTTGAAGTAGGTCTTCGTCCCCTCCACCCCGAGCTCCTGCCACAGCGCGAGCGACTGCGCCTGGAGGTCGAGCAGGATGACGTCCTCCTCCCGCGCCAGCGCGCGCATCGCCGCCGGATACTCGCCGTGGCTCGGCACGGCGTCACCCGCCGCGTCGAACCGCCGCCGCTCCACGGGCGTCAGCAGCACGGGCCGCGCCCCGCGCGCACGGGCCCCGTCGACGTACATCCGTAGGAAGTCCCGGTACGTCGTCCAGGGCTCGGTGTACCGGGCGGGGTCGGTCGCCTTCTCGTCGTTGTGCGCGAACTGCACGAGCAGCACGTCACCGGGCCGGATCACGGAGAGGATCGCGTCGAGCCGCCCCTCGTCGACGAAGCTCTTCGAACTCCGGCCGTTCACCGCGTGGTTGGCGACGGCCACCGACTCGCGGAGGAAGAAGGGCAGCGCCATCCCCCACCCCGTCTCGGGCGCGGCGTCGGCGTACTTCTGGGCGGCGGTGGAGTCGCCGGCGATGTAGAGGGTTCTCTCCCGACGGGGGCCGGCGTGTGCGGCGCCGCTGCCGGCGAAGGCAAGAGGGACGGAAAGGGCGGCGGTGGCCACCTGTCTGCGCGTAAGGGACACGATGGTGCACCTTTCAACAGAGGGGGTGCAGTTCCCTCGGCGGCGCGGGGAACTGCGCGAAGAGCCGGGACGGCCCGCGGCCTGCGAGACCACAGGCCGCCCCGGACGACGTCAGCTCTTGTGCTGCTGCTTCCATTCGGCCTGAGCCTTGTTCAGCTGGTCGGCCAGCGTGTCCAGGAAGTCCTTCGCGCTCGTCTTGCCGAGCAGCACCTTCTGGAAGTTCGGCTCGTTGTCCGACTTGGAGATGGTGTTCCAGTCCGGCAGGTAGTACGGCAGCTGCACGATCGTCGTCGACCCGTCCGTCAGCGCCTGCGCGGCCAGCTTCGTCGGCTCGGCCTTGGAGATCCACGCGTCCTTGGCCGCTTCGTTGTTGGCGGGCACCTGCCCCGCCGACTCGTTGAACTTCGAGTTCTCCGCCTTGGAGGTGGCGAACTCGATGAACTTCCACGCCGCGTCCTTGTTCTTCGAGCTCTTGAACAGCCCGAGCCCGTCGACGGGGTTGGACACCTGGACCCGCTTGCCGTCGGCGCCCGCCGGCTGCGGGATGCCCCGGAACTTGTCGACGCCGAGCGCCTTCACGTGGTCCTGGTAGGAGCCGAGGTTGTGGTTCAGCATGCCGATGGTGCCGGAGTCCCACTGGGCGACCATCTTGGTGAAGTCGTTGTTCAGGTCTGCCGCGGGGGTGACCTTCTTGTAGAGCGCCGCGTACTTCTCCAGCGCCGCGACGTTCTTCGGGTCGTTGACGGTGGTCTTGTCACCGTTCCAGAACGAGGTGATCCCGCTCTGGCCGTACATCGCGTCCAGCGCCTGGGCGATGGAGCCCTTGCCGCCGCGGATGGTGTACCCGAACTTGTTCTTGCCCGTGTCCGTGAGCTTGTCCGCCGCGGCGAAGAACTTGTCCCAGGTCGTCGGCGCCTCCAGGCCCGCCGCCTTGAACAGGTCGGTGCGGTAGTAGAGGACGCCGTTGTTGGCCGAGGTCGGGACGGAGTACAGGGTGCCGTCGCCGCCGCCGGACGCCTTGAGGACCTTGACCATGTCCTCGTTGAGCTTGCCGTTGAGGGAGGACTTGCCGACCCGGTCGTCCAGCGGCTCCAGCACGTTCTGCGCGGCGAACCCGGCGAGCATCGCGGCGCCGACGCCGCCGACGTCCGGCAGACCGCCGCCCTGGATGGCGGTGTCGACCTTGGACTGGTACTCGGTGGAGGCGATGCCGACGTACTCGACCTTGATGTCCGGGTTCTGCTTCTCGAAGTCGGCGATGACCTCCTTCCAGATGTCGGTGCGGACACCGCCGTTGTTGTCCCAGAAGACGATCTTGCCCTTGCCGCTGCCGTCGGATCCCTTGTCGCCGCCGCTGCCGCTGCCGTCGTCACCGCAGGCGGTGGCGGTCAGGGCGAGGACGGATCCGAGCGCGACGGCCGCGGTGGCACGCCTGCTTCTGTGAACGCTGATCTTCATTGGTCGGCTCTCTTCTTTGAAATCCAACGAGGGTTGCTGTGAAGTTGTGGGGGTCCGTGGGGGGACGGTGCGTCAGAGGGGGCTGATCCGGAAGTGCGAGAAGGTGGCGGCCCCGGCGTGTCCCGGCCGGTCCGGGGCGGCGGCGAACAGCCCGAGCAGCGCTCCGACCCAACGCCAGGGGGTGGCGGCGAAGACGGGCCCGGAGGGGCGCATGCCGTCGCCGACGTCGCAGAAGAAGCGGCAGCGCGCGCCCTCACCGATCTCGACGCGCAGCAGGGCCTGTCCATCGGGCACCAGGCGCGGATGGTCGGCGTCCCGCTCCCGGTCGGCGACGGCCTCGGCGAACCGGTGCACGAGGTGGACCGTCCCGTCGGTCCCGCGCTGCAGTCCGATCCACGCGAAGGCGTCGCCGAGGACCGCGAGTCCGGCCCGTGCGCCGGGCTCCTCGGCGTGCAGAGTGAGGTCGACCTCCACGGCGCAGGGGGTGCCGGGCAGCCGCTGGGTGAGGACGTGCGGCAGTGTGCGCAGGTCGTGCACGGCCGGGGTGCTCACACAGGTCAGCCGCAGTCCGTCCCCTGAGTGGTGGGTGGCCCAGCCGTCACGGGGGTTGGCCGTCCAGCTCCACTGGCGGCCGAAGCGTCCGCCGGGGAAGTCGTCGTCGGCGGCGGGCGCGGCGGGCGGTTGCGGGGGCAGGTCGGGCCGCCGGTGGACGGCGACGGGGGCGCCCTCGTCGCCGATGACCGGCCAGTCTCCCCCGGGGCCCCAGCGCATCGGCTGGAGGTGGACGACCCTGCCGTACGCGCCCCGCTGCTGGAAGTGCAGGAACCAGTCCTCGCCGGTCTGGGTGCGCACCCAGCCGCCCTGGTGGGGGCCGTTGACGCCGGTGTCCTTCTGCTCCAGGACGATCCGGTGCTCGTAGGGGCCGAAGAAGTCCCGGGAGCGTAAGGCTCCCTGCCAGCCGGTCTCCACTCCCCCGGCGGGCGCGAGGATCCAGTACCAGCCGTCGCGCCGGTAGAGCTTGGGGCCTTCGAGGGTGAACCAGCCGGGGATGCGGTCCCCGTCGACGATGACCTTGCCCTCGTCGAGCAATGACGTCCCGTCGGGGTGCATCCGGTGGCCGGTGAGGCGGTTCTTCACGCCGGAGCGGGACCTGGCCCAGGCGTGCACGAGGTAGGCCTCGCCGCTCTCCTCGTCCCACAGGGGGCAGGGGTCGATCAGTCCCTTGCCCTCCTTCACCAGGTGCGGCCGGGTCCAAGGGCCCCTGATCTCGGGCGCGTTGATCTGGAAGACGCCCTGGTCCGGGTCGCCCCAGAAGATCCAGAAGCGTTCGTCGTGGTACCGCAGGGCGGGCGCCCAGACGCCGCAGTCGTGGCGCGGGGAGGTGAACTCGCGTGCCGGTTCCAGACGTTCGAGGGCGTGGCCGACCAGCGTCCAGTTGACCAGGTCGCGCGAGTGCAGCAGGGGCAGGCCGGGGGCGCGGCCGAAGCTGGAGGCGGTGAGGTAGTAGTCGTCGCCGACGCGCACGACGTCCGGGTCGGACCAGTCGGCGTTCAGCACCGGGTTGGTGTACGTCTCGCCGCTCACTGGCTGACCGCCTTCCGCACCAGCGAGGCCGCCTCGTCGCGGCCCAGCCGGCCGTCGGCGACGACGGTGACGATCCGCCGGACGGCCGTCTCGCCGGGCGCGATCGCGAGCCGTCGCTCGCAGGCCAGGGAGGAGCCGACGCCCGGGTACTCGGTGGTGCGCACGAACCAGGGGTCGCGGCGGGTGGCGTCGGTGGCGCCCGCGAAGACGAGGGTCCAGTCCGCGCCGGCCAGGGCCAGCCAGTCGGCGCGCTCACCATGGACGGCCGTCTCGCCCTCGGCCGCCGCGGTGAACACCTCCGGCGCCGTGCCCTCCTTGCGGGCGCGCCAGAAGAAGCCGCCGTAGGCGGCGCCGGGGCGTCCGTTGGTGGCGGGACTGCCGATCGTGACCGGCCCGGAGGTGACGTTGGTGAGGGAGAAGGTGAAGTCCAGCGCCCAGGCGGAATCGGTGAGTTCCCCGGCGGCGACCGTGCGGCGCTCGCGCAGCAGCTCGGCCCCGGCGGCGACCCAGCGCAGCTCCTCCACCAGCCCGTCGGGGTCGCACAGCTGGAACGCGGTGTGCCGCTGGAAGCCGTGGTTGTCGAGCTCGGTGGGGCCCTGGTCGCGGACGTAGGTGCGTCCGCCCCAGAAGTTGAACCCCTCGACGTCGGGAACGGCGACACCGACGCCGAGGTGGTGGGTGTGGTCGGCGGGGCTCGACTCGGTGACCGCCGTGCCGGCCAGGGTGGTGACGGGGTGCAGGTAGGGGCGCGGGGAGAGCCGTGCGGGCAGCTCCGGCCGGGTGACGTACCGGCCGACGGGGCGGCCCGCGACACGCAGGAGGACCGGTGCGTCGGGTGCTGTCATCAGGTGCTCACCTCTTTCGGATGCGCGGGCGGGTACGTGGTGGTGCGCGCCCAGGGGGCGCCGAGCTCGGAGAACAGGGCGAGGGTGTCGGCGGCGGCCGCGACCAGCCCGTCGACGCCGGGGACGGCCCGGCGGCCCTCGTCGGGCACCGGGCGCCAGGCGTCGTCCGGCAGCCGCACCGGGTCGGGGGCGACGCGGATCGCCTCGACGACCCGCATGAACGCCTCGGTCGCGGCCGGCGGGACGAGCAGCTCGGCGCCGTCGGTGAGGTGGTCGACGAGGTTCTCCAGCAGGTCGGTGCGGCCGTGCTCGATCTCCTCGGGGCCGTGGTCGGCGCGCTGGACCAGGACGCGGTCCTGCTTGTACCAGTAGGTGATCCGGCCGCGGGTGCCGTGGACGAGGACGTACGGGTCGTCCGGGTCCTCGGCACACAGGGTGGCGGCGATGACGAGGGGCAGGTCGCCGGCGGTGGTGACGCGGACGCAGGAGGTGTCGTCGGACTCGATGGCGTTGGCGTGCGCCAGCTCGGTCTCGATGCGGGCGACGTCCTCGGCGCGGGTGGCGCCGGCCAGTGCGAGGGCGGTGGCGACGGCGTGCGCGAGCGGGTTGGTGAGCGCGCCGTCGATCACGTCGACGCCGTTCAGCCGCCGTTTGCCGGCCCAGGGCGCGCGCCGGAAGTAGGTCTCCGCGCGGGCCCAGGCGCCGGCCCCGCCGAACCCGACGACCTCGCCGATCGCCCCCTCGTCGAGGAGCCGCCGGATCGCGGGCACGGCGTGCGAGCCGAGGGACTGGAAGCCGATCTGGCAGGCCACGCCCGCCGCGGCGACCCCGTCCGCCATCCGCCGGAACTCGGCGTACGACGGCGCCGGGGGCTTCTCCAGCAGCAGGTGCACACCCTTGGCCGCCGCGGTCAGGGCCAGGTCGGTGTGGGTGGGGATCGGTGTGCAGATCACGGCGATCCGCGCACCGGTGGAGTCGAGCAGGGCGCCGAAGTCGGCGGACTGCTCGGGCGTGCCGAGGCCCTCGGGGATCTCGTCCGGGGTGAGCGGGGTCAGCTCGCACACGCCCGCCAGGCGGACGACGCCCTTGTCCTGGAGCCGGCGGATGTTGTCCAAGTGCCAGCGGCCGTGGCCGCGCGCGCCCGCGAGGACGATGGGGACTGCGGTGTTCATGGGATCCTCCCTGCGCCCGCGCCGGGCGCCGCCTCATGGGCGGCCGCCGCGGCGCCGTCGATCTTTCGGTGCAGGGTAGGCGTCCGGCCGGGGTGTGCCGTGAGGGCGCTCATCCCTTGACCGCCCCCGCGCTGAAGCCCGTGATCAGCCACTTCTGGATGAAGGCGAAGACGATCACCACGGGGACGGCGGCGATGATGCCGCCCGCGGCGAGCGCGCCCAGGTCGACGCTGTCGGCGCTCATCAGGGTGTTGAGGCCGACCGGGATGGTCTGCTTGTCCTGGTTGTTGAGGAACATCAGGGCGAACAGGAAGTGGTTCCAGGAGTGCACGAAGGCGAAGGAGCCGACGGCGATCAGACCGGGCCGCAGCAGCGGCAGCACGACGATCCGGAACGCCGTCAGACGGTTGCAGCCGTCCACCCAGGCCGCCTCCTCCAGCGAGTACGGCACGTTCTTGATGAAGTTGCTGATCAGGATGATCGACAGCGGCAGCTGGAAGACGGTCTCGGCGAGGATGACGCTGCCCAGCGAGTTGATCATCTTCAGTTCGGCGAAGATCTCGAACAGCGGGACCAGCAGCAGCGCGCCCGGCACGAACTGGGAGCAGAGCAGGGCCAGCATGAAGCCCTGCTTGATCTTGAAGTCGAAGCGGGCGAGGGCGTAGCCGCCGGCCAGCGCGACCACCGTCGTCATCACCAGGGTGGCGACGCCGACGAGCAGGCTGTTCTGGAAGTAGGTGCCGAAGCTGCGCTGCGTCCAGACCTTGTCGAAGTGGTCGAAGGTCATCGGCCAGGGCACGAGCGAGGTCGAGCCGGCCGGGCGGAGCGCGAAGAGCAGGATCCAGTAGAAGGGGATCAGGGTGAAGACGAGGTAGACCGACAGGGGCAGATAGATCTGCCAGCGCGGGACCTCGTCCCAGGAGCGGTTGCTGCCGCGCGGCCGCTGCTCGGGCGCGGCGGGCGCGCTCACGGGCGTGGGCGCCGGCACGGTGGCCTCCTTGGTGATCACTTGGCCTCCCTTCCGAACTTGCTCAGCCGCAGGTAGACCATGGAGCAGAAGAGCAGGATGACGAACGCGACCGTCGTCAGCGCGGACGCGTAACCGAAGTTGTGGGCGTCGACGCTGGTGTCGGCGATGTAGAGCGGGAGGGTGGTGGTCTCGCCCGCGGGGCCGCCGCCGGTCAGGGTGTAGAGCAGGTCGACGTTGTTGAACTCCCACACCGCGCGCAGCAGCGTGGACAGGACGATGGCGTCCTTCAGGTGCGGCAGCGTGATGTGCCAGAACTGCTTGAGCCGGGACGCCCCGTCGACCTCGGCGGCCTCGTACAGGTCCTTGGAGACGGACTGGAGGTCGGCGAGGATGAGGATCGCGAAGAAGGGCACTCCGCGCCACAGGTCGGCGACGATCGCCGCCGGGAAGACGGTGGAGGTGTCCGACAGCCAGCTGGTCCCGTAGGAGCCGATGCCGACGTCGGCGAGGTAACGGGTGATGCCCGTCTGGGAGTTGTAGAGCAGCACCCAGATCGCGGAGGTCAGCACGCCGGAGACGGCCCAGGGGGAGAACACCAGGGCGCGTCCCAGGGAGCGGCCCACGAAGGTCTGGTTGACGATGAGGGCCAGGGCGAGGCCGAACATCAGCTGGAGTCCCACCTCGACGAAGACCCACTTGGCGCTGAAGGTCAGCGTGTCCCAGAAGACGGGGTCCTCGGTGAAGGCGTGGACGAAGTTGTCGAAGCCCGCGTAGCCGTTGCGCCACGGTTTGGTGGGGTTGTAGTTCTGCAGGCTGTAGTAGAAGACGCTGATGACCGGGTAGGCGATGAACCCCAGCATGAGCAGGGCCGCCGGTGCGATCAGCAGGTACGGCAGTCTGCGGGGCGTGGCGGAGGCCCGACGCCGCCTCGGTGGCGCGGGCGGCTTCGCCACGGCTGCGGCTTGGGCCATGACTGTTCTCCGTTCTGGTACGTGGTGCGTGCGCGTGCTTGGTGCGTCCGCGTGCGTGGTGCGTGGTGCGTGTGTCACGCGTGGCGCAGGAAGCGCTTTCTCCCTGCGCATGGGTGTGCCTGGTCGTGCGGGTGCTGCGGCGGTTCAGCCCGCGTACGGGTCCTGCACCTTGCCCGGGCGGGCCAGGAACTCGAAGTCGCAGCCGGTGTCGGCCTGGGTGATCTGCTCGTTGTAGAGCGCGCCGTAACCGCGCTCGTAGCGCACGGGCGGCGGCGTCCACCGCGCCCGGCGGCGCTGAAGTTCCTCGTCGTCGACGTTGAGTTGCAGTGAGCGCGCCTCGACGTCCAGGGTGATCGAGTCACCGGTGCGCACGAGGGCGAGGGGTCCGCCGACGTACGACTCGGGCGCCACGTGCAGGACGCAGGCGCCGTAACTCGTGCCGCTCATACGGGCGTCGGAGATGCGGACCATGTCCCGCACGCCCTGCTTGAGCAGGTGGTCGGGGATGGGGAGCATGCCGTACTCGGGCATGCCCGGGCCGCCCTTGGGGCCGGCGTTGCGCAGGACGAGCACGCTGTCGGCGGTGATGTCCAGTGCGGGGTCGTTGATGGTGCGCTGCATCGTCCGGTAGTCGTCGAAGACGACCGCGGGGCCGGTGTGCTTGAGCAGGTGCGGCTCGGCGGCGATGTGCTTGATGACGGCGCCGTCCGGGCAGAGGTTGCCGCGCAGGACGGCGACCCCGCCCTCGCTCGCGACCGGGTTGTCCCGGGGGCGGATCACGTCGTCGTCGTGCACCAGGGCGCCGGCGATCTGCTCGCGCAGGGTGTCGTGGGCGACGGTCGGGCGGTCCAGGTGGAGCAGGTCCGGGATCCGGGAAAGGAAGCCGGGCAGGCCGCCCGCGAAGTGGAAGTCCTCCATCAGGTACTTCTGGCCGCCGGGGCGCACATCGGCGAGTACGGGCACCGTGCGGGCGATGCGGTCGAAGTCGTCGAGGGTGAGCGCGACGCCGGCCCGGCCCGCCATGGCGATGAGGTGGATCACCGCGTTGGTGGAGCCGCCGAGACCGAGGACGGTGGTGACGGCGTCGGTGAAGGCGTCCTGGGTGAGGATGTCGTTCAACGTCCTCCCCTTGTGGACCAGTTCGACGATGCGCAGGCCCGCCGCGGCGGCCATCCGGTCGTGTCCGGAGTCCACGGCGGGGATGCTCGACGCGCCCGGGACCGTCACTCCGAGCACCTCGGCCGCGGCGGTCAGCGTGGACGCCGTGCCCATCGTCATGCAGTGGCCGGGCGACCGGGCGAGGCCGTTCTCCAGCTCGGCCATCTCGCAGTCGCCGATGAGGCCGGCCCGTTTGTCGTCCCAGTACTTCCACATGTCGGTGCCGGAGCCGAGGACCTCGCTGCGCCAGTGGCCCGGCAGCATCGGTCCGGCGGGCACGAACACGGTCGGCAGGTCGACGCTCGCCGCCCCCATCAGCAGGGCCGGGGTCGTCTTGTCGCAGCCGCCCATCAGCACCGCCCCGTCGACCGGGTAGGAGCGCAGCAGCTCCTCGGTCTCCATGGCGAGGAGGTTGCGGTAGAGCATGGGAGTCGGCTTCTGGAAGGTCTCGGAGAGCGTCGAGACCGGGAACTCCAGCGGGAATCCGCCCGCCTGCCACACGCCCCGCTTGACCGCCTGCGCCCGGTCACGGAGGTGCACATGACAGGGGTTGATGTCCGACCAGGTGTTGAGGATCGCGATGACCGGCTTGCCGAGGTGCTCCTCGGGGAGGTAGCCGAGCTGGCGGGTGCGGGCGCGGTGACTGAAGGAACGCAGGCCGTCGGTGCCGTACCACTGGTGGCTGCGCAGTTCCTCGGGGCGCTTCCTGACGTCGTCGCTCATATGGACCACCCGGCGGCGATGGCGGCGACCTCGGCGCGCTCGTCCTCGGGCAGCGGCCGGCTCGGCGGGCGGACCTCACGGCGGCACAGCCCGAGGGAGGCGAGGGCCTCCTTGACGACGGTGACGTTGTTGGCGGAGCCGTCGGCGGCGCGCAGCTCCTCGAAGCGGCGGATCTGCTCCCAGACCTTCATGGCGGCCGGGTAGTCGCCGGAGCGCAGCGCCTCGATCATGTTGAGCGAGACGGCCGGGGCCACGTTCACCAGGCCCGAGGTGAAACCGGTGGCGCCCGCGGAGAAGTAGGAGGGGGCGTAGGGCTCGGCCAGGCCGGCGACCCAGACGAACCGCTCCAGTCCGGCGTCCCGCGCGAAGGCGGCGAAGCGCGCGGCGTCCGGCACCGCGTACTTGACGCCGATCACGTTCGGGCAGGCGTCGGCGAGTTCGGCGAGCCGAAGGCCCGCGAGCTGCGCGTTGCGGATGTACGGCACGACGCCCAGCTCGGGCACCGCCTCGGCGACGGCGCGGTGGTAGTCGACCCAGCCGCTCTGCGACACGTAGGGGTGGACGGGCTGGTGGACCATCACCATGGCCGCGCCCAGCTCGCGGGCGTGGCGGGCGGAGGCGACGGCGGTGGGGACGTCGTGGCCGACGCCGACCAGGACGACGGCCCGCTCGCCGGCCTCCTCGACGGTCAGCTCGGTGACCAGGCGGCGCTCCTCGGGAGTGAGGGCGTAGAACTCCCCGGTGTTGCCGTTGGGGGTGAGGGTGGTGATCCCGCCGTCGAGCAGCCTGCGCAGCAGGGCCCGGTGGGTGTCCCGGTCGACGGAGCCGTCCTCGGCGAAGGGGGTCACCGGGATGGCCACCACGTCGGCCAGGGCCGCCCGTTGGGTCTCGAACGCCACGCTGCTCATTGCTGACCTTCCTGTCCCTGGGCTTCCCCGGCCTCGGGGAACGCCCGCCGTACGAACGACGCGATATGGGCGTGCAGAGCCCTCGCCGCACCGTCGGCGTCGCCCGCCAGCGCGAGCCGCAGGATCTCGCGGTGCTCGCCGGCCTCCCGCTCCCAGGAGGGCGAGGCGGCCCAGGCGACGGCGGAGACCAGGGCGGCCTGGTCGCGGACCTCGTCGAGCATCCGGCCGAGCAGCGGGTTGCCGCAGGGCAGGTAGAGGGCGCGGTGGAAGTCCCGGTTGGCCAGGGAGCGTTCGGCCGTGTCGGCGGCCTCGTCGGCCCTGGTCAGCGCCGAGCGGGCGGCGTCCAGGGACGCCCCGCGCCGGACGGCCCGCTTCAGCGCCTCGGGTTCGAGGAGGAGCCGTACGTCGTAGACCTCGCGCGCCATGTCCGCGTCCACCATGCGCACCGTGACGCCCTTGTACTGGCTCATGACGACCAGGCCGGTGCCGGCGAGCGTCTTGAGCGCCTCCCGCACGGGCGTCTTGGAGACCCCGAAATGGGCGGCGAGCTCGGTCTCGACCAGTGCCTGACCCGGCGTCAACTGCCCGGTGAGGATGCGGCGTTTGATCTCCTCCAGCACGTACTGCGTGCGGGAGGGGATCGGCGTGGGCACAGAGGTCATGCGCGCCTCTCGGTGTCTGACGTGCTGTGTGACTGACGTGCTGCGTGGCTGATGTGCTGCGTGGCTGATCTGCTGCTGCGTCTGATCTCGTGTATCGCGTCTCATATATGACGTACGAAGTACGACGCGTTGAAGGTAGGAGGGGGCCGGGGTTTCGTCAATGCTTCCGGCAAAGGAAGTTGCGGAAGGGGCTGAGGCGCCGGGTGTGGTCAGAGGGGCACGGTGTCGCCCTCGTGCGCGGTGCGGGTGGGGCCGCCGTACGCGGCGGCGGCCCGCGCGGCGGCGCTCTCACGGGTCAGCGTGGGCCCGACATGGGTGACGACGAGTTCGCGCACACCGGCCTGCCGGGCGGTGTCCCCCGCGTCCTCGGGGGTCAGATGGACCTGTTCGCCCTCGCGATGCCGATCGATGTCCGCCTCGCACAGGAACAGGTCGGCCCCGGAGGCGAGTTCGAAGAGCGCGGGGCACGGCCCGCTGTCCCCCGAGTACGCGAGGACGCTCCCCTGGCACTCGGCGCGCAGCCCGTACGCCTCGGTGTCGTGGGCCACCGCGCGGGAGGTGAGCCTGAGGTTCCAGTGCCGTACCGAGTGGCCGTCGTGCAGGGCCCTGAAGTCGAGGATGCCGGTCAGGAACCGGGCGTCCGGCTGCCCGAAGAAGGCGGCCAGCCGCCGCGCGCAGTCCCTCGGCGCGTACACCGGTACCGGCGCCGGAGGGGTGAGGCCGCCGAACGCGAACGCGTAGACGGCCGGGAGAAGGTCGGCGCAGTGGTCGGCGTGCAGATGGGAGATCCAGATCGCGGTGAGCCGCCGCGGGTCCGTGTGCCGCTGCAACTCGGCGAACGTGCCCGTGCCCGCGTCCACCCACACCTCGGCGCCACCGCCGCGCAGGAGATACCCGGAGCAGGGGTGGCCAGGCCCCGGATGCGGAGAGGCGGTGCCGAGGACGGTGAGGCTGAGGGGCATGGTGGGGAGCGTACGTTTCACCACCGCCGCCCGCGCCGCGATTACGTCCGTCTACGCCGTGCTCAGGGGTGCGTCTACGCGTTGCGTCTACGCGTACGACGCCGGTGCGCTCACGGCGTCCAGCCCGGGTCGCGGCCGCTCAGGCCGACGGTGCGGGCGAGCAGCGGGGCCTCCTGCGGGACGGGGACGACGGGGCCGAAGATCCCGCTGCCGCCGTCGCCGGCCTCCTCGGCGGCGGCCCGCAGGAACGCGTGGGAGGCCCGCAGCGCCGCCGGGTCGGGCGCGTACCGCTGCCCGGTGGCCCGGGCGAGATCCCAGCCGTGGACGACCAGTTCGTCGGCGGCGACGGCGCCGGCGACCTCGCCGGGCAGGTCGATGCCGCCCGCGCGGGTCATGCCGGTCCAGGCGGCGGGGTCCCGCCAGGCCTCGGCGAGCGCGTCGAGCGCCGCCGGCAACTCCTCCCGCCAACCGGAAGGGAGGTCCGGCAGGGTCGTGCCGGGGTCCGTGTCGGTCGTGTCGCCCAGGTCCTTGCGTCCGGCGTCCCGGAAGGCGACGGCGAGCTGCGCGATATGGCCGAGCAGGTTCCGCACGGCGTACCGCGGGCAGGGCGTGCGCCCGGCGAGCTGCTCGTCCCGGACGCCGGCGGCGAGCCGCGCGACGATCCGGACCTGAGGTGCGAGATCGAAAGTGGTGGCGATGTCGGTCATATGGGGTGGACCGCGCGGAGCGGGGAAACTCATCGCTCCGCGCGGACCTGCGTGGCCCCGGGCCGCCGGGCCCTCGTACGGAGGGAGCGCGGGCTTCAGAGCGCGCTGAGGGCCTTGCGGGTCGCTTCCAGGTCGGCGTCGGACGCCAGGCCCGCGTGGTAGAGGCGGAGTTCGGTGGCTCCGAGGTCGCGCGCACGGGCCGCGCCGGCCGCGAGGGCGCCGGGGTCGCCGCCCATGCCGGAGACGATCGGGAAGTTGGCGGCGAGCACCGCCCCTTCGCGGCCCTGCTCGGCGAAGGGCGTGAGCAGGCCGGGGCCGTCCGCGCAGGGGACGACCACGCCGTCGGCGACGGACAGGATGCGCGCGGGGTCCACGCCCGGGTTGGCGCCGACGTGGTACGTCACCGGGTCGGCGTGCAGCAGCACCTGGAAGCCCTCGGGGGCCTCGGCGCGGACGGCGGCCACCGCCGCCTCCTGGAGCGTGCGGGCGCTCTCCTCGCGCCACGCGCGTGTGGCCCTCGACGTCTCCTGCCCGAGGAGCTTCTCGACGCCCGCCCAGCCGGCGTCGTCGGGCGCCCCCTGCCACAGCGGCTCCAGCGCGGTGCGCACCGAGTCCGCCAGCAGGTCGGGGTCCAGGCCGCGGCCGGCGTAGCCCTCCCGACAGGACGGGCAGAAGCAGAGCGCCATCAGGTACATGCCGGCATCACCGAGGGCGACGCCGGACGTCTTGTCGTGGGCGTGCAGATGCTGGAGGCCGTACCAGCCGAGGGACTCCAGCTCGGTGCCCGCCGCGCCGGGCCGTACAGCGGCCTCGGCCGCCAGGTCGACGAGGTACGCGCGCGTGGCGGGCTGCGCGATGCACGGAGCCCACGGGTAGCGGTCGCCGTAGGCGTTGACGACCGAGGTGCCGGGGTGCTCGGCGCCGAGGCGGGAGTTGTGCGCGAGGACCACCCAGGTGTGCACCTCCAGGCCGGCCCGCTCCAGCGCGGCGGCGGCCTCGCCGTAGGCGTCGCCCGGGGCCCAGTCGCCGGCCGGGTGGGGCCGCAGGGCGCGGCCCGTCCAGCGCGGGCCCGCCGGGTCCGTCGGGTACAGCACGGCGGCGTGCTCGGCGGTGACGATGCGGTGGCGGGGGTGGCGCGGGGTGAGGGCGCGGGTGGAGTGGTAGGCGGCGGCGAGCGTCGCCTGCCGTACGCCGAGCGCGGCGATGCGCTCGGGCGCCTCCGGGTCCCCGTTGACGTCCCAGGGGTAGACGAATGTCGACGCCTTCACCGGTCCTCCTCCAGCAGCGCGTACCCGCGCTCGATCACTTCGGCGAGCTGTTTCACATGGTCCTCGTTCGGTTCGTGCAGCGGCGGGCGCACCTCGCCGACGTCGAGGCCGCGCAACCGCACACCGGCCTTGACCAGGGAGACGGCGTAGCCGCGGCCGCGGGCGCGCAGTTCGACGAGGGGGCGGTAGAAGCCGTCCAGCAGGCGGTGGGCGGCGGCCCGGTCGCCCGCGGTGAGCGCCCGGTGGAAGGCCAGGGCGATCTCGGGGGCGAAGCAGAACACGGCCGAGGAGTAGAGGGTGACGCCGATGCCGTGGTAGGCGAGCTGGGTCTGTTCCGCGGTGGGCAGGCCGTTGAAGTAGAGGAAGTCACCGGGGACCTCGCTGCGGACGGCGCTGACGACGCGCTGCATGAGGTCGAGGTCGCCGATGCCGTCCTTGAGGCCGATGATCCCCTCGGTGCGGGCGAGTTCGACGGCGGTCTCGGGGGTGAGGACGGCGTTGTCGCGCTGGTAGACGATGACGGGGAGTTCGGTGGCGGCGGCGAGTTCGCGGTAGTGGCGCAGCAGCCCTTCCTGGGCGGCCACGACGAGGTAGGGCGGCATCGCGAGCAGCCCGTCGGCGCCGGCGTCCCGTGCGAGCCGTGCGTAGCGGACGGCGAGCGCGGTCCCGTACCCGGCGCCCGCGACGACGGGCACCCGCCCGCCGGTCTCCTCCACGGCCGCCCGGACGCACGTCTGGAACTCCTCCGGGGTGAGCGCGTGGAACTCCCCGGTGCCGCAGCAGGCGAAGACGGCCGCCGCGCCGGCCTCCACCCCGCGGCGCACGTGCTCCCGGTAGACGTCGAGGTCGACGGAGCCGTCCGGGCCGAAGGCGGTGACGGGGAAGAACAGCGGTCCGCTGGGGACGCGAAGGCGTGCGGCGAGCGGAGCTGACGTCACGGACTCTCCCTGAGGCGACGCGTGCATTGTTATGACCGGCATCCACATTTCTGAACGCACTTCACCCTAGGGAGCCGATCAGGCCCGGTCAAGCGCACGGACGGCGGCGCGAGAGGAGACTTGTCGACTCGGAGCGCCCCTTGACGGAGGCCGGGCGAGATCCTTAGCGTGTCCACGCATGTGAATGACATCCACACACTCGGCCGTGAGATCCAAGGAGACCCGAGGATGCCCGCTCCGCGCACCGTCCTGCTCACCGGCGCCGCCGGTGGCCTCGGCACCCTCATGCGGGAACTGCTCCCCGCCTACGGCTACGAGCTGCGCCTGCTCGACGTGCGGCCCGTCGAGGGCGCGCCGGACGCGATCACCGCGGACCTCGCCGACCGGGACGCGCTGCGTGAGGCCGTGCGGGGCGTCGACGCGATCATCCACCTCGCGGGCATCTCCCTGGAAGCCCCCTTCGAGAAGATCCTCAAGGCCAACATCGAGGGGACGTACCACCTGTACGAGGCCGCCCGCGAGGAGGGCGTCGGGCGCGTGGTGTTCGCCTCCTCCAACCACGCGGTCGGCTTCACCCCCCGGCCCGAGGGGGCCGCCCCGGTCGCGCCGGAGTCGCTGATCCCGGTCCACACCCCGCGCCGCCCGGACACCTTCTACGGCCTGTCCAAGTCCTTCGGCGAGGACCTCGCCCAGTTCTACTGGGACAAGCACGGCCTGGAGACGGTGTCGGTGCGGATCGGCTCCTGCTTCGCCGAGCCGACCAACGTGCGCATGCTGTCGGTGTGGATGAGCCCGGCCGACGGCGCCCGCCTCTTCCACGCCGCCCTCACCGCCCGGGGCGTGGGCCACACGGTGGTCTACGGTTCCTCCGCCAACACCCGTCTGTGGTGGGATCTCACCAGCGCGCGGGCCCTCGGCTACGAGCCGCAGGACGACTCCGAGCCGTACGCCGAGAAGCTGATCGCCGAGCAGGGCGAACTGGACCCGGCCAACCCCGCCCACACCCACCTGGGCGGCCCGTTCGTGAACGACCCTCCGATCTGGCCGTACTGACCGCGGGCGCGGCGCTGTCCGGAGCGATGGGGGCGGCCCCCTCTCGGGGAGGGGCGCCCTCTCGGGTGGGGGGACGCCCCCTCCGCGAGGGCGACACCCCCTCGCGGACGGCTTCCTCCACCGAACGAGGACGGTAAGGGAACGGTAAAACGCCCTCGCTCGTTCTCGTGGCATGACAGCTATGACCCCCGGCTCGAACATCCCCCTCACCGCCCCCCGCGTGGCGGTCGACGTCACCGCCCCCGTGCGCCTCGACGTCTCGGGCCTGCTGCTCACCGCCGACGGCAAGGTGCGCTCCGACGACGACTTCATCTTCTACAACCAGCCGAGCGGCCCCGGCGTGACCTACCGCTCCGGCGGCGGCGCGGCCCCCGACGCGATCACGGTCGACACCTCCGCGATCCCCCCGGGCATCGAGAAGATCGTCGTCACCGCGAGCCCCGACGCCGCCGGACAGACGTTCCGGGGCATCGAACCGACGGCCACCCTCCGCAACGCCGACGACCACAGCGTCCTGGCGACGTTCACGCCCCCGCAGCTCGGCGACGAGACGGCGCTGCTGGTCGTGGAGATCTACCTGCGCAACGGCGCGTGGAAGGCCCGCGCGGTGGGCCAGGGCTACGCCGACGGTCTGGCCGGCATCGCCACCGACTTCGGCGTCACGGTGGAGGAACCGGCGACGCCGTCCCAGCCGGCGGCGCCCCCCGTCCCCGCGGCGCCCGCTGCCCCGGCCGCCTCCGCCGTCACCCCGCCCCCGATGCCCCAGGCCCCGCCCCCGGCGCCCCCCGCGCCGCCGGCGGCGGCCGGCACCGGCAAGATCAACCTCGACAAGGGCCGGGTGAGCCTCCAGAAGAACCAGACCGTCTCCCTGATGAAGGGCGGCCTGCCGCTGCTGTCGCAGGTCAGGATGGGCCTCGGCTGGGAGCCGGCGTACCGGGGCCGGGACATCGACCTGGACGCCTCGGTCATCGCGTACGGCCCGCAGCGCAACCACATCGACAGCTGCTACTTCGGCAAGCTGAGCATCGTCAACGGCGCGATCAAGCACTCCGGGGACAACCTCACCGGCGAGGGCGGCGGGGACGACGAGGTGATCGCCGTCGACCTCGGCCGGCTCCCGCAGGAGGTGACGGGCCTGGTCTTCACCGTCAACTCGTTCTCCGGGCAGAAGTTCACCGAGGTGGCCAAGGCCTACTGCCGCCTGCTGGACGCCACGACCGGCGAGGAACTGGTCCGCTTCGACCTCACCGGAGCCGAGCCGCAGACGGGCGTGCTGATGGCGAAGCTGATCCGCCAGTTCTCCGGTGAGTGGGAGATGACGGCGATGGGCGAGTTCGTGAAGGCCAGGACGGTACGGAACATGGTGAAGCCGGCCGCCCAGGCACTCTGAACGCGGGCGCTGACCGACCACACCGGCGCGGCCGCCCCCGCCCGAGCAACCCCGCGCGACCGCACGGCAGCCGCGGGCGCCCTCTCCGGAGGCGCGCCCGCCGCCCCGTGCCCGGGCCCCCGCGCGCTCGGGCCCCTCGGCGCGGGGGCATCGGGGCACGCCCCGCCTCAGCGCCCCGGGCGCAACCCCTCGGTCAGCAGGGTGACGTACCGCCGGATGCTGTCGCCGCCCCCGTCGGTCAGCTCCGCCGCCGTCGCCAGGCCGTGCGCCAGCCGCAGCAGTTCCATGGGGTCGACGTCCGCCCGCAGGGCGCCCTCCCGCTGCGCGGCCTCCACCAGCCGGGTCGCCGCCCCCTTCACGCTCGTCGCGCAGGCCGGGACCGCCCGGTCCCCGCCGTCCGTGACGGCCGAGCCCAACAGCGCCTTCATGCCGCGTACCTGGAGCGTGCCGGCGCACAGGTCGATCAGCCACGCCACCAGCGCCTCCCCCGGCGGGAGCCGCGCGCCGAGTTCGTCCGCGCGGACCGCGAACGCCTCGATCCGGTCGACGTAGGCGGCCTCCAGCAGCGCCTGACGCGTCGGGAAGTGCCGGTACAGCGTGCCGGAGCCGACGCCCGCGCGCTTGGCGATGTCGTCGAGAGACGCGCCCTCCCCGTGTTCGGCGAAGGCCTGGGCGGCCGCCTCCAGCAACCGCTCGTAGTTGCGACGGGCGTCCGCGCGCATGGGTCGGGCCCGCGTCATACGACGCCTCCTCTGCCGGCCCTCGTCAGCCGCCCTGCTGGGAGCGGGCCTTGAAAGCGGCCTTGCGGGCCTCCTTGGCGATGCGCTTGTCGGGGTGGAGGCGGCCCATCGCCTCCAGCACGTCCGGTGTGGCCGGGTGCTCGACCCGCCAGGCGGCGGCGAAGAACCCGCTGTGCTGCTGGGCCAACCCCTCGACCAGCGCCTGGAGCTCCTCGGAGTTGCCCTCGGCGGCGAGCTGGGCGGCCAGGGTGTCGATGGTGAGCCAGAAGATCATCGCCTCCGACGGCGGCGGCACGTCGGTGGCGCCCAGCTCGGTCAGCCAGACCCGGGCCAGACCGCCGAGTTCGGCGTCGTCCAGGACCTCCCGCACGGCCGGTTCGGCCTGGTCCCCGACCAGGGAGAGGGCCTGCTGGCAGCGCAGCCGGCGCAGCGGCGCGCCCGCGTCCGAGCCGCGGGCCGCGGCGAGCAACTCGCGCGCGCCGGCGACGGGTTCGCGGCGGGCGAGCCAGTGCTCGGTCTCGGCGCGGGCGGCCTGCGGACCGTACCCGGCGCTGCCGTCGAGGAGGGCGTCGGCGCCCTTGTCGGCGAGGTCGCCGACGGCGGGCGCGGTGAAGCCGGCCTCCAGCAGTCGCGCCCGCAGCCCGTACAGGCCGAGCGGAGTGAGGCGGACCATGCCGTAGCGGGCGACGTCGGTGTCGTCGGCCGAGGCGGCCCCCTCACCTGAACCACCGGCCCCGCCGGAACCCTCGGCCCCGCCGCTCTCTTCGGCGTCACGCATGAGCGCCTCGTCGACGGGCCGGTAGGAGACGAGCCCGACCGGCTCCAGCAGGCGGAACTGGTCGTCCAGGCGCATCATCGCGTCGGAGATCTGCTCCAGCATGTCGTTGGTGGGCTCGACCGCGTCACCGGGGACGATCATGGATGCGGCGAGCGCGGGCAGCGGGACGGCCGCGTCGCCGGGGCCGTCCTCGCCGACGGTGAGCAGATAGAGGTTGCCGAGCACGCCGTCGAGGAAGGCGGCCTCCCGCTCGGGGTCGAAATCCAGCTGGGAGAAGTCGACATGGCCGCCGTCGGCGTCCATGGCGTCGATCAGGTCGTCGAGGTCGGGCACGCTCGCGTCGGCGAGGACCGTCTCCAGCGCGGCGAGCCAGACGGCGAGCACGTCGTGCGGGGAACCGCCGGTCAGCAGGGCGAGTTCCTCGCCGGGGGCGACGGCGCCGTTCTCCTCGTCGGTGATCTCGACCAGCCCGGTGTCCACGGCGATCCGCCACGCCTCGCTCGCGTAGGCGGCGGCGTCGTCGCCGGTGAGGCCGAGGAGTTCGGCGGCGGCCGGAAGCTGTGCGTCGACGAGTCCGCCCCCGGCGTCGACAAGGGTGTCGGGCCCGGCCCAGCGGGCTAGGCGGGCGGCCCGGGAGAGCAACGGGGTCGACAGCGCGTCGCGCGCCAGCTCCGCTTCGGAAGTCAGCCGTACTGGCGGCAGGGGGGAGCTGTCTGACATCGGCTGGTTCTCCTCGAAACGCGTGGTGCCACTCAGTCGCTCAGCCTAGACGGATATCCACCCATGCCGCCCGGTTCATCTGCCGGACGGTATCCGTACATGGCCGAAACCTTGACAACTGGCCGGAGCAGGCAGGAGATTGACGCGCGTAGAAGTTGGGGGGACAGGTGTTCACTGATCTTTCTCCGCGCGTCCGTCCGCGCCCACGCCTCACCCTCGTCCCGGCGCTCATGCACGTCCCCCGGAGGGAATCCGTTGCCTAGCAGGTCTTCCGCGCGCCTCGCCGCGCTCACCGTCGCCGCCGTCTGCTCCGCGGCGTCCGCCGTCGTCATCGCCTCGCCCGCGCACGCCGACGCCGTGCGCATCCACGACATCCAGGGAACGACCCGGATATCGCCGTACGCCGGTCAGCAGGTCACCGACGTGACCGGAATCGTCACCGGGGTGCGCTCCTACGGCTCCTCCAGAGGCTTCTGGATCCAGGACCCGTCCCCGGACGCGGACCCCGCCACCAGCGAGGGCGTCTTCGTCTTCACCAGCTCCGCGCCGAAGGTCGCCGTGGGCGACGCCGTCACCGTGAACGGCACGGTCTCGGAGTTCGTCCCCGGCGGCGCCTCGACCGGCAACCAGTCGGTGACGGAGATCGTGCGGCCGACGGTCACCGTCGTCTCCAGCGGCAACCCCGTCCCGGCCGCCGTCGTCGTGGACGCCGGGTCGGTCCCGAACAAGTACGCCCCGGAAGGCGACCCGGCCGCCGACGGCTCGGTCAACGGCCTGACGCTGCGGCCGCGGAAGTACGCCCTGGACTACTACGAGTCCCTCGAGGGCCAGAACATCCGGGTCAAGGACACCCGCGTGGTCGGCGCGACCGACCCGTACACCGAGCTGTGGGTCACGGTGAAGCCGCAGGAGAACGAGACCCCCAGCGGCGGCGCGGTCTACGGCTCGTACAAGCAGCAGAACACGGGCCGGCTGCAGATCCAGTCGCTCGGCGCGGCGGCCGGCTTCCCGAAGGCGAACGTCGGCGACGTGCTCGCGGGCGTGACCGAAGGCCCCCTGGACTACAACCAGTTCGGCGGGTACACCCTGATCGGCAACCGGATCGGCACGCTCGAGGGCGCCGGCCTGGAGCGTGAGACCACGCGCAAGCAGGGCGAGCGCGAGCTGGCCGTGGCGACGTACAACGTCGAGAACCTCGACCCGGGCGACACGACCTTCGCCGCGCACGCCGCCGCGATCGTGCAGCACCTGCAGTCGCCCGACATCGTGTCCCTGGAGGAGATCCAGGACGACAACGGCGCGAAGAACGACGGCACGGTGACCGCCGGTCAGACGGTGCGCAAGCTGATCGACGCGATCGTCGCCGCGGGCGGCCCGCGCTACGACTGGCGCTCCGTCGACCCGGTGAACAACGCCGACGGCGGCGAGCCGGGCGGAAACATCCGCCAGGTGTTCCTGTTCAACCCCGAGCGGGTCTCCTTCACCGACCGCGCGGGCGGCGACGCCACGACCGCGGCCGGCGTCACCGGGGTCCGTGGCAAGGCGGCCCTGACGGTCTCCCCCGGTCGCATCGACCCGGCGAACACCGCCTTCAACTCCAGCCGCAAGCCGCTCGTCGGCGAGTTCGCCTTCCAGGGCCGCACGGTCTTCGTGATCGCCAACCACTTCAACTCCAAGGGCGGCGACCAGGGTCTGACCTCGCAGTACCAGCCGGCGGCCCGCAGCTCCGAAGTCCAGCGCCACCAGCAGGCGGCACTGGTCAACGGGTTCGTGAAGGACATCCTGGACACCGAGCGCAAGGCGAACGTCATCGCGCTCGGCGACATCAACGACTTCGAGTTCTCCGGCACCGCGGACGTCCTCGAAGGCGACGGCGAGCTGTGGTCGGCGATCAAGTCGCTGCCGAGGAGCGAGCGTTACTCCTACGTCTACCAGGGCAACAGCCAGGTCCTCGACCAGATCCTGGTCAGCCCGGCGATCCGGCGCGGGGTCTTCGAGTACGACAGCGTGCACGTGAACTCGGAGTTCCACGACCAGATCAGCGACCACGACCCGCAGGTGCTGCGCTTCCAGCCGTAGGCGGCGGAGGCGGCGGCCGGCGGCACAGGTCGACGGGGCCGGCCGAACGGTGTGTTCGGCCGGCCCCGGGTTACCGGCCGGGCAAACCCGGCCGGCGCGCGGTTCGCGGCCCGGTTTCGGGAGACACGCAGGTCATGGACGAGGATTCGGACGAGGCGGGGCGTGGTCCCGGCCGGTTGCCCGCACGTTCGTGGTGGGCGGTGACACGGCGCACGGCGAAGGAACTGCTCGACGACGAACTCTCCGACCGGGCAGCCGCGTTGACGTACTACGGCGTGCTGTCGCTGTTCCCAGCCCTGCTGGTGATGGTGTCCGCGCTGGGCGTGGTCGGCCGCCGCGCCACCGACGCCATCCTCGACAACATAGGGGAGCTGACCCCCGGCCCTGCCCGGGACATCCTGCGCGACTCGGTGGTCCAGCTCGGCGACAGCGGCGGCACGAGCGGCGTGCTGGCGATCGCCGGTCTGCTCGCCGCGCTGTGGTCGGCGTCCGGCTACGTCGCCGCGTTCATCCGGGCGTCGAACGCCGTGTACGACCTCCCGGAGGGCCGGCCGGTGTGGAAGCTGACGCCGCTGCGCCTCGCGCTGACCGTGACGCTGATGCTGATGCTGGCGGCGAGCGCGCTGATCGTCGTCTTCACCGGGCCACTGGCCGAGCGGGCGGGCAGGCTGGTGGGGGCCGGCGACGCGGCGATCGCGGTGTGGGGCGTGGCCAAGTGGCCGGTGCTGCTGCTCCTCGTCGTGCTGATGATCGCGCTGCTGTACTGGGCCGCCCCCAACGTCCGTGGCCGCGGCTTCCGTTGGGTCTCCCCTGGCAGCTTCGTCGCCACCCTCATCTGGCTCGTCGCCTCGGGCGGGTTCGCGCTGTACGCGGCCAACTTCTCGCTCTACAACCGGACGTACGGCACCCTCGCCGGGGCCGTCGTCTTCCTGGTGTGGCTGTGGCTGAGCAATCTGGCGATCCTGCTCGGCCTGGAGTTCGACGCGGAGCTGGCCCGGGAGCGGGAGGAGACCGAGGACCCGTACACCGAGCCGTACGTGGAGCCGCGGGACACCCGGAAGTGGCCGGCGTGGCTGCGCACGACGTGGGCGGCGGCCCGGCGCGGCCGCTCGGCCCCGCCGCCCTCGGCCCCGTCGGCGTGAGGCCTCGGCGCCCAGCACACACGGAAGGGTCCGGCACCCGCAGGGGGTGCCGGACCCTTCCGTCCTGCGGCCGTCAGCGGCGGGCCGCTCGGCGCCGCCCCATGACACCCGCCGCGAGGAGCACCGCGCCCGCCGCCGCGGCGACGATCATCGGACGCGGGTGCTGCCGGGCGAACCGCACCGGGGCGCGCATCGCCTCGGGCATGCCGCGGGACGTCGTCTCCTGCAGGCCGTGGCGTGCGTGCACGGCCTTGTCCTGGGCGGTGAGCGCCGCCTCCTTGGCCTTGCTCTGGACGGCGTGGCCCGCCAGCCCCGCCTTCTCCTGGACCGTGTGACCGGCCCGCCCCGCGCCGTCCTGCACCGCGTGCGTCGCGCGCCCGGCCCTGCTCTGCACGGTATGGGTCGCGCGTCCGGCCTTCTCCTGCACTGTGTGGCCCGCCTGGGCCGCCGTGCTGCGGAGCTGGACCGTCATCGCACCCGCGCGGTCCCGAAGGTCCGCCGCCCGTGCGCGGGCCCGTCCACGAAGGTCCGTCTTCGCCGCCAACTCCTCGACGGTGTGACCGAGTTGACTGCGCGTCTGGGCGATCTGCCTGCGCAGCTCCGCCGCCGTCGTCCTGTCCGTCATCGATGCGCCCTTTCCCTGATCTCCTCGACGTCGGCCCTGACACTGCCGATGGCTTCCTCGGGGGTGGGGGGCGTGGCCCGGCGCAGCTGGCTGCGGCCGGTCACGGCCAGCACGGCGGCGATCGCGAACAGCACCGCCGTCACGATGAGCGCCGCCGCCCAGACGGGCAGCACCAGCGAGAGTGCGGCGACGCCCGTCCCGGCGAGCGCGAGCAGACCCGCGTAGGCGAACGCGCCCGCCCCGCCGAGCATTCCGCCGCCACGCCCCGCGCGGCGGCCCTTCTCGGTCAGCTCCTCCTTGGCGAGGGCGAGTTCCTGCCGCACGAGCTGGGAGAGCTGTTCGCCGGCCTGGTTCACGAGTTCGCCGACCGTGTGATGCCCGTCGTGGACGGGCCGGGTGTCCGTGGTCCCGGTCACGGTGTTCCGCCTCCTCTCGGTTCCGGACCACCCGGGTACCCGTACGCGCCGGCGCTACCCCTGCCCCTCGACGCCGCGCACCGTACAGCACAGCTAACCGTTGACCCATAGCAGATTTAAGTGGAGCTTCACCCGGACCTGGTCGAAGCTACCTGTATGACAACCGGACTCCGCCACACCCCCGCCCCTCCTTTCGGCCGCGCCCTCTGCGCCATGATCACGCCCTTCACGGAGTCGGGGGCGCTCGACCTGGACGGCGCACAGCGGCTCGCCGACCGGCTGGTCGCACACGGCTGCGACGGGCTCGTGCTGTCGGGGACGACGGGCGAGTCCCCGACCACGTCGGACACGGAGAAGGCGGAGCTGGTCCGGGCGGTGCGCGAGGCCGTCGGGGACGGGGTGCCGCTGGTGGCGGGCGTGGGCACCGCCGACACCCGGCACACCGTCGAGCTCGCCCTGGCCGCCGGGAAGGCGGGCGCGGACGGCGTCCTCGTCGCCACCCCCTACTACAGCAGACCTCCGCAGGACGCCCTGGAGGCCCACTTCCGTGAGGTCGCGGACGCCTGCGGGCTGCCGGTGATGCTGTACGACGTGCCCGGCCGCACCGGCGTGCGCATCGCGCCGGAGACGATGATCCGGCTCGGGGAGCACCCGGGGATCGTGGCGGTGAAGGACTGCTCCTACGACCTCCTGGGTGTCCAGAAGGTCCTGGCCCGCACCGGGCTGGCGTACTACGCGGGCTGCGACGAGCAGATCCTCGCCCTGTACGCGGTGGGCGCGGCCGGCTACGTCAGCACCGTCGCCAACGTCGCCCCGCGCCGGCTCCGCTCGATCCTGGACGCGTTCGACCGGGGCGACACCCGCGCGGCCGCCCGGCTCCAGTTGCGCGCGCTGGACCTCATCGAGGCGATGATGGCCACGGACCTGCCCGGCACGGTCACCGCCAAGGCCCTCCTGACCGCCCTCTCCCTCCCCTCCGGCCCACTCCGCCCCCCGCTGCTCCCCGCCACCCCGGAAACGACCCTCACCCTCCGAGCCGCCTACGACCACCTCATGACCAACCCGGAGTAAGGCCCGCACCGGCCGCCCGGCCGGCCTCCGCCGGCCGCTGGAAACAGCGAGAGCGCCCCGCCGGCCCGGTTGAGGCTGGATGCCTCCACGATCACATGATCATCCGTGGGTGGTGCGTTGATCACTTGAGGGTGCCATCGTTTGCCGACAGGCGACCGATGCACCTGTGAGTTGGAGCGGGCGGCTCGCCGCCGCCTCGTAGTCCCGTTACGACAGATGACGGGCGAAGAAGGTCCCCACCCGGCGCCGTACCTCAGCGAGTGTCACCGCAGGGTCGCCGGTACCGACGAGTGCGGTCCGCGCCGTCGCTGTCACGAGACCGGAAGTCTGGAGTCGAGGGACGAGCGACGTCTCAGCTCTCGGCGGGGGCGGCGGGCTGGTCTGCTTGCCGGGAATCGGATCGCCATCAACGAGGTTGGTGGGTGATGAACCGTTATTGGAGGGTCATGCGAGCGATTCAGGTGTACGAAGTGGGCGGTCCCGAGGTGCTGCAGGAGGCTGAGGTGGACCAGCCGCGGCCGGGTCCGGGCGAGGCGATCGTGGAGGTCGCCGCATCCGGGGTCAACTTCCTCGACGTCTACCACCGCGAAGGTCGGTACAGCCTCCCGCTGCCCTTCACCCCGGGCTCTGAGGGCGCCGGCACGGTCGTCGAAGTTGGACCCGGCGTCGCTGACGTCGCAGTCGGGGACCGGGTCGGTTGGGTGGAGATTCCCGGCACGTATGCCGAGCGGGCCGTCGTGGACTCCTCCCGGCTGGTGCCGCTGCCCGACGATATCGGCTTCGAGACAGCCGCCGCCGTGCTCCTCCAAGGCATGACCGCGCACTATCTCGTCAAGGACGCCTACCCGGTTCAGGGGGGCGACACGGTGCTCGTGCATGCGGCTGCTGGTGGCATGGGGCTGCTTTTGACCCAGCTCATCACCCATCTCGGCGGCAGGGTGATCGGCACGACGTCGACCACGGCGAAGGCCGAGCTGGCGAAGCGTGCCGGGGCCGCCGAGGTGATCCTTTCCTCCGCAGTCGACGATCTCGCAGCCGAGGTGAGGCGGCTCAACGGCGGTCAGGGACTGCCGGTCGTCTTCGACGGCGTCGGCGCGCACACCTTCGATGCGAGCCTCGCCAGCCTGCGAACCCGCGGCCATCTCGTGCTCTTCGGCGCGGCAAGTGGTGCCGTGCCTCCGTTTGATCCGATTCGGCTCGCCCACGGCGGTTCGCTGACCCTGATCCGGCCCAGTCTCGGGGACTTCATCGCCGATCGGTCCGAACTGCTCCGACGGGCCGCCGATGTGTTCGAGTGGGTGCGCTCCAAGGCGCTTGAAGTCACCGTAACGGGCCGCTACGCATTGTCCGAGGCCGCCCAGGCCCACAGCGATCTGGAGGCTCGACGTACCACCGGCAAGCTGCTCGTCGTACCCGATGCGGCCGCTATGGGACGCTGCGAGGAGACGCAGAGCTGATCGCGGGTGACGAGGCCGGGGATCTTGGAGACTGAGATGTCGAGGGCATGGCCGACCGTCATCGCCAAGATCCCCGACAGCGTCAGGCACTCATTTCGCCAAGAAGGTCGGCAAGGAGCGATTCGACGCCGAGTTCGCCAAGGTGATCAAGGGCAGTGACATCGCCCCGCGCACTCCCCGGCAGCGGTGCGCGACGGCCGCGAAGCGGCTGACCGAGGCGAGGGATTGCTCATCGCTACGCATACTCAGCGACGAACTCCGGGCGGTACGTGGTTTGGTAGTTGTCGAGCGCCCGGCGGAGCATGGCGGCCCCGCGAGGGACGCCGGCCGTGAGCTGGTCCCAGCCAAGGAAGCGCACGTGATCCGGGATCCTGACCAGGCCAGTGATTGCGTCCCAGAAGGCAGCCCAGTTCATGCCGTAGAAGTCCGGGAAGCTCAGCTCCCGCTTCAGAAGCAGCTGCAGGGCGCGCTCGTCGGTCACCTCGCTGACATCAATGGTGATCACGGCGACATGCTTGCACGTGGTCGCACATTCCGACATCCACGAGTGACATCAACGGCAGCGACAACGAGCAGCCGCGTGCGGCACCAGTGCCTGAGGCGGGTTCCCGCCGGACCGGGTGGAGAACGAACTTGTAGTGCGAGGCTCACGCACGAGCGCCCTCCCGGGCCGGCCTCGGGCCGTGGAAGGGCGCTCAATGGTGACCAACGTCGACAGGTGCCGACAGCTAGGCAGCAGGTCACCGCCGCCGATGATCAGTTGTGGCTGTGCAGGATCTCGTTCAGGCCGCCCCAGACCGCGTTGTTGGGGCGGGCCTCGACCGTGCCGGTGACCGAGTTGCGGCGGAAGAGGATGTTCGAGGCGCCGGAGAGGTCGCGGGCCTTGACGATCTGGCCGTCGGGCATGGTCACGCGGGTGCCGGCCGTGACGTAGAGGCCCGCCTCGACCACGCACTCGTCGCCCAGCGCGATGCCGACGCCCGCCTCCGCGCCGACCAGGCAGCGCTCGCCGATGGAGATGATCACGTTGCCACCGCCGGAGAGCGTGCCCATCGTGGACGCGCCGCCGCCGATGTCGGAGCCGTCGCCGACGACGACGCCCGCGGAGATGCGGCCCTCGACCATGGACGTGCCGAGCGTGCCGGCGTTGAAGTTCACGAATCCCTCGTGCATGACCGTGGTGCCCTCGGCGAGGTGCGCGCCCAGGCGGACGCGGTCCGCGTCGGCGATGCGGACGCCCTTGGGGGCCACGTAGTCCGTCATGCGCGGGAACTTGTCGATCGACGTCACCTGGAGGTGCAGGCCCTCGGCGCGCGCGTTCAGGCGGACCTTCTCGACGTCGTCCACGGCGACCGGGCCGAGGGACGTCCACGCGACGTTGGCGAGGTGGCCGAACATGCCGTCCAGGCTCTGGCCGTGCGGCTTGACCAGGCGGTGGGAGAGCAGGTGCAGCCGCAGGTAGACGTCGTGCGCGTCGAGCGGCTTGTCGTCCAGGGAGGCGATGACCGTGCGGACCGCGACGACCTCGACGCCGCGGCGGGCGTCCGGGCCGACGGCCTTGGCCGCGCCCTCGCCGAGCAGCTCCACGGCCTTCTCGGGAGAGAGGCGCTCGGTGCCGGCCGGACCGGGCTCGGCGGTGAGCTCGGGCGCGGGGAACCAGGTGTCGAGAACGGTGCCGTCGGCGGCGAGCGTGGCGAGCCCGGCGGCCGCGGCGCCGGTGGTGCGAGGAGCAGTCGTTTCGGTCATAAGCGCAACCTAACCGGCACAGCCCACCCGAGGCCAACCGGCCGCCGGGCGTCTCAGGTGGCGGTCGGGGCGGGCGGCGGGGCCGCTCCGGCGACGCGGGGGAACGGCACGGAAACGCCCGGGGGCAGGTCCGGCGACGCCGTGCGTGTCCCCTCCGTACACCGCGCATGCCCGCCCGCCCACAACTGCCCCTGTGTGAGAAACCGTTATGGAAACCGCTCGCTGAAACGGCTGCTCATGAGCCACACGTTCCACTACTGTTTCACCGTTCACATACCGGGCCTTCGCAGCCGCGGCCGCCGACACGAGCGCCGCTGGAGGAACAGCGCATGCCAGACAACAAGTCCCGGCCTTCCCCGGAGCACCCCTGGGGGAACGGTTGGGCCCCGGAAACCTCCCGGGCTCCCGGAACGCGACGGCTGTGGCTGGCCGGCGCTCTCGCCGTGGCCACCGTGGTGGCCTGCGTGACGGCGATATCCGTGACCGAAAAGGCCAATGACAAGCAGTCAGCCGCCCGCCAGGGCCGGACGACGTCCGACAAGGAGACGACCTCGGGGCTGATCTCCTTCGCGACGCCTTCGGCGAGCGGCTCTCCGACGACGTCCGCGCCGGCCGGGAGCCCCTCGCCGTCCGCGTCCGCTTCGGCGTCGGCCTCGCCGTCCGCCTCGGCTTCGCCCCGGCCGCAGGGGAGTTCGTCGCCCCGCCCGTCCACCGCCCCGGCCCCGCCGGTCAAGGACGTGCCCGCGCCGCGGCCGGCGAGCAACCGCAAGTCGGTGCAGTCGGTCAACTACCCCGACCGGTACTGGCGCGCGAGCGGCGGACTGGTGCGGCTGGAACAGAGCGGCGGCTCGGAGTTCCGCGAGGACGCCTCCTTCGACGTCGTGGCGGGCCTGGCCAAGAGCTCCTGCTACTCGTTCAGGACGGCCGACGGCACGTATCTGCGCCATCGCAACTTCGTGCTGCGCGCGGAACGCAACGACGGCTCGAACCTGTTCTCCCAGGACGCCACCTTCTGCCCCAACTGGTCGCCCTACTCGGGCTCCATGACGCTGCGTTCGGTGAACTACCCCGACCGCGCGCTGCGGCACCAGAACATGGAGATGCGTCTGGACCAGTACGGCTACAACACCCGGGGCAGCGAGGACTTCGCGTTCCGCCTCGTCGGCGGTCTCGCCTGAGCGGACCGTCACCCGCACACACGTGTGGCCCCCGGCGAGACTCGCCGGGGGCCACACGTGTCACCACAGTCCTCAGACGTTGAAGCCGAGCGCCCGAAGCTGCTCACGGCCGTCGTCGGTGATCTTGTCCGGGCCCCACGGCGGCATCCAGACCCAGTTGATGCGCAGCTCGTTGACGAGGCCGTCCGTGGCGGACTTCGCCTGGTCCTCGATGACGTCCGTCAGCGGACAGGCCGCCGAGGTCAGGGTCATGTCGATCGTCGCGATGTTCGCGTCGTCGATGTGAATGCCGTAGATCAGGCCGAGGTTGACGACGTCGATGCCCAACTCGGGGTCGACGACGTCGTACAGCGCCTCGCGGACCTCCTCCTCCGAGGCCGGCTTCATCTCCAGGGTCTCGCTCATGCGGTCTTCCTTTCGGCGTCGGCGCCCAGCGCCTGGGCCGTCGCGTCCTTCCACGCCATCCAGCTGAGGAGGGCGCACTTGACCCGGGCCGGGTACTTGGAGACACCGGCGAACGCGACCGCGTCCTCCAGCACCTCCTCCATCGCGTCGTCCGGCTCGATCTTGCCCTTGGACTGCATCAACTCCAGGAAGGTCTCCTGGATCCGGTGCGCCTCGGACAGCTCCTTGCCGACGAGGAGTTCATTCAGCACGGACGCGCTCGCCTGGCTGATGGAGCAGCCCTGGCCCTCGTACGAGACGTCCTCGATCTTCGTGCCGGCGTACTTCACCCGCAGGGTGATCTCGTCGCCGCAGGTCGGGTTCACGTGGTGCACCTCGGCGTCGCCGTCGCGCAGACCACGCCCGTGCGGGTGCTTGTAGTGGTCCAGGATGACTTCCTGGTACATGGAGTCCAGCTTCATGCGCTCGCTCGCCAACCCCTCAGCCGAAGAAGTTCCGTACGTGCTCCAGGCCGTCCACCAGAGCGTCGATCTCGGCGGGCGTGGAGTACAGGTAGAACGACGCTCGCGTCGTCGCGGGAATTCCGTAGCGCAGGCAGACGGGTCGCGCGCAGTGGTGGCCGACGCGGACCGCGATGCCCTGCTCGTCGAGGACCTGGCCCACGTCGTGCGGGTGGATGTCGCCGAGCGTGAAGGAGATCGCCGCGCCGCGGTCCTCGGCCGTGGTCGGGCCGATGATCCGCAGGTCGGGGACCTCGGCGAGCCGCTTCACCGCGTACTCGGTGAGCGCGTGCTCGTGGGCGAGGATCTTGTCCATGCCGATCGAGGACAGGTAGTCGATGGCCGCGCCGAGGCCGACCGCCTGGGCGACCGGGGGCGTGCCCGCCTCGAACTTGTGGGGGGCGGGGGCGTAGGTCGAGGAGTGCATGGACACCGTCTCGATCATCTCGCCGCCGCCGAGGAACGGAGGCAGGTCCTCCAGCAGCTCCTGGCGGCCCCACAGCACGCCGATGCCGGTCGGGCCGCACATCTTGTGGCCGGTGAAGGCCACGAAGTCGGCCTGGAGGGCCTGGACGTCCAGCGGCATGTGCGGGGCGGCCTGCGAAGCGTCGATGCAGACCAGCGCGCCGACCTCCTGCGCCCGGCGGACTATCGCCTCGACCGGGTTGACCGTGCCGAGGATGTTCGACACCAGCACGAAGGAGACGATCTTCGTCTTCTCCGTGATGATCTCGTCGATGTTCGACAGGTCGAGACGGCCGTCGTCGGTGAGGCCGAACCACTTCAGCTTCGCGCCCGTGCGCTGCGAGAGCAGCTGCCACGGCACGATGTTGGAGTGGTGCTCCATCTCCGTGATGACGATCTCGGTCTCGGAGTCCACGCGGTAGGGCTCGTCGGCCCAGCCCAGCATGTTCGCCACGAGGTTGAGCGACTCGGAGGCGTTCTTGGTGAAGATCACCTCGTCGCGGCTGGGCGCGTTGACGAACTCCGCGACCTTGTCGCGCGCGCCCTCGTACAGCGCCGTGGCCTCCTCGGCGAGCACATGCACACCGCGGTGGACGTTGGCGTTGTAGCGCTCGTAGTACTCGCTCAGGGCGTCCAGCACCTGGCGCGGCTTCTGCGAGGTCGCCGCGTTGTCCAGGTAGACGAGCTTCCGGTCGTCGTGGACCAGACGGTCCAGGATCGGGAAGTCCTTGCGGATCGCCTCTGTGTCGAGGAGGCCCGGCAGCTGTGTCACGCGGATACGCCACCCTTCGTGTCGACTGCGTCGTGCTTCGCGTACGCCTCGTAGCCCTCGTTCTCCAGCTTGTCGGCGAGCTCGGCGCCGCCGGACTCGACGATGCGGCCGCCCGAGAAGACGTGGACGAAGTCGGGCTTGATGTAGCGCAGGATGCGCGTGTAGTGCGTGATCAGCAGGGTGCCGACCTCGCCGGTCTCGCGGACGCGGTTGACGCCCTCGGAGACGATGCGGAGCGCGTCGACGTCGAGGCCGGAGTCGGTCTCGTCGAGGATCGCGACCTTGGGCTTGAGCAGTTCGAGCTGGAGGATCTCGTGGCGCTTCTTCTCACCGCCGGAGAAGCCCTCGTTGACGTTGCGCTCGGCGAAGGAGGGGTCCATGTTGAGGCGCTGCATGGCCTCCTTGACCTCCTTCACCCAGGTGCGCAGCTTGGGGGCCTCGCCGCGGACGGCGGTGGCGGAGGTGCGCAGGAAGTTCGACACGGAGACGCCGGGGACCTCGACCGGGTACTGCATGGCGAGGAACAGGCCGGCGCGGGCGCGCTCGTCGACGGACATCTCCAGGACGTCCTCGCCGTCGAGGGTGACGGTGCCGCCGGTGATCGTGTACTTCGGGTGACCCGCGAGGGAGTAGGCGAGCGTCGACTTGCCGGAGCCGTTGGGGCCCATGATGGCGTGCGTCTCGCCCTGCTTCACGGTGAGGTCGACGCCCTTGAGGATCTCCTTCGTGGCGTTGTCGGCCTCGACGGTGACGTGCAGGTCTCGGATTTCAAGCGTTGCCATGGATGCCTCAGGACTCCTGGGTGAGGGAGACGAGCACGTCGTCCCCTTCGATCTTTACGGGGTATACGGGGACGGGGCGCGTCGCGGGAAGGCCGGACGGCTTGCCGGTGCGCAGGTCGAAGGCGGAGCCGTGCAGCCAGCACTCGATCTGGCAGTCCTCCACCTCGCCCTCGGAGAGCGAGACGTTCGCGTGCGAGCAGATGTCGTGGATGGCGAACACCTCCCCCTCGGTCCGCACCACCGAGACCGGCGTGCCGTCGAGTTCCACCCGCTTCGGGGTGTCCTCCTCCAGCTCGCCCAGTCCGCAGGCGCGTACGTAGGTCGTCATGCGACCGAGGCCTCCAGCTCCTCTTCGATCTTCGCGAGCAGACGCTCCTCGATGTCGTCGACGCCGATCTGCTGGACCAGCTCGGCGAAGAAGCCGCGGACGACGAGGCGGCGGGCCTCGTGCTCGGGGATGCCGCGGGCCATGAGGTAGAAGAGCTGCTCGTCGTCGAAGCGGCCGGTGGCGGAGGCGTGGCCGGCGCCCACGATCTCGCCGGTCTCGATCTCCAGGTTCGGCACCGAGTCGACGCGCGCGCCGTCCGTGAGGACGAGGTTGCGGTTCATCTCGTAGGTGTCGGTGCCCTCGGCCTTGGCCTCGATGAGGACGTCGCCGATCCACACGGCGTGCGCGTCGTCGCCCTGAAGGGCGCCCTTGTAGGCGACGTTCGACTTGCAGTGCGGGGTGTTGTGGTCGACCAGGAGGCGGTGCTCCTGGTGCTGGCCGGCGTCCGTGAAGTACAGGCCGTACAGCTCGGCCTCGCCGCCGGTACCGGCGTACTGCACGCGCGGGTGCAGGCGGACCACGTCGCCGCCGAAGGTGACGACGATCGACTTGAAGGTGGCGTCCCGGCCGACGAGGGCGTTGTGCTGGGCGACGTGGACGGCCTTGTCGTCCCAGTCCTGCACGGAGACGACGGTCAGCTTGGCGCCGTCGCCGAGGAGGTACTCGACGTTGGCGGCGAGCACGGCGTCACCGGTGTGGTCGATGACGACGACGGCCTCGGCGAAGGCTCCCAGCTCGATGATCTGGTGGCCGTAGGCGACGCCGCCCTCGCCGTGCACGGAGATCCGGATCGGCTCGGTGAGGACCGCCTCCTTGGGGACGGAGACGACGCCGGCCTTCTCGAAGGCGGAGTAGGCCTGGGCGGCGACGCGGTCCACGGGCGTGCCGGCCTTGCCGAGCCGCGCGTCGTCGCGGCCGACGGCCTCGACGACGACGCCGTCGGGGGCCTCCACCGTGACCTTGACGCCGTTGCCGCCCGCGACGGCAGTGCCGTCGTGCAGGCCGCGCAGGCGCTCCAGCGGGGTGAACCGCCACTCCTCCTCACGGCCGTGCGGGACCGGGAAGTCCGCGACGTCGAAGGACGGCGGCGCGCTCATGCGCGTGGCGACGGTCGACTCGGCGGCCACCGCGATGGAGCCTGTGGTGGTGGAGCCCACAGGAAGATTCTGAGCCTCAGCCATGGCTGTCGTAGTGCTCGCTTTCGTTGACGTAAGGGGCGTGACGGACGGGCCGGGGGTCAGCCGACGGCGCCTTCCATCTGCAGCTCGATCAGCCGGTTGAGCTCCAGCGCGTACTCCATCGGGAGTTCCTTGGCGATGGGCTCGACGAAGCCGCGCACGATCATGGCCATCGCCTCGTCCTCGGAGAGACCGCGGCTCATCAGGTAGAAGAGCTGGTCCTCGGAGACCTTGGAGACGGTCGCCTCGTGTCCCATGGACACGTCGTCCTCACGCACGTCGACGTAGGGGTACGTGTCGGAGCGGGAGATGGTGTCGACGAGCAGCGCGTCGCACAGCACGTTGGACTTGGAGCCGGGGGCGCCCTCGCCGATCTCGATGAGACCACGGTAGGAGGTGCGGCCGCCGCCTCGCGCCACCGACTTGGAGACGATGTTGGAGGAGGTGTTCGGCGCCATGTGGACCATCTTGGCGCCGGCGTCCTGGTGCTGGCCCTCGCCGGCGAAGGCGATGGAGAGGGTCTCGCCCTTGGCGTGCTCGCCCATCAGGTAGACGGCCGGGTACTTCATCGTCACCTTGGAGCCGATGTTGCCGTCGACCCACTCCATGGTCGCGCCCTCGTAGGCGACGGCGCGCTTGGTGACCAGGTTGTAGACGTTGTTCGACCAGTTCTGGATGGTCGTGTAGCGGCAGCGGGCGTTCTTCTTGACGATGATCTCGACGACCGCGCTGTGCAGGGAGTCCGACTTGTAGATCGGGGCGGTGCAACCCTCGACGTAGTGCACGTAGGCGCCCTCGTCGACGATGATCAGGGTCCGCTCGAACTGGCCCATGTTCTCGGTGTTGATGCGGAAGTAGGCCTGGAGCGGGATCTCGACGTGCACGCCCTTCGGCACGTAGATGAAGGAGCCGCCGGACCACACCGCGGTGTTCAGCGCGGCGAACTTGTTGTCGCCGGCGGGGATGACGGTGCCGAAGTACTCCTTGAAGAGCTCCGGGTGCTCCTTCAGCGCGGTGTCGGTGTCGAGGAAGATGACGCCCTGCTCCTCCAGGTCCTCGCGGATCTGGTGGTAGACGACCTCCGACTCGTACTGGGCGGCGACACCGGCGACGAGGCGCTGCTTCTCCGCCTCCGGGATGCCCAGCTTGTCGTAGGTGTTCTTGATGTCCTCGGGCAGGTCCTCCCAGGACGCCGCCTGCTTCTCCGTGGAGCGCACGAAGTACTTGATGTTGTCGAAGTCGATGCCCGACAGGTCCGAGCCCCAGTTCGGCATGGGCTTCTTCTCGAAGAGCTTCAGGCCCTTGAGGCGGAGCTTGGTCATCCACTCCGGCTCGGACTTCTTCGAGGAGATGTCGTTGACGACGTCCTCGTTGATGCCGCGACGCGCGGACGCGCCGGCCGTGTCGGAGTCGGCCCAGCCGTATTCGTACTTGCCCAGGCCCTCGAGTTCGGGGTGAGCAGTCTCCGTGGGGAGAGTCATGCGGGGTTCCTCCCGGCCGTGCTTGCAGATGCGTTGTGACTGCGGTGGTCAGTGTGGGAAATCTTGGGGATGAACGTCGTGCAGACGCCGTCTCCGTGCGCGATGGTCGCCAGTCGCTGGACGTGCGTTCCGAGCAGCTGGGAGAAGATCTCCGTCTCGGCCTCGCACAACTGCGGGAACTTCTCCGCGACGTGGGCCACCGGGCAGTGGTGCTGACAGAGCTGCTCGCCTTTTTGAGGGAGGGGTGCGCTGCGCGCCGTAGCAGCGTACCCGTCCGCGCTCAGGGCCTTGGCCAGCGCTTCGGTGCGGTGCTCGGGGGCGGCGGCCTCGACGGCCTCGCGGTAGGCGGCGGCCTGTTCGGCGATCCGCGCGCGCGCGAACGCGACGACGGCCTCGTCCCCGCCGAAGCGCTCCTGGATCCAGCGCAGCGCGTCCGCGGCGAGCTTGTCGTAGGACTGATCGAAGGCGTCGCGGCCGCAGTCGGTGAGGGCGAAGACCTTGGCGGGGCGTCCGCGCGTCCGCGCGCCGTACACGCGCTGCTCGCGTGCCTCCACGACGTCGTCGGCGACCAGCGCGTCGAGATGCCTGCGTACGGCCGCGGGGGTGAGCCCGAGCCGTCCGGCCAGCTCGGTGACGGTCGACGGCCCGTGGTCCAGGATGGAGCGCGCGACCCGGTTGCGCGTCGAGCGCTCACCGGTCGCCAGCTCCTCCTGAGGGGCCCCCGCGGGGGTCTCCCGAGCCTGTCCGACGTTTTTCACAACGCCATTGTTGCGTAATTCGCCGGAGGCAGGCAAGCCGCGTCCGGCCGACCGGGCGGTGCGCTGTATCACTTAGGTAAAGCTAACCTGACCTGGGGAAACGATCTTTGATCGATCAGGCGACCGAGCCTTACCCGGTGCTTCCAGGGCACCTCCCGGCGTCCCCTGGGCGGCCCCGCGCGTCCGGGCGCCCGGCCGCGAACCTAGACTCTCCATCCATGCGAACTGAGCCTGTCGTCCAGGTCCAGGCCCTGGTGCAGCGGTACGGGACGAAGACCGCGGTGGACGGCCTCGACCTGGAGGCCCGGTCAGGCGTCACCGCCGTCCTCGGCCCCAACGGCGCCGGCAAGACGACGACGATCGAGACCTGCGAGGGATACCGCAAGCCGGACTCCGGCACCGTGCGCGTCCTCGGCCTCGACCCGGTGAGACAGGCCCGCGAGCTGCGCCCCCGGATCGGCGTGATGCTCCAGTCCGGCGGCGTCTACTCGGGCGCGCGGGCGGACGAGATGCTCCGCCATGTCGCGAAGCTGCACGCGAACCCGCTGGACGTGGACGCCCTCGTCGAGCGGCTCGGGCTCGGCAGCTGCGGCCGGACCTCCTACCGCCGGCTCTCCGGCGGGCAGCAGCAGCGGCTCGCACTGGCGATGGCCGTCGTCGGACGCCCTGAACTGGTGTTCCTGGACGAGCCGACCGCCGGCCTCGACCCGCAGGCCCGCCGCGCCACCTGGGACCTCGTCCGCGACCTGCGCGCCGACGGCGTCTGCGTGATCCTCACCACCCACTACATGGACGAGGCCGAGCAGCTCTGCGACGACGTCGCGATCATCGACGCCGGCCGGGTCATCGCCCAGGGCTCCCCGGAGGAGCTGTGCCGGGGCGGCGCCGAGAACACGCTCCGCTTCACCGGCCGCCCCGGGCTGGACGTGACCTCGCTGCTCAAGGCGCTGCCCGCGGACAGCACCGCCGAGGAGCTGACGCCGGGCTCGTACCGGGTCACCGGAAAGATCGACCCCCAGCTCCTGGCGACCGTCACCTCCTGGTGCGCGCAGCACGGTGTGATGCCTGACCGGATCTCGGTCGAACGGCACACCTTGGAGGACGTCTTCCTGGAGCTGACGGGAAAGGAACTGCGTTCATGACCGCCACCGGCACCCACACCCCGGCGCCGGGCGCCGCGCCGCTGCCACGGATGATCGGGGCCCAGGCGGCGCTGGAGACCCGGATGCTCCTGCGCAACGGTGAGCAACTGCTGCTGACCGTGGTGATTCCCACCCTGCTGCTGGTGCTGTTCAGCACGGTGGACATCGTGGACACCGGCGAGGGCGAGGCGGTGGACTTCCTCGCCCCGGGCGTCCTGGCGCTCGCCGTGATGTCGACGGCGTTCACCGGGCAGGCCATCGCCACCGGCTTCGAACGCCGCTACGGCGTGCTGAAGCGGCTGGCCGTCTCACCGCTGCCCCGCTGGGGCCTGATGACCGCGAAGACACTGTCGGTGCTGGTCACGGAGGTCCTCCAGGTCGTCCTGCTGACGGTGATCGCCTTCGCGCTGGGCTGGTCGCCGCACGGGAACCCGTTCGCCGTGCTGCTCCTGCTGGTGCTCGGCACGGCCGCCTTCTCCGGGCTCGGCCTGCTGATGGCGGGCACCCTGAAGGCCGAGGCGACGCTGGCCGCGGCCAACCTGGTGTTCCTGCTGCTGCTGGTGGGCGGTGGTGTGATCGTCCCCCTGGACAAGTTCCCGCCGGCGGCGCAGGACGTCCTCGCCCTGCTGCCGATCTCCGCCCTGTCCGGCGGCCTGCGGGACGTGCTCCAGCACGGGGCGGGCATGCCCTGGGGCGAACTCGGGATCCTGGCGGCGTGGGCGGTGGCGGGCCTGGCCGCGGCCGGCCGGTTCTTCCGTTGGGAGTAAGGAGTCACCCCCTCGTGAAAGCGTGCACAAGCTGCCCCCTACGATGGAAGGCGTGCCAAACGTGACCCGCGCCGACGCCCTGGCGGCCGTGCGCAATCCGCTCGCCTTCATCGCCGAACGCTGGACCCCCGCCCCCCGGACGGTTCAGCGGGCGGCCCTGTCCGCACTCGTGATGTCGGTGCTCATCGTGGTCACCGGCGGCGCGGTGCGGCTCACCGGGTCCGGCCTCGGCTGCCCGACCTGGCCCAAGTGCACCGAGGACTCCCTCACCGCGACCAGCGAGATGGGCTTCCACGGCGCCATCGAGTTCGGCAACCGCATGCTGACGTACGTGCTGTGCGCCGCGGTCGGCTGGGCGATCATCGCCGCCCGCTCGCAGAAGCCGTACCGGCGCGGCCTCACCCGGCTGGGCTGGGCCCAGTTCTGGGTGGTCATGAGCAATGCCGTGCTCGGCGGCATCGTCGTCCTCGTCGGCCTCAACCCCTACACCGTCGCCGCCCACTTCGTGGCCACGTCGGCGCTGATCGCGGTCGCCACGGTGATGTGGCAGCGCACCCGGGAGGGGGACGCGGCGCCCGAGCCGCTGGTCGGCGGCGCGGTGCGGCAGCTGGTGTGGTGCCTGGTCGGCGCGTCGGTCCTGCTGATCCTCGTCGGCACGGTCGTGACCGGCGCGGGCCCGCACGCCGGTGACTCCAGCGAGGTGGAGCGCATGCCGCTCGACTGGGAGACGGTCAGCAAGGCCCACGCCGTCCTCGCCTGGATCGTGGTGTCCCTGACGTTCGCCCTGTGGTTCGTGCTGAAGGCGGTCGACGCGCCGAAGGCCCCGCTGCACCGGACGCGGGAGCTGTTCGTCGTCCTGCTGTGCCAGGGAGTGGTGGGCTACGTCCAGTACTTCACGGATCTCCCGGAGATCCTGGTCGGCCTGCACATGCTCGGCTCCGCGCTGATGTGGATCTGGGTGCTGCGCGTGGTCCTCTCCCTGCGCGAGCGGCCCGCCGCCGGCGAGGCCGACGCCGTGCCGCCGGCTCAGGAGTACTTCTCCACCAGAGCGTCGATCGCCGGTCCCAGGTAACCCCGCGCCAGCCCGCTCCGGCGGGCCCGCCACTCCTGCCCGGAGAACAGCGGCCGCTGCCCGTACCGTCGCCGCCGAACGTCCTCGACGACCTCGGCGGGCGCCCCGAGCCCCGGCAGTTCCGCCAGCGCCTCCCGCTTGGAGATCAGCCGCCCCTCCCGCAGGGTGACGGCGGCCCGGGCGAAGGTCGTCAGGCCCAGGTCCACCCAGACGTCCCGGGTCCACAGCCGCGCCTCGTCCACGGCCGGCCGCCAGAAGTCGCGCTGGTCCCGCACGACGAAGGCCTCGAGTTCGAGGTCCGGCACCGGCGGCAGCGACTCGGCCGGCGCGCCCCCGTGCAGCACCCGGCCGAAGGTGTGCAGCTCACGCCGGGTGACCGGCGTGACCGTCCGCCTGAACAGCCGTCCATGGGCCCAGGTGAGATGCCTGCGTTCCGAGCCCGAGGCCGTGGCGGGCGTCAGATAGGTGCAGTGCAGCAGGTCCGCGAGCGGCTCGGTGCGCAGCCGGGCGTGGGCCACGGCCACCTCCCAGACGGTCCGCGCGGTGATCGGTTCCCGGAGTACGGCGATCAGATCCAGGTCGCTGCGTCCCTCCTGGTAGTCGCCTCCCGCGAGCGAGCCGTGCGCCCAGACGGCGAGGGGCTGCCGGTGAGCGGGGCCGGCGGGAGCCGGTACGGCGGACGGGACGGACAGGGAGGAGAGGGCGGCCAGGAAGCGGTCGAGTAACGCGTCGGTCCGGTTCATACGGCCAGTCTGGTCAGCTCAGCCCAGTCCGTACACCCTCCTCGCGTTCTCCGACGCGATCATCGACGCCACCCGCTGCGCGTCCGCCGGGGACCAGGCGCCCTCCGCGACCCACGCGCCCAGGACCCGGCCGAGGGCCTCGCGGAACAGCCGGGCGCCCACCACGTGCAGTTCGGGGAGCGCCTGCGCGCCGCTGGAGAAGAGGATCTTGCCGAAGGGGGCCAGTTCCAGGGTCTCCGCCAGGATCGTCGCCGCGCGGGCGCCGCTGTGGACGAGCGCGGTGCCGGAGTCGGCGTAGACGTGCGGGAAGACGCCGGCGAGGCGGGCGGCGTGCCGGTGGTGGGGGTGGCCGGGCAGCAGGACCAGATCGGCGCCGAGGCCGGCCGTCGCGCGGGCGAAGTCCGTCAGGAGGGCGGGGTGGTCGGCGCGGCCGGCGCGCGACCAGGGCTCCGCGGGCCCGGCGTGCAGTTGCAGCGGCAGTCCGGTGGCGAGCGCGCTCCACAGCAGGTGGCGCAGCAGCACCGGGTCGCTCAGCTCTCCGCCAGCCCGACGGCCGGTCAGCCAGCGGCCCGCCGCGCCCCGCACCTCCCCCGGTCCAGGCGGCTCGGGTGCGAGCGCGTGGCCGTGCCGCAGGCCGGCCACCGAGGTGAAGGCGACGGCGTGCGCGGCAGCGCCGTGCAGCGCCTCGGCGAGGTTGGCGAGGAAGGCCTCGACGGTCCCGGAGGTGTCGGCGACCTGCTCGGCGAGCGGCTCCAGCCGTACGATCTCGCGGGCCTCGGCCGCTCCGGCGGAGGCGATCTCCTCGGGCCCGGTGAGATCGCCGGGCAGCCCGGTGTCGACGAGGTAGGTGGTGACGCCGCTGCCCCGCAGCAGTCGGCGTCCCGCCTCCAGCACGCCGAGTTCACGGCGGCGGGCGAGATAGCCGGCCGGCGGACAGTGCGGCTCCAGTCCGAGCAGCGGCGGGCACCAGCGGCGTACGGCGAAGCCGGTCTGGGTGTCGAAGAGGGTGGTGCCGGGGGCGGGCGGGCCCTCGGTGCGGGACAGCCGGGCCTCGAAGGTGCCGAGGCCCAGCTCCGTTCTCAGCACGCCGTGGCAGTACTGGTCCACCAGGGACGGCGTTTCGATCATCGGGCTCTCCCGCGGGTCGACCACGTCGTTCCCCCGGCTAACGGGCGAACCGCGCTCCAGGTCGCGGGCGGCCGCGGGAGTGGGCGGCGGACGCTCCCGCCCGGGGTGGTCAGCCGTTCGACGGTCCGCCCACCTGGATCCCCGCCATCCGGGTCCATTCGTACGGCCCGGTCCTGACCTTGGCCGCGAACTCGCCGTCGAAGGACTCGTGGGCGGTGATGCCCGACTTCTCGACGGCCTTGCGGGCGATCTCGACCGAGGGGGCCACCAGGTCGCCCCAGCCGCCGTCCTCGCCGACGAGGACGATCCGGGCGCCCCGCTCGCCGATGTACGCGACCTGGCCCTCGGCCCCGCCGTGCTCCTTGGAGAAGGCGCCGATCCGCTTGGCCAGCCGGGCCGCCGTGCGCTCGGCCTTCGCCTCAACCTGCTTGCTGTCTGCCATGGTCAGGATGCTACCGACGGGTAGGCCGAACGGCGACGGCCGGGGTGCGTGGCTTTGACCACGCACCCCGGCCGTCATGATCCGCCGGATGGGCGCTCAGCGCAGGAAGGGGTCCACCGCGACCGCCACGAACAGCAGGGAGACGTAGGTGATCGACCAGTGGAACAGCCGCATCTCCTTCAGCTTCCCGCCCGTCGCCTCGGCCTTCGCGCGGTTCTGCAGGGCGTGCGCCTCCCACAGCCACCATCCGCCGGCGGCCAGTGCGACCGCGGTGTAGAACCAGCCGGTGTAGCCGAGCGGCGTCAGCAGCAGCGAGACGGCGACCATCACCCAGCTGTAGATCACGATCTGCTTGGCGACGGTCTTGTTGGAGGCGATCACCGGGAGCATCGGCACGCCCACGCGCGCGTAGTCGTCCTTCACCTTCATGGACAGCGGCCAGTAGTGCGGCGGCGTCCAGAAGAAGATGACGGCGAAGAGGATCACCGGCGCCCAGGACAGCGAGTTCGTCACGGCCGACCAGCCGATCAGCACCGGCATGCAGCCCGCGATGCCGCCCCACACGATGTTCTGCGACGTGCGCCGCTTGAGGATCATCGTGTAGACGACGACGTAGAAGAGGAGTGCCCCGAGGGCGAGCCAGGCGGACAGCCAGTTGACGGTGAGGCCGAACAGCAGGGTCGACACGACGGCCAGCGTGACGCCGAAGGCGAGGCACTCACGGGGACTGACCATGCCGGTGACCAGCGGACGCTGCGAGGTGCGGTCCATGAGCGCGTCGATGTCGCGGTCGATGTACATGTTCAGCGCGTTCGCGCCGCCCGCGGACAGATAGCCGCCGACGGAGGTGAGCAGGACCAGCTCCAGGTCCGGAACACCCTGCTGCGCCAGGAACATCACCGGCACGGTGGTGATCAGCAGCAGTTCGATGATCCGCGGCTTGGTCAGCGCCACGAACGCCTTGACACGGGCCCCGAACGGCCGGTGGCTCGGGCTCTGGCTCGTCCCGATCATCCCTACTGGACGGGATTCAACGGCCGTCACGCACACCCCTGACAGAGACTCCCAGCGAGCCTGCCGGTGTGAAGTCCCGGTAAAGGCTCGCGCGTACCACGCCACTGTAGACGTTGCCCATACTTCGTCCTTCGCGGGGGTGGGTCGTGTTGACGGGGGCCGGCCCCAGGGGGTGCCGGGGGGTGTTCGAGGGGGTCGCTCATCAGTGCCCGCGTGGCTCGATTGAGCAGTCGGATGAGCGGGTCCGTATTCATGTGTGGCAAGGGGAAAGGGCCCGGTCGGGAGGCGGATGCCGACGCGGCCCGGCAGTCTGGAATGACGCGAAAAAGGCGCCTCCTCACAGGGGTAGGCTCGACAGCGGCCGGTGCGCGCACAGCGCACCGGCAGCCGGTGGGCGCGCGCCCGCAACAGCCGGTATTCGACATGTGGAGAGGAGCCCTGACTCAGGGTGAGCACCAAGCCGACCACCACAGACCTCGAGTGGACCGAGTGGGACCAGCGGGCCGTGGACACCGCCCGCGTCCTTGCCGCCGACGCCGTACAGAAGGTCGGCAACGGCCATCCCGGTACGGCGATGAGCCTGGCTCCCGCCGCATACACCCTTTTCCAGAAGGTGATGCGGCATGACCCCGCCGACCCGGACTGGGTCGGCCGCGACCGCTTCGTGCTGTCCGCGGGCCACTCGTCCCTGACCCTCTACACCCAGCTGTACCTGGCCGGTTTCGGCCTGGAGCTGGACGACCTGAAGGCGTTCAGGACGTGGGGTTCGAAGACCCCGGGCCACCCGGAGTACGGCCACACCGTGGGCGTGGAGACGACGACCGGTCCGCTGGGCCAGGGCGTCGCCAACGCCGTCGGCATGGCGATGGCCGCCCGCTACGAGCGCGGTCTGTTCGACCCGGAGGCCGCCGAGGGCGAGTCCCCCTTCGACCACTTCGTCTACTGCATCGCCGGTGACGGCTGCCTCCAGGAGGGGATCTCCGCGGAGGCGTCCTCGCTGGCCGGTCACCAGAAGCTCGGCAACCTGGTCCTGCTGTGGGACGACAACCACATCTCGATCGAGGGCGACACCGAGACCGCCGTCTCCGAGGACACCGTCAAGCGGTACGAGGCGTACGGCTGGCATGTGCAGCGCGTCGCCCCCAAGCCGGACGGCGACCTCGACCCGCACGCCCTCTACGACGCGATCGAGGAAGCGAAGAAGGTGACGGACAGGCCGTCCTTCATCGCGATGCGCTCGATCATCGCCTGGCCGGCCCCGAACGCCCAGAACACCGAGGCCGCGCACGGCTCGGCGCTCGGCGACGACGAGGTCGCGGCCACCAAGCGCGTCCTCGGCTTCGACCCGGAGCAGACCTTCGAGGTCTCCGACGAGGTCATCGGGCACACCCGGGAGGCGCTGAAGCGCGGCGCCGAGGCGAAGGCCGAGTGGGAGAAGTCGTTCCAGCGGTGGCGCGACGAGAACGCCGAGCGGGCCGCCGAGTTCGACCGGATCGCGGCGGGCGAGCTGCCGGCCGGCTGGGAGGAGAAGCTCCCGGTGTTCGAGCCCGGCAAGGGCGTCGCCACGCGCGCCGCGTCCGGCAAGGTGCTCCAGGCGCTCGGCGGTGTGATCCCCGAGCTGTGGGGCGGTTCGGCCGACCTGGCCGGCTCCAACAACACCACCATCGACAAGACGTCGTCGTTCCTGCCCGCCGGCAACCCGCTGCCGGAGGCCGACCCGTACGGCCGCACCGTGCACTTCGGCATCCGCGAGCACTCCATGGCCGCGGAGATGAACGGCATCGCCCTGCACGGCAACACCCGTGTCTACGGCGGCACCTTCCTGGTGTTCTCCGACTACATGCGCAACGCGGTGCGCCTGTCGGCCCTGATGCACGTGCCGGTGACGTACGTGTGGACGCACGACTCCATCGGTCTCGGTGAGGACGGCCCCACCCACCAGCCGGTCGAGCACCTCGCCGCGCTGCGCGCCATCCCGGGCCTCAACGTCGTGCGCCCGGCGGACGCCAACGAGACCGCGATCGCCTGGCGCGAGATCCTCAGGCGCTGGACGAAGGAGTTCGGCAAGGGCGCCCCGCACGGTCTGGTGCTGACCCGTCAGGGCGTGCCGACCTACGAGCCCAACGAGGGCGCGGCGCGCGGCGGTTACGTCCTGCTGGAGGCCGAAGGCGGCGACGCTCAGGTCGTCCTGATCGCCACCGGTTCCGAGGTGCACGTGGCCGTCGAGGCGCGTGAGCAGCTCCAGGCCGACGGTGTCCCCACCCGCGTGGTGTCGATGCCGTCCGTGGAGTGGTTCGAGGAGCAGGACCAGGGGTACCGGGACAGCGTGCTGCCGCCGTCGGTGAGGGCCCGGGTCGCGGTCGAGGCGGGCATCGGACTGACCTGGCACAAGTACGTCGGGGACGCCGGTCGCATCGTTTCCCTGGAGCACTTCGGTGCTTCGGCCGACGGCAAGGTCCTCTTCCGCGAGTACGGCTTCACTGCCGAGAACGTCGCCGCGCAGGCGAGGGAATCCCTGGCCGCGGCCCAGCGCTGACGCCCCAATACACGACACGTAGGAGATGTAATTCCATGACAGACGCACTCAAGCGCCTCTCCGAGGAAGGCGTCGCGATCTGGCTGGACGACCTGTCGCGCAAGCGGATCACGTCCGGCAACCTCGCCGAGCTGATCGACCAGCAGCACGTCGTGGGCGTCACCACCAACCCGTCGATCTTCCAGAAGGCGATCTCGCAGGGCGACGGTTACGACCAGCAGCTGTCGGACCTCGCCTCCCGCAAGGTCACGGTCGAAGAGGCCATCCGCATGATCACGACGGCGGACGTCCGTGACGCCGCCGACATCCTGCGCCCGGTCTTCGACGCCACCGGCGGTCAGGACGGCCGGGTCTCCATCGAGGTCGACCCGCGGCTCGCCCACCACACCAAGCCGACGGTCGCCGAGGCCAAGCAGCTCGCCTGGCTGGTCGACCGGCCCAACACGCTGATCAAGATCCCGGCCACCATGGGCGGCCTTCCCGCGATCGGCGAGGTCATCGGCCACGGCATCAGCGTCAACGTCACGCTGATCTTCTCCCTGGAGCGCTACCGCCAGGTGATGGACGCCTACCTGAGCGGCCTGGAGAAGGCCAAGGAGCGCGGCCTGGACCTGTCGAAGATCCACTCCGTGGCGTCCTTCTTCGTGTCCCGCGTGGACACCGAGATCGACAAGCGGCTCGACGCGCTCGGCACCGACGAGGCCAAGGCCGCCCGCGGCAAGGCCGGCCTCGCCAACGCCCGGCTCGCCTACCAGGCGTACGAGGAGGTCTTCTCCTCGGACCGCTGGCTGGCGCTGGAGAAGGCGGGCGCCAACAAGCAGCGTCCGCTGTGGGCCTCCACCGGTGTGAAGGACCCGGCGTACAAGGACACGCTGTACGTGGACGACCTGGTGGCGCCGAACACGGTGAACACCATGCCGGAGGCGACCCTGTTCGCCGCCGACGACCACGGCGAGATCACCGGCAACACCGTCGCCGGCACCTACGAGCAGGCGCGCGCGGACCTCGACGCGGTCGAGAAGCTGGGGATCTCCTACGACGAGGTCGTGCAGCTGCTGGAGGACGAGGGCGTCGAGAAGTTCGAGGCGTCCTGGAACGACCTGCTCAAGTCGACCGAGGCGGAGCTCCAGCGCCTCGCCCCTTCGGAGGACTGAGGACTTGTCATCCCTTCCCGGTTCCGGAGCCAATCCGCTTCGTGACCCCGCAGACCGACGGCTCCCGCGTATCGCGGGGCCGTCGGGCCTGGTCATCTTCGGCGTCACGGGCGACCTGTCGCGCAAGAAGCTGATGCCCGCGGTGTACGACCTCGCGAACCGGGGTCTGCTGCCGCCGGGCTTCTCGCTGGTCGGGTTCGCCCGCCGCGAATGGGCCCACGAGGACTTCGCGCAGGAGGTCCACGACGCGGTCAAGGAACACGCCCGCACGCCCTTCCGCGAGGAGGTCTGGCAGCAGCTCATCCAGGGGATGCGCTTCGTGCAGGGCACCTTCGACGACGACGACGCCTTCGAGCGGCTTCGGGCGACGATCGGGGAACTGGACAAGGCGCAGGGCACCGGCGGTAATTTCGCCTTCTACCTGTCGGTGCCCCCGGGCGCCTTCCCGGTGGTCATCCAGCAGCTGAAGAAGCACGGGCTGGCGGACCAGAAGGGCGGCCACTGGCGGCGCGCGGTCATCGAGAAGCCGTTCGGCCACGACCTGAAGTCGGCCGAGGAGCTCAACGAGATCGTCCACGAGGTCTTCGCCCCGGACCAGGTCTTCCGGATCGACCACTACCTGGGCAAGGAGACCGTCCAGAACATCCTGGCGCTGCGCTTCGCCAACACGATGTTCGAGCCGATCTGGAACCGGTCCTTCGTGGACCATGTGCAGATCACGATGGCCGAGGACATCGGCATCGGCGGCCGGGCCGGCTACTACGACGGCATCGGCGCGGCGCGGGACGTCATCCAGAACCACCTGCTCCAGCTGATGGCCCTCACGGCCATGGAGGAGCCCGCCTCCTTCGACGCCGACGCGCTCGCCGCGGAGAAGACCAAGGTGCTCGGCGCTGTCCGGCTGCCGAAGGACCTCGGACGCGACACCGTGCACGGCCAGTACGCGGCCGGGTGGCAGGGCGGCGAGAAAGCCGTCGGCTATCTGGAAGAGGACGGCATCGACCCCAAGTCGAAGACCGACACCTACGCGGCGATCAAGGTCGAGGTCGACAACCGCCGCTGGGCGGGCGTCCCCTTCTACCTGCGCACCGGCAAGCGCCTCGGCCGCCGGGTCACCGAGATCGCGGTGGTCTTCCAGCGGGCCCCGCACTCCCCCTTCGACCACACGGCGACGGAGGAACTGGGCAAGAACGCGATCGTCATCCGCGTCCAGCCCGACGAGGGCGTGACGGTCCGCTTCGGCTCCAAGGTGCCGGGCACCTCGATGGAGATCCGGGACGTGTCCATGGACTTCGCCTACGGCGAGTCCTTCACGGAGTCCTCGCCCGAGGCATACGAGCGCCTCATCCTGGACGTCCTCCTCGGCGACTCCAACCTCTTCCCGCGCACCGAGGAGGTCGAGCTGTCCTGGAAGATCCTCGACCCGATCGAGGAGTACTGGGACAAGAACGGCAAGCCCGCCCAGTACCAGGCCGGCACCTGGGGACCCGTCGAGGCGGACGAGATGCTCGAACGAGACGGACGGAGCTGGCGCCGGCCATGAAGACAGACCTCACGGACACCACGGCCAGCAAGATCAACAAGGCGCTGGTCCAGGGCCGCCGGGCGATCGGCACGCCGGCCGTGGGCATGGTGCTCACGCTGGTCATCGTCACCGACGAGGAGAACGCGTACGACGCTCTCAAGGCGGCCGGCGACGCGTCGCACGAGCACCCCTCGCGCACGCTCGTGGTGATCAAGCGCGTCTCCCGCTCCCCCCGCGACCGCACCCAGTCCCGGCTGGACGCGGAGGTGCGGGTCGGCGCGGACGCGGGCACCGGCGAGACGGTCGTGCTGCGGCTGTACGGGGAGGTGGCCGACCACGCGCAGTCGGTGGTGCTGCCCCTGCTGCTGCCGGACGCGCCCGTCGTCGCGTGGTGGCCGGTCAACGCGCCGCTCGACCCGGCCCAGGACCCCCTGGGCGCGCTGGCCCAGCGCCGTGTCACCGACACCTACGCCGCCGAGCAGCCCGTACGGGACCTGGCGGCCCGCTCCGAGGCCTACACCCCCGGCGACACCGACCTGTCGTGGACCCGGATCACGCCCTGGCGTTCGATGCTGGCGGCGGCCCTGGACCAGGTCACCTGCAAGGTGGAGTCGGTCGAGGTGGAGGGCGAGGAGTTCAACCCGAGCTGCGAGCTGCTGGCGATGTGGCTGGGCGACCGGCTGGACGTCCCCGTCAAGCGCTCGCTGTCCGCCGGGCCGGGGCTCACGGCGGTGCGCATGTCCACCGACTGCGGCCCGATCGCGCTGGACCGGGCCGACGGCTCGCTGGCCACGCTCTCCATAGAGGGCCAGCCCGACCGCGCGGTGGCGCTCAAGCGGCGGGACACCGCCGAGCTGATCGCGGAGGAACTGCGGCGGCTGGACCCGGACGACACCTACGCCTCGGCGCTGCGGTTCGGCGTGGAGCGGCTGGCGGCGGGACAGGTCACACCGGCGGCCCGGGCGGAGCGGGCGCAGGCCGGCTACGGCTCGGACGAGCCGGCTTCGGGTGACGCGGCCTCGGGTGGAGCGGCCTCCGAGGGAGCGGCTTCGGAGGAACCGCGACCGGCTTCGGGTGAACCGGCTGCCGGTGGATCGGCCGAAGGGGAGCCGGCCGCCGTCGCCACTCCCGTGGAGGAGGCCGCGAAGGCGCCCGCCCAGCAGGCGGCCAAGAAGACGGCCCGCAAGGCCCCGGCGAAGAAGGCGGCGGCGAAGTGAGCGCCCCGCAGCTCGTCGTCCACCACGACAAGGAACTGATGGCGCAGGCCGCCGCCGCCCGTCTGATCACGAAGATCGTGGACGCGCAGGCATCCCGGGGCCACGCCTGCGTGGTCCTGACCGGGGGGCGCAACGGCAACGGCCTGCTGGCCGCGCTGGCGACCGCGCCCGCCCGGGACGCCGTCGACTGGTCCCGGATCGACCTGTGGTGGGGCGACGAGCGCTTCCTGCCCGAGGGCGACCCGGAACGCAACGACACGCAGGCCCGCGAAGCCCTGCTGGACTCCGTCCCCGTGGATCCGAAGCGCGTGCACGCCATGCCCGCGTCGGACGGTCCCCACGGCGCCGATGTGGAGGCCGCCGCGGCGGCCTACGCCGAGGAACTGGCCCGCGCGGCCGGCCCTGAGAACCATGGCGCCGTCCCCACCTTCGACGTCCTGATGCTGGGCGTCGGCCCGGACACCCACGTGGCCTCGCTCTTCCCGGAGCTGCCGGCCGTACGGGAGACCGAGCGCACGGTGGTCGGCGTGCGCGGCGCGCCCAAGCCGCCGCCGACCCGTATCACCCTCACCCTCCCGGCGATCCGGGCGGCCCGTGAGGTGTGGCTGCTGGCGGCCGGCGAGGACAAGGCGCGGGCGGCGGCGATCGCCCTGTCGGGCGCGGGCGAGATCCAGGCTCCGGCGGCCGGCGCGCGCGGCCGTGCGCGCACGCTGTGGCTGCTGGACTCGGCGGCCGCGTCCGAGCTGCCCAGGGCGCTGTACCCGCCGGCATCGCCGTGACGTACGGGGCCTGAGCACGGGTCGACGGGTGAGGGCGGCGGACCGACACGGTCCGCCGCCCTCACCCGTCCCCGTGCGCGGCGGGCTCACTTCACCGAGCCCGCCATCACCCCCTGCACGAAGTGCTTCTGGAAGGCGAAGAACACCGCCACCGGCACCACCAGCGACAGGAACGCGCCCGGCGCGAGCACGTCGATGTTGCTGCCGAACTGCCGTATCTGGGACTGGAGAGCGACCGTCAGCGGCTGCGAGGAGCTGTCGGCGAAGAGCAGCGCCACCAGCATGTCGTTCCACACCCACAGGAACTGGAAGATGGCCAGGCTGGCGAGGGCGGGCCGGCCCACGGGGACGACCAGCCGGGTGAAGATGCGCCACTCGCTGCCGCCGTCCATGCGGGCCGCCTCCAGCATCTCCTTCGGGATCTCCACGAAGTAGTTGCGCAGCAGGAACACCGCGAACGGCAGCCCGTAGGCCACGTGGAACAGCACCACTCCGGGGATGGTCCCGAACAGGCCCAGCTGGCCGAAGAGTTTGGCGACCGGCAGCAGGCCGATCTGCACCGGCACCACCAACAGCGCGACCACGACCAGGAAGACGGCGTCCCGGCCGGGGAAGTCCAGCCAGGCGAAGGCGTATCCGGCGAGCGCCGCCAGCACGACGACGAGCACGGTCGTGGGCACCGAGATCAGCACGGTGTTCCAGAACGCCTGGGTGATGCCGGCGTTCCCCAGCAGCGACCCGTAGTTGTCGAAGGACAGCTGCCCGGGACTGGCGAACACCGTCCACCAGCCGCCCTCGGCGGTGTCCTCGGCCGACCGGAGCGAGGACAGGAACAGTCCCGCCAGGGGCGTCATCCACACCAGGCCGACCAGCACGAGAAAGGCCTGCACGACCCCGCTGCCGAGGTGACGCCTGAGGGCGTTCATCGCTGACTCCTCTTGAATCGGCGGACGTTGAAGACCATCGCCGGGACCACCAGCAGCAGGAGCAGTACGCCGAGCGCGCTGCCGAGGCCCTGGTCGTTGCCGCCGCCGAAGGACACCAGCCACATCTGGGTGGCGAGCACGGTCGCGTCCTCCTGCACCGGTCCGGGCGCGATGATGTAGACGAGGTCGAAGACCTTCATCACGTTGATGACGAGGGTCACGAAGACCACGGTGAGGACGGGCGCGAGCAGCGGGACGGTGATCCTCCGGAAGATCTGCCACTCGTTCGCGCCGTCCATCCGCGCCGCCTCCAGCGCGTCCCGGGGCAGGGTGGAGAGCCCCGCGCCGATCAGCACCATCGCGAAGCCGGTCCAGATCCACAGGTACGCCCCGATGATCGCCGGCGTGACCAGGGCGGGGCCGAGCCAGGAGACGCCGTCGTAGGGCTGCGCGAAGTTCGAGGCGGGCAGCCGCAGTGTGTAGGAGCCGGCGTCCAGTCGCGGGAAGCGGAAGGAGCCGTCCGGGGCGGTGGTGGCGGTCGCGGCCGTCCTGCCGTCGCGGACCGCCTCGACCCGCATCCCGGGCAGCCCGCTCTCGCTCCGGTCGACCTTGCCCGGCGTTCCGCCTCCTCCGGGCGTGAAGTCGAGGTAGACCACCCCGCTCAGTCCGTCCCGCGCGGCCGGGCGGGCGGCGGTGTACGCGGGCTCGGCGCCGGTGGGGAGGTCCTTGGGCGCGACGCCGACGAGGGGGAGGGTCACCGTGTCGCCCGGGGACACGGCCGCGCCGGTGCGGTAGGAGCCGTCCGGGTCGGCGGTGAGCCCCTGCCCGTCGCGGGCGCGGGCCGTCGGGTAGGCCGAGGTGTCCTGGAAGGCGTCGTGGAGGGAGACGGCGGCGGCGTTGAGCACGCCCTTGTCGGGGTCCTCGTCGTAGGCGAGGCGGAAGATGATGCCGGCGGCGAGGAAGGACACCGCCATCGGCATGAACAGCAGCAGCTTGAAGGCCGTCGCCCAGCGGATCTTCTCCACCAGCACGGCGAGGATCAGGCCCAGCCCGGTCAGCAGCGCCGGAGCCACGACCACCCAGATCGCCGTGTTGCGGACGGCCTTGAGGGTGGCGGGGTCGCGGAACATCTCGGTGTAGTTCTCGCCGCCGACGAAGCGGGTGCCGGAGGCGTCGAACAGGCTGCGGCCGACGGAGAAGAGCACCGGGTAGACGACGAGGGCGCCCAGCAGGAGCAGGGCGGGCAGGGCGAAGAGCAGGGCGACGGCCCGCCCCCGCCGCCCGGACCGGCGTGCGCGGCCGGCCGGGGCGGCGGGCGGCGGGGCCGCCTCTTTCGCGAGGGTCGCGGTCATGTCCGGTCAGCCCTTGTAGGCCTTGGCGGCGGCGGCTTCGAGCTGGGCCGCGGTCGCCTTCGGGTCGGACGGGTCGCGCAGGAAGTCCTGGAGCAGCTTCCACTCCCCCGCGCCCTTGGTGCCGCCGAACGCGGCGGGCGCCTGGTCGGACATGTCGAAGCGGACCGAGTCCCCGGCGTCGACGAGGGACTTGGCGGTGGCGCGGGTGACGTCGTCGCCGTAGGAGGCGAGGTCGAGCTTCTTGTTCGGGGACAGGAAGCCGCCCGCCTCGGCCCAGACGGCGGCGGCCTCGGGGGTCGCGAGGTACTCCAGGAGGGCCATGCCCGCCTTGGCGTTCTTGCCGTCCTTGAGGACGACAGCCGCGTCGCCGCCGCTGACCACGGGGGCGTCGCCGCCGTCGACCGCGGGGAAGGGGAAGAAGTTCGCGTCCTGGCCGATCTTCCGGCCGAACTGGTCCTTGGCGACGCCGGCCACGAAGTCGCCCTCGTAGACCATGCCCGCCTCGGGCTTCGGCCCGAACACCTTCTCCACCGAACCCGGGAAGTCGGTGTTCAGCGCGCCCTTCTGGCCGCCGGCGATGAGCCGCTTGTCCTTGAAGAGTTCGCCGAGCGTGGTGAGCGCCTTGACGACGGAGGCGTCGGTCCACTTCAGCTTGTGGGCGGCGAGGGCGTCGTACTTCTCGGGTCCGGCCTGGGAGAGGTAGACGTTCTCGAACCAGTCGGTGAGGGTCCAGCCGTCCTGCCCGGCGACGGAGAAGGCGGCGAGCCCGGAGTCGGAGACGGTGCGTCCGGCCTTCAGCAGGTCGGCGTAGGTGGCCGGGGGCTTGACACCGGCCTGGGCGAGGGCGTCGGGGCTGTACCAGACGGTCGACTTGTGGGCGGCCTTGAAGTACAGGCCGTAGAGGGCGCCGCCGACGCTGCCGTAGGTCTTCCACACCGGGGCGTAGTCGGCCTCGACGGACTTGCGGGTGGTGTCGGAGAGGGGCGTGAGCCAGCCCTTGGCGGCGAACTGCTGGAGCACCCCGACCTGCGGGACCATGACGACGTCGGGGGCGTTGCCGCCCTCGATCTTGCTGCCGACGACGGTGGAGACGTTGTCCCCGGTGGAGGTGAACCGGGTCTTCGCGCCGGTCTTCTCGGTGAACGCGTCCAGGACCTTCTGGAAGTTCTTCTGCTCGCTGCCGGACCAGACGCCGGCCACGGTGACCGTCTGGCCGTTCAGCGCCTTGTCGCCGCCGCCCGCCGCGACCGGTCCTGAGCCGCCGCAGGCGGTGGCGCCGAGCGCGAGGGCGAGGGCGGTGCAGCTGGAGAGCAGGGTGGTACGTCGTCGCATCATCGTTGATGTCCCTTCGAGAGGTGGGGAGTTGACGGGTTCAGAGGTCGCTGAGCCACCAGGCCGAGGTCGAGCCGGGCAGGACGCCGGCCGGGCAGGGGTCGCTGGACAGCAGCGGGACGCCGGCGACCGGCGCGGGGGTGGGCGCCGTACCGAAGTTGACGGCGCAGAGAAGGCCGTCGCCGCGTTCGAAGGCGAGGACGCCGGGCGGCGTGTCCAGCCAGCGCAGGGCGCCCTCGCCCAACTGGGGTAGGGCGGAACGCAGTTGGAGTCCGTCGCGGTACAGGTGCCAGAAGGACCGGGTGTCGGCGAGGGCGCGGTCGGTGGCGTGCTCGGCGAAGTAGTCGGGCTGCGGCAGCCAGGGTTTGGCTCCCTCCGCGCCGGAGGTGAAGCCGAACGGCGAGGCCTGTCCCGACCACGGCAGCGGGACGCGGCAGCCGTCGCGGATGCGGGCGCGGCTTCCGGTGCGCCGGAAGATGGGGTCGGTGAGGACGTCGTCGGGCAGGTCGACGACCTCGGGCAGGCCGAGTTCCTCGCCCTGGTAGATGTAGGCGGCGCCGGGCAGCGCGAGCATCAGCAGGGCCGCGGCGCGGGCGCGGGCGGTGCCCAGTCCGCTGCCGGCGGGGGCCGGTTCGCCGTAGCGGGTGACGGTGCGGACCTGGTCGTGGTTGTTGAGGACCCAGGTGACCGTGGAGCCGGTGCCGGCGATGTCGGCCATGGCCTCGGAGATGACCTTGCGGAAGGCGTCGGCGTTCCACGGGGCGCTCAACAGGTCGAAGAAGAAGGCCTGGTGGAGCTCGTCCGGGCGGACGTACTGCGCGTGTTCGCGGGCGGTGGGGACGGAGACCTCGCCGACCAGGAGCCGTTCGCGGCCGTCGCGTGCCGTGTACTCCTCGCAGACCGCCCGCCAGTGCCGCCACACGCCGTGCACCTCGGGCTGGTTCCAGGCGAGCGGGTTGACCGAGTCGCGGGTGCGGGCGTCGGCCTCGGGGTCGTCGGAGTCGGGCAGTGAGGGGTGCTTGTAGAGGCCGGCGGCCACGTCGATGCGGAAGCCGTCGGCGCCCCGGTCCAGCCAGAAGCGCAGGATCCGGTCGAACTCGGCGGCGACCTCGGGGGTGCGCCAGTTCCAGTCCGGCTGCTCGGGGGTGAACATGTGCAGGTACCACTGGCCGGGCCGGCCGTCGGGCTCGGTGATCCGGCTCCAGGCGGGGCCGCCGAACATGGCGTGCCAGTTGTTGGGCGGCTCGGCGCCGTCGGGGCCGCGGCCGTCGGCGAAGTGGAAGCGGGCGCGGGCCGCACTGCCGGGCGGGGAGGCGAGCGCCTCGCGGAACCAGGGGTGCTCGCTGGAGCAGTGGTTGGGGACGATGTCCAGGAGCACCCTGACGCCGAGCCGGCGGGCGGCCGCCACCAGCAGGTCGAACTCGGCGAGGTCGCCGAAGAGCGGGTCGACGTCGCAGTAGTCGGCGACGTCGTAGCCGTGGTCGGCTTGCGGGGACGGGTAGAACGGGCTCAGCCAGATGCCGTCCACGCCGAGCTTCTTCAGGTAGGGCAGTCCGGCCCTGACCCCGGCGAGGTCGCCGACGCCGTCGCCGGTGCTGTCCAGAAAGCTGCGGACGTAGACCTGGTAGATCACCGCGTCCCGCCACCAGCAGTACTTACTCAACATGTATGCATGTTAGGTAAGCGTGTCAGGAAGGTGTCAACGAAAAGAAGCCGCATCAAGGCGAGATGAGACCTATGCGTTACCTAACAAGTAACTAGCGAGGGGAGGCGTGAAGGGAGTGCAGCGAGCGTCGGGCGCTCGTCAGCGGGAGATCGCCGCGAGTTCCCGCGCCAGGCGGCGCACCGCCGCCTCGGGCGTCTCGTGCCCGGCCATGGCGTCGTGCACGACCGACTGCACGACCAGGCTGACCTGGTCGTAGCGCGGGCTCTTGGGCCGCGGCGCGGCCGCGAGCACGCTCTCGCGCAGGGTCGGCAGATAGGGGAACGCCCGGATCAGTCCGGGGTCCTCGTAGAGCGCGGCGCGCACCGGCGGCAGGGCGCCGCGGGTGAGGACCTGGCGCTGGACGGGCTCGCTGGTGAGGTAGGCGATCAGCCGGGCGGCGGAGTCGGGGTGCCGCGCGTGGGTGTTCACCGCGAGGTTGGAACCGCCCAGGACGCTGGTGCCGGGACCGTCCGGTCCGGGCAGCGGTACGGCGCCGACCCGTCCGGCGACCTTCGAGGAGGGAGCCGAGGCGGCGACGTAGGCGTAGGGCCAGTTGCGCAGGAAGAGCAGCCGGCCGTCCTGGAAGGCCTGCTTGGACTCCTCCTCCTTGTAGGTGAGGGCCCGCTTCGGTATCCATCCCTCGCGCACGCCCCGGGCGAGGAAGCCGATGCCCTCGCGGGCGGCGGCCGAGTCCACGGTGACGCGCTCCCCCTCGTCGCCGAGGACGCTGCCGCCCGCCGAGTAGACGGCCTCGGCGGCGTTGACGGTGAGCCCCTCGTAGGGCAGGAACTGTCCGGCGTAGCCGTCGAGCCCGTGCTTCGGGGCGATGGTCCGGGCGTACCGTTCCAGTTCGGCCCAGGTGCGCGGCGGCGGGACGCCCTCCTCGGCGAGGACGTCCGCGCGGTAGAGCAGGAGGCCGGCGTTGGTGACGTACGGGACGGCGTACAGCCGCCCGTCGTAGGTGGCCGTGTCCACCACCGGTGCCAGGAAGTCCCGCAGGGGGAACCGGTCGGCGGGCAGCGGGCGTATCCAGCCTGCGGCGGCGAACTCGGAGGTCCAGCTGACGTCGATGTTGAGGACGTCGAAGCGGCTGCGGTCGCCGTCACGCAGGTCGGTGGCCATCTGCGCGTGGGTCTCGTCGGCGGAGTCAGGGAGCTCGACGAGGGTGACCCGCTCGCCGGGGTGGGCGCGGTTCCAGCCCTGCAGCAGGGGGCCCAGATAGCCGGTGAGGTCCCCGGCGGTGGCGAGCGTCAGCGGCCCGCGGCCGTCGCCGCCCCCCTCGTCGGCGCGGGCTCCCGAAGCGACGTACCCGGTCATGACCACGATCAGAACAAGGAGTCCCCTACCGGCGGCGCGTATCCACCGCATAGGTTCCTCCCAGCACACCCGGCCCCGGGCGCCTTCGCCCGGAGTCAGAGGCCATGTATACCTGTTAGGTATGGGCGATACTAGGGCCTGGAGCACATTCACCCTAGGACAGGAGGACAGCACGAGTGCGCCTGCCCCTCCTGGCACTTCTCGCGCGCGGACCGGCCCACGGGTACGAGCTGAAGCAGGACCTTGAGCAACTGCTGGGCTCCGCGTACCCTCAGCCGAACGTCGGCCAGGTCTATGTGACCCTCGGCCGCCTGGAGAAACAGGGGCTGATCGAGGGCGAGGCCGTCGAGCAGTCCAGCCGGCCCAACAAGAAGGTCTACCACCTCACCGACGACGGGCGGGCGGCGCTGCGCACCTGGTTCTCGGAGCCCGAGGACGAGCCGCGGGTGCGGGACGACTTCTTCATGAAGCTGGCCCTCGCCCCGCGTACCGGTCTCGCCGACCAGGTCGCCCTCATCAACCAGCAGCGGCGCCAGTACCTGAACACCATGCGCTCCCTGTCGAAGCTGGCGGCCGCCGAGGACCGGAACAACCGTATCGCCCACCTGCTGATCGAGGGCGCGATGCTGCACCTGCAGGCCGACCTGGACTGGCTGGAGCGGTGCCAGGAAGAACTCGAAGAGCTGAACGAACTGAGCGAGCTGGAGGAGCTGGAGTGAGCGAGCGCCCCGCTCCGGTGCTGCGCGCCGAGGGCCTGGTCAAGACGCATCACGGCGAGGGCGCCCCGGCCCGTGCGGTGCGCGGGGTCGACCTGTGCGTCGAGCGCGGCGAGTTCGTGGCGATCACCGGTCCCTCCGGCGCCGGGAAGTCGACGCTGCTGCATCTGCTCGGCGGACTGCAACGGCCGGACGGCGGCAGTCTCTGGCTGGACGGCGAGTGCACGGACTCCTACGGCGAGGCGCGCTGGGCGGTCGAGCGCAGGAAACGCATCGGGATCGTCTTCCAGTTCTTCAACCTGGTGTCGAACCTGTCCGTCGCCGACAACGTCGAACTGCCCGCGCTGCTGGCCGGCGTCTCCCCGCGGCAGGCGCGCGCGGAGCGGGAGGGGCTGCTGGCCGAACTGGGGCTCGCGGGCAAGGAGCGGAGCATGCCGGGCGAGCTGTCCGGCGGCGAGCAGCAGCGGGTGGCGCTGGCCCGCGCCCTGGTCAACCGTCCGCCGCTGCTGCTGGCCGACGAGCCCGCGGGCAGCCTCGACAGCAAGGGCACCCGCGAGGTGATGCGGCTGCTCTCCCGCTTCCACCGGCGCGGCCAGACGATCGTGCTGGTCACCCATGACGCCCGCCTGGCGAGCGCCGCGGACCGGGTGATCAGCTTCTTCGACGGGCGGATCGCCGACGACGCGACCCTCGACGGCGCCCCCGCACGCGGCGCCGGCATCTCCGGTGTGCTGGAACTGAGGGACTGACGTGCGGGCGTACGACGAATCCCGGAAGGGCTGAGACGGTGCGGGCCACCTTGCGCTGGGCGCACTCCGATCTGCGCACGCACCGCGGCGAGGCACTGTTCCTGGTGCTCGCCACGGCGGGCGTCGTCGCCTCGCTGCTGCTGGCGGCGGCGCTCTTCGGCTACGCCACCAACCCCTGGCAGCGGGTGTTCGCCCAGGCGCGCGGCGCCCATGTGTGGATGCACACCGGCCCGGCCGCCGCGACGGACAAACTGCGCTCGCTGGACGGCGTCGACTCCGTCGCCGGGCCCTGGCCGACCGCCTCCACCACCCTGACCTCCCGCGGCGCCCGCGCCTCGGTCGAACTGCGCGGGGCGTCCGAGCAGCCGGCCGTGGGCCGCCCGCTGCTGCTCTCCGGCCGCTGGCTGGATCCCGCGACGCCCGACGGCGTGGTCCTGGAGAGCCGCCTCGCCCGCACCCTGGTCGCCGAGCCCGGCGACACCCTCGCCCTGCCCGGCGCCGCGCACGAACTGACCGTGCTCGGCATCGCCGACAGCGCCGAGCCCCGCTACAGCCCGGGCGACCGGCCCGGCCTGGTCTGGACGCTGCCGTCCGCCGTACCGGATCCGTCCGGCCAGGTGATCGGGCTGCGCCTGGCCGATCCCGACGACACGGACTACGCCGTCCAGCGCGCGGTCACGGTGCTGGGCGCGGGCGCGGTCAGTGAGGTCTCCACCTGGCAGCAGGCGCGTGCCGAGGCCCAGGGCGACAACCGGCTGCTGGGGCAGGTGCTGGGGCTCTTCGGGCTGGGCGCCCTCGTCGCCGCCGGGCTCGCGGTGCACGGCGCGATCGCCACCCGGATCCGCGGTCATCTGCGGGACATCTCGATCCTGAAGGCGATCGGCTTCACCCCCGGCCAGGTCGTGCGGATCTTCCTGCTCCAGCACATCGCCTACGCGCTGCTCGGCGCGACGGCCGCGGCGGCCCTCACCCAGGCGCTGGGCAGCCTCGTCCCCGGCCGGCTCGGGGACGCGGTCGGCGTCTGGCATGGGCTGCCGGGACACACCGTGGCGCTGTTCGCGGTGCCGGCCGGGGCGGTGCTGTTCATCGCCGCGATCACCGGACTCGCCGCGTGGCGGGCGGGGCGCGTGCCGCCGGTGCCGGTGCCGCGCCCGGCCTCGCCGTCGGGGGGACGGCTGTCCGGGGCGGCGCTGCGGGCGCTCGGCCTGCGGCTGCCGCCCGCCCTGGTCCTCGGCTGGCACAAGGCCTTCCTCACCCGCCGGCTGAGGTCCCTGGCGACGGTGGCCCGGCTCGCGCTGCCGCTGCTGCTGATCGTGGTCGCGTTGAGCGCCTGGACCACGATCGACCGCTTCCACAGCGCACCCGAGCGGACGGGCCTGCCCACCGCGCTCACGGTCCACCCGGACGCCGCGCTCAACGGCACCTCGACGCGCGCGCTCCTCACCCGCGATCCGCAGGTCGCCGCCGCCTACCCCGGCGTGGAGGTGGCGGCCCTGGTCCCCGGCCAGACGGCCACGATCGCCCTGCGCGGTTACGGCACCCGCCAGGACCCCTACCCGTACACCCTGGCCGAGGGCCGCCCGGCGCACGGCCCGGACGAGGCGGTGGCCGGGCAGGGGCTGCTCGACCTGCTGGACGTGGGCGTCGGCGACTGGGTGCGGATGACGGTGGGCGACCAGCCGCAGATCCTGCACATCGTGGGCCGCAGCATCGAACCGGAGAACGCCGGCCGGGTCATCTCCACCTCGCTCGACACCCTCCGCGAGAACGCGCCCGAGCTGGGCGGACCGACCCTCTACCAGCTCCGCCTGACTCCCGACGCCGACCCGGCCGCGGTCGCGGCCCGCCTCACCGCGGCCGGCCAGGGCCGTCTGGACGTCCACACCGCCGTCAACCCGGCCGACGGGCTCTCCCCGCTGCGCGGGGTGGTGGTGGCTGTGATCGCCGTCCTGGCCCTGATCGGGCTCATCGAGCTGCTGACGGTGATCGGCGGCACGGTCCGCGAAAGCGAACGTGATCTGCTCGCCCTCAAGGCCGTCGGACTGTCCCCCCGGCAGATCACCGCGATCACCGTGACGGCCACCGCCTGCACGACGCTGGCGGCGGCCGTGCTGGGCACGGCCCTGGGCACGCCTCTGGCGCACTGGCTGATCGACACCCAGGGCCGGTCGAGCGGCATCGGGGCGGGGATCGCTCAGTCCCCGCCCCTGCCGCTCCTGCTGCTGCTCGGCACGGCGGCCGTGCTGGGCGCGACGGCTCTGGCGGCGCTTCCGGCCGCCCGCGCCTCCCGCCGCAGACTCGCGGACACCCTCAGCGCCGTGACATGAGCCTTGTTCTCGTCAACGACCCCTGAGGGAACGGTACTTGGCGACCAGCGCCCGCGTGGAGGCGTCCAGGCCCGGCACATCCGCGCCCTCGGTCAGGGCCGGCTCGACGCGCTTGGCGAGGACCTTGCCCAGTTCCACGCCCCACTGGTCGAAGGAGTCGATGTTCCAGATCGCGCCCTGCACGAACACCTTGTGCTCGTAGAGGGCGATGAGCTGACCGAGGACCGACGGCGTCAGCTCGCCCGCGAGGATCGTCGTGGTCGGGTGGTCGCCCTTGAACGTCTTGTGCGCGACCAGCTCCTCCGGCACGCCCTCGCCGCGCACCTCCTCCGGCGTCTTGCCGAAGGCCAGCGCCTGCGTCTGTGCGAAGAAGTTGGCCATCAGCAGGTCGTGCTGCGCCCGCAGCGGCCCGCTCAGCTCGGCGACCGGCTCGGCGAAGCCGATGAAGTCCGCCGGGATCAGCTTCGTCCCCTGATGGATCAACTGGTAGTAGGCGTGCTGGCCGTTGGTGCCCGGGGTGCCCCAGACCACCGGGCCCGTCTGCCAGTCCACCTCCCGGCCGTCGCGGCCGACGGACTTGCCGTTGGACTCCATGTCCAACTGCTGCAGATAGGCGGCGAACTTGGACAAGTAGTGGCTGTACGGCAGCACGGCGTGCGACTGCGCGTCGTGGAAGTTGCCGTACCAGATGCCCAACAGCCCGAGCAGCAAGGGGACGTTGGCCTCGGCGGGAGCGGTGCGGAAGTGCTCGTCGACGAGCCGGAAGCCGTCGAGCATCTCGCGGAAGCGGTCCGCGCCGACGGCGATCATCAGGGAGAGCCCGATCGCCGAGTCGAAGGAGTACCGCCCGCCGACCCAGTCCCAGAACTCGAACATGTTGGCCGTGTCGATGCCGAAGCCGGCGACCTTCTCGGCGTTGGTGGACAACGCGACGAAGTGCTTCGCCACGGCGGCCTCTCCCCCACCGAGGGCGTCCAGCACCCACTGGCGGGCCGAGCCGGCGTTGGTGATCGTCTCGATGGTGGTGAAGGTCTTGGACGCGATGATGAACAGCGTCTCGGCCGGGTCCAGGTCCTGTGTCGCCTCGTGCAGGTCGGCGCCGTCCACGTTGGAGACGAACCGGAAGGTCAGCGAGCGGTCGGTACAGGCGCGCAGCACCTCGTAGGCCATGGCCGGGCCGAGGTCGGAGCCGCCGATGCCGATGTTGACGACGTTGCGGATACGGCGGCCGGTGTGGCCGGTCCACTCGCCGGAGCGGACCCGGCCCGCGAAGTCGGCCATCTTGTCGAGGACGGCGTGCACCGCGGGGACCACGTTCTGCCCGTCGACCTCGATCACCGCGTCGCGCGGGGCACGCAGCGCGGTGTGCAGGACGGCGCGGTCCTCGGTGGTGTTGATCCTCTCGCCGCGGAACATGGCGTCCCGCAGGCCGAAGACGTCGGTGGCGGCGGCCAGCTCACGCAGCAGCCGCAGCGTCTCGTCGGTGACGAGGTGCTTGGAGTAGTCGATGTGCAGGTCGCCCACCTGCAGGGTGTACGCCTCGCCGCGCCCCGCGTCGTCGGCGAACAGCTCACGCAGCCCCACCCCGCCGAGTTCCTCACGGTGCTTGGCCAGAGCGGTCCACTCGGGCATCTGATGGAGCCTCGTGCCGTCTGCGTTCATGTCGAGCCAGCCCTCTTCCTCGCCTGTCCGTGCTGCGCGTCTTGTCCCGCTCGGGTCCCAACCTAATTGATCAGCACACGAGATGAGCTGACGCGGGCCCGTGCGGGGTGCGACAACAGATACGGCCGACAGGGGCGGTTCGCCTCACAGCGCACGCGGGCAGGAGGGACGGGGCGGCCGGCGCGCGGGGGCGGAAAAGCGACCGGCCAGGTGCCCGAAGGCGCCCGGCCGGTCTCAACTCCTAGATCTCGCCCCGCAGTTTGGCGAGCGCCTCGGCGAGGATCGCCTCGCCGTCCGCGTCGCTGCGCCGCTCCCGCACATAGGCGAGGTGCGTCTTGTAAGGCTCGGTGCGCGGCGGGGCCGGGGGGTTGTCCCGGTCCTGGCCGGCCGGGAAGCCGCAGCGCGGACAGTCCCAGGTCTCGGGCACCTGCGCGTCGCTGGCGAAGCTGGGCTGCGTCTCATGCCCGTTGGAGCACCAGAAGGAGATGCGCAGACGCGGCGCTGACTCACCGCGCTCGGCCTCGCCCATCGGCCCCGCCCCGACCCGGCTTCCCCGGATCGCGTTGCCACTTGCCACGGTCGTAACTCCCTGCGTGATGGTGCCGCAAAGCGAGTCGGGTTTCGCTTCGCCGCGAGCGCCTCAGTCTACGTAAGGCCCAACGCGCGTCCAGTGACCGGAGTTACAAGGCCCCCGCTCCGCGAGACGCAAGCCCCATGATAGGCCGCGGTCAGCCGCGCGTACCGAACATGGGGCGTTACGTGTGGAATGTGCTTTTGTGTGCGCTCTCAGCAGGGCGACCGCTCAGCGGCCGGTCGTCCGCTCAGCTGTTCGTCTTCATGAGGATGCCGAGGACGACGATGCACGCGAACCACAGCAGACCGATCACCACGGTGATGCGGTCGAGGTTGCGCTCGGCGACCGAGGAGCCGCCGACGGAGGACTGCATACCGCCACCGAACATGTCGGAGAGGCCGCCGCCCTTTCCCTTGTGCATCAGCACCAGCAGCATCAGCAGCAGGCTGAAGACGATCAGGGCGATCGAGAACCCCAAAACCACGGCTGGACCAACTTCCTCGGATTCGGATGACGACGGGGGCACAGCGACGTCGCTGCGCCCCCGCAAGGGTACGACGGATCGCCGCTACCGCATACTCACAGCTCGGCCCGCCTGATGGCTACTGGTCGCGGAAACGCACGATCTTGACGAACTCGTCGGCGTCCAGCGAGGCGCCGCCGACCAGCGCGCCGTCGATGTCGGCCTGCGCCATGATCTCGGCGACGTTGCCGGCCTTGACGGAGCCGCCGTACTGGATGCGGACCCCGTCGGCCAGCTCCTGCGTGTACAGCTCGGCGACCTTGCCGCGGATGGCGGCGCAGACCTCCTGGGCGTCCTCGGCGCCGCAGACCTTGCCGGTGCCGATGGCCCACACGGGCTCGTAGGCGATGACGACCGTCTCGGCCTGCTCGGCCGGGAGGTCCTTCAGACCGCCCTCGACCTGGGCGAGGGTGTGGGAGACGTGGTTGCCCGCCTCGCGGACCTCCAGCTCCTCGCCCACGCACAGGATCGGGGTGAGGCCGTGCTTGTAGGCGGCCTTCACCTTGGCGTTGACCAGCTCGTCGGTCTCGGCGTGGTACTGGCGGCGCTCGGAGTGGCCGACGGCCACGTAGGTGCACTTCAGCTTGGCCAGCATGGCGCCGGAGATCTCGCCGGTGTAGGCGCCCCCGTCGTGCGCCGAGATGTCCTGGGCGCCGTACTTGATCTTGAGCTTGTCGCCGTCGACCAGGGTCTGCACGGAGCGCAGGTCGGTGAAGGGCGGCAGGACGGCGACCTCGACGGCCTCGTAGTCCTTGTCCGCGAGGGCGAAGGCGAGCTTCTGGGTGTGGGCGATGGCCTCGAGGTGGTTGAGGTTCATCTTCCAGTTGCCCGCCATCAGCGGCGTGCGCGCGGTCATGTGGGTCAGTCCTCCAGTGCGGCGAGGCCGGGGAGCGTCTTGCCCTCGAGGTATTCGAGGGAGGCGCCGCCGCCGGTCGAGATGTGGCCGAATGCGTTCTCGTCGAAGCCCAGGAGGCGGACGGCCGCGGCGGAGTCGCCGCCGCCGACGACCGTGAAGCCCGGGGAGTCGAGGAGGGCCTGGGCGACCGCCTTGGTGCCCTCGGCGTAGTCGGGGTGCTCGAAGACGCCCATCGGGCCGTTCCAGAAGACGGTGGCCGCGTCGGCGAGCTTCGAGGCGTAGAGCTTGCGGGTCTCGGGACCGATGTCCAGACCCTCCTGGTCGGCGGGGATCGAGTCCGCGGCGACGGTCGTGGGGTGGGTGGGCGCCTTGGCCTTCAGGTCCGGGAACTCGGGCGAGACCAGCACGTCGACCGGCAGGACCAGTTCGACGCCGGTCTTCTCGGCGCGCGCGATGTACTCGGTGACGACCGGGATCTGGTCCTCCTGGAGGAGGGAGATGCCGACCTCGTGGCCCTGGGCCTTGAGGAAGGTGTACGCCATGCCGCCGCCGATGAGGAGACGGTCGGCCTTGCCGAGCAGTTCGTCGATGACGGCGAGCTTGTCGGAGACCTTGGCGCCGCCGAGGGCGACGACGTAGGGCCGCTTGACGTCCTCGGTGAGCTTCCTCAGGACGCCGACCTCGGTGGCGATGAGGTAGCCGGCCGCGTGCGGCAGCCGGGCCGGGAGGTCGTAGACGGACGCGTGCTTGCGGTGCACCGCGCCGAAGCCGTCGCCGACGTAGAGGTCGGCGAGCTCGGCGAGCCGGTCGGCGAAGTCGCCGCGCTCGGCGTCGTCCTTGGACGTCTCGCCCGCGTTGAAGCGCAGGTTCTCGATGACGGCGACCTGGCCGTCGGTGAGGCCGGCGACGGTGGAGCGGGCGGACTCGCCGACCGTGTCGGTCGCGAAGGCCACGTCGGCACCGAGGAGTTCGCCGAGGCGGGCGGCGGCCGGGGCGAGGGAGAAGGCCGGGTCCGGAGCGCCCTTGGGGCGGCCCAGGTGCGAGGCGACGACCACCTTGGCGCCCGCGTCCGCGAGGGCCTTGACGGTCGGCAGCACGGCGCGGATGCGGCCGTCGTCGGTGATGGCGCCGCTGTCCAGCGGCACGTTGAGGTCGGCACGGACGAAGACGCGCTTGCCTGCCACGCCTTCGGAGAGAAGTTCGTCGATCGTCTTCATGAAAGGGGCTCCCGGGAGGGCTGGTGGTACTCCGTGATCGTAGAGAAGGCCTGTCGTGACGTGAGTCAGGGCTCGGGCAGCGCGTCCCTGCGCTGCCCGAGCCCTGCTCTCACATCGAGCTGCCCGCTCTGTCGGTCAGAGCTGGCCGCCGACGAAGACCGTCAGGTCGACGAGGCGGTTGGAGTAGCCCCACTCGTTGTCGTACCAGCCGATGACCTTCACGTTCTTGCCGTCCTGGACCATGGTCAGGGACGAGTCGAAGGTGCAGGACGCGGGGGCGTTGACGATGTCGGAGGAGACGATCGGGTCCTCCGTGTACTCCAGGATGCCCTTGAGCTCGCCCTCGGCGGCCTTCTGGAAGGCGGCGTTGACCTCTTCCTTGGTGACCTCGCGGCCCAGCTCCAGCACCAGGTCGGTGACGGAGCCGGTGGGGACCGGGACGCGCATCGCGATGCCGTCGAGCTTGCCCTTGAGCTGGGGCAGGACCAGGGCGGTGGCCTTGGCGGCGCCCGTCGTGGTCGGGATGATGTTCTCGGCGGCGGCGCGGGCGCGGCGCAGGTCCTTGTGCGGGAAGTCCAGGATGCGCTGGTCGTTGGTGTACGCGTGCACCGTCGTCATCAGGCCCTTGACGATGCCGAAGTTCTCGTCGAGGACCTTGGCCATCGGCGCCACACAGTTGGTGGTGCAGGAGGCGTTGGAGATGACGTGGTGGTTCGCCGGGTCGTACTTGTCCTGGTTGACGCCCATCACGATGGTGACGTCCTCGTCCTTGGCCGGAGCCGAGATGAGGACCTTCTTGGCGCCGCCGGCGAGGTGCTTCGCGGCGTCTTCCTTCTTGGTGAAGATGCCGGTGGACTCGATGACGATGTCGACGCCCAGCTCGCCCCACGGGATGTCGGCGGGGTTGCGCTCGGCGAGCACCTTGATGGTCTTGCCGTCGACGGTGATCGTGTCGGCGGTGTGCGAGACCTCGGCCTTCAGACGGCCCAGGATGGTGTCGTACTTGAGCAGGTGAGCGGTGGTCGCGGTGTCACCCAGGTCGTTGACAGCCACGATCTCGATGTCAGCACCCTGCTCCAGGAGCGCGCGGAAGTAGTTACGCCCGATACGGCCGAAGCCGTTGATGCCTACGCGGATCGTCACGAACCGATCTCCTCGTTGGTACGCCGGCCATGCGGTGCCGGCGAGCTGTGTTTGGGATGTCCCCGACCACCCCCGACCCTACCTCTCCGCGACCCGGGGAGTGACATTGAGTCGGCCCATACACGGCATGGCGGTCCGTACCCGCCAGTAGGGGTACGGACCGCCCTGGCCAGAGGCCCTTCGGGGCCGTTTTCGCTACGGACCGTCAAAGGCGGTTGACCGGTGCGTCACTGATCAAGTGATGCGAGGGCCTTTCCGATGAGCGCTTTGCGGTCGGCGGCGGCGGTGAGGTGCTCCAGCCCGAAGCCCAGCAGCACGGTGTCGTCGGTGGCGACCGCCGCGTACGTCTGGAACAGGGCTCCGCTGCGCGCCCAGTCCTTGACGACGGCGGGGCTGCCGGCCGGCGGGCCGGGGACGCTCCAGGCGCCGAGCGACGTCTCGAAGCCCTCGGTCTGCACCGCGTCGCCGCCCACGACGACGGAGGCGTTGTCGGCGAGGACGCCACGGCCGCCGGTGCCGGGGTCGGTGATGTAGGAGAGCGACACCTCCACGGACTTCCCGGCATAGGCGGACAGGTCGAAGGACACGTCCTGCCAGCCGGCCGAAGCGCCGGTGAAGCTGTTCCAGGAGCCGCTGGAGCCGGTCGGCGCGCAGGCGCCGCCGCTGAGCGTCAGATACCGCTTGAGCGCGGGGTGCGCCTGGATCAGATACCCGGCCTCGCATTCGGCGGGCACGGCGGTGCTGGTGGCGCCGCCGGCCTCCGGCAGCGTGGTCCAGTCGTCGGCGCCCGCGGTGTGCGCCTCCAGGACGGCGTGGTCGTAGCCCGGTTCGGTGTTCCACAGCAGCCGGGTCCGCAGCGCCGGCTGCTGGGACGCGCTCACCCCGGTGAGGTCGATGGTGCGGGTGAGGCGGTTCCAGGCGTAGTCGCTGTGGGTGACGGCGGCCATGGAGGCGCCCTCGTAGGGCCCGAACGGGTTGACCGTGCCGGGGTAGCGGCCCGCTCCCGCGCTGGCGAACTGCGGGAAGCCGGACATGGGCAGGTTGTCGGAGGTGACGGTGAACGAGCCTGCCTGGTTCAGCGGGTTGCCCGGCGCCGCGCCCAGCGGCCCGCCGGAGCCGGCCAGCGCGCCCGCGCCCTCGAAGGAGGTCGGGCCGGGCAGGGAGGTGCGGGTGTAGGCGCCCAGGTAGTACTGGCTGAAGTCGTTGGACGGGGTGCCGTCGCCCAGGTCGACGTTGCCGCCCGCGAGTTCGCCCGCCTCGATCAGTTTGCCGCCCTCGTTGAGGTAGGCGCGCAGCTCCAGCTGGGTCGGGTTGCCCGGGGCGCTCGCACCCGTGTAGTGGACGACGGTGTCGAAGTGGCCGAGCACGCCGAGCGCGTCGGGCACGCCCTGCCGTGCGACGTCCCAGACGACCGCCTTGTGGCCGTTGGCCTTCAGCGCGTCGACGTAGGTCTGCGCCTGCGTGGCGGCCGCGCCCTCCTCGGCGACGACCAGTGTGTCCGCCTTGGGCAGTTCGGCGACCGTGTACGTGAAGTGCGCGCTGGAGACCTGCGCGCCGTCCTCGTCCTCACCGGTGAACCACACCTCGACCTTGTCGCCGGGTTCGCCGTGCTTCACCTTGGCGCGGTACTCGTCGAAGTAGAGGTCGTCCTCGCCGCCGTAGGTCTCGCCGCCGTTCCAGGACTTGAGCCTCTGGTCGTACGTGGGGCCGCCGTTGACGCGGTACTTGAGCTCCTTGTCGCGGATCGCCTTGCGGGCGACGACCGAGACCTCCTGCTTGTGCCCGCGCGAGTACGACGTGCTGAACGGCGCGAGGGTGAAGTCGGCCGCGGTCAGGCCGACCGAGGACTTCGGCCGGTCGGGGCGCGCGGCGCTCTCGGCGACGGAGAGCGCGAAGGGGATGTTCTTGGCGAACTCCTGCTGGATCAGCTTCTCGTCGTCCGGGAAGTTGAAGACCGACTGGCAGTCGGCCGCGTTCCACCGGTCGTCCGGGACGAGGTCCGAGGCCGTCTGACAGGTCGACATCTCGGGGGTGAACATCGCCGTGCCGTTGACGTTGACCGCGTGGCCGTCGGCCTCGCCGTTGGTGGTGTACAGCTCCGAGGAGACCTGGGGGTGGTAGCCGGGGATCGCGGAGTGCTCCGGGGTGCCGGCGAGCGCCTTGTAGGCGACGTCGTCCGGGGTGTCGGTGGCGACCTGCCAGCCGACGCCGTAGAGGAGGAGTTCGGCGGCGGAGTGGTAGTTGATGCCGTACGCGAAGCCGATGCGCTTCTCGAAGGCGTCCAGCGCCTTGGTCTCGGGCTCGGAGTTCGGGCCCGGGCCGCGGTAGGTCTGACTGGTGGGGGTGGGGGACGAACCCTCGTCGTCGTAGCCCCACTTGTAGGCGAAGTTGCGGTTGAGGTCGACGCCGTCGCCGGTGCCGATGACTCCGTCGGCGTTGACGTCCCGCAGGTTCTTGCGCCACAGGCGGTTGTCGGCGCTCTGGAAGGTGTAGTCGTAGCCGTCCGGGTTGGCGGACAGCAGGAACCACAGTTCGGTGGTGTCGACGATCTTCTTGACGCGCTGGTCCGTCGAGTAGCTGTCCAGGTAGTGGTGGAGCAGCCGGCGGGTCATCTCCGGCGTGATCCACTCGCGCGCGTGCTGGTTGGACATGTACAGCGTGGCCGGCTTGGAGCCGTCCTTGCTCCGCTTCGCGTCCTTGGTGAGCTTGAGCGCGAGGATGTCCTGTCCCCCGACGGTCTTGCCGATGGAGACGACCTTGGTGAGGCCGGGGTTCTCCTGGGCGGTGCGGAGGAGCTCCTCCTTCAGGCCGCCCTTGCCGCTGTAGGGGCGGAACACCCCGTCGGCGGCGGCCTCCACACGGGCCTCCGCCTTGGCGGACAGGGCGTGCTCGGTGAGGGGGACGCCCTGCTGCTCCAGTTTCCGGGCCTGCTTGTCGGTGAGGTAGACCTCGACGGTGGCGGTGCCCTGAGCGGGCGCCCGCTCACTGAGTTCGTGACCGTCCTGACCGGCCGCCAGCAGCAGCGGGATCTGCTTCTTGCTGACCTCGGCGCGGAACACCTTGACCTCGTCCGAGTCGGTGTCCTTCGCCGGTGTTCCGGGTTGTGCCTGTGCGATGGGCGCGAGGCTCGCTCCGCCGATCAGGAGCGCGCCGACAGCGAGGATCGATCTCGCTCTACGTCTCATGAACCCCCCTGGTGTGGGTTCGCCGCAACAGCGAACAGGTGCCAGGCTCATGTCAGTTCTTGATCGAGTCAAGGGTGCCTCAAGGGTGGATGAACACGCCGGCTACCAGCCCAAGTGGGCTTGCCTTGTGACGTGTTGGGGTGGGGGGTGAGGTTGGGGCGAAGGGATGGGGTCGGGGTGGGGGTGGGGTGGTGTGGGTTGGGGGTGTTCGCCGGGCGCTGCCGCCCTTGGGCAGGCGGCCCGGTGACCGGTGGTCAGGTACCGCGGTGGGCGCGGTGCCGCGTGCGCTGCGCCAGTGGGCCTGACCGCTTTCGGGCAGCCCGGACGGGGCAGTCGGGCCGGTGGCGGGCGCCGGCGGGGACGACGGCACTGCTACGACCGTGAGGCTCTCCCCCGCTCCGAAGGTCCGGTGCCGCCGGGACAGCGGCCGTGGGACTCGGCCGGCAGGGCCTCCCGCTTCGGCCGGCACGGCACCGGTGGGGCGGTGCGGCGGGCGCTGCGCAGGACCGGGGGGTGCGGTGGGCCCTGCGGGGGCGATGGGCCGACGGGGCTGCGCCGGGCCGGTGGTGCGGGTGGTGCCGTGGTGCTTGTGGGGCGGGGGGTTGGTGAGGCTGGTGGTGCGGTGGGGTCGGTGGCTCGGTGTGGGGCTGGTGTGCGGGTGCGGTGAGGCTGGTGGTGCAGTTGGGCCGGTGTGCGGATGCGGTGCTGCGGTTGAGCTGGTGTGCGGGCTCGGTGAGGCCGTGGTACGTGGGGCCCGTGGTGCGGTGGAGCCAGCGTGCGGGCGGGGACCGCGGTGCGCTGGAGCCGGCGGTGCGGGCGGGGCCCGTGGTGCGTGGCCCCCGTGATGCGGTGGGGTCGGCGGTGCGGGCGGGGCCCGTGGTGCGTGGCCCCCGTGATGCGGTGGGGTCGGCGGTGCGGGCGGGGCCCGTGATGCGTGGCCCCCGTGATGCGGTGGGGTCGGCGGTGCGGGCGGGGCCCGTGATGCGTGGCCCCGGTGATGCGGTGGAGCCGGCGGTGCGGGCGGGGCCCGTGGTGCGGTGGAGTCGGCCGTGTGGGTGGTGCGGGTGGGGCCCGCACCGGACCGGGGGGTGACCGCGGAGTGGTGCCGTTGGGTGCGCCGGGCGGTCAGCCCACCAGGTTGTCGGCCAGTTCCTCGCTGAGGTTGGCCTCCGTGCTCGGGATGCCCAGGTCGGAGGCGCGCTTGTCGGCCATGGCGAGCAGCCGTCGGATGCGGCCGGCGACGGCGTCCTTGGTCAGTGGCGGATCGGCGAGCGCGCCCAGCTCCTCGAGTGAGGCCTGCTTGTGCTCCATGCGCAGCCGGCCGGCCGCCGCGAGGTGCTCGGGGACCTCCTCGCCGAGGATCTCCAGGGCGCGCTGCACACGGGCCCCGGCGGCCACCGCCGCACGGGCGGACCGGCGCAGGTTGGCGTCGTCGAAGTTGGCGAGCCGGTTCGCCGTGGCGCGCACCTCGCGGCGCATCCGGCGCTCCTCCCAGGCCAGCACCGACTCGTGCGCGCCGAGGCGGGTCAGCAGCGCGCCGATCGCGTCGCCGTCGCGGACGACGACCCGGTCGACCCCGCGCACCTCACGGGCCTTCGCGGCGATGGACAGCCTGCGGGCCGCGCCGACGAGCGCGAGCGCGGCCTCCGGGCCGGGGCAGGTGACCTCCAGGGAGGAGGACCGGCCGGGCTCGGTGAGCGAGCCGTGCGCGAGGAACGCCCCCCGCCAGGCCGCCTCCGCGTCACAGGTCGCCCCGGAGACCACCTGCGGCGGCAGACCGCGGATCGGGCGGCCCCGGCCGTCGACCAGACCGGTCTGCCGGGCCAGCTGGTCACCGCCCGCGACCACCCGTACGACGTACCGGGAGCCGCGGCGCAGACCGCCGGGCGCCATCACGATCAGCTCCGAGCTGTGGCCGAAGATCTCCAGGATGTCCCGCTTGAGCCGGCGGGCCGCCATCGCGGTGTCCAGCTCCGCCTCGATCACGATCCGACCGCTCACCAGGTGGAGGCCGCCGGCGAACCGCAGGATGGCGGAGACCTCCGCCTTTCTGCAGCAGGTCCGGGTGACGGGGAGCCGGGAGATCTCGTCCTTCACCGCTGCCGTCATCGCCATGGGCCGATCCTTCCATGCATCCGAAAAATACGGTCGTACGCGGCGGCCAGCAGCTCCGGATCATGCCGCGGAGTTCCGTCGGGCCGGGCCACCGGCGCCAGCTCCACCGCGGCCCCGAACCGTTTGGCGGCGTCGGTGAGAGAGTCGCGGTCGGGCACGGCGGCCTCGTCGGCCAGCACCACGTCCAGGGCGAGTTTAGGGGCGTGTCGTCCCAAAACCTCCAAATGACGCTGCGGGGAGAAGCCGTCGGTTTCTCCGGGCTGCGGTGCGAGGTTCAGCGAGAGTACCCGGCGCGCCTTGGTCTGCGTGAGCGCGTCCAGCAGCTCCGGCACCAGCAGGTGCGGGATGACGGAGGAGAACCAGGAGCCGGGCCCGAGGACGACCCAGTCCGCGTCGAGGACCGCCTCCACCGCCTCCGGGACGGCCGGCGGGTCGTGCGGCACGAGGTGCACCGACTGCACCTCACCGGGCGTGAGCGCCACGGTCGCCTGCCCCCGGACGGTGTCCACGTCGTCGGGGCGCTCGGGGTCGTGCCCCTTGACCAGCGCCTGGAGTTCCAGCGGCACGGCCGACATGGGCAGCACACGCCCGTGCGCGCCCAGCAGCCGGCCGACCAGGTCCAGCGCCTGCACATGGTCGCCGAGCTGCTCCCACAGGGCCACGATCAGCAGGTTGCCGACCGCGTGGCCGTTGATCTCGCCCTGCGACTGGAAGCGGTGCTGGATGACCCGGGACCAGGTCTGGCCCCAGTCGTCGTCGCCGCACAGCGCGGCCAGCGCCTTGCGCAGATCGCCGGGCGGCAGGACGCCCAGCTCGTCGCGCAGACGCCCGCTGGAGCCGCCGTCGTCGGCCACGGTGACGACGGCGGTGAGATCACCGGTGATCCGGCGCAGCGCGGCGAGGGAGGACGACAGGCCCATCCCGCCGCCGAGGGCGACGACCTTGGGCTGGGCGCCGCGGCGGCGCGGTCTGCCGCCCCGGGCCTCGACCGGCCGGCTCACCCGCCCCTCGGACGCCGTCCTGCGCAGCCGGCCGAGCCGCGGAGTGCGTCCCGTCATTCCCGTCCCATGTCCCGGTGCACGACCACCGTCTCCACGCCCTCGGCCGCGAGGCGCGCGGCGAGCTTCTCCGACATGGCGACAGAGCGGTGCTTTCCGCCCGTGCAGCCCACCGCGATGGTCACATAGCGCTTGCCCTCCCGGCGGTAGCCCGCGGCGACGAGCTGGAGCAGCTCGGCGTACCGGTCGAGGAACTCCTTGGCGCCGGGCTGGTTGAGGACGTAGGCCGACACCTCCTCGTTCAGGCCGGTGAAGGGGCGCAGCTCCGGGACCCAGTGCGGGTTGGGCAGGAAGCGCATGTCGACGACCAGGTCGGCGTCGACGGGGAGGCCGTACTTGAAGCCGAAGGACATCACGGTGGCCCGCAGCTCGGGCTCCTCCTCGCCGGCGAACTGGGCGTCCATCTTGGCGCGCAGTTCGTGCACGTTGAGGCTGGAGGTGTCGATGACCAGGTCGGCGTCGCCGCGCAGCTCGCGCAGCAGCTCGCGTTCGGCGGCGATGCCGTCGACGATGCGGCCGTCGCCCTGGAGGGGGTGCGGGCGGCGCACGGACTCGAAGCGGCGCACCAGGGCGTCGTCGGAGGACTCCAGGAAGACGATCCGCCGGGTGACGCTCCTGGACTCCAGGTCGGCGAGGGACTCGCGGAGGTTGTCGAAGAAGCGCCGGCCGCGGACGTCGACGACGACGGCGATCCGCGCCACGTTGCCCTGAGAGCGTGCGCCGAGCTCCACCATGGTGGGGATCAGGGCGGGCGGGAGGTTGTCGACGACGAACCAGCCGAGGTCCTCCAGACACTTGGCCGCCGTCGAGCGGCCGGCCCCGGACATGCCGGAGATGATCACCAGCTCGGGGATGGCCGCCTCGGGGATCCCGGGTGGTGTGACGTCCGTGCTCACCTGTGCTCCGTCTTCCTGACGCGCCTGCTGTTCGGCGCCGTCGTGACCTGCATTGTGCGGGTCGGGTTGCGCGCCGGACGCGCGGGGGGCCTGCTGGGCGGCCCGCGGCGGCTGTCCGGGGGCCGGCGGCGCCGGCGTGGGGGTCTGGTCCTGTCCGCTGGTGGGGTGTGCGTCGTGCTCGGTCATGTCTCCTGCCCCCGTCGTTCTTCCGGGACGCCCGCGGCGACGGGCTCCCCGGGGGAATCCGCCGTTTCACCGGGTTCCCCTTCTTCCATGATCTCTCCCGTGGCCGTGTTCACGGCGGGCGCGGGCGGAGCCGCCTCGGCGAAGGCGGCGGCGATCGTCTCGGCCGTCTTGCGGCCTATGCCGGGCACCTCACAGATCTGTTCGATCGTCGCGGCACGCAGCTTCTTCACCGAGCCGAAGTGTTTGATCAGGGCCTGTTTGCGGGTCTCGCCGAGGCCCGGCACGTCGTCCAGCGGGCCGGAGCGGAACCGCTTGGCGCGCTTGGTGCGCTGGTAGGTGATGGCGAAGCGGTGGGCCTCGTCACGGACGCGCTGGAGCAGGTAGAGGCCCTCGCTGGTGCGGGGCAGGACGACCGGGTCGTCGTCGTCCGGCAGCCAGACCTCCTCCAGGCGCTTGGCGAGGCCGCAGACGGCGATGTCGTCGATGCCGAGCTCGTCCAGCGCCCGGCGGGCGGCCGCGACCTGCGGCTGCCCGCCGTCGACGACGACGAGCTGGGGCGGGTAGGCGAACCGCTTGGGGCGGCCGTCGTCCTCGGTGAGGGTGCTGGCGACGGCGTCCCCGGTGGTGGCGGGCGCGCCGTCGGCGAGAGTTCCGTCGGGGAGGGCGGAGTCGCCGTCGGTCCACTCGCCGGTGCGCTCCTTCTCGGCGAGGTAGCGCCGGAAGCGGCGGGAGATCACCTCGTGCATGGACCGGACGTCGTCCTGCCCCTCGCCGTGCCAGATCTGTGTGTCTCCGACACGACCCTTGATCTGGAAGCGGCGGTACTCGCTCTTGCGGGCGAGCCCGTCCTCGAAGACGACCATGGAGGCCACCACGTCGTCCCCCTGGAGATGGGAGATGTCGAAGCACTCGATCCGCAGCGGGGCGCTGTCCAGGTCGAGGGCCTCCGCGATCTCCTCCAGGGCGCGCGAGCGTGTGGTCAGGTCCGAGGCGCGCTTGGTCTTGTGCAGGACCAGGGCCTGCTGGGCGTTGCGCTCCACGGTCTCCATCAGGGCCCGCTTGTCGCCGCGCTGGGGAACGCGCAGCGAGACGCCGGAGCCGCGCCGCCCGGTCAGCCACTCCTGGACGGGCTCCACCGGGTCGGGCAGCGCGGGGACCAGGACCTCCTTGGGCACCGCGTCCCCGGACTCCTCGCCGTAGAGCTGCTGCAGGGCGTGTTCGACGAGGGCGCCGGTGGTGATCTCCTCGACCTTGTCGGTGACCCAGCCGCGCTGGCCGCGCACCCGTCCGCCGCGGACGTGGAAGATCTGGACGGCCGCCTCCAGCTCGTCCTCGGCGACCGCGATCAGGTCGGCGTCGGTCGCGTCCGCGAGCACGACCGCGTTCTTCTCCATGGCCTTCCGCAGGGCCTCTATGTCGTCGCGCAGGCGGGCGGCCCGCTCGTACTCCATCTCGTCGGCCGCCTGTGCCATCTGCTGCTCCAGCCGCCGCAGATGGGCGCCGGTGCGGCCGGCCATGAAGTCGCAGAACTCCTCGGCCAGGTCCCGGTGGTCGTCGGCGGAGATCCTCTCGACGCAGGGCGCGGAGCACTTGCCGATGTAGCCGAGCAGACAGGGGCGGCCGGTGCGGGACGCGTTCTTGAAGACGCCCGCGGAGCACGTGCGGACGGGGAAGACGCGCAGGAGGAGGTCGACGGTGTCGCGGATCGCCCACGCGTGCGCGTACGGCCCGAAGTACCTGACGCCCTTCTTCTTCTGGCCGCGCATCACCTGCACCCGCGGGAAGTCCTCGTTCATCGTCACCGCGAGGTAGGGGTAGCTCTTGTCGTCGCGGTACTTGACGTTGAAGCGGGGGTCGTACTCCTTGATCCACGAGTACTCCAGCTGGAGCGCCTCCACCTCCGTGGACACCACCGTCCACTCCACGGACGCCGCCGTGGTGACCATGGAGCGGGTGCGCGGGTGCAGGCCCGCGAGGTCCTGGAAGTAGTTCGCCAGGCGCTGGCGCAGGCTTTTCGCCTTTCCGACGTAGATCACCCGGCGGTGCTCGTCGCGGAATCGGTACACCCCGGGGGAGTCCGGGATCTGTCCCGGCTTGGGGCGGTAGCTGGAGGGGTCGGCCATGTCTCACACCCTACTGGCGCGCGGTGACAGTCCGGCCGGGCTGTGGACAACCGCGGCGGGTGCGTCACGTTCCGGGGCTCAGGTGTTGTCGGGGCTTGGTCAACACGCTTCAATGCGGGGGAACTCGGGTGGTGAAGCACGCCCTACGGATGTGAAGGCGTCCCGCGCCCTCCTGGGGTGCCCGGCCACCACGCGAACGGTCTGACCAGCCGTCGTGCGCATTCACAGAAAGGCCCCTGCATGCCGCATGCCCCTCAGCACGTGGACGCCGACGCCGGCTCCACCACCGCGGACGCCGTGGCGGATCTGGAAGCGGCCCTGCGGGGCGGCCCCTTCCACGTCGCCCTGCGGGCCGCGATCGCGGCCCGAGGGCTGCCCCTGCAACGCGTGCAGCACCATCTGTCGCGGCACGGGGTCAAAGTCGGCGTCACCAGTTTGAGTTACTGGCAGCAGGGCGCTCGCCGGCCGCAGCGCCCGGAGTCCCTGCGGGCCGTGCGGGCGCTGGAGGAGATCCTGCGGCTGCCGGACGAGTCGCTGATCCGGCTGCTCACGGAGACCGACGCGGATCTGGCCGCCGGGCAGCCCGCGGGGCGCTCCTACCGTGCGCTCATGGCGGCCTCGGACGTCCTGGAGAAGCTCTTCGGCGATCTTCAGTGCCCTCTCGACGACGGTCTGCACACGCTCGGCCACCACGAGCGGGTCCGGATCGGCGGGCACCGCGAGCTGCTCGGACGCGAGTCGCAGCACATCGTGCGGGCCCACCGCGACGGCGTGGACCGCTTCGTCGCCGTCCATCACGGGGACCCGGGGTGCGTGCCGGACCGGATGGCGGTGCAGGCCCTGGAGAACTGCCGCACCGGCCGGATCCGCCGCCACCACGACACCGGCGTCCTGGTGGCCGAGCTCCTCTTCGACACCAGGCTGCGGGCCGGCGACACCTTCCTCTTCCGCTACGGCGTGCGGGACGGCACCGCCGGGGCGTGCCGCGAGTACGTCCGCGGTTTCGACGCGCCGGGCGGCCAGTACGCCCTTCAGATCCACTTCGCCGAGGACGCGTTGCCGGTCCGCTGCCACCGCTTCTCCCGGCACTCCCCCGCCGCCCCGCGCAGCGGCCGTCAGGAGCTGCCGTTCAGTCACCGGCACCGCTCGGTCCACCTCGTCGAGCCGCGGGTACGGTCGGGCATGCTGGGCATCGGCTGGGACTGGGAGTGAACGGGCCCTCGCCCCGCCGGCCCCTGGTGCCACCGAGCTTTTCATGGAAGGAAACCGCCCCGTGATCGTCGTCGCCGGTGAGGCCCTGATCGACCTGGTGCCGCAGGGCACGGGCGCCCTCGCGGCGCTGCAACCGGCGCTGGGCGGCGGCCCGTTCAACACGGCGGTGGCGCTCGGCCGGCTCGGCTCCCCCACCGCCTTCTGCTCGCGTACCTCCCGTGACTCCTTCGGTGAGGCGCTGCTCGGCCGGCTGCGCGAGTCGGGCGTGGACGTCTCGCCGGTGCAGCGCGGTCCGGAACCGACGTCCCTCGCCGTCGCCACGCTCGACGGCGACGGCTCGGCCGCCTACTCCTTCTACGTCGACGGCACCGCCGACCGGCTGTTCGCCGCGCCGGCCGGCCTGCCCGCCGGGACGCGCGCGGTGTCGTTCGGCACCTGCTCGCTCGTCCTGGAGCCGGGCGCGAGCGCGTACGAGGAGCTGATGCGGGCCTCGGCCGCGCAGGGGCTGTTCACCGCGCTCGACCCCAACATCCGGCCCGGGCTGATCCCGGACGCCGACGCCTACCGGGCCCGCTTCAAGAGCTGGCTGCCCTCGGTGACCCTGCTCAAGTTGTCTCAGGACGACGCCCGGTGGCTGGGCGGCACCCCGCGCGAGTGGCTGTCGGCCGGTCCGGCGGCCGTCGTGGTCACGCACGGCGGCGACGGGCTCACCGCGCACACCGTGTGCGGTGACGAGTACGCCGAGTACACGGTGCCGGCCGAGAAGGTCGAGGTCGTGGACACGATCGGGGCCGGCGACACCGTGAACGCGGCCCTGCTGCACGGGCTCGCGGTGCGCGAAGCGCTGTCCCCGGCCGCGCTGGCGGCCCTGGGCCGCGACGGCTGGGAGCGGCTGCTGCGGTTCGCGGCCCGCGCTGCGGCGGTCACCTGTTCCCGGGCGGGCGCCGAACCTCCGTACGCGTCCGAGCTGGGAGAGTTCTGAGGGCCGTCGGGCGGCGGACTCCGAAAGCGCACCGGTGACCGGTGTGCCGACGACGGACGGCGGCCCGCGGGGGGTTCCCGCGGGCCGCCTCGGGCCTTGAGGGTCTTACCGCTTGGCCGCCGCCTTCTTACGGGCCGTCGTCTTCTTGGCCGGCGCCTTCGCGGAGGGCGTGGCGTCGCTGATCTTCTCCGGCGCCAGGATCTCGCGCAGGAACTTGCCGGTGTGGCTGGCCGGAACGCCGGCGACCTGCTCGGGCGTGCCCTCGGCGACGACCACGCCGCCGCCCGCGCCGCCCTCGGGTCCCATGTCGACGACCCAGTCGGCGGTCTTGATCACGTCGAGGTTGTGCTCGATGACGATGACCGTGTTGCCCTTGTCGACCAGGCCGGAGAGGACCTTGAGGAGCTTGCTGATGTCCTCGAAGTGCAGACCGGTGGTCGGCTCGTCCAGGACGTAGACCGTGCGGCCGGTGGAGCGGCGCTGCAGCTCGCTGGCGAGCTTGACGCGCTGGGCCTCACCGCCGGACAGCGTGGTCGCGGACTGGCCGAGCCGGACGTAGCCGAGGCCGACGTCCTTGAGGGTGTTGAGGTGGCGGGCGATCGCCGGAACGGCCTCGAAGAACTCCGTGGCCTCCTCGATCGGCATGTTCAGCACGTCGGCGATGGACTTGCCCTTGTAGTGGACCTCCAGGGTCTCCCGGTTGTAGCGGGCGCCGTGGCAGACCTCGCACGGGACGTAGACGTCCGGGAGGAAGTTCATCTCGATCTTGATGGTGCCGTCACCGGCGCAGTTCTCACAGCGGCCGCCCTTGACGTTGAAGGAGAAGCGGCCGGGCATGTAGCCGCGGACCTTCGCCTCGGTGGTCTCGGCGAACAGCTTGCGGACGTGGTCGAAGACGCCCGTGTAGGTGGCGGGGTTCGACCGGGGGGTGCGGCCGATGGGCGACTGGTCGACGTGGACGACCTTGTCGACGAGGTCGTCGCCGTCCACTCGGGTGTGCCGCCCCGGCACGTTCCTCGCGCCGTTCAGCTCGCGGGCGAGGTGCGTGTACAGGATGTCGTTGACCAGGGTCGACTTTCCGGAGCCGGACACGCCGGTGACCGCGGTGAACACGCCCAGCGGGAAGGAGACGTCGATGTCCCGCAGGTTGTTCTCGCGGGCGCCGTGCACGGTGAGCTGCCGGGACAGGTCGCGGGGGCGCCGGATGTCGGGCAGCGGGATCGCCTTCTTGCCGGACAGGTACTGCCCGGTCTGCGACGCGCTGTTGGCGAGCAGCTCCTTCAGGGAGCCGCTGTGCACGACCTCGCCGCCGTGCTCGCCGGCGCCGGGGCCGATGTCGACGATCCAGTCGGCGACCTTGATGGTGTCCTCGTCGTGCTCGACGACGATGAGCGTGTTGCCCATGTCGCGCAGCCGGACGAGGGTCTCGATCAGCCGGTGGTTGTCGCGCTGGTGCAGGCCGATGGACGGCTCGTCGAGGACGTAGAGGACGCCGACGAGGCCGGAGCCGATCTGGGTGGCCAGCCGGATGCGCTGGGCCTCGCCGCCGGAGAGCGTGCCGGCGGCACGGTTGAGGGAGAGGTAGTCCAGGCCGACGTCGACGAGGAACTTCAGCCGCTCGTTGACCTCCTTGAGGACCCGTTCGGCGATCTTCTTGTCGCGGGCGTCGAGCCGGAGTTCGCCCAGGAAGTCCGCGCAGTCGCTGATGGACATCGCCGAGACCTCGGCGATGGACTTGTCCATGATCGTGACCGCGAGGACGATCGGCTTCAGCCGGGTGCCCTCACAGGTGGGGCAGGGCACCTCGCGCATGTAGCCCTCGAAGCGCTCGCGACTGGCGTCGCTCTCGGCCTCGCTGTGACGGCGCTTGATGAAGGGGACGGCGCCTTCGAAGGGCGTCGTGTACAGACGCTCGCGGCCGTAGCGGTTGCGGTAGCGGACCTCGATCTGGGTCTTGTGGCCGTGCAGGAGCGCCTTCTTGGCCCGCTGCGGCAGACCGGCGAAGGGGATGTCCGTGCGGAATCCCAGCGCGTCGGCGAGGGCGCCGACCAGCCGGCCGAAGTAGTCCTTGGTGTGGCCGTGCGACCAGGGGTGGATGGCGCCCTCGTCGAGCGACTTGTCCTCGTCGGGCACGATCAGCTCGGCGTCGACCTCCATGCGCGTGCCGATGCCGCTGCACTCGGGGCAGGCGCCGAAGGGCGAGTTGAACGAGAAGGAGCGCGGCTCCAGCTCCTCGAAGGACAGGTCGTCGTAGGGGCAGTACAGGTGCTCGGAGTACATGCGCTCGCGCTCGGGGTCGTCCTCGGGGAGGTCGACGAAGTCGAGCACGACCATGCCGCCGGACAGGCCGAGGGCGGTCTCCACGGAGTCGGTGAGCCGGCGCTTGGCGCCGTCCTTCACCGTGAGGCGGTCGACGACCACCTCGATGGTGTGCTTCTCCTGCTTCTTCAGCGTGGGCGGGCTGGACAGCTGGACCGTCTCGCCGTCCACGCGAGCGCGGGAGTAGCCCTTGGTCTGCAGGTCGGCGAACAGGTCGACGAACTCGCCCTTGCGCTCGCGCACGAGCGGCGAGAGCACCTGGAAGCGGCTGCCCTCCGGCAGCTCCAGGACCCGGTCGACGATGGCCTGCGGCGACTGCCGCGTGATCGGGCGGCTGCACTCGGGGCAGTGCGGCTTGCCGATGCGCGCGAAGAGCAGTCGCAGGTAGTCGTACACCTCGGTGATGGTGCCGACCGTGGAGCGGGGGTTGCGCGAGGTCGACTTCTGGTCGATGGAGACGGCCGGGGAGAGGCCTTCGATGAAGTCGACGTCGGGCTTGTCCATCTGGCCGAGGAACTGGCGGGCGTACGAGGAGAGCGACTCCACGTAGCGCCGCTGGCCCTCGGCGAAGATCGTGTCGAAGGCCAGCGAGGACTTGCCCGACCCCGACAGGCCCGTGAAGACGATGAGCGAGTCGCGCGGGAGGTCGAGCGAGACGTTCTTGAGGTTGTGCTCGCGCGCTCCACGGACGATGAGACGGTCGGCCACGCCGGTCCGCACCTTTCTTGAGAGAAGTGACAGGGGCGGGGCCCCCGTCTTTCTCAGACTAGGGGGAGCCACTGACAACGCCGGTCGGGATGCATGGGTTCACAACAATCCCCGGCTCTCCAGCATGCCCGACGTCACCTCCGACCATATAGCACGCACATTCGATTTACGGGCGCTCTCCGCCTCCTTCACCCCGAGGGGTGGGCGGGATTAGGGTCAGCAGCATGATTGATCACGCTCATGACCTGGTGTGTGTACGGGAGGCGACGGAGCGGCTGCTGACCGCGGTCGCGAAGTTGGACGACGAGTCCGTGGCGACACCGTCCCGTCTGCCCGGCTGGAGCCGGGGCCATGTCCTCGCCCACCTGGCCCGCAACGCGGACGCCCTGGTGAACGTTCTGGCGGGCCGCCCCATGTACGTCGACGCCGCCGCCCGCGACGCCGACATCGAGCGGGACGCCCCGCGTCCGCTGGAAGCGCATCTCACCGACCTGCGGGAGAGCGCGGCCCGCTTCCAGGAGGCGGGCGCCGTGCCCGGCGACTGGTCGCGCACGGTGGAGCTGCGGAACGGCGTCACCGACTCCGCGTCCCGGCTGCCCTTCCGGCGGTGGGTGGAGGTCGAGCTGCACCACGTGGACCTCGGGATCGGGTACGAGCTGGAGGACGTGCCGGAGGAGTTCACCGAGCGGGAGACCGGCTTCCTCGCGGACCGGTTCGCCGGTCACCCCGACGTGCCGCCGACGCGCCTGACGGACGGCACGCGCGCGTGGCGGACCGGCCGGCCGGGCGACGCCCAGGAGACGAGCGTCACGGGCGCCCCGGCCGACCTCCTGGGCTGGCTCGCCGGCCGCCGCGACGGAGCCGCGCTGACCGCTTCCGGCGGAACTCTGCCCGCGCTTCCCCCGCTATAGGCTGCCGACATGACGTACAGCGGAGAGGTGCGGGTCGGCGGCCCGGCGGACGTGCACGAGCTGAAGGACCTGATGATCACCAAGATCGCGGTCGGCCCGATGGACAACAACGCCTATCTACTGCGTTGCCGGGCCACCGACGAGCAGTTGCTGATCGACGCGGCCAACGAGGCGGGGACGCTGCTCGGCATGATCGGTGACGACGGCATCGCGTCCGTCGTCACCACCCACCAGCACGGCGACCACTGGCAGGCGCTCGCCGAGGTGGTCGCGGCCACGCGCGCGCGTACGTACGCCGGCCGCGAGGACGCCGCCGGCATCCCCGTGCCGACGGACGTGCCGGTCGACGACGGCGACGTCGTCCGGGTGGGCCAGGTCGAGCTGACCGCGCGCCATCTCGTCGGCCACACCCCGGGCTCGATCGCCCTCGTCTACGACGACCCGCACGGGCACCCTCACGTCTTCACGGGCGACTGCCTCTTCCCGGGCGGCGTGGGCAACACCCGCAAGGATCCCGAGGCGTTCGCCAGTCTCATCCACGACGTGGAGACGAAGATCTTCGACGTCCTGCCGGACGAGACGTGGGTCTATCCGGGCCACGGGGACGACACCACGCTGGGCGCCGAGCGTCCGCATCTTCCGGAGTGGCACGCGCGCGGATGGTGAGCAAGGGGGCGCGCACTGACACTCGCGCGCCCCGTGTGAACGACGTGCACGCGCCGGGGCCGTACGCACACTCCCCGCCCCACCTGGTTGCGCGGTCAACTGGTCACAGCCCCGCGCGGGATGACGGCTCCCGCTCGGACGGGCCGCCGGCCTACGTTCCCCGCCCTCGGCCGGCGGCCCAGGCCCTCCCCGCGCCCCTGTTCACGCTGCTGCAACACCCGTTCCCAGCATGCGGACAAAAGGCCGGTTGACCTCGACAGACGCGGGTTTCGCTGTCACTCTCCCGCCATGCACCTCGCCCCGCGCACCCTGCGCCGCGCCGTCGTCGGCGTCACCGTAGCCCTCCTCGCCACCGCCGTCGGCTGCGCACCGCAACCGGAGGAGAAGGCCGCCGCCGCGCCGTCCGGTGCGGCCAAGAACGCCTGCGCCAAGGGCGCGCTGCCCACCAAGACCTCCGGCAAACTGACGGTCGCCACCGACACGCCCGCGTACGAGCCGTGGTTCAAGGACGACAAGCCCGCGAACGGCGAGGGCTTCGAGTCGTCGGTCGCCTACGCCGTGGCGAAGCGGCTCGGCTACGGCGAGGACGCCGTCGTCTGGCAGAGCGTGCCGTTCAACAAGGCCTTCGCGCCCGGCGAGAAGACCTTCGACTTCGACGTCAACCAGGTGTCGATCAGCGCCGAGCGCAAGCGGGCCGTGGACTTCTCCTCCGGCTACTACGACGTGCGCCAGGCGGTCATCGCGCTGAAGGGGTCCAAGGCCGCGGGCGCGAAGAGCGTCGCCGACCTCAAGGGCCTCAAGCTGGGCGCCCAGGTCGGCACCACCAGCCTCGACTACATCGACGGCGTGGTGAAGCCGACGCAGGCCGCCGCCGTCTACGCCAAGAACGACCAGGCCAAGTCCGCGCTGAGGAACGGCCAGGTCGACGCCGTCGTCACCGACCTGCCGACCGCGTTCTACATCACCGCGGCCGAGGTCACCGACGCCACCATCGTCGGCCAGTTCGAGAACCACGGCGGTACGCCCGAGCAGTTCGGGCTGGTGCTGGACAAGGGCAGCGCGCTCACCTCGTGCGTGTCGTCCGCCGTGGACGCCCTCCGCGCGGACGGCACCCTGGCGAAGATCGAGCAGCAGTGGCTCTCCGACGCCGTCGACGCCCCGGTCCTCAAGTGACCGTCGTCAAGGAGCAGTCCGGCCCGGAGGACGCCGGCGAACCGGACGAGAGCGGGGAGCGGGCGCCCGGCGGCGACGAGGCCGCTCAGGGCGACGGGTACACGCCCTCGCGGCGACGGCTGGAGCGGGAGCGCTACAAGCGCGCCCGTGCCCGCCGCGCCACGGCGCTCGCCGCCCTGTCGACCCTGGTCACCGCCGTCGTCCTCTACCTGGTCGTCGTCAGCGCGCCCGGCTGGCCGCGCACCAAGGAGACGTTCTTCGACGGACGGTACGCGCGCGAGGCGCTGCCGAAGGTCCTGGACGGGCTCTGGCTGAACGTACGCCTGCTGCTCGTCTGCGGGGCCGCCGTACTGGTGCTCGGCATGCTCATCGCCGTGGCCCGTACGCTGCGCGGCCCGGTGTTCTTCCCCCTGCGGGCGCTGGCGGCCGCGTACACGGACTTCTTCCGCGGACTGCCGCTCATCATCAACCTGATGATCGTGGTGCTGGGCGTCCCGGCGCTGCGCCTTCAGGGCGTCACCGTCGACCCGGTCCTGCTCGGCGGCACGGCGCTCACCCTGACGTACTCCGCGTACGTCGCCGAGGTGTTCCGCGCCGGCATCGAGTCCGTGCACCCCTCGCAGCGTGCCGCGGCCCGCTCGCTGGGGCTGACCAACCGGCAGGCGCTGCGGCACGTGGTGCTCCCCCAGGCCGTGCGCCGTCAGGTGCCGCCGCTGCTGAACGACCTGGTCTCGCTGCAGAAGGACACCGGTCTGGTGTCCATCGGCGGGGCGGTCGACGCGGTGCGGGCCGCCGACATCATCGTGGGCCGCAGTCTCAACTACACGCCGTACATCGTCGCGGGACTGGTCTTCGTGGCGCTGACCATCCCGATGACCCGCTTCACCGACTGGGTGACCGCCCGGATGGACCGTCAGCGGGCCCAAGGAGGACCACTGTGAGCGCGACGGCCCAGGACGGCTCGCCCCTGCTGCGGATGGAGTCCGTCCGCAAGACCTTCGGCGACTCCGTGGTCCTTCGGGACGTCGACCTGGAGGTCGCCCCGCACACGGTCACCGCGCTGATCGGCGCCTCCGGCTCGGGCAAGTCCACGCTGCTGCGCTGCGCCAACCTGCTGGAGGACATCGACGACGGCGCGATCTGGCTGGACGGCGAGGAGATCACCGACCCGCGCGCAGACCAGGACGCGGTACGGCGCCGGATCGGCGTGGTCTTCCAGGCGTACAACCTGTTCCCGCACATGACGGTGCTGGAGAACATCACCCTCGCCCCGCGCCGCGTGCACGGCGTCCCGCGCGCGCAGGCCGAGGAACGCGCCCGGGAGCTGCTGGAGCGGCTCGGGCTGGCCGGGAAGGCGGGCGACTACCCGGACCGGCTCAGCGGCGGTCAGCAGCAGCGTGTCGCGATCGTGCGCGCCCTCGCCGTACGCCCCCGGCTGCTGCTGCTCGACGAGATCACCGCGGCCCTCGATCCCGAGCTGGTGGGCGAGGTCCTGAACGTCGTCCGCGATCTGAAGGGCGACGGCATGACCATGGTGCTGGCCACGCACGAGATGGCCTTCGCGCGTGAGGTCGCCGACCAGGTCTGCTTCCTGGACGGGGGCGTGGTGCTGGAGCGCGGCACCGCCGAGCAGGTCTTCGGCGACCCTCGGCAGGAGCGCACACGGCGTTTCCTGCGGCGCACCGGAGCAGGGGCTTCGTAAGGGGCGTGGCCCTGGAGGCCGGTGCTTACGCGTCGGCCTGGGCCGCCCCCGCCAGCGCCGCCACCCGCTCCACGCCGAAGACATATCCCTGCACGCCGCAGCCCGCGATGACACCGTCGGCGCGCAGGGAGACGTAGGAGTGGTGCCGGAACGACTCGCGCCGGTGGATGTTGGAGATGTGGACCTCCAGCACCGGCAGGCCGTCGCAGGCGTTGAGCGCGTCCAGGATCGCGACCGAGGTGTGCGAGTAGGCGCCGGGGTTGATGACGATCCCGCAGTGGTTCAGCCGCGCCTCGTGGATCCAGTCCACCAGCTCGCCCTCGTGGTTGGACTGCCGGAAGTCGACCGTGCCGCCGTGCGCGGCCGCCGCCTTCGCGCACATCGTCTCGACGTCGGCGAGCGTGTCCGAGCCGTAGATCTCCGGCTGGCGCTGCCCGAGGAGGTTCAGGTTGGGGCCGTTGAGGATCATGATCGGGGCGTTGGCCAGGCTGCGGGGCACGGGGTCCTCCGGTTCGGTGAAGGCGGGCTGCTCCTCCCCCGTTTATCACGATGCGCCGCCATGGCACCGGCCGTACCCTCCCGGCATGACCATGATCTCGTACCCTCCCAAGCCCTCCCCCGGCGACCGCATAGCCGTCGTCTCGCCCGGCGCCGGCCTGCCCGGCCTCTTCCCGCGCCCCTTCGAACTGGGCCTGGAGCGGCTGCGCGAGGACTACGGGCTCGAACCGGTCGAGTACCCGGCCACCCGCAAGATGGGCGCGACGCCGCAGGAGCGCGCCGACGACCTGCACGCCGCGTTCGCCGACCCGGACGTGAAGGCGGTCATCGCGTCGATCGGCGGCGACGACCAGATCACCGTGCTGCCGTTCCTGGACCGGGAGTTGATCAGGGCCAACCCGAAGCCCTTCTTCGGGATGAGCGACAACACGAACCTGCTGATGTATCTGCGCAACACGGGGATCGTCGGCTACCACGGCGCGACCGTGATGACCGCGCTGGGCCGGCCCGTGCGCATGGACCCGCTCACCGCGGACTCGCTGCGCGCCGCGCTCTTCACCTCGGGCGAGTACGAGCTCAGGCCCGCCGAACGCTGGAACGACGTCGACCGCGACTGGGCCGAACCGGCCACCTTCGAGGCGGAACCGGAGACCCGGCCCGGCGGCGGCTGGATCTGGCGGAACGCCGACCGCGTGGTGGAGGGCCGCAGTTGGGGCGGCTGTCTGGAGATCGTCGGCTGGCTGCTGATGGCCGACCGGGAGATCGCGCGCGACCTCTCCGAGTACGACTCGGGGGTGCTGCTGCTGGAGACGTCCGAGGAAATGCCGAGCGGCGAGGAGGTCTTCCGGGTCCTGCGCAACATGGGCGAGCGCGGGCTGCTCCAGCGCTTCTCGGCGCTGCTGATGGGCCGGGCGAAGACCTGGCCCTTCGAAAGCCCCAACAGCCCGGAGGAGGCCGACCGTTACGCTGCCGGGCAGCGCGAAGCCGTGCTGCGCGCGATGCGTGTGTATGCCCCAGACACCATGATCGTCTTCGATGTGGACTTCGGTCACACCGGCCCGCAGTTGGTGATCCCCTACGGGGGCGTCGTGCGCGTCGACGGGCCCGCCCGGCGCATCACGGTCACGTACTGAGGAGGACGGCGCGCCTCCGCGCGCCCCCCGTAACCAGCGGTCACCGTGGGTAGTTGACGCGGCATGCACGACGTACGCACCGTGAGGGCGCCTTCCATGCCACGGCTCGCGGCCGCCTCGCTCGCCGGGACGGCCATCGAGTTCTACGACTTCTTCGTCTACGGGACCGCGGCCGCACTGATCCTGGGGCCGCTGTTCTTCCCGTCCTTCTCCCCCGCCGCGGGGACGCTGGCGGCCTTCGGGACGTTCGGCGTGGGCTTCCTGGCACGGCCGCTGGGAGCGGTGCTCTTCGGGCACCTCGGGGACCGGCACGGACGCCGGCCGGTCCTCGTCGTCTCCCTGCTGCTGACCGGCGGCGCGACGGTCGCCGTCGGGTGTGTGCCGACGTACGACACGATCGGTGTCGCCGCGCCCCTGCTGCTGCTCGGGCTGCGGTTCCTGCAGGGGCTGGGGCTCGGCGGGGAGTGGGGCGGCGCCGTCCTGCTGACCGCCGAGCACGCGCCCGCCGGGCGGCGGGCCCTGTGGTCGAGTTTCCCCCAGGTCGGGCCGGCGGTGGGCTTCGTGCTCGCCAACGGGGTGGTCCTCGCGCTGTCGGTGACGCTGAGCGAGTCGCAGTTCGCGCAGTGGGGGTGGCGGGTGCCGTTCTGGGCGGCGGGGGTGCTCGCCGCGATCGGGCTGTGGCTGCGCTCCGCCCTGCCGGAGAGCCCCCGGTTCCTGGAGATCGACGACCACGCGCGTGTGCCCCTGGTGGAGGTGATGCGCTCCCACTGGAGGCTCGTCCTGCTGACCGCCGGCGCGCTCGCCGTGGGGTACGCGATCTTCTACACCGTGACGACGTGGTCCCTGGCGTACGCCACCGAGCGGCTGGGAGTGAGCCGGAACGTCATGCTGGTCTGCGTGATGGCCGCCGTGGTGGTCAAGGGGGCGCTGACGCCGCTGATGGCGATGCTCGGCGACCGCCACGGGCGGCGGCCGTTGTGTCTTGTCGGGTGCGCGGCGGCCGCCCTGTGGATGTTCCCGATGGTCGCGCTGCTGGCGACCGGCGAACCGCTGCCCATGTTCCTGGGCATCGCGGGGGCGCTGATCGCGTTCGTCACGATGTTCGCCGTGATCGCGGCCTATCTTCCGGAGCTGTACGAACCGCGTGTGCGCTGCACGGGCGCGGCGGTCGGGTACAACCTCGGGGGCGTCCTCGGCGGTGCGCTCACCCCGCTCGCCGCGACGGCTCTCGCCGGGCACGGTGGGCGGGTCCCCTGGGGCGTGGGGGCGTATCTGACGGGCGTCGCACTGCTCAGCCTCGGCTGCTTCGCCCTGCTGCCGGAGACGCGCCCGGCGCCCGCGACGGTGGCGCGGACGGCTATGGATTGAGCGCCAGCTCCAGGTAGGCCGCGAAGATCACCAAATGCACCCCGCCCTGGAGCGGGGTGGCCCGGCCGGGCACCACGGTGAGCGAGCTGACGACGACGGTCAGCGCGAGCAGCACCATGTGGGTGGCGCCGAGGCCGAGGACGAGCGGCCCGGAAAGCCAGACGGAGGCGAGGGCGACCGCGGGGATGGTGAGGCCGATGCTGGCCATCGCTGAGCCGAGCGCGAGGTTGAGGCTGGTCTGCACACGGTCGCGGCGGGCGGAGCGCAGGGCGGCGATGGTCTCGGGGAGCAGGACGAGCAGGGCGATGACCACGCCGACGACGGCATGATGCAGTCCGGCCGCCTCGACTCCGTGCTCGATGGTCGGCGAGACGCCCTTGGCGAGGCCGACCACGCCGATCAGGGCCAGGCCCAGCAGCCCGAGGCTGATCAGCGCGGTCCGGGAGGACGGGGCGCCGGCGTGGTCGTCCGCGGTGATCACGTCGCCGTGCCGGGTGACGGGCAGGAAGTAGTCGCGGTGCCGCACGGTCTGGGTGGCCACGAACAGGCCGTACAGGACGAGTGACGACAGGGCGGCGAAGGTGAGCTGGACGCCGGAGAACTCCGGTCCCGGCTTGCTGGTGGTGAAGGTCGGCAGGACCAGGCTGAGCGTCGCCAATGTGGCCACGGTGGCCAGGGCGGCGCCGGTGCCCTCCGGGTTGAAGACCGCCGTTCCGTGCCGGAGCGAGCCGACGAGCAGGCACAGGCCGACGATGCCGTTGCAGGTGATCATCACGGCGGCGAAGACGGTGTCGCGGGCCAGTGTGGAGCTCTTGTCGCCGCCGTCCACCATCAGCGTGACGATCAGGGCGACCTCGATGATCGTCACGGCGATGGCGAGAACCAGCGAGCCGAACGGCTCGCCGACCCGGTGGGCGACGACCTCCGCGTGATGGACGGCGGCCAGGACGGATCCGGCGAGGACCGCGGTCACGACGACGACGATCACGCCGGGCAGGTCCCGGCCCCAGGTCAGGACCAGCATGACGACCGCGAGCACCGGCACGAGGGACGTCCACCGGGCCGTGACCGTCCTGAGCCGAGCCGTCATGCTGCGATGGTCCCAGAGCGGTACGGGCCGCGCACTCCGGCCGCCAGCACGGCCGGCCGGAGCGTGGAGCGCCGGGGTCGGCGCCCGGCGCTGTGCCGGGCGCCGCCTTCGAGGACCGCGTCAGACATCGACGCTGTCCTTCGGAGCGCCGTCGCTCGCCTGCCCAGCCTCCCCGGCCGCCGCCTGCTTCTTCGACGCCCGGAGGCTGGTGATCGTGGTGACGATCAGGACGGAGCAGATGACGCCCAGCGAGACCGGGATGCTGATCTCGGGGACGTGCACCCCGGACTCGTGCAGCGCGTGCAGCACCAGCTTCACGCCGATGAAGCCCAGGATGATCGACAGGCCGTAGCTGAGGTGGACCAGCTTCCTCAGCAGGCCGCCGATGAGGAAGTACAGCTGGCGCAGACCCATCAGCGCGAACGCGTTGGCCGTGAACACGATGTACGGATCCTGCGTCAGGCCGAAGATCGCGGGGATGGAGTCCAGGGCGAACAGGACGTCCGTGGAACCGATCGCCAGCATCACGACCAGCATCGGGGTCATGACCCGCTTGCCGTTCTGCTCGATCCACAGCTTGGTGCCGTGGTACCGGTCGGCCACGCCGAACTTGCGCTCGACGGCCTTGAGCAGCTTGTTCTCCTCGAACTCCTCGTCCTCCTCGTCGGCCCTGGCTTCCTGGATGAGCTTCCAGGCCGTCCAGATCAGGAAGGCGCCGAAGAGGTAGAACACCCAGGAGAAGCTGGCGAGGATGGCGGCGCCGGCGGCGATGAAGATCGCGCGCAGCACCAGGGCTATGAGGACGCCGATGAGCAGGACCCGCTGCTGGTACTGCGACGGGACCGCGAACTTCGCCATGATCAGGACGAAGACGAAGAGGTTGTCGACGCTCAGCGACTTCTCGGTGATGAAGCCGGCGAAGAACTCGCCGGCGGGCTGACCGCCGCCGAACAGGAACAGCCCGAGCCCGAAGAGTCCGGCGAGGACGATCCAGACGACCGTCCAGATGCCGGCTTCCTTGAGCGACACGTCGTGCGGCTTGCGGCCGATGAAGAAGTCGACCGCGATGAGGGCGGCTAGGCCCACGATGGTAAGGACCCACAGGCCCACGGAAACATCCACTGCGCCTCCGGCAGTACGTAACGGCAGGTGATCAGCGTCGTCGCGCTGCCGGAGGTCTCTTCCACCCCGGGCCCCGGCACGCCGAAGCGCGTGGGACCACACGGGCCGACGCCCCGGGATCTGGCCTGATCCGTATTGACGGGTACGCCGCAGCAGACAGGGAGTACTCCCCTCCGTTGAGAAAGACAGTACCCCAATCACCAAGGATTGGTAAAGGGCTTGGCAAAAGAAAGGCCAAGTCTGCTGTTCAGAGCGGCTTTACGAGGCTTTACGGATGCCCGGCGGGCCTCTCGGCCGGCCTCACCGGGGCCGGGAGCCCCGGGCTCGGGCGACCTGCGCCAGCACGGTGTCGAGCACCCGGCTGCCGGGCGGCGTCAGCGTCGGCTCGTAGGTCCAGGCATGCCCCACCCAGGGGTCGGCGAGGTGATCGTCGGGCACCGGCGTCAGACGCATCAGCCCGCGCCACAGCGGGTCCAGCAACGGTCCGTAACCGGCGGCGTCCTCCCGGTCGGCGACCATCATCAGGTGGACGCCGACGGCCGGACCCTCGTCGGCGAGATAGCGCAGCTGGTTGACGGCCCGGTCGTCGAAGCCGTGCGGGAAGTCGTTGACCACCAGGAGCTGCTGGGAGGTGTCGAAGCCGGGCGGAAGCGAGTCGGCCGCGCCGCCGCGCACCGCCATCTGCACCAGGTCGACGCGCTGGGTGAGACGGGCCAGCGCGTCCGTCACACCGGCCGCGCCCACCGCCGGCTCACCGGCGAGCACACCGGCCCGCACGAGCGGCGCCAGGCTCTGCGCACCCGACCCGGCCGGGTCGATGACGTGCACGGTGAACTCATCCGCCGGATGCACCGCAAGCAGCCGTGCCGTGTGCGCCACGGCCGACTCCAGGGCGAGGCGACGCAGTTCGTGGGAGTCGAAGAACGTGCCGTCGACCGACCCCGTCCGCCCGCTGTCGATCCACAGGCCCCGCTCCAGCGGCAGGCGGATCAGCATCGGTATGCGCAGCCGGTCGCTCTCGGGCAGGTGGAGATCGCCCAGGCGCAGGGCCATGGGCATCTCCATGGGGACGCGGTAGGCGTGCCAGACCGGGTTGTCCCAGCGCGCGTACGCCGGCGGAAGCGCCGGTTCCACCACGTCGGCCTCGGCGGTGAGCTGGGCCAGGTCGCGGTCCAGGACCTGGCGGGCCTGGTCGACGAGTTGGCTGTGCTTGGCGCGGGCGCTCTCCCGGGCGGCGTCGCCCTGTCCGCCGATCCGGCTACGCGGGTCGGACAGGAGCTCGTCGAGCTCCTTCTCCATCCGTGTGTCGGCGAAGTCGACGGCGCTGCGATAGGCGGCCGTGGTGCGGGCCAGGTCCTCGAACATGCCCCACACCTGGTTGTAGAGCCGCTCCTCCATGGACCAGCCGGTGGCGTCGCCCGCGACGGGCTGGGCGGGCTGCCCGGGCTGGGCCGGGGGCGCGGTGGGCGGTGGGGGCGGGGCGGTGTTCTGCCTGCGCGGGTGGCTGTAGTCGATCGGGCCGCCGGCGGCGGGCGTCTGCGGCGGGGTGGGCGGCGCGTTCGTGGGTCCGGGGCCCGTGACGTAGCCGGCCGGTGGTTCGGCGGGAGTCTGCGGGGGCTGTGTGCCGTTCGGACCGCTCTGGGACGGGCCGTAGGGGCCGGGGCCGCTCTGGGGGTGCTGTCCGGCGTGGGAAGAGCCGCTCTGGTCGGGGCCGGGCGCGGGGCCCGCCGTCTGCCGGGAGCGGCCGCCGTCGGGCGTGAGCGGGGGCGGGGCGGGCACCGAGCGGGCCATGCCCTGCTCCACCGCCTTGTCGATGCCGGCCGCGAGCTGCCCGGCCTGCGGCAGGCCCTGGTCGGTGAGGAGCTCGGCGAGACCGCCCGCGTAGCCCTGGCCGATGGCCCGCACCTTCCAGGCGCCCTGGCGCCGGTAGAGCTCCAGGGCGACGACGGCGGACTCCGCGCTCAGGCCGGTGATGGTGTAGCTGGCGACCTCTGTTCCGTCCAGGCCGGTGACCGCGACGAAGGGGGCCGGGACGGAGCCGAAGCTCGCGGGCCCCGCGACGCCCGTGGGCAGGGCGAGCAGCACTCCGACGCGGTGCACGGCCTCGGCGACGGCGTCCAGGTCGACGGCGAGGCGGTGCTCGGCGGCGGCCTGACGGGAGACCTCGACGCCGGGCAGGACGGGTGAGCCCGGGTGGGCCACCCATTCCACTCCGTGCACCGTGCCGTTCTCGTCGCCGAGCGTGGCCCCCACCACGATCGGCGTGCCGGCCGAGACCCTGATCTCGAGGCGGACCTCGACAAGCGGGTGGTTCTGTCCCCGCACCAGCTCGGCCGTCATCGCCTGTCGTCCCCCTGCGTCGCGTCGGTCGCGTCGGTCGTGTGTGGTGTTGTCGTGTGCCGCTGGGACCGTCGTCCTACAGCGCCGGCAGGATCGCGGGCATCAGGTCCTGGAAGGTACGGCCGTTGGCCGGCGTGCCGAGGGCCGTCATGTTCCAGCCCGAGCCCACCCGGTGCACCTTCGCCATGATCTGGGCCGTGTAGGCGCCGCCGCCCGCGAGCGTGTAGCGGGCCAGCTCCTGGCCGTTGGTCTCGTCGACCAGGCGGCAGAACGCGTTCTGCACCTCCTGGAACGTCTGGCCGGTGAAGGAGTTCACCGTGAAGATGATCTGGTCGATGTGGACCGGCACACGGGACAGGTCGACGAGGATCGCCTCGTCGTCGCCGCCCTGGCCCACACCGCCGACGAGGTTGTCGCCGGTGTGCCGCACGGAACCGTCGTCGCTCACCAGGTGGCGGAAGAAGACGACGTCGACCGGCTGCTTGTCCGCGAAGAGGACGGCGGAGGCATCGAGGTCGATCTCCCGGGTGCGGGAGCCGAACAGGCCGCGCCGAGGTGCAGCCTGCCATCCGAGACCCATGCGCACCGCGGTCAGGCTGCCTCCGTCGTTCTTCTGAAGACTGATGGCCTGACCCTTGGTCATGTTGACGGTCACGCGCTGATTCCCCTCTCGGCTGTCCCCTGTTGCCGCGGAACCCGCGGTTGACGAAAACCCTACGCAAGGGCACTGACAGTGCCGTACCCACGCCCGGACTTTGTGTCGTTCTTGCAACACAGAGCGTCCTGCGGCGGGCCCCTCCGGCACCTCAGGCCAGACCGGCCTCCTTCATCTGGCGCAGTTCCTTCTTCATCTCGGAGACCTCGTCGCGCAGTCGGGCCGCGACCTCGAAGTGGAGGTCCGCGGCGGCGGCCCGCATCCGCTCGGTCATCGCCTCGATCTGCTCGGCGAGTTCGGCCGCCGGACGGTCGGTGGGGACCGTCTCCTTGGCCTTGCCCTTCGCGGGCCTGGCCGGCTTCGCCGCCCCCAGGGCCTTGTCGCCGAGAGCGGGCACCGGCGCCTTGGCGCCCCGGCCGTCCTTCTTCGCGCGATAGCCCGTGCCGAGCAGCTGCTCGGTGTCGACCTCCTCGCGGGCGATCTGCGCCACGATGTCGTTGATCTTCTTGCGGAGCGGCTGCGGGTCGATGCCGTTCGCCTCGTTGTAGGCGATCTGCTTCTCCCGGCGGCGGTTGGTCTCCTCGATCGCCCGCTCCATCCCGGGGGTGATCTTGTCGGCGTACATGTGCACCTGACCGGAGACGTTGCGCGCGGCGCGGCCGATGGTCTGGATCAGCGAGGTGCCGGAGCGCAGGAAGCCCTCCTTGTCGGCGTCGAGGATCGCCACCAGGGAGACCTCGGGCAGGTCGAGGCCCTCGCGCAGCAGGTTGATGCCGACGAGTACGTCGAACTCGCCGGCCCGCAGCTCACGCAGCAGCTCGATCCGGCGCAGCGTGTCCACGTCGCTGTGCAGATAGCGGACCTGGATGCCGAGTTCGAGGAAGTAGTCGGTGAGGTCCTCGGCCATCTTCTTGGTGAGCGTGGTGACCAGGACGCGTTCGTCCTTCTCCACGCGCGCGCGGATCTCGTGCACCAGGTCGTCGATCTGGCCCTCGGTCGGCTTGACGACGACCTCCGGGTCGATGAGGCCGGTGGGGCGGATGATCTGCTCGACGACGCCGTCGCCGCGGGAGAGTTCGTACTTGCCGGGCGTCGCCGAGAGGTAGACGGTCTGTCCGATGCGCTCCTGGAACTCCTCCCACTTCAGGGGGCGGTTGTCGAGCGCGGAGGGCAGCCGGAAGCCGTGGTCGACGAGGGTGCGCTTGCGGGAGGCGTCGCCCTCGTACATGGCGCCGATCTGCGGCACGGTGACATGGGACTCGTCGATGACGAGGAGGAAGTCGTCCGGGAAGTAGTCGAGCAGGGTGTTGGGCGGGGATCCGGGCGAGCGGCCGTCGAAGTGCATCGAGTAGTTCTCCACGCCGGAGCAGCTGCCGATCTGGCGGAGCATCTCGATGTCGTAGGTGGTGCGCATGCGCAGGCGCTGGGCTTCCAGGAGCTTGCCCTGCTTCTCCAGCTCGGCGAGGCGCTCGACGAGTTCCTTCTCGATGTCGTTGACGGCCCGCTCCAGGCGCTCGGGGCCGGCGACGTAGTGGGAGGCGGGGAAGACGTACAGCTGGTCGTCGTCGCTGATGATCTCGCCGGTGAGCGGGTGCAGCGTGGACAGCGCCTCGATCTCGTCGCCGAACATCTCGATGCGGACGGCGAGTTCCTCGTAGACCGGGAAGATCTCGATCGTGTCGCCGCGCACCCGGAAGGTGCCGCGGGTGAACGCCAGGTCGTTGCGCGTGTACTGGATGTCCACGAAGCGGCGCAGCAGTTCGTCCCGGTCGATCTCCTCGCCGACCTTCAGCCGGACCATGCGGTCCACGTACTCCTGCGGCGTGCCCAGGCCGTAGATGCAGGAGACCGAGGCGACCACGACGACGTCGCGGCGGGTGAGCAGCGAGTTGGTCGCGGAGTGCCGCAGCCGCTCGACCTCCTCGTTGATCGAGGAGTCCTTCTCGATGTAGGTGTCCGACTGCGGGACGTACGCCTCGGGCTGGTAGTAGTCGTAGTACGAGACGAAGTATTCGACCGCGTTGTTCGGCAGCAGTTCGCGGAACTCGTTCGCCAGCTGGGCGGCCAGCGTCTTGTTCGGCGCCATGACGAGCGTGGGGCGCTGGAGCTTCTCGATCATCCACGCGGTGGTGGCGGACTTGCCGGTGCCGGTCGCGCCGAGCAGGACGACGTCCTTCTCGCCGGACTCGACGCGCTTGGCGAGTTCGGCGATGGCAGCGGGCTGGTCGCCGCTGGGCTGGTAGGGACTGACGACCTCGAAGGGCGCCACCGTGCGTTCGATGTGGGAAACGGGCCGCATGCCATCAACCGTACGACCCGGCACTGACAACGGGGTCCGATCAGCGGTTCTGCGGGGTCCGGGACTCGTGGGCGGTCACCTTGCTGCGGGTGCGCTGCGGGGGCCGCCGGGCGGTGTGCGCCGGGTGAGCGGGGCGGGCGGGGGCGCCCCGCCCGGTCCGTTCCGGCATCCGGTCGGGCCTGCCCATGACCATCAGCGGGTCGAACATCACGACGACGCCCGCGAGGCAGAGGAAGGCGAGGGGGCCGATCAGCATCGGCGCGAGCAGACCGGCCGGTGAGTCGCCCTGGGAGGGGGCGCCGGTGGTGTGCAGGTGGACGCTGAGGGCGGCCATGCCCGTGTAGTGCATGCCGGTCACGGCCAGTCCCATGACGAGGCTCGCGCCGACGCTCCACAGGAAGCCCCTGACCTGGCCGGCGGCCCACAGGGCGGCGGTGGCGGCGGCCATGGCTATGGCGACGGAGAGCGCCACCGTCAGCGTGTTGTACTCGAACCTGCCGTTGAAGCGCATCCCGGCCATGCCCAGGTAGTGCATGGACGCGATGCCCAGTCCGGTGATGGTGCCGCCGGTGAACAGCGCGGTCCCGGTCGCGCCCCGGTAGCCGACGATGAAGATCCCCACGCCCACCATGACGATCGCGACGCCCAGACTGGCGTAGGTCATCGGCTTGTCGTAGTGGATGGGGGCGCCCGCCACCGAGAAACCCATCATGGCGATGAAGTGCATGGTCCAGATGCCGGAGCCGATCGCCGCCGCGCCCAGGGCGAGCCACCCGGGGCGCCAGGAGTGGGCCACGAGCAGGGCTCTGGTCGTGCAGCGCAGGCCGAGCGCACCGCCGAGGCAGGCCATGAGGTAGGCCACCAGCGGTGTGACGAGTCCGTAGCTGAATCCGTCGACCGTGCCGTGCATGCGCGGTTGCCCTTCCGCCCTGTTGCTGGACTTCCTGAAGCGCGCCCCTTCCCAGATCGCGCGAGCGGCCGGGGATGACGCAGAAAGTATGACCCCCACCGCAATGGTCGAACGATTTTCCGGCAAAGAATCACGTCCTTGCCCCACTTGTGCGGCCTTGGTGAGCGGGCCAGGACGCCGTCTTTCCTTCTGTGGGCATCCTGAACCGCCGCCGCCGATGACTCTCCGCTGCCACAGTGGTGCTGAACGTGACATCTTGATGCGAGGAGTCCGCAATGCACGCGCGCGCAGTCGCCCCGGCCACCGCGCTCCTGGGCGCCGTCGCCCTCCTGCTCCCCGTCGTCGACGCCCCCGCGGCCGTCGGCGTCCGGCCTGCCCTGATCGCCCACCGGGGCGCGTCCGCCCGGGCCCCGGAGAACACCCTCGCCGCCGTCGACGCGGCGGCCGGCCTGGGCGTGTCGTGGGTGGAGAACGACGTGCAGCGCACCAAGGACGGTGAACTCGTCGTCGTCCACGACGAGAGCCTGGAGCGGACCACCGACGTCGAGGAGGTCTTTCCCGGGCGCTCCCCCTGGAAGGTGCAGGACTTCACGGCTGCCGAGATCGCGCGGCTCGACGCGGGCAGCTGGTTCGCCCCCGCGTACGCGGGCACGCGCGTGCCGACGCTGACGCAGTACGTCCGCCGTGTGGAGCGCCACCACCAGAGGCTGCTGCTGGAGATCAAGAACCCTGAGCTGTATCCGGGGATCGAACAGCAGATCCTCAAGGTGCTCGGCGACGAGGACTGGCTCGACCGGCGCCACCTGCGCGGCCGGCTGATCGTGCAGAGCTTCAGCGCGGCCAGCCTGCGCGCGGTCCACGACCTCGACCCGGCGGTGACGACCGGACTGCTCGGCAGACCGGCGGTGGCGGACCTGCCGGCCTGCGCCCGCTTCGCCGATCTGATCAATCCCTCGCACGTCTCCCTCTCGCCGGAGTACGTCGCCGCCGTGCACGCGACGGCCGGGCCGCACGGCAGGCCGTTGAGGATCTTCGTCTGGACCGTCGACGACGCGGCCCTCGCCCGCAGCGTGGCCGGCTACGGCGTCGACGGCCTCATCACCGACAAGCCCGACGTGGTCCGGCAGGCGCTGGCCTCGCCCTGAAGCCCGCCGGGCGCCCGGGGTGCGTTGTCAGTGGCGGGTCGTACGGTGGGCGCATGGACAGCCAGGGGCAGAACGAGCAGCGCGTCGTGTGGACCGTCGTCGGTACCGGCATCGGTCCGCTGCTGCTGGCCGCGACCGACGAGGGGCTGGTCAACGTCGTCTTTCACGCCGCCGACGCGGTGCGGGACCGGGCGCTCGGCCGTCTCGCGGACCGGCTGGGGGCGGAGCCGGTCGAGGCGCCCGCCGCCCCCCTGCTGGCGGAGGCGGCATCTCAGGTGGTGGCCTACTTCGCCGGCGCGCGCAAGGATTTCGAGCTGCCGCTGGACTGGTCGTTGATCTCCGGCTTCAACCGGCGGGTGCTGCGTGAGCTTGCCGCCGGCGTGCCGTACGGAGCGGTGGTGGGGTACGGCGAGCTGGCGAGACGGGTGGGGCAGCCGCGGGCCGCGCAGGCGGTGGGGCTGGCGATGGGCGCCAACCCGCTTCCCGTCGTGGTGCCCTGTCACCGGGTCGTGGAGAGCGACGGCGGGATCGGCGGGTTCGGGGGCGGACTGGAGGCCAAGCGGAAGCTGCTCGCGCTGGAGGGGGTGCTGCCCGAGCCGCTGTTCTGAGGCCGCGGGATGGGCGGGAAGGCAGGCAAGGGGGACACTGCGCCAGTGACCATTCATGACACGCACACGTATCCGTCCGGCCGGGGGCCGGCTCGGTCCAGCGACCGCCTCCACCAGGCCGGGTGGACGTCGTGACCGCTGTGGAGGGGGCCCTCCCGACCGTCAGCGCGGAGCTGCTGCCCGCGCTGCGACGCCGCACGACCGCGGTGCTGGTCGTCGGCCAGATCCTCGGCGGGCTGGGCGTCGCCACCGGCATCGCGTTGTCCGCCGTGCTGGCGCAGGAGGTCAGCGGCACCGAGGCGCTGTCCGGGCTCGCGGCCACCTCGACCGTCGCCGGCACGGCCGTGCTGTCGGTGCCGCTGGCCGCGCTGATGACCGCGCGGGGCCGCAGGCCCGGGCTGGTGCTGGCCTACCTCGTGGGTGCGCTGGGCGGCGGTCTCGTCGTGCTGGCGGCACGGATCGGGAGCTTCCCGCTGCTGCTGTGCGGGATGGCCGCGTTCGGCGCGGCGTCGGCGGCGAACCTCCAGGCCCGGTACGCGGCCGCCGACCTGGCGGAGCCGGACCGGCGGGCCCGGTCCATCTCGCTCGTCGTGTGGGCGACCACCGTCGGCGCGGTCCTGGGCCCGAACATCGCCGCGCCCGCCGGCCGCAGCGTCTCCCCCCTGGGGATACCCGCGGCGGCGGGACCGTTCCTGTGGGCGGCCGGGATCTTCCTGATCTCGGCGGTGGTGATCGCCGTCCTGCTGCGCCCGGACCCCCTGCTGACGGCACGGTCGCTCGCGCCCGAGGAGGAGCGGTCGGCCGAGGCCCGTTCCCTGCGCGCGGGGCTGTCCGCGGTGGCCTCCTCGCCCCTCGCGCGGCTCGCGCTGGTGACGGTCGCCGTGTCCCACACGGCGATGGTGTCGGTCATGTCGATGACCCCGGTCGCCCTCGCCCACCACGGCGCCGGCATCGATCTGATCGGGCTGGTCATCAGCGTGCACATCGCGGGCATGTACGCGTTCTCCCCGCTGATGGGGCGGCTGGCGGACCGGGTGGGGCGGCTGTCCGTCACGGGGCTGGCGGCCGGGCTGCTGGCCTGTGCGCTGTTCCTGTCCGGCACGGCGGGCGGCAGCAACGGGCAGACCGCCGCAGGGCTCTTCGTGCTCGGTCTGGGCTGGTCGGCGGGGCTGGTCTCCGGGTCGGCGCTGCTCACCGACGCCGTGCCGCAGCCCGCGCGGGCCGCCGCACAGGGGCTGTCCGACCTCGTCATGAACGCCTCGGCGGGCATCGGCGGAGCGGTCGCCGGCCTCGTGGTCGCCCGGGCGAGCTATGGATGGCTGAACCTGGTGGCGGCGTGTCTGCTCCTTCCGCTGGCCGCGCTGGCGCTGTTCACCCGGGGCAAGGTCCTGCGGGCGTAGCGCCGGCCTCGTGCGGCCGGTCATGCGCCTCGGGCCGGCCGTGCCGCTCGTGCGTCCCGGGCGGGTGTCGCCGGTCATGCGTCCCGGGCCGGTGGCGTCGCCGACAGGCTGCGGGGGTTTGACCGGGCGTCCCGCCCGCCAGAGATCCAGAGACGAGGCAGGACCGATCGACGGGAGGCCGGCTCGTGGTGCTGGTGGTGTCGGAAGAGGTGCGGGAGGCGGTCGACGCGCGTCGCCCCGTGGTGGCCCTGGAGTCCACGATCATCGCTCATGGGCTGCCGCGCCCACGCAACCTGCAGGTGGCGCGGGAGCTGGAGGCGGTGGTGCGTGCGGAGGGCGCTGTGCCCGCGACGATCGCCGTGCTGGACGGGCGCCCCCATGTCGGTCTGGACAAGGAGCAGTTGGAGCGGGTCGCCAACGAGGACGGCATCCGCAAGCTGGGCCACCGCGACCTGCCGCTCGCGGTCGCCTCCGGGGCGAGCGGCGCGACCACCGTCTCGGCGACGGCCCTGTTGGCCACCCTGGCGGGCGTCCGGGTGTTCGCCACGGGCGGGCTCGGCGGGGTGCACCGGGAGTGGACGGCGAGCCAGGACGAGTCGGCCGACCTCGGCCTGCTGGCGCGCACGCGGATCACGGTCGTGTGCGCGGGCGTGAAGTCCATCCTGGACGTGCCCGCGACCCTGCAGCGCCTGGAGACGCTGGGCGTCGCCGTGGCCGGGTACGGCACGGACCGCTTCCCCGGTTTCTACCTGTCCGACTCGGGTCATCCCGTGGACTGGAGGCTGGAGAGCCCTGCGCAGGTGGCGGACGTGATGCGCGCGCAGGACGAGCTCGGCGGGCCCGAGTCGGCGCTGATCGTCGCGAATCCCGTGCCCGAGGCGGAGCAGCTCGATCCCGGTCTGCACGCGCGCGTGCTGGCCGACGCGCTGCACGCGTGCGCGGCGGAGGGCGTCACCGGTCAGGGCGTCACCCCGTTCCTGCTCGACTACCTGGTCCGGCACACCGACGGCGCGTCGCTGAGCGCCAACCTGGCGGCGGTGCGGGGGAACGTGCGGCTGGCCGGGCGGATCGCGTCGGCGTGGGCCGGGGCGTGAGCGTGGGGCCCGCCGGGGCGGCGCCCGGCGCCGGCCCTGGCGGGGCCGGTGAGGGCGCCTCCGGCAGGGGCCGTGAGGGCGGTTCGGGCGGGGCGCTGCTGGTCGTGGGGGACGTCGTGACGGACGTCGTCGCACGGCATCGCGGACCGCTGGCCTCGGGCACCGACACGGCCTCCGTGATCCGGACCCTGCCGGGCGGGGCGGGCGCCAACGTGGCGTGCTGGGCGGCGCACCGGGGGTGTGCGGACGTACGGCTGCTCGGCCGGGTGGGGGCGGACGGGGCGGCCTGGCACGAGCGGGCGCTGATCGCCTGCGGGGTGCGGCCCCGGCTCGTCGTCGATCCCGAGGCGACGACGGGCACGGTGATCTGCCTGGTCGACACGGGGGCGGCGGGCGAGCGGACGTTCCTCACCGACAGCGGCGCGTCCCTCCGGCTGGAGCCGGACGACTGGTCGGACGCGTTGCTGGACGGGGTCGGCCGGCTGCATCTGTCGGGGTACCTGCTGTTCTCCGCGTCCGGGCGGGCGGTGGTGCGCACGGCGCTGGCGTCGGCACACGCGCGTGGCGTGCCGGTGAGCCTGGATCCGGCGTCGGCGGGGTTCCTGGTGAAGCTGGGCGTGGAGCGTTTCCTGACGCTCGTGCAGGGTGTGGACGTGCTGCTGCCGAGCCATGACGAGGCCTGTCTGCTGACGGGCCGGTCGGACGGGGCACAGGCGACGGCCGCCCTGAGCCGTCAGTTCCCGCTGGTCGTGACGAAGCACGGCGCGGACGGTGCGGTGGTGGCCCGGGGCGGCGCCGTGATCGCCCGCGTTCCCGCGGTCCCGGCCACCCCGTGCGACACCACGGGAGCCGGCGACGCCTTCACGGGCGCGTTCCTCGCGGCCCTGCTCGCCGGAGCCGCCCCGGGCGACGCGGCCGCCGAGGGCTGCGCGGCGGGCGCTCACGCGGTGGAACGCGTGGGCGGCAGACCGCCCGCGCCCGGCGACCACGCGACGCCGAGGGCGGACAGGACGGTCACCGGCTGAGCGCACCGCCGCCCGGGGCCACCGGCCGCCCCTCGGCCGGGCGCCCTATCCCTTCCGCCCCCACGCGGAGATCATCGGCGCAGTGGCCAGGTCCATACCGCCGGAGGCGACGTTGGCGAGGTGGCGGTCGATCTCCTGGTCGGTGGCGATGCCGGCGGTGACGAGGTCGGCGCGGATCTGACGGACCGTCGCCGACTCCAGGGCCGCGCAGGCGGGCGAGGTCAGCGGGAAGAAGGCGTCGGCCTCGACCTGTCGCAGCCCGGCCTCGCGCAGCAGGCGGGGAAGCTTGCGGCCGTAGGACAGGTCGGCGCCCCTGCGTTCCAGCAGCGAGCGGAACCCGTGCCGCAGCCGGTTGGCGAGCTGCTGCTCGGGGCCGTGCTCGTCGGGGCAGAGCAGGGGTTGCAGGGCGGGGTCGGCGTCCTCCAGCAGGAGCCGTCCGCCGGGACGCAGCGCCTTGACCATCGAGCGCAACGCCCGCTCCCGCTCCGGCACATGGACCAGAACGAGCCGGGCGTGCACCAGGTCGAAGCCCTCCCCCGGCGGCTCCTCGGCGCCGACGTCGTGCACGCGCGCCTCCACCGGCGGACGGGCGGCGGGCGTCAGCCGGGAGGTGTCGATGTCGGTGGCGACGACCTTCCCGGTCGGGCCGACCTTCTTGGCCAGCCAGGACACCACGGAGACGCCGCCCGCGCCGACCTCCCAGCAGCGCCAGCCCGGTCCGATCCCGAGCCCTTCGAGGTGGCGGAACGTCGTGGGGTCGAAGAGCGCGGCGAAGGCCTCGAAGCGTTCTCCCGCCTCGTCGCGTCGGTTGTCGAGGAGATACCCGTCGGTTCGCGTCATGCGGCGATCATCGCAGCCGTCCGGGCCGTCCGCGGTGGTCGACGCGGCCGGGTCGCCCCGGTCCGGGGCTTCGGCCGGCGATGAGCCGAGGGCGGGTCACCGAGGGGCCGACGGCGTGTCCACGCGGGTCACCGGGGGCCCGCGCCGGTCCTGGCGTAGACGCTCTCCACCCAGGTCGCCATCTGGTCGTCGGTCAGGTGCTGGGCGAGGTCGGCCTCACTGATCATGCCCACGAGGCGCTTGTCCTCGATGACGGGCAACCTGCGGATCTGGTGGTCCCGCATCTCCCGGAGCACCTCGTCGACTTCGGCGTCGGCGTCTATCCAGCGCGGGGTGCCCTTGGCCATCTGCCCGGCGGTGACCTTGGCGGGGTCATGGCCCCTGGCCACGCAGCCCACGACGATGTCCCGGTCGGTGAGAATGCCGCAGAGCCGCTCGTTCTCGTCGCTGATGGGCAGGGCGCCGACGTTCAGCTCGCGCATCAGCTGGGCGGCGCGGTCGAGGGTCTCGTGGGCGGGTATCCACTGGGCGCCCCGGTGCATGATCTGTCCGGCGGTGGTCATGGTGTTCCTCCCGGTGCGGGCGGCCGACGCGACGCGGATCGCGCCGCTCCCGGCGCCCTGGGGTGTCGTTTCGCGGCGTCCTTCGATTCTCACCGGCCGGATGGAGGGGCGCACCTTCGCTCGTGGCCTCAGCCGTTCCACGCGGGATGGCGCGGATCGTCGGTCCGTACGAGAACGTCGGCCGTGCCGGCCGGGTCCGTGTCCTGCTCGTAGCGCTCGAAGGCGGGGAGCGTCCAGTGGTCGGCCTCGGGGGTGCGGCGGCGCAGGGCGCCCGGGGAGAGGCGGAGGTGGACGGTCAGGTCGAAGGGGAACCAGTGCCGCAGAAGCAGGGGCCCGTGCAGCAACAGGACCCCGCCGGGCGGGAGTCGGACGTAGTCGCTGCGGGTGGCGCGGTCGGAGACGGGGTCCCGGAGGTCGGGCAGGATCCGGCCGTCGCCGCCGGCTTCGAGCGGGCCGAACACCTCGCGCCACAGCGCGCCGGTGTCGAACCAGCCGTCGTAGTAGGCCTCCACGTCCTGGTGGCCGTACTCCAGGCGGAGGGAAGCGGGGCGCAGGAAGCCGTGCGTGTCGACGACCCGGGACGGCCGGCCGCGTACGCGCAGGGCCTCGGCGACCCGCTCGGCGAGGTCCCCGGCGCGGGCCGCCGGGGCGCCGTCGAAGGCGACGCGCGGCCAGGGACTTCCGTCGCCCGGCTCCAGGTCGAGCAGCCGGTCGGCGAGGTGGTCGCCGAGCCGTTCCCAGGTGATCGCTTCGAGTCGCACACGGCCCATGATGCGTCAGGCGGGCCTCGCCGCCGACGGCCGGGGCGGGAGACGGCACCCGGCCGCGCGGCCCGGAACGCCTGCCTCACACGCCGGCGCGCAGCCGGGCCCGCCGCGGGGAAGGACACCGGCCGGCGCGCAGCCGGACTCACCACCGGGAAGGACACCAGCCGGCGCGCAGCCGGACTCACCCCAGGCAAAGACACCAGCCGGCGCGCAGCCGGACTCACCACCGGCAAGGACACCAGCCGGCGCGCAGCCGGACTCGTCGCGGGGAAGGAAGCCGGTATGCCGGCTCTCGCACCTCACCCGGGCCCCGGTGGGCTCCTCGTCCTGCAGCCGCTGCGCCGCCGCCACTGCGCGGGCTGCCGGCGCGGGCCGCTGCCGATGCTCGTCCTGGAGGACGGCGCGCCACGCTGCCTCGGCTGCGCCGATCTGGGGCACCTGGTGTTCCTGCCGCGCGGCGACGCGGCGCTGACGCGCAGGTCGCGGGAGGAGAGCGCGCTGTCGGCGGTCGTCGTCCGGTTCAACCGGCGCAAGGGGCGCTACGAGCGGCAGGGCGTGCTCGTCGAGGAGGCGGGGCTGGCCCGGGCCGAGGTGCGGTGCCTGGCGGACGCCGAGGCGCGGCGGCGGCGCAGGGCGCGCGACGCGCGGCTGCGGGCGGCGCGGGACGAACGGTTCGTGGAGGCGTTCGCGGCGGAGGTTCGGCGGCTGTTCCCCTGTTGTCCGGCCGAGCGGGCGTGGAGCGTCGCCGCGCACGCGTCGGTGCGGGGCAGCGGGCGGGTCGGGCGCACTGCGGCCGGGCGGGCACTGGCCGAGGGCGCGGTGGTGTCGGCGGTCGTGGCCTCCGTACGGCATCTGGACACGCCGTACGACCGGCTGCTGATGGGCGGCGTGCCGCGCCGGGAGGCGCGGCTGCGGATCGCGGCGGAGGTGGTGGCGGTGCTGCGGGCCTGGGGTTGGGAGGGGCGGTTCGGCTCCGCAGGGTCCTGAGCGCGCGCCCGGACTGCGCCCCCCACGCGTGCGCTGGACGCCGGCGTATGCGTTCGCGGCTCTGGGCCATGGCCGTCGGCGCCGCACGCGGGTTCAGTGGTGACGGACGGGGCGTGCGGGGTATCGGGGCAGCCAGGACCTGGAGGTGGAGTTGACATGATCGATGAGCCGTACTTCGTGCTGACGGTGCTCGGGGTGCTGGGGACCGGGCTGATGGCGGGCGTGTTCTGCGCTTTCTCCACCTTCGTGATGAAGGGGCTGGCCGCGTTGCCTCCCGCGCAGGGGGTGGCCGCGATGAACGCGGTCAACGCGGCCGCGACGACACCGGCGTTCATGGTCGTCTTCCTCGGTACGGCGGTGCTGTGCGCGATGATCGCGGTGGTGACGTTCGTGCTGTGGCCGGACGAGGGGGCCGTTCTGCTGCTGGTGGGCAGCGCGCTGTATCTGTTCGGCTCGTTCGGGGTGACCGTGGTGGCGAACGTGCCCCGCAACGAGACGCTGGCCGGGCTGGAGCCGGGCACCGCGGAGGCGGTCGCGTACTGGCCGGCGTACGTGCGGGAGTGGACGGTGTGGAACCACGCCCGCACCGTCGCCGCGGCCGGCGCGGCCCTCGCGTACGTGCTGGCGCTCGCCTGAGAGCGGGGGCTGTCTCCCGGTGGGCGAGAAAGCGCTGTCAGGGTCCTGCGCTCACCAGGGCCACGACGTATCGTGGCCGCAAGAGCGCCGTCCGAAGACGCGGCGCCGCCTGGAGACGCACGGCTCGCCGCACGCGTACGCAAGGAACACGGCCATGGCCGATCCCAAGGGATTCATGACCACGCCCCGCCAGGACTGGCCCCGCCGGCCCGTCGAGGAGCGGGTCCGGGACTGGGACGAGGTGTACGTCCCCGGAGCGCTGCTCCCCATCATCAGCGAGCAGGCCGATCGCTGCATGGACTGCGGCGTCCCCTTCTGTCACGACGCCTGCCCGCTCGGGAACCTGATCCCCGAGTGGAACGACCTGGTGTCGCGCGAGGACTGGCTCGCGGCAAGCGACCGGCTGCACGCGACCAACAACTTCCCCGAGTTCACCGGCCGGTTGTGCCCGGCGCCCTGCGAGGCGGGGTGTGTGCTCGCCATCAACCAGCCCGCTGTGACCATCAAGAACGTCGAGGCCGCCATCGCCGACCGGGCCTGGAGCGAGGGGTTCACACCGCCGCGGCCCCCGGACCGGCTGTCCGGTCGGACGGTGGCGGTGATCGGCTCGGGTCCCACCGGGCTGGCCGCGGCCCAGCAGCTCACCCGGGCCGGGCACACCGTCGCGGTGTACGAGAAGGACGACCGGCTCGGCGGGCTGATGCGGTACGGCATCCCCGAGTTCAAGATGGAGAAGCACCATCTGGAACGGCGCATCGGGCAGATGCGCGCCGAGGGGACCAAGTTCCGTACGTCGACCCAGGTCGGGCGCGATGTCATGGCCGCCGATCTGCGGTCCCGCTACGACGCGGTGGTGATCGCCACCGGCGCCACCGCCTGGCGCGAACTGCGTGTGCCGGGGCGGGAGCTGACCGGCATACACCAGGCCATGGAGTATCTGCCGCTGGCCAACCGGGTGCGCGAGGGCGATCTGGAGGCGTCCCCCATGTCGGCCGCCGGACAGCACGTCGTGATCGTGGGCGGCGGCGACACCGGGGCGGACTGCCTGGGGACGGCCGTCCGGGAGGGCGCCGCGTCGGTGACCCAGCTGGACATCTACGCCCAGCCGGGAGAGGAGCGCGACGAGGACACCGACCCCTGGCCCACCTATCCGAAGGTCTACCGGCTCTCGGCGGCGCACGAGGAGGCGCGCGATCTTCGCACCGCGCCGGCGGCGGACGCGGACGCGCGCCTGTTCGCCGCGTCCACGCTCCGCTTCAGCGGCGACGAGAGCGGGCACGTCCGCTCGCTGCACCTGGTGGAGGTGGACGCGCGCCGCAGGCCGGTGCGGGGCAGCGAGCGGACGCTCCCCGTCGACCTCGTGCTGCTCGCCCTGGGCTTCTCCGGGCCCGACCGGGAGGACGGGCTCGTCGAGCAGCTGGGGCTGGCCCTGGAGCCGCGCGGCACGATCACACGGGACGCCGGTTTCGCGACGAACGTGCCCGGGGTGTTCGCGGCCGGGGACGCGGCGCGCGGGCAGTCGCTGATCGTCTGGGCGATCGCGGAGGGCCGGGCGGTGGCCGCGGCCGTCGACCGCCATCTGACGGGGAGTTCACGCCTGCCGGCGCCGATCGGGCCGTACGACCGGCCGATGAGCGTCTGACGGTGCGACCGGCCGATGAGTGTCTGACCGTACGCCCGGCCGATGAGCGTCTGACCGTACGCCCGGCCGACGGGCGTCCGAGTGCCGCGGCGTCGCCCGCGCCCGCCCGTAGGGCGTCAGGGGCGTTCGTCGGTGCCCGCCACCTTGCCCGTCGCCAGGGCGACCCGGTTCCAGGTGTTGATCGTGCAGATCAGGGCGATCACCTGGGCGAGCTCCTCGTCGTCGAACCGGGCCGCGGCCTCGGCGTAGACGTCGTCGGGGACGCCGCCGTCGGCCACGCGCGTGATCGCCTCCGTGAGCGCCAGCGCGGCCTGCTCCCGCTCGGTGAAGAAGTGCCGGGCCTCGCGCCAGACGGGGACCATGTGCAGCCGGTCCTCGCTCTCGCCGGCCTTGCGGGCGTCGTTGGTGTGCATGTGCAGGCAGTACGCGCAGTGGTTGAGGTGGGAGGCGCGGATCTGGATGATTTCGACGAGTGCCGGGTCGACGCCGTCGCGGGCCGCCGCGTCGAAACCGACGAGAGCGCGGAAGGCCTTTCGGGCGGACTTCCCGAAGTCGAGGCGGGTGCGCGCGGCCTCGGCGGTGGCGATGTCGGGGGTGACCACGGCGCCGTCCGTGTGCGCCGCCGTAGCGGTGGTCGTGGTGCCGGCCGTGTGCGTCGTCGTGTTCGTCATGTCCCTCAACCTACGGGCCGTAAAGACCCCTTGTAGGGTGCATTTCCATGGGGGAATCATGGGTCAATTACGCGGAGCGCATCGGTGTCGACCTGCATCTGGAGCTGTCCGCGCCGGGCGGTCGGCGGGCAGCGCTGACCGGGGCGCTGCGGGAGGCCGTGCGCGCCGGGCGGCTGGCCCCGGGGACCCGGCTGCCGCCGTACCGGTCGCTCGCCGCCGACCTCGGCGTCGCCCGCAACACGGTGGCCGACGCCTACGCGGAGCTGGTGGCGGAGGGCTGGCTGACGGCTCGCCAGGGCTCCGGCACCCGGGTCGCCGACCGCGCGGAGCCTGCGCGGGCCGCGGCGCGGGCGCCCAGGAGGACGCCACCCCGCGCGCGTGGGCCGCGGCACGATCTGCGGCAGGGCAGTCCGGACGCGTCGTCGTTCCCGCGCGCGGCCTGGCTGGCGTCCTACCGGCGGGCTCTGCAGGGGGCGCCCAGCGAGGTGTTCGGACCGGGCGATCCGGCCGGCCGCCGGGAGCTGCGGGAGGCGCTGGCCGAGTATCTGGCACGCGCGCGTGGCGTGCGCGCCGATCCCGGGCGCATCGTGATCTGCTCCGGTTTCGCGCACGCCCTGCGGCTGCTGTTCGAGCCCGGCCACGCGAAGGGCAAGGGCAGCGGCGGGCCGGGGGACGCGGTGCTGCGCGGCCCGCTGGCGGTGGAGGCCTACGGGCTCGGCTTCCACCGGCGGTTGCTGACGGCGGCGGGCGTGCGGACGGTCCCGCTCCCCCTCGACGACGACGGGGCGCGCGTCGGACTGCTGGAGCGCGAGCGGGGCGTCCTGCTCACCCCGGCGCACCAGTTCCCGACCGGCGGCCCGTTGCACCCAGGTCGGCGCGCCGCCGTCGTCGACTGGGCACACGCGCGGGACGCCGTGGTGCTGGAGGACGACTATGACGGCGAGTTCCGCTACGACCGCAAGCCGGTCGGCGCCGTGCAGGGCCTCGATCCCGAACGGGTCGTCCACATCGGCTCGGTCAGCAAGAGCCTGTCCCCGGCGCTGCGGCTGGGCTGGATGGTGCTGCCGGAGCGGTACGTGGACGGCGTCCTCGCGGTCAAGGGGGAGCGGGAGGCGTGGGCGAGCGTCCTGGACCAGCTGAGCCTGGCCGACTTCATCGCCTCCGGGGCCTACGACCGTCATGTGCGGCGTATGCGGCAGCGGTACCGCAGGCGCCGGGACCGGCTGGTCGAGGCGCTGGCGGAACACGCGCCGCACGTCGAGGTGACGGGGGTCGCCGCCGGGCTGCACGCGGTGCTGCGGCTGCCGCCGGGCACCGAGCGCTCCACGCTCAAGGCCGCGGCCTGGCAGGGCGTCGCACTGGACGGGCTCGCGGAGTTCCGGCATCCGCAGGCGCGCACGGCGCACGACGCGGACCCGGCGGTCGGGGACGGACTGGTCGTCGGATACGCGACACCTCCCGAGCACGCCTACGGGGCGGCACTGGACGCGCTGTGCGCCGTGCTGCCGCCGCCGTAGGGAACGCCCCTCGGCGGGGGCGCGTCAGAGCTTGCGGCCCACCGCCCCGTACCCCGGGATGACGCCGTCGTCCTGGCCGGGCACGGGCTCGCCGAGTTCGGGGTGCCAGTCGGGCACCACGGCGACACCGGGCTCGACCAGGTCGAGGCCGTCGAAGAAGCGGGCGAACTCCTCACGGGAGCGCAGCGCGAGGGTGACGCCGGCCGCCTTGAGCTTCGCCGTGGCCGCCGCGGACTCCTCGGGGGTGAAGTCGGCGGTGGCGTGGGTCATCATCAGGTAGCTGCCGGACGGCAGTTCGGCGAGGAGCCGGCCGACCAGGTCGTGCGCGCCGTCCTCGTCAGGGACGAAGTGCAGCAGGGCGACCAGCGACAGGGCCACGGGCCGGTCGAAGTCCAGGATCTTCCTGGCCCCCTCGACGATGGCGGCCGGGTCGCGGACGTCCGCCTGGAGATACTCCGTGACGCCGTCGGGAGTGCTGCGCAGCAGCGCGGCCGCGTGGGCCAGCACGATCGGGTCGTTGTCGCAGTAGACCACGCGCGCGTCGGGTGCGACCTCCTGGGCGACCTGATGGAGGTTCGGCTCGGTCGGGATGCCCGTGCCGATGTCCAGGAACTGCCGTACGCCGTGGTGGGCCAGCCAGCGGGTGGCCCGGTGCATGAAGGCGCGGTTGACGCGTGCCATGACCGGCACGCGCGGGTCGAGGGCGAGCATCTGCCGGCCCATCGCCTCGTCGACGGGGTAGTTGTCCTTGCCGCCGAGGTACCAGTCGTACATGCGCGCCGGATGGGGCGTGCTGGTGTCGATGTGGACGGCGGCGGTGGGGTCCGGCCCGGTCATGAGGCACTCCGTAGGACACAGTGGGTGATCAAGTAAGGACCAAAATAGGGAAGTTGAGCATCAGAAGGACAGTCGAAGGGCATGCAAGGGGCGAGATCGGGTCAGGACAGCAGGAAGTCCGCCTTCCCCGCCTTGGCGCCCTCGATGAAGGCCGTCATCTCGTCGGTGGTGTAGATCAGCGCCGGACCGTCGGGGTCGGTGGACTGACGGACGGCGATCCGGCCGTCGGCGAGCTTCATCGCCTCCAGGCAGTTCCCGCCGTTGCCGCCGCTCCACGGCTTGTGCCAGCCTTCGCTGCCCAAGTCCCGCGCGGGCATGCCGTTGTAGACCCGTTCGCGCGGCTTGATGCGATCCATTCACAGCTCCTTGCGGAGATCCTCGAGGATCTCCTTCGTGCGATGTGCGGTGGCGGCCTGCGCCGCCATGCGGTCCATGACCTCGAGGTGGGTCGCCACCTCGGTGCGCGCGTCCAGGTAGACGGCGCCGGTCAGGTACTCGCTGTAGACCATGTCGGGAAGCTCCGGCACGGCGAATCGGAAGAGCACGAAGGGCCCGTACGTGCCGGGGTGCGGCCCGTTCGCGAACGGGGCGACCTGGAGGGTCACGTTCGGGAGCCTCGTGGCGTCGATCAGTTTGCCGATCTGCGCGCGCATCGCCTCCGGGCAGCCGACGGGGCGGCGCAGCACGGTCTCGTCCATGACGACCCACAGGCGGGGCGCGTCCGGGCGGGTGAGCAGGTCCTGGCGGCGCATGCGCAGGTCGACGAGGCGCTCGATGTCCTCCGGCCGGGCCTGGCCGACCGCCCCCGAGGTCAGGACGCCGCGCGCGTAGTCCTCGGTCTGGAGCAGTCCGGGGATGAAGTGCGGCTCGTACTGGCGGATGAGGGAGGCCGCGCCCTCCAGGCTGACGTGCATGGAGAACCAGCCGGGCAGCACATCGTGGAACCGCTGCCACCAGCCCGGCCGGTTGGCCTCCTCGGCCAGCTGGACGAAGCCCTCGGCCTCGTCGTCGCTCACCCCGTACGCCTTGAGCAGCAGTTGGAGGTAGGGGATCTTGAGCCCGACCTCGGCCGTCTCCATACGGCGGACCGTGGCGGGGGCGACGCGGAGGATGCGGGCGGCTTCCTCGCGTCGGAGGCCGGCGCGTTCCCGCAGGTCCAGCAGGCGCCGGCCCAGGACCACCTGTCCCACCGTCGGCGCGGACCGCGGTTCGCTCACGCTCCACCTCCAAACGAAGAGCAGGGGCCGGACGGTCACTTGAGCCACCCTCGGCCCGACCGGCCGGTCACGGAAGAGATTCCTGACAGCCTTACGGCGCCGCGCGAAGACCGATTCGGAGACCTGTACGAATGGGTACGGATCTCCGGTGCTCGCAACTGGCGCCGTTCCCTGTGCTGTTGCGAGCAGTGTGCCACGGCGCCTCACCGCGTCACACAGCACTCTGCATTTTTCAGAGTGACACTTGCCAAGTGTTCATGGCGGGGCGATAGTGGCAGGCGTGATTCCGTCCGCGCCTTTAGGAACAGACGCCGCAGGCCGCCCCCAGGGTCTCGGTGCCGCCGGGGGGGCAGGCCCTGACCAGGCCGCCGCCGAGCGCCGGTTCCGATTCGAGCTGGCCGCCCATCCGGGCTCTCCGGCCCGGGCCAGACGCCTGGCGCGGGAACGGCTCACCGGCTGGTCGGTGTGCGAGGACACCTGCGACACGGCCGCCCTGGTCGTCTCCGAGCTGGTCACCAACGCCATCGTGCACACCGCGAGCGGCGTCGTCGTCTGCGAGCTGCAGGACGGCGACGACCTCGTGCGCATCGCCGTGCGCGACGAGGGCTGCGCCCCCGGCGAACCGCTCCCGTCCCCGCAGCGCCCCCATGAGGAGCACGGCAGAGGGCTGTTCCTCGTCGACGCCCTGTGTCGCGCGTGGGGGGTCGAGGACTGCGGCCCCGGTCTGCTCGTCTGGGCCGACCTGCCCCGCCACCCCGAGAGCGCGGACGCCGACGACACCCCGGGCGAGCTCTGCCCCACGCCCGCTGGGGACGCGGAGCTCTCCGTCGGCCTCGCCGACACGAGCTTCGCCCGCACTGACGATCTCGACGCCGGCCACGACGCGCCGCGCGGCGACCTCGGCTGGGGCGCCCGCCCCAAGCCCGGGCCGGCGGGCGGTCCACGGGACGACGAGGACGCCGCCGAGCACGGCGAGCAGTCCCACGGGGACCGGCGAAGCCACCCGGGCCGCCAGGCGCAGCACGGCTCCCAGAGTTTCGAGGCGCCCGGCTGGAAGACCGTGCGCGCCCGATGGCCGCACCCCTCCCCGCAGACGCGCCCCCTCCCCGTCGTCGCCCAGCAGCGCCGCCGCACCCCGGAGCCGGAGGTCCCCGCGGGGGCGAACGACCGCTCTCCGGGCGCGGCCGCCCGGCTGCAGCCGGCGGCGGGGGCGACTCAGCCCCTGGGGGGTTCGTTCGGCCACGACCGGGACCCCGACCGGGATTCCGTGTGAGCGCCCTGCGCGGTGGGGCTCCCGCCATGGGCCTCGACACGCTCGTGCGGCTCCGGCGCGCCCAGGGCGACCAGGCGCGGACGCCCCGCCGGCTCGCCGTGCCCGACGGCATGACGGCTCCGCTGGGCTGCGACGCCGTCGCCGCCCCGGCCCGCCTGGGCCCGCTGGTCCTCCCCCGGCTGCCGCTCGTGGGCTGCGTGTACGCCGATGAGACGCACTGGTGGTGGCTGGTCCCGGCCGACTCCGACCACGCCCTGGAGTGGCCCGCGCCCGCGCACTACGCCACGGGCGCGCTCCTCGAGGACGCCCCGCGGTCCCCCGCGCTCATCCACCGGCCCGACGGGATCCTCCCGTACACCCCGCCGATACCCCTCTATCTGACGCTGTGCCGTCTCACGGGCACCGCGCCGGCCTGGTCCCGCCCGGTGACCGCGTGACCCGGGACGCCCCGGCTCTCTGAGCGCCCCCCGGCGTGAAGCACACGCCGAGGCGTCCTCGTACCCGGGCGGCGACCCGGGCGCACACCCGCGCGCGCCTCCTCCCCCGCCTCGCGCCCTGCCCTCGCGCAGCCCGTCCCGCGATAGTGGCCACTTGCCCACGATCGGGGGAGGTCGACGGTGCGGAAGGCGAAGCCGCCGAGGAAACCGAAGGCACGGCGCGCGGACGGGCGTGACGTCTCCGAGTCGGAGCAGCTGCTGTTCGGCGGCCCGCTGCGCTACGACACCGGCTGGAACCAGCACCAGGAGGCGTTCCTGGAGCTGGACTTCCGGGCCATGATCAGCAGGCTGCCCGCCCTCCTGGGCGTCAGCCTCCGGCTGGCCCGGCAGGCCGATCCGCGGGCCGCCGGGATCGTCGTGGGCGCCGAGGTGGGCCGGGGCGTGGCCGAGGCCGTGGGCCTGCTCGCGGTGAACACGATCCTGGGCCGGCTGGTGGGCGGCGGCGCGATCGAGGACCGGTTGCGCGGCGCCGTCCCCGCGCTGACCGTCATGGCAGCCGTCCTCCTGGTCGGGGCGGTGCTGCGGGCGGCGTCGACGTACGCCACCGGACGCCTGGAGCCCAAGGTGGAACGGGTGGCGACCGAGCTGTACCTGGAGCGCGCGGCGGCGGTGGAGCTGTCCGCGATCGAGGACCACGCCTTCCACAAACTGCTGGACACCGCGCAGTACGGCGCCCGGTCCAGCCGCTACATGATCAGCCACGGGACGCGCGTGGTGAACGCGATGATCTCGCTGGTCGCGGCGGCCGGCGTGCTGACCGTGCTGCATCCGCTGCTGCTGCCGCTGCTCGTCACGATGACGCTGCCCAGCGCCTGGAGCGCCCTGATCAACGCCCGTCGCCGGTACGAGTCCTTCCACACTTGGGTGCAGCACGCGCGCGCGGGGCATCTCATCGCGAGTCTGCTCACCGAACCGGAGGCGGCCCCGGAGATCCGCGTGCACGGCGTCGGGCCCTTCCTGCTGCGGCACTTCCGGGCGATGTCGGAGACCGCGGAGGCGGAGCAGGCCCGGCTGGCCCGACTCGCCGCCCGCACCGGTCTGTTCGCTGCGGCCTGGACCGGCCTCGCGACGGTCGCGACGTACGCCACGCTCGGCGGACTGCTGCTCACGGGGACGATGGCGCTGGCGGTGGCGGGCACGGCCGTGATCGCCATCCGCAGCGGTTCCACCAGCTTGAACACCCTCGTCCTGGAGATCAACCAGCTCCACGAGGAGGCCCTGTTCGTGGGCGATCTGCAACGCCTGTACGGGGAGGCCGCCGAACGGGCGATCCCTCAGGGCGGTGCCGCCCTGCCCGAGGACCCCCGGGAGATCCGCTTCGAGAACGTCACCTTCGGCTACCCGGGGGAGTCGGCGCGCCCGGCCCTCGACGACGTCAGCCTCACCCTGCCGCTGGGGCGGATCGTCGCGCTCGTCGGCGAGAACGGATCGGGCAAGACGACCCTGGTGAAGCTGCTGGCCGGTCTCTACCAGCCGGACCGGGGGCGGATCCTGTGGGACGGCGTCGACGCGGCCGGGGCGGACCGGCGGCTGCTGGCCGAGCGCATCGCGATGGTGGCCCAGGACTTCAAGCGGTGGCCGTTCACGGCCCGGGTCAACGTCGCGGTGGGGCGTTCCTCCGCGCCGCTGACCGAGGGCCGGCTGGCCGCCGCGATCGGGGAGGCGGGCGCCGAGGACGTGGTCGCCGATCTGCCGCGCGGCCTGGACACCCTGCTCGCCCGGCACTTCAGCGGCGGGCACGAGCTGTCCGGGGGCCAGTGGCAGCGGCTGGGCATCGCGCGGGCCGCGTACCGGCGCGGGCGCATCCTGATCGTGGACGAGCCGACGGCGGCCCTGGACGCGCGGGCGGAGCTGGAGGTGTTCGAGAAGATCCGCGCCCTGGCGGACGGCGGCCAGACGGTCGTCCTGATCACGCACCGGCTGGCGTCGGTACGCCACGCGGACCTGGTGCACGTCCTGGAGCAGGGCCGGCTCGTGGAGTCCGGCACGCCCGAGGAACTACTGGCCGGCGGCGGTGTCTACGCGGAGCTGTACGCGCTCCAGGCGGAGCAGTTCGCGAACCCCCCGGCCGCGGCGCACACGCCCGACCGGCAGGCGGGCCAGGGCCGCGGCGCGCCCGTGCGGGACGCCGTCACTCCGTGACGTCGCCGCCGCGGACGACCACCAGGAACGTGTCCGTCGCGAGGTCCATGACGACCTCGGCGGCCAGCCCCTCCATGCGCCGCGCGTGCGCGAACTCCTCGGCCGGCCACGATCCCCGCGGCCCGCCCGCGGGAAAGCGTTCGAGCACTGTTCGCCCGTTCACCATCTCGCACCTCCAGGAAGCGTTGTCCTGTAGGAGTTAACGCTGTCCGGAGCCGAAACGCCTCGCGCGGTGACGGTACTGAGACGTACTTGACACGCGCCCGGTGCGGACCGTGAGGATCCGGTCACTTCGCGAACATGACGAGCACATTGCACACCGGAAAGATCACCCTTCGCGATCCGCCTCACACGGCGACGGCCGGCCCCTGCGGGCCTTCCACCGGCAGTCCGAGGCGGTCCCGGTGCGCCGACAGTTCCTCGAGCAGCTCGGCGAGTTGTCCGCTTTGTCGGCTGCTGAGGCTTCCGGTCTCATCGAGGTGGACGGCGCAGGCGGTGGTCGTGTCGACGAGCCGTTCGAGGAGAGCGGCGATCTCGTCGGCGCCCTCCGTGTGCCGGGCGAGCGCGGGAAGTTCGGCGGCGGAGAGGGCGATGGCGGTCCGGGCCTCGGCGAGCGTGCGGTAGGCCTCGCGGCGCAGGGTCCAGCGGACGGCGCGGACGTCGGAGCGGTCGGGGGCGTACAGGGCACTGCCGGAACTGTCGGTGCCGCCGGTGCTCGGGAGGGGGCGGGCGGCACCCGAGTGGTCGGTTCCGTAGGGGGTGTTGACGCCGTCGCGGGTGTCGGGGCCGTCGAGGACATGGACGAGGTAGGCGTGCGCGGCGGTCGCGGCGGCGGTGAGCCGGGCCTGCACCTGCCCACCGCGCTCCCCCGGCATCGGCAGGTGCCCCACGATCAGCACGATCGCGCAGGCGAGCAGGGTCTCCGTGATACGGCTGACGGAGGCCTGCGGTTCTCCGCCGACCATGACGAGGGCCAGGACGAGGACGGTGACGACGGAGGTCTGCGCGGCGAAGTGCCGGGTGGAGACCGGTACGAGCGCCCCACAGAGGGCGACCAGCGCCACGAGCCCCTCCGGGCGGGGCAACACGGCGGCGAACGCCGCGAAGAGCAGCGCGCCGAGGACGGTTCCGGCGGCCCTGCACAGCACCCGGGACACCAGCGGCCCGAGGTCGGGCTTGACCAGGAAGACGGCGGTGGCGGGCAGCCAGTACCAGTGCGTGTGCTGCCCGTACCAGTGCGAGTGGTACAGGCCCTGGGCGACGGCCGCGCTCGCCCCGAAGCAGAGGGCGACCCGCAGCCCGTACTCCCGTCCGCCGACCCCGAAGACGGTCCGCAGCAGGTCCCGCGCGCCGCGCCGCCGCGTGTGCAGATCGCCCCCGCCGCCCTGGTCGAAGGCGTCGGCGGCCCGCAACAGGGCGTCGTCCAGGGCCCGCAGTGCGGGTACCGACCGGGAGGGGGCGGGCAGCGGCCCGGTGGACGCGTTGCCGCGTACGGCGGCGGCGAGGCGGCGCGGGCCCTCGGAGGCCCGCTCGGTGAGGGGTTCGCCGGCCCAGGCGAGGGCGGTCGCCGCCTCCGCGAGGGGCAGCGCTGCGGCGTACTGCGCGTGCAGCCGCCGTTCGGCGGCGGAGCTGGCGTACCGCCGCAGCCGGGGCCCGGCCAGGGAGTCCTGCGCGTGGTCGAGGGCGGCGGTCAGGGCCGCGCGACGGGCGAGGGCGTCCTCGGTGCCGGTCGCGTCCAGCAGCTCGGCGACGGCGTCGTACACGGTGGCGACGGCGGCCCGCTCCCCGTCGAAACGGAAGTCGAGGCGGGAGCCGGGGCGGAATGCGCCGAGCCTTTCGTGGCGGGGCTCCCCCGGTCCTTGGGGCGCGCGGCGGAAGTCGCCGGCCAGCGCGCCGGGCGTGGGCAGGACGAGCCGCAGCACGAGCAGCCAGCCGGCCCCGGCGAGGAAGGCGAGGGCGCGCACCCAGCCGCTGTCGGGCAGCGGCATCCCGGCCCCGATCGCCGCGGCGACGAGGAGTTGGGTGCCGGCCCCCGAGGCGACCGGCCCGATCGCGCTGATCCCGCCGGCGAGCAGCCCCAGTCCGGTGAACACGAACGTCAGCGCGACCGCCCCGACGTGCTCGCCCGCGTACGTCCCGGCGAGCAGCCCGGCCGCTCCCGCCAGCGCGGGCGCCCCGAGCCGCCGCACCGAGGCGCGCCGGCTGCCGGGCCGGTCGTTGATGCCGGCGAGCATGGCGGCGACGGCGGCGACCACCCCGAGGGAGACCCGGTCGACGAGCACCGCGACCAGCAGCAGCGGTCCCGCGGCGAGCGCCCCGCGCACGACGGCGCTCCACGGCACGGGTCCGCGCTGCGCGCGCAGGGCGTGAGCGAGCCAGGGCGGCAGAGCGGCGCGTACGCGAACGGGAAGGGACGGGCGCGGGGACACGGAGCTCCTGTCGGTTCGAGGGCGGGGTGTGCCTTCGGGCGACGGCGACCGGGGCGGGGTGCTGAGCTGTGTATCCACGGTACGGCCCGAACCGCGGGAAACCAGGGCCGCTCACGTTGCGACGAGGTGACACCCGGCCCGAATCCCGTGTTCTTTATGAACGCAACTCCCCGCGGGGACGCTCCGGAAATCCGCAGGCCGACGCTCCTCGGAGGCCCTAGACTCGCTCGGCCCTTCGGGCACGGGTTCGAGGGGGATGACTCGGTGGACGGGATGGGGAGAAGCTGCATGGTCAGCAGACGTGGGCTGTTGAGTGGCGCCGCGCTCGTGGGGGCGGGCGCGATGACCGGAGTGCTGGGCGGGGCGGGGGCCGCCGTGGCCGACGCCCCGCTCGGCACCCCGTTCACGCCGGTCGGCGTACCGCACCTCGCGGAGGCGGAGCGGATGGTGCAGTACCAGCGGCTGCTCGCGGCCGGCTATCTGCCGGGCGGCCTGGCCGGGCACTGGCCGCTGGACGGCTCCGGCGCGGACCGCTCCGGGCTGGGCCGGCCCCTCACCCTCGGCGCGGGCGCGAGCTGGTCGGCCCTGCGGGCCGGCGGCGAACTGAGCCTCGACGGCGGCCATGCCGCCACCGCGTCCGTCCTGGACACCACGGCCCCCTTCACCGTCTCGGCCTGGGTCCGGCTCGCGAACGACGCCGCCCTGACGTCCATGCACACCGCGGTCAGTCAGGACGGGGCCGCCTGCAGCCGCTTCCTGCTCCAGTACGACGACAGCGCCGGCAAGTGGGCGTTCAAGGTCCGCGGCGAGGACCAGAGCGTCAAGATCTCCGCCTTGTCCGCCACCGCCCCCGAGCCGGGCCGGTGGACCCATCTGACGGGCGTCTGGGACGGCTCCCGCGTCCACCTGTACGTGAACGGCACCCTGGAGGGCAGCGCCGACGCGACCCTCTCCTGGGCCGCGTCCGAGGGCTTCAACGTGGGCCGGGCCCGCTGGAACGGCGCGTACGTGAACTTCTTCAAGGGGGCCGTGGACGACGTCCGCGCCTACGGCCGCGCGCTGAGCGCCCCCGAGGTCTTCCTCGTCAGCGGCCGGCAGGCGGCCGAGAACAACCGCTACCTGATCGGCTCCCCCTCGACCGTCACCTGGGGCACCCCCGACGACCTGACCAGCTGGATCGCCAAGGCCCGCTGTTCGTCCTTCGTCACCTGGGTGCTCCGGCACACCTACGGCTGGGCCTCAGACGCCTACTTCACCCAGTACTTCCAGGACCGGATCCCCGAGGCCGCCGACTACCGGCAGGCCTTCGCGGCCGGCACGGCGGGTCCGCGCTTCCAGCAGATCCGCAAGGTCACCGACCTCCAGCCGGGCGACCTCGTCGCGGTGGACTACCGGGGCGAGGTCGAGGGCAACACCGGCCACATCGTCATGGTCCGCGAGGTCAAGGGCGTCTTCACCGGGGTCGCGGACTTCGCCGGCGAGACGCAGTACGCCGTCGAGGTCGTCGACTGCACGGCCGAGCCGCACGGCGTGTACGCGCTGACCAACTACCCGAAGTATCCCGACACCCGCATGGTCAGCCTCGTGAAGGAGGAGAACCACGAGGGCGTCGGCATCGGTCACATGATGTTCTACGCCTCCCAAGCCACCGGGGAGTTCTCCCGGTACCGGTGGAGCGTCAACACCCACAAGGACAACGCCTACCCGGTCTCGCAGCGACCGCTCGCCGCAGCCCGCGTCGTCTGACCCTCCCGCGGACCGGCCACGGACGCGTCGGCGGCGGGACGGGCCCGGGTGAAAGCTCCCGTGCTCCTACGGCAGTCCCGCCGCTGTCGCCGCCGTCCGCAGGACGTCCCTCAGCATCTGCGGGGTGAGCCGCCCGGTGAAGGTGTTGCGCTGGCTCACATGGAAGCAGCCGAAGAGTTCGAGGCCTCCCAGCTCCACCCGCTTCCCATGGGCGAAGGCCGGTCGCGGGCGGGGCACGGACCAGCCCGCCTCGGTGAACGCCGGCAGCGCCGCCTGCCACCCGAACGCGCCGAGCACCACGACCGCCCGCAGCGTCGGCCGTAGCAGCCGCAGTTCCTGGACCAGCCAGGGCCGGCAGGTGTCCCGTTCCCCCGGGGTGGGCTTGTTGGCGGGCGGCGCGCAGTGCACCGGCGACGTCACGCGCACACCGTGCAGGGCCAGTCCGTCCCCTGCGGACACGGACGTCGGCTGCGAGGCGAGCCCCACGTCGTACAGCGCCCGGTAGAGGACGTCACCGGAGCGGTCTCCGGTGAACATGCGGCCGGTGCGGTTGCCTCCGTGCGCGGCCGGGGCGAGCCCGACGATCAGCAGACGGGCGTCGGGCGGACCGAAGCCGGGCACGGGGCGGCCCCAGTACGTCCAGTCCGCGAAGGCCGCCCGCTTGGTGCGGGCCACCTCCTCGCGCCAGTCCACCAGCCGGGGGCAGGCCCGGCAGCCCGTGACGCGCCGGTCCAGTTCGGCGAGGGCGTCCATGTCCCCACCGTACGGCCCCACCGCGCGGGACCGTTCACGCCCCGCGTCGCACGAGCCGCAGCAGATCGGTGTTGGAGCCGCGCCGCGTCCAGGCGATCAGGGCCAGGGGGACGAGCAGGATCAGCGGGGTCGCCGCGTTCTGCCCGTCGAACACGGCGACCTGCACGACGAACGCGCCCACCATCAGCGCGCCCAGCGCCACCGCCGCCACCGACTGCAGCACCGGCACCAACAGGGCCACCGCGCCGGCCAGTTCGAGGACGCCGATCGCGTACATGCCCGCGCTGCCCCAGCCCATCTCCTCGAAGGCCTCGGACGCCGTCGGATGGGCGATCAGCTTCGGCAGCGCGCTCGCGATCCCGTAGAAGAGGGCGAGCAGCACCTGCAGTCCGCGCAGCGCGATCCGGGCGGCCCGAGGCCGGCCGGTGGTCCCGGAGACGACGGAACCGGAGGAGGCGGTGGGAGCGGGGGAAACGGCGGAGGGAAGCGAAGCGGGGGTCTCGGACATGGGGGTCTCCTGTTGGGAAGCGGTCCGTCGTGCTGTCACGGAGGTAGACCGGCCCCTCGCCCCGAACTCATCGCCGCCGGGCGACTCCTTTCACTCCGCCCGCGCCGCCGGCACCGCCCGCACCCAGATCCGGTCCTCCGTCAGATACCTGTCCACTCTCAGTCCCGCCTCCTTCAGCGCGTCCTCGAACTGTTCCCGGGTCAGCGGCCGGGAGCGGAAGGTCTGCGTCCAGACCGCGTCCGGGAACACGTACTCGGCGCGCACGGTGTTGACCCCATCGCCGACGGGCTCGGCGGAGACGATGCGCAAGACGAACCCGGTCGGATCGACGCGCTCACGGGGCAGGTCGGTGTGGTAGTCCTCGCCCTCCCGCTGGATCAGCACGCAGCCGCCGTCGGCGACGTGCCGCGCACAGGTGCGCAGCAATCCCCGCCGCACCTCGGCGTCCCCGGTGTGCACGAGGAACGACGCGAGCATCACCACGTCGAACCTCTCCCCCAGGTCGAGTCCCTCGATGGGGCCGCATATCGTGCGCGCCCCTCGGACCCGGTCCAGCATCTCGGGGGACTCGTCCACAGCGGTGACCGTGAAACCGCGCTCAACCAGCGCGTGGGTCACACGCCCGACGCCGCTGCCCAGCTCCAGGATGTGCGCCCCGGCCGGGACCGCCGCGGCGATGATGTCGGGTTCGTCCCGCACGGGCAGCCGGCTGTAGAGCTCCACCGCGCAGCCGTCCGGAGTGATGGCCCCAGGGCCCGTCCCGTCGTGCCCCTCACGCATTTCGAGTGTCATACCCGCCCAACGCCCCGCCCCCGACGCGGCGTTCCCCGTCGCGCGCCGATCACTCGTCAGAGGGACAGCCACCCCGTTCTGACGTACCAGTGCTCCCCGTACCGCAGATGGCCGAGGACCGCCCGTTGCAGGACGGTCCGGCGCGGGAGCCGCTCCAGCGGCACGTCGGTGGTGCCGAAGACGAAGCGGACGGGCGTCATGTCCTCCGGCTCGGCCGGCTCCTCGCCCAGTTGGAACCGCTCCTGGAAGCGGACGATGTTGGAGTCATCGGGCAGGTACCGCTTCAGCTGAGGGTCGAGCAGCCAGGAGGCGCAGGTCGCCACGGAGCAGGGCTCCTCGGCGTGGTGGCGGGCGAAGAAGTCCCGGGCAAGGGCCAGGGAGCGGTCGCAGGCACGCGGGGACAACGGGCCCATGAAGTCGGGCACGTGGACGCTCAAGGCGGGGTCGTCAAGCCCGGGCGCGAGGCCGGCCGCCGCGATCGAGTCGCTCGTGCGCCCATCGATCCGGGAGCGCTGGAACTGCAGCCGTCCCAGTTGGTACAGCTCACCCCGCAGGTGCAGGGACAGCCAGCGGGCCGACAGAATGCCGCCCGTGCCGTGCCACCGGCGGTGCAGCGGGACGGCGCGGCCGACGTCAGGCGAGCGTGCGCCGGGAGACCTCCTCCGGGACGCCCAGCTTCCGGTGGTGGGCGCGGGCGTGGGGCAGCGCGCCGACCAGCACGTACAGCGGGAAGAACCGGGCGAGGGCTCCGGACGCGCCGGGGAGGCCGGGCACGTCGGCTCCACCACGGTTTCCGCGCCGTCGCCCCGCGGGCCCGCCCGCGACGCAGCAGCACGGATCTGACTCCCCTCTTCGCGATCACCGCCTCTTCTGGAGAACGCCCGAGCCGAAGAGTACGTTTCATAGGAGGAGTGATGATCCGATGCGTACAGGCAGTGAGCCGACGACGGCGCGCAGTCCGCTGAGGATGCGGTTGTGGCTGACCGTGTGGGGGCTGCTCTGGGCGGCCTTCGGCACGGTCGCGTTCGCGCTCGCCGGGCGGGCCGGATGGGCCGCCGCCTGCGGGGTGCTGTGGCTGGTGATCACCGTCGACCTGGCGATGATCGTGCGGCATCTCCGCCAGGGGCCCCACTACCAGCCGGGCCGCGACGTCCCGCCGTACACGCCGCCGGAACACCGGCATCCGTGACACGACACCGTCCGGCGGGCGGCGAGGGCCCGCGCCGGGGGCCCTCAGGAGTCGAAGCGCGCCGCTTTCAGGTACTGCGGGTTGGGGTCGAGCGCGGCGGCCAGCCGGAAGTGACGTTTGGCCTGGTCGCTCCGCCCCTGCCGCTCGTAGGTGCGGGCGAGCGCGAAGTGCGCGAACGCGTTGTCCGGCTCGCGCTCCAGGACGATCGTGAACTCGAGCTCGGCGGGCCGCAGTTGAGCGGCGGCGAAGAAGGCACGCGCGCGCAGCAGCCGGGCCGCCGTGTTCTCGGGGTAGGCGGCGATGACGCCGTCGAGCAGCTTCACCGCGCCCCGCGGGTCCCGTGCGGCGAGCAGTTGCTCGGCGGCACGGAAGTCGATGACATGCGTCTCCGGAGTTCGTCCGGTCGAACCGCTGGTTTCGGGCACGGAAAATTCCTTCCCTCGCTGCACGCGTTCAACGCGTCGGGGGACCGGCGCTATTCCGGGGGCCGCGGGCCGGGAGAAACCTCAGGCGGCGCGTGCCCGGCGCTCCAGGTCGGCCCACACGTCCTTCACGCGCGCTTCCAGCTCGGCCAGCGGTACGTCGTTGTCGATGACGACGTCGGCGATCTCCCGGCGCTGCTCGCGCGTCGCCTGGGCCGCCATGCGTGCGCGTGCGTCGTCCTCGGTCATGCCGCGCAGACGGACCAGGCGGTCGAGCTGGGTCTCGGGGGCCGCGTCGACGACCACCACGACGTCGTAGAGGGCTGCGAGGCCGTTCTCGGTGAGGAGCGGGACGTCGTGGACGACGACGGCGTCCTCGGGCGCGGCGGCCTGAAGTTCGGCGGAGCGGGCTCCCACCAGGGGGTGCACGACGGCGTTGAGCGCGGCGAGCTTGTCCGGGTCGGCGAAGACGAGGGAGCCGAGCCGGGGGCGGTCGAGGCTGCCGTCCGCCGCGAGCACGCCCTCCCCGAAGGTCTCGACGATCGCGGCGAGGCCCGGTGTGCCGGGCGCGACGACCTCGCGCGCGATGCGGTCCGCGTCGATGAGCACGGCCCCGCACTCCACCAGCAGCCGTGACACCTCGCTCTTGCCGGCGCCGATGCCCCCGGTCAGGCCCACTGTCAGCATGTCGTGCAGCTTACGGCCTGCCACCGGCAGCCCGCCCGGCGCTCCCGGCATCCGCCTCCGCGCCGGCCCCGCCCGCACCGCCGCGCCGGGCGGGGCTCAGCCCTCGCCCTCCCGCTCCGCGAGGAACTTCTCGAACTCCCGTCCGATCTCGTCCGCCGAGGGGATGTCGACGGGCTCGGCGAGCATGTTGCCCCGGGTCTCGGCGCCCGCGGCGGCGTCGTACTGGTGCTCCAGGCCCTGGACCAGGGCGGTGAGCTCGTCGTCGCCCTCCTGGATCTGGCGGTCGATCTCGGTCTGGGTGCGGTGGGCCTCGTTGCGCAGGGAGTGCGCGATGCCCGGCAGGACCAGCCCGGTGGCGGCGGTGAGCGCCTCCACGACGGTGAGGGCGGCGTCCGGGTAGGGGGAGCGGGCGATGTAGTGGGGGACATGCGCGGCGATGCCGAGGACGTCGTGGCCGGCTTCCATCAGGCGGTACTCGACGAGCGCCTCCGCGCTGCCGGGGACCTGAGCCTCGTCGAAGGGGCTGCGATGGCCAGGGACGAGGTCCGTGCGGTTGCCGTGCGGGGTGAGCCCGACGGGGCGAGTGTGCGGGACGCCCATGGGGATGCCGTGGAAGTTCACGGACAGGCGCACGCCGAGCCGCTCGACGATCTGCCGGACGGCGACGGCGAAGCGCTCCCACTCCACGTCCGGCTCGGGGCCGGACAGCACCAGGAAGGGGGCGCCGGTGGTGTCCTGGACGAGCCGCACCTCGATGGCGGGCTCCTCGTAGTCGGTCCACCGGTCGCGCTTGAACGTCAGCAGCGGGCGGCGGGCCCGGTAGTCCACCAGCCGGTCGTGGTCGAAGCGGGCGACGACCTGGTGGGGCAGCGCGTCGAGGATCCCGTCGACGATCTGCTCGCCGGTCTCCCCCGCGTCGATGTATCCGTCGAAGTGGTAGAGCATGACCAGTCCGGCCGACTCCTGGGCGAGCGCCATGTCGACGACGGCCAGCCCCTTCGGCTCCCATGCGTACAAACCCTGCGGATCAAGCACTTGGACCGCTCCTCCTCGTGTTCCCTCTTCTCAACACGCGTGAGGACAGGGGCATTCCCACTTCGGCCCATGATCACGTGGATCCGTCCCCGGCGCGGGCGCGTTCCCTTCGGCAACGGCTGAGGGGCCGTACCCCGGAAGGTACGGCCCCTCAGTCAGGAGCTGGTGCTCAGTCGGACGTCAGCTCTGACCGCCGGCGAGCTTCTCGCGCAGAGCGGCGAGCGCCTCGTCCGAGGCGAGCGCACCGGAGGTGTCCGCGCCCTCGGAGGAGTACGAACCGCCACCGGCGGCCGGAGCCGCACCGGCCGCTTCGCCGCCCTCGGCAGCGGCCTTCTCGTCCGCCTCGCGGGACTTGATGACCTGCTGCTGGTGCTGCTCGAAGCGGGTCTGCGCCTCGGCGTACTGGTGCTCCCACGCCTCGCGCTGGGTCTCGTAGCCCTCGAGCCAGTCGTTGGTCTCGGGGTCGAAGCCCTCGGGGTAGATGTAGTTGCCCTGGTCGTCGTAGGACGCGGCCATGCCGTACAGGGTCGGGTCGAACTCGACCGTGGACGGGTCGGCGCCGAAGGCCTCGTTGGCCTGCTTCAGCGAGAGGCTGATGCGGCGACGCTCGAGGTCGATGTCGATGACCTTGACGAAGATCTCGTCGTTGACCTGGACGACCTGCTCCGGGATCTCCACGTGGCGCTCGGCCAGCTCGGAGATGTGGACCAGACCCTCGATGCCCTCGTCCACGCGGACGAACGCACCGAACGGAACCAGCTTCGTGACCTTGCCGGGCACGACCTGGCCGATCTGGTGGGTGCGGGCGAACTGCTGCCACGGGTCTTCCTGGGTCGCCTTCAGCGACAGGGAGACGCGCTCGCGGTCCATGTCGACGTCGAGGACCTCGACCGTGACCTCCTGGCCGACCTCGACGACCTCGGAGGGGTGGTCGATGTGCTTCCAGGACAGCTCGGAGACGTGGACCAGACCGTCGACGCCACCCAGGTCCACGAAGGCACCGAAGTTGACGATCGAGGAGACCACACCGGAACGGACCTGACCCTTCTGGAGGGTCGTGAGGAACGTCTGGCGGACCTCGGACTGGGTCTGCTCCAGCCAGGCACGGCGGGACAGGACCACGTTGTTGCGGTTCTTGTCCAGCTCGATGATCTTGGCCTCGAGCTCCTTGCCCACGTAGGGCTGGAGGTCGCGGACGCGGCGCATCTCGACCAGGGAGGCCGGGAGGAAGCCACGGAGGCCGATGTCGAGGATGAGACCACCCTTGACGACCTCGATGACGGTACCGGTGACGATCCCGTCCTCTTCCTTGATCTTCTCGATGGTGCCCCAGGCACGCTCGTACTGGGCGCGCTTCTTCGAGAGGATCAGGCGGCCTTCCTTGTCCTCCTTCTGGAGGACAAGGGCCTCGATCTCGTCACCGACGGCGACGACCTCGTTGGGGTCGACGTCGTGCTTGATCGAGAGCTCGCGGCTCGGGATCACACCTTCGGTCTTGTAACCGATGTCGAGCAGGACCTCGTCCCGGTCGACCTTCACGATGACGCCGTCGACGATGTCGCCGTCGTTGAAGTACTTGATCGTCTCGTCGATCGCGGCGAGGAAGGCTTCCTCGTTACCGATGTCGTTGACCGCAACCTGCGGGGTGGTGGCGGTGGTCTCGGTGCTGCTCGTCATGTGGGAAAGGGCTCCGGTACGGACATTGAGTCGTAGGTACTGCTACGCCGGGAGCCCGTATCGCTCTGAAGAAGCCGGACAGCCTAGGAAGCGCCCCACCGGTGAACCGGTGATGACGCCTCGACAACCGAGGGGACATACGACAGATGCGAGCGCAGCCTGCTACGTCTGAGGTGCGCAGGCCCGCAGCGCAACTTGTAGCATACGGGGGCAGCCGGGCAGGGTCAATGCACGAAGGCGCACACCCGGGGCAGAACGCCGCAATCCCGGCACAAGAAACGTCCTACGAGGCCGGCCGGGCCGGAAAGACCTCTTCCGCGACACCTCCCTGACGGGATGAACGGAAGAGTACGACGAGGGAGCAGATCATCCAAGAGCCCGATGCGTTCGAACCGGAAGCCACCCGGCGCGACTCCGGTGTCACGGAGAGTTCCCGCGCCAATCGCGGCTGGTGGGACCGGAACGCGGACGACTACCAGATCGAGCACGGCACCTTCCTGGGCGACGACCGCTTCGTGTGGTGCCCGGAAGGCCTCGACGAGGTGGAGGCCGAGCTGCTGGGCCCGGCCGAGGAGCTGAAGGGCAAGGAGGTGCTGGAGATCGGCGCCGGCGCCGCCCAGTGCTCGCGCTGGCTGGCCGCCCAGGGGGCCCGGCCCGTCGCCCTGGACCTCTCCCACCGCCAGCTCCAGCACGCGCTGCGCATCGGCGCGGCCTTCCCGCTGGTGTGCGCGGACGCGGGCGCGCTGCCCTTCGCGGACGCCTCCTTCGACCTGGCGTGCTCGGCGTACGGCGCGCTGCCGTTCGTGGCGGACCCCCGGCTGGTGCTGGGCGAGCTGCGCCGGGTGCTGCGCCCGGGCGGCCGTTTCGTCTTCTCCGTCACGCATCCGGTCCGCTGGGCCTTCCCCGACGAGCCCGGCCCCGAGGGGCTGTCGGTGTCCGCCTCCTACTTCGACCGCACGCCCTACGTCGAGCAGGGCGAAGACGGCCACGCCGTGTACGTCGAGCACCACAGGACGCTCGGCGACCGCGTCCGCGACATCGTGGCGTCCGGCTTCCGCCTGGTCGACCTGGTCGAGCCGGAGTGGCCGTCCTGGAACACCTCGGAGTGGGGCGGCTGGTCCCCGCTGCGCGGGAACCTGATCCCGGGCACGGCGATCTTCGTGTGCGAACGGGACTAGAGCGGCTCTCCCGATACCTCCGCACGCGCGCGTGCGGAGGTATGGGGCGCTCTGCCGGTCGTACGACACTGGGGGCGTGATCCGTGACGACGCCCTGGACGCGCTGCCCGTGCGGGCCGCCCTGCCCGCCCTGACCGACGCCCTGGACGGGCCCGGCGTCGCCGTGCTGGCCGCGCCCGCGGGCACCGGCAAGACGACTCTGGTGCCGCTCGCGCTGGCGGGCCTGCTGGGCGGGTCGCCGGACCGGCGGGTCGTGGTGGCCGAGCCCCGGCGGATCGCGGCGCGGGCCGCGGCCCGGCGGATGGCATGGCTGCTGGGCGAGCGGCCCGGCGACGGCGTCGGATACACCGTGCGCGGGGAACGTGTCGTCGGGCGGCACACACGCGTGGAGGTCGTCACCACCGGCGTGCTGGTGCAGCGCCTTCAGCGCGACCAGGAGCTGACCGGCGTCGACGTCGTCATGCTCGACGAGTGCCACGAGCGGCATCTGGACGCGGACACGGCGGCCGCGTTCCTGTGCGACGTACGGGCGGCCCTGCGCCCCGAGCTGCGGCTGGTGGCGGCGTCGGCGACGACGGACACCGCGGGGTGGGCCGAGCTGCTGGGCGGTGCGCCGGTGGTGGAGGCGCACGGGGCGTCGTACGACGTCGAGGTGGTCTGGGCGCCTCCGGCCCGACCGCTGCGCCCGCCGCACGGGATGCGCGTCGATCCGGCACTGCCGGCGCATGTGGCGTCGGTGGTGCGGCGGGCGCTGGCCGAGCGGCCCGGGGACGTGCTGTGCTTCCTGCCCGGCGTCGGGGAGATCGCCCGGGTGGCGGGGCTGCTCGGGGGCCTGGACGGGGTCGACGTGCTCCAGGTGCACGGGCGGGCGCCGGCGGCCGTGCAGGACGCGGTGCTGGCGCCGGGCGTGCGACGCCGGGTGGTGCTGGCCACCTCGGTGGCGGAGTCCTCGCTGACGGTCCCCGGGGTGCGGGTGGTCGTCGACTCGGGGCTGGCGCGGGAGCCGCGGGTGGACCACGCGCGCGGGCTGAGCGCGCTGACGACCGTGCGGGCCTCCCAGGCGGCCGGGCGGCAGCGGGCCGGGCGCGCGGGGCGTGAGGCGCCGGGGACGGTGTACCGCTGCTGGACGGAGGCGGAGGACACGCGTCTGCCGCGCTTCCCCTCCCCCGAGATCAAGGTGGCCGATCTGGCGGCGTTCGCCCTTCAGGCGGCCTGCTGGGGCGATCCCGACGCTTCGGGGCTCGCGCTGCTGGACCCGCCGCCGGGCGGGGCGATGGCGGCGGCGCGGCGTCTGCTGACGGCGGTGGGGGCTGTGGGCGGCGACGGCCGGGCCACGGACCGCGGGATGCGGCTGTCCCGTCTGGGCCTGCACCCGCGGTTGGGCCGTGCCCTGTTGGACGGGGCCGCGTTCGTGGGGGCCGAGCGGGCGGCGGAGGTGGTCGCCCTGCTGAGCGAGGAGGCTCCGCGGGAGTACGGCGACGATCTCGCCGCCGCCCTGCGCCGCGCCCGGCGCGGAGGCGACGCCTACGCGGGGAGGTGGCGTGCGGAGGTGCGGCGACTGGGGTCCGTCGCCGCCGCGGAGGACTCCGGCGGGCCCGCTGACGGCCCCTCGCCGGCCGGTGTCGTGAGGCCGGGTCAGGGCGTCCGGGACGATCAGGTGGCCGGGCTGGTGGCCGCCCTCGCGTTCCCGGAGCGGATCGCGAGGCTGGACGGCGGGTCGTACCTGATGGTCTCCGGCACCCGGTGCGAGGTGCCCGACGGGTCCCCGCTGCGGGGCGTCGCCTGGCTCGCCGTGGCCGTCGCCGACCGGCCCCTCGGCAAGGGGCACGCACGCGTGCAGCTCGCGGCGGCGGTCGACGAGGACATGGCGCGCTCCGCGGCCGGCGCGCTGCTCGACGCGCGGGAGGAGGTCCACTGGGCCGAGGGGGACGTCGTCGCGCGGCGCGTGGAGCGGCTCGGCGCGGTGGAGCTCGCGGCCCGTCCGCTGAAGGACGCCGACGGGGCTCTCGTCCGCGAGGCGCTTGTCGAAGGGCTGCGGCGGGAGCGGTTCAGGTTGCTGCGCTGGTCCGCGGAGGCGGAGGGCCTGCGGCAGCGGCTGGCGTTCCTGCGGCTGCACCTGGGCGAGCCGTGGCCCGACATGGCCGACGCGTCGCTGCACGCGCGTGCGGGTGAATGGCTGGAGCCGGAGCTGAGCCGGGCCCGGCGGCGCGCCGATCTCGCGCGGATCGACGCCGGGCAGGCGCTGGCCCGGCTGCTGCCGTGGGCGTCGGGCGAGGCGGCGCGGCTGGAGGAGCTGGCGCCCGAGCGGATCACCGTGCCCAGCGGATCCAGCATCCGGATCGACTACGGCGATCCCGAGCGGCCCGTGCTCGCCGTCAAGCTGCAGGAGATGTTCGGCCTCCAGGAGTCGCCGCGTGTCGCGGGGGTGCCGCTGCTGGTGCACCTGCTCTCGCCCGCGGGACGACCGGCGGCCGTCACGGCGGACCTCGCCTCGTTCTGGAAGGACGGCTACCACGGCGTACGGGCGGAACTGCGCGGCCGGTACCCGAAACATCCGTGGCCGCAGGACCCGGCCGGCGCCGAGCCGACCCGGCACACCAACGCGCGGCTCAGGCGGTGACCGGCTCCGGTTCGGCGGGCTCCTCGGGCGCGGACTCGCCGGGGCGGCGGCCGCGGGCCTCCAGCCAGAGGGCGAGGGCCAGCAGGGCCGCGCCGAGGAGCAGGAAGCCCCAGGGCAGGTAGGACGTCATCAGCAGGACGACGGTGCGGTTGGCCTTGACGAGGTCGACGGTGTGCTCGATGTAGTCCTCGCGCATCTTCACGTGCCCGGCGAACGCCGTCACCCGTTCGCGGTCGCCGAGCAGGGTGCCGCCGCGCAGTTCCTCCTTGTGGATCTCCTCGCCGTAGACGGGCGCGCCGGTGAGGGGTTCGACCCAGAACCTGCGAACGGTGGTGTACCAGCGGGTGGTGCCGGTCGCGGCGACGGTCTCGGGGGTGATGCCGGCGACCGGCATGGTCTTGGGCATGGGGACCTTGGTCCACGGGATGGTCTGCTCGAAGTAGTAGACCTCCACGCCGCGGAAGTCCTGGGTGCCCTTGTAGTGGATGGGGGCGGTGATCCTGGCCTGTGCGTCGAAGTACTCGTAGTCCCGCTTCTCCGTCAGGAACGGCCACTTGAACTCCAGTCCCTCGCGTCGGACGGGGTCGCCGTCGACCGCCTCGCCGGGGGCGTGCACGGGTTCCTGGGTGTGGGCGTCGAAGATGTAGCGCTCGGGGACCTTGGAGACCATCTTGCCGTCGGGTCCCTGCACGTAGGACAGGCCGTCCCAGACGACGACGTCCCGGCCGACCGTCTTCTCGATCCGCTCGGAGGCCTCCACGTCGCCCTTGAGGGTCTGGACGATGGTGACCTTGGGGACCGTGCGGGCGGTCATGGTGCCGTAGTCCAGGAGGGTGGCGTCGCGCGCCTCCAGGACCATGATCTGGTACTCCCCGGCGGGGATCTTGGCCAGGCGCGGGAAGGCGTACCAGCGCAGCAGCGGGGACAGCGCCGCGAAGAACACGGCGAGGGCGAGCAGGACCAGGCCGGCCTTGCGGCGCATCTCGGCCTCCCTCCCGGGCGGTCAGGGGTGTGGGGGCACCGTCGTCAGCATGGGTTCCGGGGAGGTCTGTCCGGCCGGAGCGCCCACGGCGGTGACGGCGAGGACCACGATGAGCGCGAGGACGAGGCCGGACGCGGCGGCGATCAGAGCGCGCATGCGGTCCTCCCGGGGTGTGCGGCGCGGCGCGGTGTGCCGCCTCACGCCGGTGTCGGCGCGAGAGAGCAGCGGACCTGATGGTGTGTCAGGTCGGGCACCGTAGCAACGGGGGGCCGAGATGAGAACACGTCGGACACGACGACGGCGCCCCGCTCGCAGAGAGGGGCGCCGTCGTCGGTGCCGGGGCGGGTGGCGTCAGGAGCCGGTCGACGCCGATCCCGAGGGGCTCGCCGAGGTGCTCCCGGAGGGCGTCGTCGAGGCGCCGCCGGAGGGGCTCGTCGAGGTGCCGCCGGACGGGTCCGGGGTGCCCTCCGAGGGGTCGGGGGTGCCCTCGGACGGGTCGGGGGTCGTCGGCGCGGGCGCCGTCACCGTGAGTTCGACGGTGAGGGTGGCGCCGCCGGTGGTGGTGACGCTCAGCAGGTACGTGCCGGCGTTGTCGTCGGCGTAGAGCTTCGGCAGCTTCAGCAGGCCGTCGGCGTCGGTGCGCAGGCCCGTCAGGCTGCGGACACGGTTGCCGGCGGCGTCCTTGAAGTAGGGGCCCTTGTCGTTCGCGGTCGTGCCGCCCGCCGCCGAGAGGGTGGCGGTGGCCGCGACCTTGCCCGCCGCGGCGCCCTTATAGGTGGCCTTCACCTCGACCTGGTCCGCGAACTCGCCGCCCGCGACGCAGGTCAGCGCGGTGCTGCTGGTGCGGGCCAGGGCGTCGGCGGCACGGGCGGCGACGGTGGCCGTGTACTGGAGGGCGGGGACCGTGCGGCCCACGACCGTGGCGCGCACGGTGAACGTCCCGGTCTTCTCGCCCGCCCGCAGCGCCGGGGCGACGGCGACACCGGCGCTGTCGGTCAGGACCGTGGCGACGCTCTCGCCGCCGGTGAAGGCGGCGTCGCCGCCGCCGGTGACGGTGAAGCGGATCCTGACCTTGCCGACGCCCTTGCCGGCCTTGGTCTCGGCCCGCGCGCTGATCTTCTCGCCGAACGCGTCGCCCGCCGTGGCGGTGAGCTTCGTCGTGCCCGCGGCCTCGAGGTGGTCGACGGTGTCGGTCGGAGTGGTGGGAGCGGGCGGGGTGGGCGGCTTGGTGGGCGGCTTCGTCGTACCGCCGCCGGGCTTCCCGGGCGGCTTGGGGCCGGCCGGGGGCGTCGTCGACGGCGGGGTGGTGGCCGACGGCGGAGTGGGCGACGGGGACCACGGGGAGGGGGTCGTACCGCTGCCGGCGCCGCCGTCGCTGCGGCTGCCCGGGAGCGCGCCGGTGCCGTCGGGGATCTCGTGGGTGCCCTTGCGGTAGTAGTCCAGCCACGACAGGACGGTGTTGTAGTACTCCGTCGATTTGTTGTAGCTGAGGATCGCCTTGCGCATGCCGGACGTGGTGGCCATGTCCCAGTCGTAGCGGCACAGGTAGTGCCCGGCGGCGAGCGCGGCGTCGTAGATGTTGTTGGGGTCCTTCTTGCCGTCGCCGTTGCCGTCGCGGCCGGCCCACGCCCAGGTGGACGGGATGAACTGCATGGGGCCAACGGCGCGGTCGAAGGTGGTGTCGTTGTCGTAGGCGCCGTCGTCGGTGTCGCTGATGTTGGCGAAGCCGACGCCGTTGAGGACCGGGCCGAGGATGGGCGACAAGGTGGTGCCGTCGGCGCTGACGCGGCCGCCGCCGGCCTGCCCGGACTCCACCTTCCCGATGGCGGCCAGGAGTTGCCAGGGCATGTTGCAGCCCGGCTTGGACGCCTTGAGGGCGTCCGCCGCCTTCTTGTAGGCATCCAGGACGGTCGCGGGGATGCCGGTCTCGCTGCCGCCGGCGCCGGTCGGGGTGGTGCCGGGGCTCTGGGCGGGCGAGGGGGCCGGGCTGTTCAGGGGCGGCAGGTCCGTGTAGTACGGCGAGTTGCCGGTGGCGCTGCCCTCGGTGGCGGAGTCTCCTGACGGAGCGTCGGCGGCGGTGCGTCCGCCCGGCGTGTCGGCCGTGACGTCCGGCGCCTGGGACGCCGCCAGAGCCGCGACCGCCAACGCGGCCACGGTGGTGTTGACCGCTCCCTTGCGCAGCCTGCTGCCGAAATGCGCCGACATGAAGTGAACCCCTCCCGTGGACACTCGAGCGCCCGTGTTCGTCTGTTTCGCCCGTCCTGGTGGGACGGCCTTGTTCCGCTCGCCCTGTTGGGACGATCAACTGCCTGAAACGGTTGCCCCCGCGGGGGGTATTCACCGTTTCGCCCTGCACTGCCCACTTCAGCTGTTCGACCCCGCTTCAGGCGAGGCGACCAGGTGACCCTACGACAACTTCTTTTGCACCGGCACCCGTTCGAACCCTCCATTCACCGAGTGCTCACGCCCGCGTGGGTTGTCGGAGGCTTCCCGCATACTGGTCGCAGCGTCGCACTCATGGCCGGCCGGTCCGGCAACGACCATCGCGGGGAGCCGGGTTGCCGTTCACGTTGAGTCATGCGGCCGCCGTGCTGCCCGCCATGCGCACCGACGGGAGCGGGCGCGGCCCGCTGGTGCCGTCCGTCCTCGTGGCGGGCTCCTTCGCCCCCGACATGACCTACTACGCGGCGAGCGTCCTGGACGGCGCGATGGAGTTCGGGGACGTCACCCACTCCTTCCCCGGCGTGTTCTCCGTCGACGTGATCATGGCCTGGGCGCTGGTGGCGCTGTGGCTGCTGGTGCGCGAGCCCCTCGTGGCGCTGCTGCCCAGGGCCCGTCAAGGCCGCACGGCCGCCCTGACGCGCTGCGGCGCGCCCCGCGCGCGGGTCGGCCCGGCCGTCCTGCTGCGGTGGTACGCGTCGGCGGTGCTCGGTGCGCTGACGCACGTGGTGTGGGACGCGTTCACCCATCTCGACCAGTGGGGCATGCGGCTGTTCCCGGTGCTGGGCGAGACGGTGGCGGGCTGGCCGCTGTACTGGTACCTGCAGTACGGCGGTTCGGCGGTCGCCGCGGTGGCGATCGCCGCGTTCCTGGCGTCCGCCCTGCGCCGGACACCGCCGGCCGAGCCGCTCGGCGTACCGGCGCTGTCCGCGCGGGACCGCTGGTGGGCGGGGGTCGTGATCGGCGGCTGCGCGGTCGTCGCCGCGGTGCAACGGACGACGCGCTGGTGGGAGTACTGGGGGCCCCGGGCCGAACCGTACGAGATCGTTCCGACCCTGTGCTTCGGCACGGGCGCGGGCCTGCTCCTGGGCGTCCTCGCCTACGCCACCGCGGTACGCCTGCGCCGCCCGGCACCCCGGCAACAGACGCAGCGCGGGGAGGGAGTCGGCGTCAGCTGAGAGAGCGGCCGCGGCGACCGGCACGGCGACGACGCGCGACCGCCGCAGGCCGGCTGACGGGTGCGCCGGTGCGCCAGGGCGGCCGGGTCAGCGGTGACCGAGAGGGCTGTGACCCGGGGGCAGATCCACGATGAAGATCGTGAGGCGGCGGGCCGTGCGGGGCCTGATGCGTCCGCGCAGGGCGCTCAGGGCGCCGAGGGCGAGGGCGAGGTAGCCGCGGATCACGTCGGCCCGCGGCCGTCGCCGTGGGCTGACCCGGGCGAGGAGGCCGAGCCCCCGGCGCCCCAGCCGTACGGCCATGGAGGCCGCCTCCGCTACCAGGGCGACGGGGACACGGGGGCGGGCGGCGCCGGGCGCGAAGGCGGGCAGCGGTGGCCGCCCCCAGGGTCTCGCCCCCGGGCCGACCTGCGGCTTCGCGGCGGCCATGGCGTGCACGCGTGCGGGGGCCGTACGGCGGTGAAGCATGCGTATACCCATGGCGGCATCCTGACGGCCCGGCGTCCCGGGGGCGTTCTGACGGGGGCCGGCCGGGTGAGGCTCCCCGGGAGAGGGCAAGGGCGGCGGCGTCTCCTCGTAGCCGTCGTGGTCGCCGACCCGCACCCCGGCCTCGACGCCGCGGCCGTCCTCCAGGACGGAGCAGACCGCGTGACCGCCTCGAAAGCGGTAGCCGAGCCGGGGGCCCGGCCGTGCAGGAAACGCAGCTGCTTGAAGACGCCGCCCGCGAACTCCTCGACGGAGGAGGCCTCGGCGTCGAGCGCGGCGGGCGCGGGCCGCAGGGCGCGGTGCTGCACGGCCCGCCGGCGGTGGAGGCCTACGCGGAGCAGATCACACTGCGCCCGGGATCGGGGGCGCGCACGCCACGCGCGCGTGCCGGCCGCCGGGGCCGGCCGGCGGTCACGGGGTGTGCCGCGGGTCGTGACTCCAGCCGCGCGGCGGGAGGGCGCCTCCCCGGAGCCGCCCGTCGCCCCTGCGTCCGCCCGCCGTCCGCAGGGCGCGGGGGTGGCTGACTGCTCAACCCCCGAGCCTCCGGGTGAGACTCCCCCGCGGGGACGCCACGCGCGCGCCGGCCGGCGTCACGGGGTGTGCCGCGGGTCGTGACTCCAGCCGCGCGGCGGGAGGGCGCCGCCCGTCGCCGCCCGTCGCCCCTGCGTCCGCCCGCCGTCCGCGGGCGCGGGGGTGGCTGACTGCTCAACCCCCGCGCCCCTGGGTGGGGCTCCCCGCGGCGGTGGTCAGTGGGCCGCCGACTCCCAGTCCCGGCCCGCTCCCACTGAGACGTCCAAGGGGGCCCGGAGGCGGACCGCCGTGGACATCTCGCGGCGGACCAGTTCCTCCACCGCCGTGCGCTCGCCGGGTGCGATCTCCAGGACGATTTCGTCGTGGACCTGGAGCAGCATCCGGGACGTCAGGCCGGCCTCCCGCAGCGCGCCGTCCACCTTCAGCATCGCGATCTTGACGATGTCCGCCGCGGTGCCCTGGATGGGGGCGTTGAGCGCCATCCGCTCGGCCGCCTCACGCCGCTGGCGGTTGTCGCTGTTGAGGTCGGGGAGGTAGCGGCGGCGGCCGAAGAGGGTCGCCGTGTAGCCGGTGGCCCGCGCCTCGTCGACCGCCCGGCGCAGATAGTCCCGCACCCCGCCGAAGCGCTCGAAGTAGGCGTCCATCAGGGCGCGGGCCTCCGCCGCCTCGATGCTGAGCTGCTGGGACAGCCCGAACGCCGACAGTCCGTAGGCGAGCCCGTACGACATCGCCTTGATCTTGCGCCGCATCTCCGCGTCCACCGCCGAGTGCTCGACGCCGAAGACCTGGGAGGCCGCCGTGGTGTGGAGGTCCTCGCCCGAGGTGAACGCCTCGATCAGGCCCTCGTCCTCGGAGAGGTGGGCCATCACGCGCAGTTCGATCTGGCTGTAGTCGGCCGTCATCAGGGACTCGAAGCCCTCGCCCACGACGAAGCCGCGGCGGATCGCCCGGCCCTCGTCGGTGCGGACGGGGATGTTCTGCAGGTTGGGGTCGGTCGACGACAGACGGCCGGTGGCTGCGACGGTCTGGTTGAAGGTGGTGTGGATGCGGCCGTCCGCGGCGATCGTCTTGATCAGGCCTTCGACGGTGACGCGGAGCTTCGCCTGCTCCCGGTGGCGGAGCATGATGACCGGCAGTTCGTTGTCGGTCTGCGTCGCGAGCCACGCCAGCGCGTCGGCGTCCGTGGTGTAACCGGTCTTCGTCTTCTTCGTCCTGGGCAGGGCCAGCTCGCCGAAGAGGACTTCCTGGAGTTGCTTGGGCGAGCCCAGGTTGAACTCGTGCCCCGCGGCCGCGTGCGCCTCCTTCACCGCCTGCTGGACGGCGCCGGCGAACATCTGCTCCATGGCCTCCAGGTGGGGCCGGTCGGCGGCGATGCCGTGCCGTTCCATCCTGGCGAGGAGGACGGACGTGGGCAGCTCCATGTCGCGCAGCAGGTCGGCGGCGCCGACCTCCTCCAGCCGGCCCCGGAACGCCTCCCCGAGGTCGAGGATCGCGCGGGCCTGCACCATCAGCGCCTCCGCCTCGGCGCCGTCGTCCGCGCCGAAGGCGAGCTGGCCGTCGGCGGTGGCGGCGGGCGCCAGCTCCCGGTGCAGGTACTCCAGGGACAGCGCGTCCAGGTCGAAGGAGCGGCGGCCCGGCTTGACGAGGTAGGCGGCGAGGGCGGTGTCCATGGAGACGCCGGCGACGCTCCAGCCGTGCTCGGCGAAGACCCGCATGGCGCCCTTGGCGTCGTGCAGGACCTTGGGACGGTCCTCGGCGGCCAGCCAGGCCGCCCACGCGCGGTCGTCGCTCTCGTCCAGCTCGGACGGGTCGAACCAGGCCGCGGCTCCGCCGGCCGCGGCGAGGGCGACCTCGGCGACCGAGCCGGTGCCCAGCGCCCAGGTGTCGACGGTGGCGACGCCCAGCGGGCCGTCGCCGTGCTCGGCGAGCCAGCCGGTGAGCTCACCGGTGCCGAGGACCGTGCCGTCCAGGTCGACGCCGGCGGCGACGACCGGGCTCACCTCGGCCTCCTGGCCGCCGGGGTCGACGGCGAGGAGCCGCTCGCGCAGCGAGGGGTTGCGGATCTCCAGGGTGTCCAGGACCAGCGCGACGGCCGTGCGGTCGTACGGGGCGCGTGCGAGGTCGGCGACCTCCTTGGGCAGCTCCACGTTCCGCTCCAGCTCGGTGAGGCGGCGGTTGAGCTTGACGGACTCCAGGTGGTCGCGCAGGTTCTGCCCGGCCTTGCCCTTGACCTCGTCGACACGCTCGACCAGCTCGGCGAACGAACCGAACTGGTTGATCCACTTCGCGGCCGTCTTCTCGCCGACGCCGGGGATCCCGGGCAGGTTGTCGGAGGGGTCGCCGCGCAGGGCCGCGAAGTCCGGGTACTGGGCGGGCGTCAACCCGTACTTCTCGACGACCTTCTCCGGGGTGAACCTCGTCAGCTCCGAGACGCCCTTCGTCGGGTAGAGCACCGTGGTGTGCTCGCTGACCAGCTGGAAGGAGTCACGGTCGCCGGTGACGATGAGCACCTCGAAGCCGTCGGCCTCGGCGCGGGTGGCGAGCGTGGCGATGACGTCGTCGGCCTCGAAGCCGTCGATCGCGAACCGGGAGACGTGCATCGCGTCGAGCAGCTCGCCGATCAGCTCGACCTGGCCCTTGAACTCGTCGGGGGTCTTGGAGCGGTTCGCCTTGTACTCGGTGAACTCCTCAGAGCGCCATGTCTTGCGGGACACGTCGAAGGCGACCGCGAAGTGCGTGGGCGCCTCGTCACGCAGGGTGTTCGCCAGCATCGACGCGAAGCCGTAGATCGCGTTCGTCGGCTGGCCCGTCGCGGTGGTGAAGTTCTCCGCGGGCAGCGCGAAGAACGCGCGGTAGGCCAGCGAGTGCCCGTCCATGAGCATCAGGCGGGGCCGGTCGCCGCCGGGGTTGGTCTCGGTCTTCTTCGATGCTGTCTCTGCCACGCCCCCGATCCTGCCACGCCCCACTGACACTCGGCCCCGCCCCTCTGCCCCCACCGCCCTCTCCCCCAGCCACCGCTGTCAGTGCGGCGTGCGAGGATCGCAGTCGGAAAAGACTCGCGCCAGCGAAGGGGGAGCGCCGCGATGGCAACGAAGCCGCCCAAGGCCGATCCGGTTCAGGACGCGCCGCAGGTCGCCGAGCCGAAGCACACGGCGGCGGGCCTGCCGGCGGTCGGGCACTCGCTGCGGATCGCCCAGCAGCAGATGGGCGTGAGGCGCACCGCGCTGACGCTGCTGCGCGTCAACCAGAAGGACGGCTTCGACTGCCCGGGCTGCGCCTGGCCGGAGCCGGAGCACCGGCACACCGCGGAGTTCTGCGAGAACGGCGCGAAGGCGGTGGCCGAGGAGGCGACGCTGCGCCGGGTCACCCCGGAGTTCTTCGCCGCGCACCCGGTGGCGGACCTGGCCGCCCGCAGCGGCTACTGGCTGGGCCAGCAGGGCCGGCTGACGCACCCCATGTACCTGCCGGAGGGCGCCGAGCGCTACGAGCCGGTCAGCTGGGAGCGCGCCTTCGACATCGTCGCGGAGGAGATGTCCGCCCTCGCCTCCCCCGACGAGGCCGTCTTCTACACCTCTGGCCGCACCAGCAACGAAGCCGCGTTCCTGTACCAGCTCTTCGCCCGCGAGCTGGGCACGAACAACCTGCCGGACTGCTCCAACATGTGCCACGAGTCCTCGGGCTCGGCCCTGTCGGAGACGATCGGCGTCGGCAAGGGCAGCGTCCTGCTGGAGGACCTCCACCGGGCGGACCTGATCATCGTGGCCGGCCAGAACCCGGGCACGAACCATCCGCGCATGCTCTCCGCCCTGGAGCGGGCGAAGGCGAACGGCGCGAAGATCATCAGCGTCAATCCGCTGCCCGAGGCGGGCATGGAGCGCTTCAAGAACCCGCAGACCCCCAAGGGCCTCACGGCCGGCGCCGCGCTCAACGACCTGTTCCTGCAGATCCGCATCGGCGGCGACCAGGCCCTCTTCCGCCTGCTCAACAAGCTGATCCTGGAGGCGGGAGGCGCCCTGGACGACGCGTTCATCCGGGAGCACACCCACGGCTTCGAGGAGTTCGCCGAGGCCGCCCGCGCCGCCGACTGGGACGAGACGCTCGCCGCGACGGGACTCACGCGCGCGGAGATCGAGAGCGCCCTGCGGATGGTCCTCGCCTCCGAGCGCACCATCGTGTGCTGGGCGATGGGCCTGACCCAGCACAAGCACTCGGTGCCCACGATCCGCGAGGTGGTCAACTTCCTGCTGCTGCGCGGCAACATCGGCCGCCCGGGCGCGGGCGTCTGCCCGGTGCGCGGTCACTCGAACGTGCAGGGCGACCGCACCATGGGCATCTTCGAACGTCCGGCGCCGGCGTTCCTGGACGCCCTGGAGAAGGAGTTCGGCTTCGCGCCCCCGCGCACGCACGGCTTCGACGTGGTGCGGGCGATCCGCGCGCTGCGCGACGGCGAGGCGAAGGTGTTCTTCGCGATGGGCGGGAACTTCGTCGCCGCCTCCCCCGACACGGAGGTCACCGAGGCGGCCATGCGGCGCGCGCGGCTGACCGTGCACGTGTCGACGAAGCTCAACCGCTCGCACGTGGTCACGGGCGCGCGGGCGCTCATCCTGCCCACCCTGGGCCGGACCGAGCGCGATGTCCAGGGCGGCGGCGAGCAGTTCGTGACCGTGGAGGACTCCATGGGCATGGTGCACGCCTCCCGGGGCCGCCTCCAGCCGGCGAGCGGGCGTCTGCTGTCGGAGCCGGCGATCGTGTGCCGGCTGGCGCGCCGGGTCCTCGGCGAGGACAGCCGGGTGCCGTGGGAGGAGTTCGAGAACGACTACGCGACGATCCGTGACCGCATCGCGCGCGTGGTCCCCGGCTTCGAGGACTTCAACGCGCGGGTGGCGCGTCCCGGCGGCTTCGTCCTTCCGCACGCCCCGCGCGACGAGCGCCGCTTCCCCACGGTCACCGGCAAGGCCAACTTCACGGCCGCGCCGGTGGAGTACCCGAAGGTGCCGGAGGGCCGGCTGCTGCTGCAGACGCTGCGCTCGCACGACCAGTACAACACCACGATCTACGGCCTGGACGACCGCTACCGGGGCATCAGGGGCGGACGCCGGGTGGTCCTCGTCAACGCCGAGGACGCGCGGGTGCTCGGGGTGGCCGACGGCTCGTACGTCGACCTGGTGAGCGAGTGGCGGGACGGCACGGAGCGGCGGGCGCCCGGCTTCCGGGTCGTGGTGTATCCGACGTCGCGCGGGTGTGCGGCGGCGTACTACCCGGAGACGAACGTCCTGGTGCCGCTGGACGCCACCGCGGACACCAGCAACACGCCGGCCAGCAAGTCCGTCGTGGTCCGTCTGGAACAATCGACGACCGACTGAGCGTTTGCTCAGCCAGTGCGGCAGTCGACCTGCCGTACCGGTCACGACGAACGGAGCAGGTCCGCGATGGGCGAGCAGCAGCACGTGAAGTTCCCGCAGGAGGTCCTCGACGAGTACGCGGCGCTCGGCGTCGATCTGACGGCCCTGTTCTCCGCCGGGCACCTCGGCACGCGCATGGGCGTGCAGATCGTGGAGGCGTCGCCGGAGCGGGTCGTGGGCACGATGCCGGTCGAGGGCAACACCCAGCCGTACGGTCTGCTGCACGGCGGCGCCTCCGCGGTCCTCGCCGAGACCCTCGGCTCGGTCGGCTCGATGCTGCACGGCGGGAGCTCCAAGATCGCCGTGGGCGTCGACCTCAACTGCACGCACCACCGCGGGGCCCGCTCCGGCCTGGTCACCGGCGTGGCCACACCCGTCCACCGGGGCCGCTCGACGGCGACGTACGAGATCGTGATCACCGACGAGTCGGACCGCCGCGTCTGCACGGCCCGCCTGACCTGCCTCCTGCGCGACGTGAACCCGGGCGACGGGGTGCAGGCGGCCGCGAAGGCCTGAGACCCCACCCGTCCGCAGCCGTTGCCCGATGCCGCCGGGCGGCCTAGCGTCGGCACATGGCATCGGGAGGGGTCCTCTCGCCGGGGGCGGCGCGCCTGCTCGCACTGGCGTTCACGGTGAGCGTGTCGGCAGCCGGTTGCGGCGGCCCGGGCGGCCCCGCGCCCGGGAGCACGCCGTCGGCCGTCACGCCGCCTCCCGAGGCGCTGTGCGCCCGTGTCGTCGCCCACTGGTCCCGTGAGGTGCTGGACAGCGGCACGTACGGGGACTACCAATCGATGGGGCTGTCCAACGGGCAGTACGACATCCTGCGCACGGTCGTGGACGCCGCACGGGCCGCCCGACGGAGCCAAGGGGCCCGGGCGGCCGACGAGTTGATCGACCGTCAGGCCCTCGCGGGCTGTGTGCGGTGGTACCGCTCGGGCGGACCCGGCGAGGGGCCGTGGACTTGAGCGGCGTAGGCCCGCTGGAGCCGGGAGAGGGCACCCGCGCGCGGGAGGCCGAGGACGAGACCCCCACGGCGTCCCCCGCGCGCCTTCCCGGCCGTGCGGCCCGCCTCTACGCCGGCCGCCGACGGGCCGTCCTCGCCGCCGCGGGGGCCGCGGCGCTCCTCGCCGGCGTCGGGCTGCTCCACGCGACCCGCCCCGAGGGCCACGAGCCGCCTCCCGGCCCACCGCCGCCGTCACCGTCGCAGGTGGTGGACATCCGCTATGTGGGCCTGCGCGCCGGTCAACCCACCGCCCGCTCCCACTCCTTCGCCTTCGAGGTACTGCTGAGCGTGGCCTCCGGCCCGCCCGTCACCACGACCCGCGTGTCCCAGCCGTACGCCGGAATCACGCTCGCCACCGACCCGCGGCCGCCTTTCCGCACGGCGCCGGGCTCCGTCCGCACGATCGTCGTCACGATGCGGGTGACCGAATGCGGGAAAGTGCCCAAGGACGCCGGCCTGCCTTTCCTGGATGTAACTCTGCGTAATGCGCGCGCAATGGAAGACCACAGCTACATCCTGGGCCCCCGCTATGCGCGGGACCTCTCCCATGTCCTGCAAGTCGCCTGTAGCAACGATTTCGGGTAATCACCAAAACGCCCGAGACGCCTGAACCCCTCGGTGCGCGTCCTGCGATTTCTCACTATGCGGACAGGGCGAATCAGGCTGAATTCATCTCTTCCACCCCCTCGGTACCGCTCTGCATTACCTCGTGTCATAACAAGAGCGTCACAGCCTTGGTCAGGACCTCCTCCACGTTCCCTTCACCCGTTTAGAGTCACGCCCAGTCACCGCACGGTCGGAAAACCCCTTGCCGACCGAGCGTTCGACTCGGCCTCTTCCAGGGGGGAGGGCCGTGCCAGGGAAAGGACTGGATCGTGCGTCAACGTTCGTTCATCGCCATCACCGCCGCGCTGGCTGCGGGAGCACTCACCCTCACCGCGTGCGGCTCGCGCGGCGACGACGGCGACAAGGGCACCGACTCGGGCAGTGGCGGCACCACCGTCACCATCGGCGTCGACGCGCCCCTGACCGGCGACCTGTCCGCCATGGGCCTCGGCATCAAGAACTCCGCCGACCTCGCCGCCAAGACCGCCAACAAGAAGGGCTACGTCAAGGGAATCACCTTCAAGGTCGACTCCCTCGACGACCAGGGCCAGCCGTCCGCCGGACAGCAGAACGCCACCAAGCTCGTCGCCGACAAGAACGTCCTCGGCGTCGTCGGCCCGCTCAACTCCAGCGTCGCCGAATCCATGCAGAAGGTCTTCGAGGCCGCCTCCCTCGTCGAGGTCTCCCCCGCCAACACCGGCCCCTCCCTCACCCAGGGCCCCAACTGGCAGAACAGCAAGACCCGCCAGTACAAGTCCTACTTCCGTACCGCGACCACGGACGCCATCCAGGGCCCGTTCGCCGCGCAGTACGTCTACACGACCGCCAAGAAGACCAAGGTCTTCGTCATCGACGACAAGAAGACCTACGGCGCCGGCCTCGCCGCCACCTTCACCACGGAGTTCAAGAAGCTCGGCGGCACCGTCGTCGGCACCGAGCACATCAACCCCGACACCAAGGACTTCGCCGCGGTCGCCACCAAGGTCAAGAAGTCCGGCGCCGACGTCGTCTACTACGGCGGCGAATACCCGCAGGCCGGCCCGCTCAGCAAGCAGATCAAGGCCGCCGGCGCCAAGATCCCGCTGGTCGGCGGCGACGGCATCAAGGACGACACCTTCCTCAAGCTGGCCGGCGCCAACGGCACCGGCGACCTCGCGACCTCCGTCGGCGCGCCCGTCGAGGACCTGCCCTCGGCCAAGCAGTTCGTCACCGACTACAAGGCCGCCGGCTACAAGGACGAGTACTCCGCCTACGGCGGCTACGCCTACGACTCCGCCTGGGCCGTCATCGAAGCCGTCAAGAAGGTCGTCGACGACAACGGCGGCAAGCTCCCCAGCGACGCCCGCGCCAAGGTCATGGCCGCCATGCAGAACGTCTCCTTCGACGGCGTGACCGGCAAGGTCTCCTTCGACGAGTACGGCGACGCCACCAACAAGCAGCTCACCGTCTACACCGTCGAGAACGGTGCCTGGAAGACCGTCAAGTCGGGCACCTTCACCGGCTGACACCCACCCCGCACCACCCACGAGCCGCGCGGGGCGCTGTTCCACTGGCGCCCCGCGCGCACTCACATCCGGCCACATCCGTCGAACTATCCGAACCGTCTCGGAGGACATGCGGTGAACGAACTGCCGCAGCAGCTGGTCAACGGCCTGCTACTGGGATCCATGTACGGCCTTGTCGCCATCGGCTACACAATGGTCTATGGCATTGTCCAGCTCATCAACTTCGCCCACGGCGAGATCTTCATGACCGGTGCCTTCGGCGCCCTCACGGTCTACCTCTGGCTTCCCGGCGGCACCACCATGTGGCTCGCCCTGCCCCTCATGATCGTCGGCGCGATCATCGTCGCCGTCACCATCGCCGTCGGAGCGGAACGGTTCGCCTACCGCCCCCTGCGCAACGCCCCCCGCCTCGCCCCCCTCATCACCGCCATCGGCCTCTCCCTCGCCCTCCAGCAGGCAGTGTGGGCCTGGTACCCCGACGCCAAGTCCGCCCGCACCTTCCCCGAGATCCCCGGCGGCCCCTTCGAACTCGGCGACGTCACCATCCAGACCGGCGACATCTTCCTGCTCTGCGCCGCCCCCGTCAGCATGGCCTTCCTCGCCTACTTCGTCATGAAGACGCGCACCGGCCGCGGCATGCAGGCCACCGCCCAGGACCCGGACACCGCCAAGCTCATGGGCGTCAACACCGACCGGATCATCGTCCTCGCCTTCGCCCTCGGCGCCGCCTTCGCCGCCGTCGGAGCCGTCGCCTACGGCCTCAAGTACGGCCAGATCGACTTCCGCATGGGCTTCATCCTCGGCCTCAAGGCGTTCACCGCCGCCGTCCTCGGCGGCATCGGCAACATCTACGGCGCCATGATCGGCGGCATCGTCCTCGGCGTCGCCGAAACCCTCGCCACCGCCTACATCGCCGACATCCCCGGCATGGACAAGTTCGGCAGCCAGTCCTGGGCCGACGTCTGGGCCTTCGTACTCCTCATCCTCGTACTGCTGTTCAGGCCACAAGGCCTGCTCGGCGAGCGCGTCGCGGACAGGGCGTGAAACCCATGACGACACAGACCACCACACCCCGGACCCTGGCCACCCCCGCCGCGGCCACCGGCCTCGTCCCCCTCCCCGAGAACATCGGACGAGCCCTCGCCCTCGGCGGCAGCGCCCTCGCCGTCATCTCCACCTTCCTCGCCTGGACCTGGACCAGCGCCTTCCCCGGCGACCTCACCGTCTACGGCTACCCCGGCGGCCTCCAAGTCCTCGTCCTCATCACCGGCGCCCTCACCACCCTCTTCTGCCTCTCCTCCTACGGCGTGCAAGGCCTCGGCTGGCTCACCCCCGCCGGAGCGGACGCAGCCATCAAAGTCAGCGCCCTCGCCACCTTCGCCACCGCCTGGTACACCGTCCTCGCCATCAGCGTCGACCTCGGCGGCCTCGTCAACCTCGAACCCGGCGGCTTCATCGTCGCCCTCGCCACCCTCGCCGCCCTCACCGGCGCCCTCGCCCTGCCCTTCGAACGCCCCGCGCCGGAACTGATCGACCCCGACGACACCGGCTGGGAACTGTTCAAGCACAACGCCCGCCACCAGCGGGACAACATCAAGGCCGCCTTCAAGTCCGGCACCGCCAAGCCCCTCGGCAAGCTCCCGTCCTACGCCGAGATCCTCATCATCGTCGGCGTCCTCGCCCTCGGCCTCGTCGTCTTCACCTACGGCATCGGCACCGAGTACGACGAACTGTTCATCGGCTTCCTCATCAGCGCCGGCCTCGGCTTCGCCGCACTCACCAAGTCCGGCCTCGTCGCCCAGGCGTCCCAGATCACCTCACGCCACCAGAACATCACCATCTGCGGCGCGTTCGTCGCCGCCGCCCTCTTCCCCTTCACCCAGACCGACGACCAGTACGCCACCATCGGCGTCTACATCCTCATCTTCGCCACCGTCGCCCTCGGCCTGAACATCGTCGTCGGCCTCGCCGGCCTCCTCGACCTCGGATACGTCGCCTTCCTCGGCGTCGGCGCCTACGCCGCCTCCCTCGTCTCCGGATCGCAGAGCTCCCCGTTCGGCGTCCACTTCCCCTTCTGGGCCGCCGTCCTCGTCGGCGCCCTCGCCTCGCTGGTCTTCGGCGTCCTCATCGGCGCCCCCACCCTGCGCCTGCGCGGCGACTACCTCGCCATCGTGACCCTCGGTTTCGGTGAGATCTTCCGCATCACCGCCAACAACCTCGACGGCACCTCCGGACCCGACATCACCAACGGCTCCAACGGCATCTCCTCCATCCCCGACCTCGACGTCCTCGGGTTCGACTTCAGCAAGCAGCACGACATCGCGGGCTTCGCCATCGGCCGGTTCGCCAACTACTTCTTCCTGATGCTGATCATCACCGCCGTCGTGGTGCTGGTCTTCCGGCGCAGCGGCGACTCCCGCATCGGCCGCGCCTGGGTCGCCATCCGCGAGGACGAGACCGCCGCCCTCGCCATGGGCATCAACGGCTTCCGCGTCAAGCTCATCGCGTTCGCCGTCGGCGCCTCCCTCGCCGGCCTCGCCGGCACCGTCCAGGCCCACGTCACCTACACCGTGACCCCCGAGCAGTACCTCTTCGCCGGCGCCATCCCGCCCAACTCCGCCTTCCTGCTCGCCGCCGTCGTCCTCGGCGGCATGGGCACCATCAGCGGACCCCTCATCGGCGCCGCCCTGCTCTACCTCATCCCCAACAAGCTCCAGTTCCTCGGCGACTACCAGCTCTTCGCCTTCGGCGTCGCCCTCATCCTGCTGATGCGCTTCCGGCCCGAGGGCCTCATCCCCAACCGGCGCCGCCAGCTGGAGTTCCACGAGGAGGCGGAAGCGCCCACCGTCCTGACGAAGGCAGGGGCCTGACCACCATGACCACCGACACCATCACCCAGACCGGGCAGACCGTCCTCGACGCCCGCGGCGTGACCATGCGCTTCGGCGGCCTCACCGCCGTGAGCGACGTGAACCTCACCGTCAACAGCGGCGAGATCGTCGGCCTGATCGGCCCCAACGGCGCCGGAAAGACCACCTTCTTCAACTGCCTCACCGGTCTCTACGTCCCCACCGAAGGCGAAGTCCGCTACAAGGGCACCGTCCTGCCGCCCAAGTCCTTCAAGGTCACCGCCGCCGGCATCGCCCGCACCTTCCAGAACATCCGCCTCTTCGCCAACATGACCGTCCTGGAGAACGTCCTCGTCGGCCGGCACACCCGCACCAAGGAAGGCTTCTGGTCAGCCGTCCTCAGGCTCCCCGGCTTCCACAAAGCCGAAGCCGCCTCCCGCGAACGCGCCATGGAACTCCTCGAGTTCGTCGGCCTCGACGCCAAGGCCGACCACCTCGCCCGCAACCTCCCCTACGGCGAACAGCGCAAGCTCGAGATCGCCCGCGCCCTCGCCAGCGAACCCGGCCTCCTCCTCCTCGACGAGCCCACCGCCGGCATGAACCCCCAGGAGACACGAACCACCGAGGAACTCGTCTTCGCCATCCGCGACAAGGGCATCGCCGTCCTCGTCATCGAGCACGACATGCGGTTCATCTTCAACCTCTGCGACCGCGTCGCCGTCCTCGTCCAAGGACAGAAGCTCATCGAAGGCGACAGCACCACCGTCCAGGGCGACGAACGCGTCATCGCCGCCTACCTCGGCGAACCCTTCGAGAACGCCCCCGGCGCGGAAGAAGTCGCCGAGGTCGAAGCCGCCGAAGCGAACGCCGAAGCCACCGCCGAAGCCGACGCAACGACGGACGCCGCGCCCGGCAAGGAGAACGACCGATGACCGCACTGCTCGAAGTCGAGGACCTCCGAGTCGCCTACGGCAAGATCGAAGCCGTCAAGGGCATCTCCTTCAAGGTCGACGCCGGCGAGGTCGTCACCCTCATCGGCACCAACGGCGCCGGCAAGACCACCACGCTGCGCACCCTCTCCGGCCTGCTCAAGCCGGTCGGCGGCCAGATCAAGTTCAACGGCCGCTCACTCAAGAAGATCCCCGCCCACAACATCGTCTCGCTGGGACTCGCCCACTCCCCCGAAGGGCGGCACATCTTCCCCCGCATGACGATCGAGGACAACCTCCGCCTCGGCGCCTTCCTGCGCAACGACAAACCCGGCATCGAGAAGGACATCCAGCGCGCCTACGACCTCTTCCCCATCCTGGGCGAACGCAGGAAGCAGGCCGCGGGCACCCTCTCCGGCGGCGAACAGCAGATGCTCGCCATGGGCCGCGCGCTCATGTCCCAGCCCAAGCTGCTCATGCTCGACGAGCCGTCGATGGGCCTCTCCCCCATCATGATGCAGAAGATCATGGCGACCATCGCCGAGCTGAAGTCCCAGGGCATGACGATCCTGCTCATCGAGCAGAACGCCCAGGCCGCCCTCTCCCTGGCGGACCACGGCCACGTCATGGAGGTCGGCAAGATCGTCCTCTCCGGCAGCGGCCAGGACCTCCTGCACGACGAGTCCGTCCGCAAGGCCTACCTCGGCGAGGACTGACCCAGGGTTCTCCCGCGCACGGCCGAGGCCCGCACCCCACTTTCTCCGGGGTGCGGGCCTCGCCGTAGTGCCGGCCTCTCAGCCCTTGGACGCCTTCTTCTCCTCCGCGTCCTCGATGACCGCCTCCGCCACCTGCTGCATCGACATCCGCCGGTCCATCGACGTCTTCTGGATCCACCGGAACGCCGCCGGCTCCGTCAGCCCGTACTCCGTCTGCAGGATCGACTTCGCACGGTCCACCAGTTTCCGCGTCTCCAGCCGCTGGGTGAGATCCGCGATCTCCTTCTCCAGCTCCTTCAACTCCGTGAACCGTGACACCGCCATCTCGATCGCCGGCACGACGTCGCTCTTGCTGAACGGCTTCACCAGGTACGCCATCGCCCCCGCGTCCCGCGCCCGCTCCACGAGGTCGCGCTGCGAGAACGCCGTCAGCATCAGCACCGGCGCGATCCGCTCCTCCGCGATCTTCTCCGCCGCGGAGATGCCGTCCAGCTTCGGCATCTTCACGTCCAGGATCACCAGGTCCGGCTGGTGCTCACGGGCCAGCTCGATCGCCTGCTCGCCGTCACCGGCCTCACCGACGACGCTGTAGCCCTCTTCCTCCAGCATCTCTTTGAGATCGAGCCGGATCAGGGCCTCGTCCTCGGCGATGACGACACGGGTCGTCAGCGGAGGCACGTGCGACTTGTCGTCGTCGGGCGCGTCTACGGGCTGGGGCGACTCGGGGGCGGTCACGGGGGGCTCCTCGTTCAGGGCAGGGGTACTGCTGACAAGAGCGTACCTAGCTGCGGTAAGGTAGTGGACACGGAGTCGAGGCGAACCTTCGATTCCCTGGGCCCCGGTAGTCCAATTGGCAGCAGACAATGGTCTCAAACACCATACAGTGTGGGTTCGAGTCCCACCCGGGGCACTTTTCCTTCATTTCCAACCTTGACCAAGAAAAGCGGACGGGCACATTCTCGTGAACATCCGCATTCCCTTACGCACGGTTGAGATCATTCACCCACAGTGTTTCTATGCACCATCACGGCACTGAAGTTCGACAAATCGCCCTCACGCTCCTGCGGAACGGGGCGCGCAATGCGGACGTCGCTCGCCAGTTCAACATCCCACTCGGGACGATCAGTTACTGGAAGCACATGGACCGCGCGAAACGCGGCGAGTGTCCCGGTCGAACTCTCCCGCCATGCCCGCGATGTGAAGGCTGGCTGAACCTGCCCGCCTACTCCTACCTCCTCGGCCTCTATCTCGGCGACGGCCACATCATCCAGAACCGCGCCATGCGAACGCCAAGCCTCTCCATCGCCTGCGCGGATGCACACCCAGGGCTCATGGACGAGTGCGAAAGGGCCATGCGGCAGGTCCTGCCCGGAAATTCCGTGTGCAGGGTGCGCCGACAGGGCTGCCGGGAAGTGAAGGTGTACTCCAAGCACCTGTGGTGCCTCTTCCCCCAGCACGGCCCCGGCAGGAAGCATGAACGCCAGATCGCCCTCGAACCCTGGCAGCAGACCATCGTCGACAGCCACCCCTGGGATTTCATCCGGGGCCTCATCCACTCCGACGGCTGTCGCATCACCAACTGGACGACTCGCCTCGTCGCCGGTGTGCGCAAGCGCTACGAATATCCCCGGTACTTCTTCACCAACAAGTCGGACGACGTCCGGGAGCTCTTCACGGACACCCTCGACAAGCTGGGCGTCGAGTGGACCCGGTGCACCCGCCACGGCAACCCGTACAACATTTCCGTCGCCAAGAAAGCCTCCGTCGCCCTGCTCGACGCCCACGTGGGACCCAAGCACTGATCTACCGGGGGCTGTCGTCCTCGCCGACGTGGTGCACCCGTACCAGGTTCGTCGAGCCGGAGACTCCCGGCGGGGAGCCGGCTGTGATCACGACGATGTCGCCCTTCCGGCAGCGGCCGTACCGCAACAGCATCTCGTCCACCTGGTCGACCATCGCGTCCGTCGAGCCGGCCTGCGGGCCCAGGAACGTCTCCACGCCCCAGGTCGCGCTGAGCTGGGAGCGGGTCGCCGGTTCCGGGGTGAAGGCGAGGAGCGGGATGGGTGAGCGGTAGCGCGAGAGGCGGCGGGCGGTGTCGCCGGACTGGGTGAAGGCGACGAGGAACTTGGCGTCGAGGAAGTCGCCGATCTCGGCGGCCGCGCGGGCGACCGCGCCGCCCTGGGTGCGGGGTTTGTTGTTCTCGGTGAGGGGCGGGAGCCCCTTGGCGAGGATGTCCTCCTCGGCCGCCGTGACGATCTTGGCCATGGTGCGGACGGTCTGGACGGGGTGTTTGCCGACGCTGGTCTCGCCGGAGAGCATCACCGCGTCGGTGCCGTCGATGACGGCGTTGGCGACGTCGGAGGCTTCGGCACGGGTGGGGCGGGAGTTGTCGATCATGGAGTCGAGCATCTGGGTGGCGACGATGACCGGCTTGGCGTTGCGCTTGGCGAGTTTGATCGCGCGTTTCTGGACGATGGGGACCTGTTCCAGTGGCATCTCGACGCCGAGGTCGCCGCGGGCGACCATGATGCCGTCGAAGGCGGCGACGATGTCGTCGATGTTCTCGACGGCCTGGGGTTTCTCGATCTTGGCGATGACGGGGAGGCGGCGGCCTTCCTCGTCCATGATGCGGTGGACGTCGGTGATGTCGTTGCCGGTGCGGACGAAGGACAGGGCGATGACGTCGAAGCCGGTGCGCAGCGCCCAGCGCAGGTCGTCCTCGTCCTTTTTGGACAGGGCGGGGACGGAGACGGCGACGCCGGGGAGGTTGAGGCCTTTGTGGTCGGAGATGACGCCGCCGTCGAGGACGCGGGTGTGGACGCGGGGGCCGTCGACGTCGGTGACTTCGAGGGTGACTTTGCCGTCGTCGACGAGGATGCGTTCGCCGGGGGTGACGTCGGTGGCGAGGCCGGCGTAGGTGGTGCCGCAGGTGTGGCGGTCGCCTTCGACGCCTTCTTCGACGGTGATGGTGAAGGTGTCGTCGCGTTCGAGGAGGACGGGGCCTTCGGTGAAGCGGCCGAGGCGGATCTTGGGGCCCTGGAGGTCGGCGAGGAGGCCGACGCTGTGGCCGGTCTCGTCGGCGGCCTTGCGGACGCGCCGGTAGCGCTCCTCGTGTTCGGCGTGGCCGCCGTGGCTGAGGTTGAATCGGGCGACGTCCATTCCGGCTTCCACGAGGGCTTTGACGCGGTCGTAGGAGTCGGTGGCGGGGCCCAGGGTGCAGACGATTTTTGCTCGGCGCATGTGGTGAGCCTATGTCTTACCGCCGGGTAAGGCCTTGGCGGCAGGTGGCTGGTCAACGTCCTTTGGGTGAAGGGTGGTTGACGGGCGCGGAATTGTGCGGGCGGCTGCTCTTATGAGCATGTTTTCGCGTTCTTCGAATTCCCCGAAAGGGTGAATTGGGGGCTGCGGGGAGGTCTTCGCGGCGGCGGATCTTGGGTGAATGCGCTGGAGTACGGGGTGGGCCGTGCGTGCTCCTGGTGGTCGTTCCCGCTTGGCCATGGGGTGGGGTGGAGTGACCGGGATCACCAGATCGCGCTCTCCGGGGTCTGTTCCGGTTCGCCATGCGCAGGTCAGAATCTACGCGCGTTGCCGGTTTGGCCGGCAGGCGTTCGGGATCGTCCTTCGAGGAGAGCAACACATGCCGTTCAACCGCCGGAAGTTCTTGAAGAAGTCCGCCGTGACGGGCGCGGGGGTGGCGATCGCGGGGGCCGCCGCGGCTCCGGCGGCCCAGGCGGCGGAGGGGACGAAGCCCGCGAAGCCCGCGAAGCGGTACGCGTTCACCGTGATGGGGACGACGGACCTGCACGGCAACGTCTTCAACTGGGACTACTTCACGGACCAGGAGTTCGACGACAAGGCGCACAACGACGTCGGTCTGGCGAAGATCTCCACGCTGGTGAACCGGATCCGCGAGGAGAAGGGCCGTGGGAACACGCTGCTGATCGACGCGGGCGACACCATCCAGGGCACGCAGCTGTCGTACTACTACGCGAAGGTCGACCCGATCACCGCCAAGGGCGGTCCGGTGCATCCGATGGCGCAGGCGATGAACGCGATCGGCTACGACGCGGCGGCGCTCGGCAACCACGAGTTCAACTACGGCATCCCGGTGCTGCGCAAGTTCGAGAAGCAGTGCGATTTCCCGCTGCTGGGGGCGAACGCGCTGGACGCGAAGACGCTGCTCCCGGCGTTCGCGCCGTACAGCATGCACCGGCTGCGCAACCCGCACGGTCCGGACGTGAAGGTGGCGGTGCTGGGGCTGACCAACCCGGGGATCGCGATCTGGGACAAGGCGAACGTGCAGGGGAAGATGACGTTCCCGGGTCTGGAGGAGCAGGCGGCGAAGTGGGTGCCGAAGCTGCGGTCGATGGGTGCGGACGTGGTCATCGTGTCGGCGCACAGCGGTTCGTCGGGGACGTCGTCCTACGGTGACCAGCTGCCGTACATCGAGAACGCGGCGGCTCTGGTGGCGGAGCAGGTGCCGGGGATCGACGCGATCCTGGTGGGTCACGCGCACACGGAGATCCCCGAGTACTTCGTGGCGAACAAGGAGACCGGCAAGCAGGTGGTGCTGTCGGAGCCGTTGAAGTGGGGGCAGCGGCTGACGCTGTTCGGCTTCGAGCTGGTGCGGGACAACGGCGGCTGGACGGTCGAGAAGGTGGGTGCGCGGGTCCTGAACTCCAACACGGTGGAGGAGGACCAGAAGATCGTGGGGCTGCTCGGTGACGAGCACAAGAAGGTCGTGGCGTACGTCAACCAGGTCATCGGGTCGAACGCGGCGGAGATGCGGTCGGTGGAGGCTCCGTACAAGGACGTGCCGATCATCGACCTGATCAACCACATCCAGGCCGACACGGTGAAGCAGGCGCTGGCGGGCACGCAGTACGGGGCGCTGCCGGTGCTGTCGCAGGCGGCGGCGTTCTCGCGCACCGCGGTGATCCCGGCGGGTCAGGTGACGATCCGGGACGTGGCGGGTCTGTACGTGTTCGAGAACACGCTGGAGGCGCGTCTGATGACGGGTGCGCAGATGAAGGCGTACCTGGAGTACTCGGCGAACTACTACGTGCAGACGGCGGCGGACGCGGTGGTGGATCCGGCGAAGCTGACGAACGCGAACGGCACTCCGGACTACAACTACGACGTGGTCAGTGGTCTGACGTATGAGATCGACATCGCGAAGGCTGCGGGTTCGCGGGTGTCGAACGTGCGGTTCGGGGGTGCGCCGCTGGCTGACGACGCTCAGTTCGTGTTCGCGGTGAACAACTACCGCGCCAACGGCGGCGGCAACTTCCCGCATGTGGCGGCGGCGAAGCTGGTGTGGTCGAACTCGGACGAGATCCGCAACACGATGATCTCGTGGGTGAAGGCGAAGGGGTCGATCGACCCGGCGGAGTTCGCGTCGGTGGACTGGAAGCTGACGCGGAACGGGACGCCGGTGTTCTAGGTCTGGGCGCTTCGTCCGGAGGTGGTTGTCGGTAGGTGGTGTCAGATCCCGTCCGCCAGGGGGATGAGCTCTGCGGGGCGGCGGGTGGGCGGGATCTGGGGCCGGTGTTGTTCGAGGCCGAAGGTGGTGAAGGCGGTTCGGTGCGGGAGGGGGTAGTGCTCCTTCCCGGTGAGGGTGTTGAGGATGGAGGCGCTGCGCCAGGCGGCGAGGCCGAGGTCGGGTGCGCCGACGCCGTGGGTGTGGCGTTCGCCGTTCTGCACGAAGACGTGGCAGCCGGTGTCGGTGATGACGGGGTCGAGGATCAGGCGGAAGTCGGCGTCGATGCGGGGGCGGTGGGCGTTGTCGCGGCGGAGGTAGGGGTCGAGGCCGGCGAGGAGGGTGTCGAGGGGGCGTTCGCGGTGGCCGGTGGCGAGGACGACGGCGTCGGTGGTGAGGCGGGCGCGGGTGTTCTGCTGGACGTGTTCGAGGTGGAGTTCGATTTTGGTGGTGGCGATGCGTCCTGCGGTGCGGACGCGGACGCCGGGGGTGAGGACGGCGTCGGGCCAGCCGCCGTGCAGGGTGCGGCGGTAGAGCTCGTCGTGGATGGCGGCGAGGGTGTCGGCGTCGACGCCTTTGTGGAGTTGCCATTGTGCGGCGACGAGGTGGTCGCGGGTGGTTTCGGGGAGGGCGTGGAAGTAGCGGGTGTGGTCGGGGGTGAAGTGTTCGAGGCCGAGTTTGGAGTACTCCATGGGGGCGAACGCTTCGGTGCGGCCGATCCAGTGGAGGCGTTCGCGGCCGGTGGGGCGGTGGCGCAGGAGGTCGAGGAAGACCTCGGCTCCGGATTGTCCTGAGCCGACGACGGTGACATGGCCGGCGGCGAGGAGGGCGGTGCGGTGGTGGAGGTAGTCGGCGGCGTGGACGACGGCTGCGCCGGGGGCGTCGACGAGGGGGCGCAGGGGGTCGGGGATGTGGGGTTCGGTGCCGATGCCGAGGACGACGTTGCGGGTGCGGGTGCGGCCGAGGGCTTGGGCTTCTCCGTCGGTGTCGAGGTGGACGAAGTCGACTTCGAAGAGTTCGTGTTCGGGGTTCCAGCGGACGGCGTCGACGTGGTGGCGGAAGTGGAGTGCGGGGAGGTGGTCGGCGACCCAGCGGCAGTAGGCGTCGTGTTCGGCGCGTTCGGTATGGAGGCGTTCGGCGAAGTAGAAGGGGAAGAGGCGGTCCTGGGCTTTGAGGTAGTTGAGGAAGGACCAGGTGCTGGTGGGGTCGGCGAGGGTGACGAGGTCGGCGAGGAAGGGGACTTGGACGCGGGTGCCGTCGAGGAGGAGGCCGGGGTGCCAGGTGAAGGCGGGTCGTTGTTCGTAGAAGGCGGTGTCGAGGTCGGTGAGGGGGTGGGCGAGGGCGGCGAGGGAGAGGTTGCAGGGGCCGATGCCGATGCCGACGAGGTCGCGGGGGGTGTCGGCGGTGAAGTCGGTGTGGTGGGTGGGGGCTTGTGGGGGTGGTGGCGTGTTCATGCGTGGGGGGCTCCTCCGTGGCGCGGGGAGTCCCAGTGTGTCGCCGGTCGCGGCGACACGCCGTGGCCGGATGGGAAGTGGACCCGAAAGGGGGAGGGCGGGCCCGAGGCCGCCCTCCCCGGGTGGCTCCGGGCCCGCCCTCAGTGGCCGCAGGCCCGCCCTCTGGCGGCCGCTGTCACGCTCCGCGTACCCGCAGGGCCCGTGCGAGGTCGTCGAGCTGGTCGTGGAGCTTGCGGCGCAGTGACGGGGTGAGGTCGGCGTCGCGCAGGCAGGTCTCGCCCAGGGCGAGGTTCTCGGCGTCGACGGCGTAGGCGGGGAAGGCCCAGCGGCCGGCGGCGTCGGCGATGGCGGGGCCCCGGCGGGTGGCGAGGGCGGCCGCGTCCTCGTAGAAGCGGGGCACGTACGCGCGTACCAGGTCGGCCTGTTCGGGCTGCCAGAAGCCCTGGGCGGTGGCGGTGAACAGGTAGTTGGAGAGGTCGTCGCCGTCGAACATCGCCGTCCACGCCGTTTCCTTGGCGTGTGGGTCGGGCAGGGCGGCGCGGCAGCGGACGGCGCCTTCCTGGCCGTCGGCGGAGGGGTCGCGTTCGAGTTCGGCGGCGATGGCCGCTTCGTCGGTGGCGCCGAGGACGGCGAGGCGGGCGAGGACGCGCCAGCGCAGGTCGGGGTCGAGTTCGGGGCCGCCGGGGACGGTGCCGTCGGCGAGCCAGGCGGCGATGGTCTCGGGGTGGGCGGCGGCGTCGATGAAGTGGCGTACGGCGACGAGGCGCAGGCCGGGGTGGTCGCCGTCCTCGGTGCGGCGGATGAGGTCGCGGCAGAGGGAGGAGAGGGCGGCGAGGGCGGCGGGGCGTTCTTCGGGGGTGACGTAGCGGTCGGCGACCTGGCCGGACGCGAAGGAGAGGACGCCTTGGACGAGGGCGAGGTCGGTTTCCTGGGGGAGGTGGGCGCGGGCGGTGTCCAGGTAGGCGGTGGGGGTGAGTTCGCCGTCGCGGACGGCGTCGCGCAGGGCGTTCCAGACGACGGCGCGGGTGAGGGGGTCGGGCAGGCCGGAGAGGGCGGTGCGGACGGTGTCGTAGGAGGCGGGGTCGAAGCGGACCTTGGCGTAGGTGAGGTCGCCGTCGTTGAGGAGGAGCAGGGCGGGGCGTTTGCCGATGGGGCGGGGGGTGTGCTGGGGGATGTCGATCTCGAGGCGTTCGCGCAGGGTGAGGTGGCCGTCTTCGTCGGAGAGGTCCTGGTCGTAGAGGCCGACGGCGATGCGGTGGGGGCGGCTGCCGGTGTGTTCGACGGTGAGGGCGCACTGGCCGGCGTCGGCGGTGACGGTGGGGGTGAGAGTGTCGACGCCGGTGGTGCGCAGCCAGGCGTCGGCCCAGGCGTGGACGTCGCGTTCGGTGCTGGAGGCGAGGGAGTCGATGAAGTCGGCGAGGGTGGCGTTGGCGAAGCGGTGGCGGGCGAAGTGGGTGTTGATGCCGGCGAGGAAGTCCTTCTCGCCGAGCCAGGTGACGAGTTGGCGCAGTGCGGAGGCGCCCTTGGCGTAGGAGATGCCGTCGAAGTTGAGGAGGGCGGAGGCGGTGTCCTCGACGTTCTCGGGGGCGACGGGGTGGGTGGAGGGGCGTTGGTCGGCGTCGTAGCCCCAGGCTTTGCGGACGACGCCGAACTCGGTCCAGGTGGCGGTGAAGCGGGTTGCTTCGGCGGTGGTCTGGTATCCCATGTATTCGGCGAAGGACTCGTTGAGCCAGATGTCGTCCCACCATGCGAGGGTGACGAGGTCGCCGAACCACATGTGGGCCATTTCGTGGGCGATGACCATGGCGCGGGTCTGGCGTTCGGTGTCGGTGACGGCGGAGCGGTAGACGAAGTCGTCGCGGAAGGTGACCAGTCCGGGGTTCTCCATGGCGCCGGCGTTGAACTCGGGGACGAAGGCCTGGTCGTAGGAGTCGAAGGGGTAGGGCTCTTCGAACTTCTCGTGGTAGCGGTCGAAGCATGCGCGGGTGACGTCGAGGATCTCGTCGGCGTCGGCGTCGAGGTAGGGGGCGAGGGAGCGGCGGCAGTGGATGCCGAAGGGGAGGTCGCGGTGCTCGGTGTGCACGGAGTGCCAGGGGCCGGCGGCGACGGCGACGAGGTAGGTGGAGATGGGCGGGGTGGGGGCGGCTTTCCAGGTGCCGTCGGTGTGTTCGGTGATGCCGTTGGCGAGGACGGTCCAGCCGTCGGGGGCTTTGACGGTGAGTGTGAAGACGGCTTTGAGGTCGGGCTGGTCGAAGGCGGCGAAGACGCGTTGGACGTCGTCCATGAACATCTGGGTGTAGACGTAGGTCTCGCCGTCGGAGGGGTCGGTGAAGCGGTGCATGCCCTCGCCGGTGCGGGAGTAGCGCATGGTGGCCCGGACGGTGAGTTCGTGGTCGCCGGCGGCGAGGTTCTTCAGGGGCAGGCGGTTGTCGTCGAGGAGTTCCGGGTCGAGGGGTTCTCCGTCGAGGGTGACGGTGTGCAGGGTGGCCGGCTTGAGCTCGACGAAGGTGTCCGCGCCCGTGCGCGCGGCGAACCGGATGACGGTCAGGGACTCGAAGGTCTCGTCGCCGGTGGTCAGGTCGAGTTCGACGGTGTAGTCGCGGACGTCGAGGAGCTGGGCACGGGTTTGCGCTTCGTCGCGCGTCAGTACGGACATGGGGGCCATGCTGCCTGATGGCGCGACGGGGGCACAGGGGCGGATCGGTACGCGCCGTTTGTCGCTTCTCGCGCCGGAGCCGCCGTTCTACGGCGCTGTGGGTGCGGTGGGAAGCGGGGGGTGGGGGTCGGTGTCGCGTTGGAGGGGGACGCGGGTGTCGGGGGCGGCGTCCGTGGGGTCTTTCACCAGTGCGCGCAGGGTGCGCACCTCGTGTTCGAGGGCGAGGTGGCGTCGGTGGGCGTCGTAGAGATAGCGGACCTTGGTGCGCAGCGCCCAGGGGTCCACGGGTTTCATGACGAGGTCGGCGACGCGTAGTTCGAAGGCGGCGGAGGTCAGCTCGTGGTCGGGGCCGAAGCCGGTGAGCAGGATGACGGGGATGTGCTGGGTCTGTTCGAGTCGCCGCATGTAGCGCACGACGTCGAGTCCGCTGACGCCGGGCATGCGCACGTCGAGCAGGAGCAGGCCGACCTGTCCGCGCAGTACCTGCTTGAGTGCTTCGTCGCCGCTGGTGGCGCGGGCGAGGCGGTATCCCAGGGGGGCCAGTGCGCTTTCGAGCGCGTACAGCGTGTCCTGGTGGTCGTCGACGATGAGGATCTTGGCATCCGGCGGCATGACCCGACGTCCCTCCGCGATGGGACCACCAGCTTACGTCCGAACGCTGACGGGCAGTGCTCGTCGGCTGACAGGGCGTACCGGCGGGTTCGCGGGGGTGGGTGCGCCGGGGCGGGGGCCGGCGGGGCGGGGGCTGTGCCGTGGGCTCGCGCTCGGTGTGGTCTTTCGAGGTCAGCCGGTGGTGGGGGACGCGCCGTTGACGGTGTCGTCGGCGATGCGTTCGTGGTGGCGGATGACCTCGGCGATGATGAAGGTGAGGAACTTCTCGGCGAAGGCCGGGTCGAGTTTGGCGCTCTCGGCGAGGGCACGGAGCCGGGCGATCTGGCGGCCCTCACGCGCGGGGTCGGCGGCGGGCAGCTGGTGGCGGGCCTTGAGGTGTCCGACCTGCTGGGTGGCCTTGAAGCGTTCGGCGAGCATGTGGATGACGGCGGCGTCGATGTTGTCGATGCTGTCCCGCAGCCGTTCGAGCTCTTCGCGGACGGCGGGGTCCACGTCGCCGGTTGCGGTGCCGCTGGCGTTGCTGGTGGTCATGGGCGTTCACCCTAGTCCGTCGTCCCTGGTGGCGGGGTGGGCGGGAGGTGGGGCCGGCGGGCGGTGGGGCCGGCGGGCGGTGGGGCCGGCGGCGGTCGGGGTTCTCGTGTCGCGGGATCCTCGTACAGTGGAGACGGCTGCACGGCGTGCCGGGACGTCTTGGGGGTACGGGCGTGGCGAACGGTGGTCCGGTCGAGCACGGCTACCCGCATCTGGAGACGGTGCGGGCCGCCGTCACCGCGCTGTACAGGCGGTTGTCGTACGACACCGTCCACCGGTTCGCGGTCAGCGTGGCCCCGGCGGACGTGGCGTTCTGCGATTCCGACGACCTGCATCTGGGGGCGCAGCGGGTGGCGCGTGAGCTGGTGCGGCACTACGGGCTGCCGGACGCCCGGATGATCGTCGGCTTCCGTGAGATGCGGCACGCGGCGAACGTGGAGCTCGCGGCGGGCCCGGAGTACTTCATCGAGCTCAACGACCGGTTCCGCACGCACCGGCGGGACATCGGCGCGGCTCTGGCCCACGAGATCATGCATGTCTTCCTGCACCGGCTGGGTCTGTCCTTTCCCGGGACCCGGGAGAACGAGATCCTCACGGACACGGCGACGACGTATCTGGGTGCGGGCTGGCTGCTGCTGGACGCCTACCGGGAGGACGCGGCCTCGTCGCAGAAGCTGGGGTATCTGACTCCGGAGGAGTTCGGGTACGTGCTGGCGAAGCGGGCTTCTGTCTTCGGGGAGGATCCGTCGACGTGGTTCACCAGTGCGCAGGCGTACACGGCGTATGTGCGGGGGCGGGAGCGGGCGCGGCTGGACGAGCGGCAGCCGCCGCTGTCGGCGGCGGGGTGGTCGGGGCGGCGGCGGTACGCGCGTGACCGCCGGCACGCGCAGGACCACCGGCCGCTCGCCGCCGTCGCGGACACGCCGTACGTCTTCGTCCCGGACGCGGACGGTCCGCTGCGGGTGGCGTTCTCATGTCCGACGTGCCATCAGCGGATCCGGGTGCCGGTACGCGGGCGCGTGCGGGCGCGGTGCGGGTTGTGCCGGACGGTGCTGGAGTGCGACACGTAGTCGACGGACGGGGGTCTCTTCGGCAGCGCGTGGCCCGGACCGGGGCCGTGGCCGGGGCTGAGCCGGGGCCGGGACGTGGGCCGGGGCCGGGACGTGGGCCGGGGCCCAGACCATGGGCCAGGGCCGGGACCGGGGCCGAGGCCAGGGCCGGGACCTCGGCCGAGGCCGGGACCGGGACCAGGGCCGGGACCGGGACCGGGACCCGGGCCGGGACCGGGACCAGGGCCGGGACCGGGGCCGAGGCCAGGGCCCGGACCGGGGCCGAGGCCAGGGCCCGGACCGGGGCCGGGACGTAGGCCGGGACCGCGGTCCGCTGTCATGCCCCGTACACCGTCCCCGGCGGCTCCGTCCGCTCCAGCAGCATGCGTGCCGTCTCCCCCGCGTCCGCCGGGGTCCAGCGTGCGCCCTTGTCCATGGTCGGGCCGGCGCGCCAGCCTTCCATGACGGTGATGCGGCCGCCCTCCGTCTCGAACACGCGGCCGGTGACGCCCGCGCTGGCGGCGGAGCCGAGCCAGACGACCAGCGGGGAGACGTTCTCGGGGGCCATCGCGTCGAAGCCCGCGGCGGGCGCGGCCATGGTGTCGGCGAAGGTGCGCTCTGTCATACGGGTGCGGGCGGCGGGGGCGATGGCGTTGACCTGGACGCCGTAGCGGGCGAGTTCGGCGGCGGCGACCAGGGTCAGGGTGAGGATGCCGGCTTTGGCGGCGCTGTAGTTGCCCTGTCCGACGGAGCCGAGCAGTCCCGCGCCGCTGCTGGTGTTGATGATCCGGGCGGCGGGTGCGCGACCGGCCTTGGCCTCGGCGCGCCAGTGCGCGGCGGCGTGCTTGAGGGGCAGGAAATGGCCCTTGAGGTGGACGCGTACGACGGCGTCCCAGTCGTCCTCGTCGAGGTTGACGAGCATCCGGTCGCGCAGGAAGCCGGCGTTGTTGACGAGGGTGTCGAGGCGGCCGTACGTCTCCAGGGCGGTGGTGACGAGGGAGGCGGCGCCCTCGGCGGTGGCGATGTCGCCGGTGTGGGCGACGGCCTCGCCGCCGGCCGCGCGGATCTCGGCTGCGACGCGGGCGGCGGGGGTGTCGCGGGCGGGGCCGGCGGGGCCGCAAGCGCCGTCCGGGCCGACGTCGAGGTCGTTGACGACGAGCCGGGCGCCTTCGGCGGCGAACGCGAGGGCGTGGGCGCGGCCCAGGCCCCGTCCTGCGCCGGTGACGACGACGACCCGTCCGGTGCACAGTCCTGTCATCTCACTTCTCCTTGTCTGCCGTCGTCCGCCGGCGCCGCGTCGGCCGCGTCGAGGAACGCGGGCCGCTCGCCGCCGCCGTGGACGAGGAGGCCGGCGCCGCTGATGTAGGCGGCGGCGTCGGAGGCGAGGAAGACGGCCGCCGCGCCGATGTCGCGGGGCTCGGCGAGGCGGCCGAGCGGGACGGTGCGGGAGACGGCGGCGACGCCGTCGTCGTCCCCGTAGTGGAGATGGGACCGCTCGGTGCGGACCATGCCGGGGACGACGGTGTTGACGCGGACGTCCGGCGCCCATTCCACGGCCATCGAGCGGGCGAGGCTCTCCAGGCCGGCCTTCGCGGCGCCGTAGGCCGCGGTGCCGGGCGAGGGCCGGGAGCCGCTGACGCTGCCGATCATCACGATCGAGCCGCGGGCGCGGCGGAGGTGCTCGTAGGCGGCGAGGGACACGGTCAGCGGGGCGACGAGGTTGAGTTCGAGGACGCGGACGTGGTGTCCGGCGTCGGTGGGGGCGAGGGGGCGGTGGGGGGCGCCGCCCGCGTTGTTGACGAGTACGTCGAGGCGGGGCAGGCCGGTGAAGAAGCGGCGTACGGCTTCGGCGTCCCGGACATCCAGTGGGGCGAACTCGGTTTTCGGCAAGGGGAGTTCGGGGGGACGGCGGGCGCAGACGATGACATGGGCGCCGGCTTCGGCGAAGGCTTGCGCGATGCCGGCGCCGACGCCGCGGGTGCCGCCGGTGATGACGGCCGTTCTGCCGTGCAGTGAGTTGTCCACAGGCCCTCCCGCTCGTCCGCGGCTGCTGCTAGCTTCGATCCATCACACCTAACAAATGTTTGGTGGAAAGGTAGCTGAGTGCGAAGGTAGCTGATGCGTCCATGGGTGTCTCCACCTCGTCCCCGGAAAAGGGGATTTCCGTCGTCACGGTCGACTTCCCGCCGGTGAACGCCGTGCCGGTGGCCGGCTGGTTCGCCCTGGCCGAGGCCGTGCGCGCGGCCGGCCGCGACCCCGAGGTGCGGTGCGTGGTACTGGCCGCCGGGGGGCGGGGCTTCAACGCGGGCGTGGACATCAAGGAGATACAGGCGCGGGGGGAGAGTGCGCTGGTGGGGGCCAACCGCGGCTGCTTCGAGGCGTTCGCGGCGGTGTACGAGTGCGAGGTGCCGGTGGTGGCGGCGGTGCGGGGCTTCTGTCTGGGCGGCGGGGTGGGGCTGGTGGGGAACGCGGACGCGATCGTGGCGGGTGAGGACGCGGTGTTCGGGCTGCCGGAGCTGGACCGGGGAGCCCTGGGCGCGGCGACGCATCTGGCCCGGCTGGTCCCCCAGCATCTGATGCGCACGCTGTACTACACCTCGCGCACGGTCACGGCGCGGGAGTTACGGGCGCACGGCGCGGTGTGGCGGGTCGTGCCGCCCGACGAGGTGGCCGCGGGCGCGCTGGAGCTGGCCCGGGAGATCGCCGCGAAGGACGGGGAGCTTCTGCGGCTGGCCAAGGCCGCTCTCAACGGGATCGATCCGGTGGACGTCCGTCGCAGCTACCGCTTCGAGCAGGGGTTCACCTACGAGGCCGGGGCGAGCGGGGTGGGCGAGCGGGTCCGTGCGCGCTTCGGCGGGGCCGACAGCGCCGGGAAGGGGGAGCGCGGGTGAGCGACAAGACGATGACCGCGCAGGAGGCGGTGTCCCGGCTGGAGAGCGGGATGACGCTGGGGATCGGCGGCTGGGGTTCGCGGCGCAAGCCGATGGCGCTGGTCCGCGCGCTGCTCCGCTCCGATGTAGGGGACCTGACGGTGGTGTCGTACGGCGGCCCGGACGTGGGCATGCTCGCGGCGGCCGGCCGGATCAGGAGACTGGTGACCGCCTTCGTCACGCTGGACTCGATCCCGCTCGAACCGCACTACCGGGCGGCGCGGGAGCGGGGGGCCTTCGAGCTGACGGAGGTCGACGAGGCGATGTTCATGTGGGGGCTGCGGGCGGCCGCCCACCGGATGCCGTTCCTGCCGGTGCGGGCGGGGCTCGGTTCGGACGTGATGCGGGTCAACCCCGATCTGCGGACGGTGACGTCGCCGTACGAGGACGGGGAGACGTTCGTGGCGATGCCCGCGCTGCGGCTGGACGCGGCGCTGGTGCACGTCAACCGGGCCGACCGGCTGGGCAACGGGCAGTACCTGGGGCCCGACCCCTACTTCGACGACCTGTTCTGCGAGGCGGCGGACGCGGCGTTCGTGTCCTGCGAACGGGTCGTCGACACGGCGGAGTTGACGAAGGAGGCGGCCCCGCAGTCGCTGCTGCTCAAGCGGCACACGGTGACGGGTGTGGTCGAGGCCCCGAACGGGGCGCACTTCACGTCCTGCGCGCCCGACTACGGCCGGGACGAGGCGTTCCAGAAGCGGTACGCGACCACGGCGTGGCCGCAGTTCGCGGCCCGGTACCTCGCCGGGGACGAACGGGCGTACCAGTCGGCGGTCGGGGAGGAGTCGTGAAGGAGCGGGAGCGGGCCGGACGGGGAGCGGCGGAGCGCGGGGGGCCGGCGCAGGTGCCGGGCGGCTCGACGCAGGTGCGGGGCGGCTCGACGCAGGTGGAGGCCGGCGCGATGGTCGCCACCCGCGCCGAGTACTGCGTCGTCGCCTGCGCGGAGGTGTGGCGGGGGGTGGGTGAGGTCCTGGTGAGTCCCATGGGGCTGATCCCCTCGGTCGGGGCCCGGCTCGCCCGGCTCACCTTCGCTCCCCAGGTGCTGCTGACCGACGGTGAGGCGCTGCTCGTCGGCCCGGACGGCGCAGTCGAGGGCTGGCTGCCCTACCGGCAGCATCTGGCGCTGGTGACGGGAGGGCGGCGGCACGTGATGATGGGGGCGAGTCAGATCGACCGGTTCGGCAACCAGAACATCTCGTGCATCGGGGACTGGGCCCGGCCGGCCCGGCAGTTGCTCGGGGTGCGGGGAGCGCCCGTCAACACCCTGAACAACCCGACGAGTTACTGGGTGCCGAGGCACTCGCGGCGCGCGTTCGTGGAGAAGGTCGACATGGTGTGCGGGGTGGGGTACGACCGTGCGGGCGACGCCCCGTACCACCGTCTCGTGCGGGTCGTCACCGATCTGTGCGTCCTGGACTTCGGCGCCCCCGACCGTTCGATGCGGCTGGTCTCGCTGCATCCGGGGGTGAGCGTGGATGAGGTGCGGGAGGCGACGGGGTTCGCGCTCGCCGTCCCGGAGGAGGTGCCGTACACCCGGGAGCCGACGGTGGAGGAGCTGCGGCTGATCCGTGAGGTGATCGATCCGGGCGGCGCCCGGGCGCGGGAGGTCGCGCACTGATGGAGACCGCGTTCACCCGGCTGGTCGGAGTCCGGTGTCCGATCGTGCAGACGGGGATGGGGTGGGTGGCCGGACCGCGGCTGGTGTCGGCGGCGGCGAACGCCGGCGCACTGGGCGTCCTCGCCTCGGCGACGATGACCGTCGACGGTCTGCGGGAGGCGATACGCGAGGTGAAGTCCCGTACGGACGCGCCGTTCGGGGTCAATCTGCGGGCGGACGCGCGGGACGCCGGGGACAGGGTCCGGGTGATGGTGGACGAGGGGGTGCGGGTGGCGTCGTTCGCGCTGGCCCCGTCCCGGGAGCTGATCTCCGAGCTGAAGGAGGCCGGTGTCGTCGTGATCCCCTCGGTGGGGGCCCGTCGGCACGCGGAGAAGGTCGCGGCGTGGGGTGCGGACGCGGTGCTGGTGCAGGGGGGCGAGGGCGGCGGGCACACCGGGGAGGTGGCGACGACGGTGCTGCTGCCGCAGGTCGTGGACGCCGTGGACGTGCCGGTGGTGGCCGCGGGCGGCTTCTTCGACGGGCGGGGCCTGGTCGCGGCGCTGGCGTACGGGGCGGTCGGCGTCGCGATGGGCACGCGGTTCTTGCTGACGTCGGACTCGACGGTGCCGGACGCGGTGAAGGCCCGCTATCTGGCGGCGACGGTCCGGGACGTGACGGTGACGCGGGCGGTGGACGGTCTGCCGCACCGCATGCTGCGTACGGAGCTGGTGGAGTCGCTCGAGCGGTCGGGTCGGGTGCGGGCGCTGGCGCGGGCGGTGCGGCATGCGGCTCGGTTCCGGCGGCTGTCGGGGCTCGGGTGGGGGCAGATGGTGCGCGAGGGGCTGGCGTTGCGGCACGGCAAGGACCTGTCGTGGAGTCAGGTGTTGCTCGCCGCGAACACGCCGATGCTGCTGCGGTCGGCGATGGTGGACGGGCGGACGGATCTGGGGGTGATGGCGGCCGGGCAGGTCGCGGGGGTGATCGAGGATCTGCCCTCGTGCGCGGAGCTGGTGGAGCGGCTGATGGCCGAAGCCTGGTCGGCCATGGGCGGGTTACCGGTGTCCGGTGGTTCGATGCCGGCTGACGGGGGCGATCCTCGACGGCGGTCGGACTCAAGGGTGAACGCCGTCGGTGAAGGCGCCGGCGAGGATGCCGGCGGACGACGTCCGCCCCCGCTCAGCCGGTGACGCGCGCTCAGATGCGTTCGATGATGGTGACGTTGGCCTGGCCGCCGCCCTCGCACATGGTCTGGAGGCCGTAGCGGCCGCCGGTGCGTTCCAGTTCGTTCAGGAGGGTGGTCATGAGTTTGGCGCCCGTCGCGCCGAGCGGGTGACCGAGGGCGATCGCGCCGCCGTTGACGTTGACCTTGGCGGGGTTCGCGCCGGTCTCCTTGAGCCAGGCCAGAACGACGGGTGCGAACGCCTCGTTGATCTCGACGAGGTCGATGTCGTCGATGGACAGGCCCGTCTTCTTCAGGGCGTGGGCGGTGGCGGGGATGGGGGCGGTGAGCATACGGACGGGGTCCTCGCCGCGCACCGACAGGTGGTGGACGCGGGCGCGGGGGGTCAGGCCGTGCTCACGCACCGCGCGTTCGGAGGCGAGCAGCAGGGCGGCCGCTCCGTCGGACACCTGGGAGGAGCAGGCGGCGGTGACGGTCCCGCCGGGGATGACGGGCTTGAGTGCGGCCATCTTCTCCAGGGAGGTGTCGCGGCGGGGCCCTTCGTCCACGGTGACGTCGCCGTAGGGGACGGTCTCGTGCTCGAAGCGGCCCTCGTCGACGGCCCGGAGCGCCCGCCGGTGGGAGCGCAGCGCGAACTCCTCCTGGTCGGTGCGGCTGATGCCCCACTTGGCGGCGATCATCTCGGCGCCGGCGAACTGGTTGACGGGCCGGTCTCCGTAGCGGGCGCGCCAGCCCTCGCTGCCGGCGAAGGGGCCCTGGGTGAAGCCGAGCGGTTCGGCGGCCTGCCGAGTGGCGTAGGCGATGGGGATCTGCGACATGTTCTGCACGCCGCCCGCGACGACGAGGTCCTGCGTGCCGGAGAGCACGCCCTGCGCGGCGAAGTGCACGGCCTGCTGGGAGGATCCGCACTGCCGGTCGACGGTGACGCCCGGCACCTCCTCGGGCAGTCCGGCGGCGAGCCAGCAGGTCCGGGCGATGTCGCCGGCCTGCGGACCGACGGCGTCCAGGCAGCCGAAGACGACGTCCTCGACGGCGGCCGGGTCGACTCCGGCCCGCGCGACGAGGGCTTTCAGGACGTGCGCGCCCAGGTCGGCGGGATGGACGCCGCTGAGCCCTCCCCCGCGTCGCCCGACGGGCGTGCGGACCGCTTCGACGATGTAGGCCTCGGCCATGTCATCCACTCCCCTGGGGAATCAGCTTGCGCGGTCATTCGCGTACGGCGATCCCGTCCAGCACCATCGACAGGTACTGGCGGGCGATGTCCTCCGGGCTGTGCTGTCCGCCGGGCCGGTACCAGGAGGCGGCGACCCAGACGGTGTCGCGCACGAACCGGTAGGTGAGCCGGATGTCGAGGTCGGCGCGGAAGGCCCGGTCGGCGACCCCGCGTTCCAGCGTGGACAGCCACGTCTTCTCGAACCTGCGCTGTGACTCGGCGAGGAACGCGAACCGTTCCTGGGCGACGAGTTGCCGGCTCTCCTTCTGGTAGATGGCGACGGCGGCGCGGTGCCGGTCGATCTCCCGGAAGGACTCGGTGACGAGCGCTTCGAGCGTCTCGCGCGGGCCGAGCCGGGCGCCGAGGACGGTGTCGTAGCCGTCCCAGAGTTCGTCGAGGAAGGTGCGCAGGATCTCCTCCAGCATCGACTCCTTGGAGTCGAAGTGGTAGTAGAGGCTGCCCGCGAGCATGCCCGCGTGGTCCGCGATCTTGCGGACGGTGGTGGCGTTGTAGCCCTGTTCGGCGAAGACCTCGGCGGCGGTGTCGAGGAGTTCGCCGCGGCGGTCGCGGACGCCGCCGGCCGCGGGCGGCTCCGGGGCGGTCACCTGGGGCTTCTTCTTGGTAGGCACGCGTTCATTGTCGCCTCCGCCTCAGGCCCGCTGGCTGCTGACCGACACGACTTCGCCGGTCAGGTACGAGGAGTAGCCGGAGGCGAGGAACACGATCACGTTGGCGACCTCCCAGGGCTCGGCGTGGCGCCCGAAGGCCTCGCGCGCGGTGAGCTCCTGGAGCAGTTCGGGGGTGGTGACCTTGGCGAGGTGCGGGTGCATGGCGAGGCTGGGGGCCACCGCGTTGACCCGTACGCCGTACTCGGCGGCCTCGACGGCGGCGCAGCGGGTCAGCGCCATCACGCCGGCCTTGGCGGCCGCGTAGTGGGCCTGTCCTGCCTGGGCGCGCCAGCCGGCGACGGAGGCGTTGTTGACGATCACTCCGCCGGTGGGCCGCATGCGTATGAGGGCGGCGCGGGTGCAGCGGAAGGTGCCGTTCAGTGTGACGTCCAGGACGCGCGTCCACTGCTCGTCGGTCATCTCGGTCAGCTGTGCGGTTCCGCCGAGGCCGGCGTTGTTGACGACGACGTCCAGCCGTCCGTGCGCGTCGAGGGCGGTGTCGAACAGGGCGCGGACCTGGTCCTCGTCCGTCACGTCGCACGGCAGGGCGGTCACCGCGGCGTCGCCGAACTCGGCGGCGAGCGCGGCGTGGTGTTCCTTGAGGCGGCGCGTGTGGGCGTCGCTGATCAGCACGCGGGCGCCCTCCTGGAGGAAGCGGCGGGCGGTGGCGCCGCCGATGCCCGCGCCGGCGGCGGCGGTGACGACTGCGGTGCGGCCCGCCAGCAGTCCGTGTCCGGGGACGTAGGCCGGAGTCTCGACGCCTGTCATAGGGCCACGCTAACCTACCAAACACTTGTTAGGGAAGGACGTCGTCGATGGATCTCGCCTTCACACCGGAAGAGGAAGCGCTCAGGGCAGGGGCCCGCGCCTGGCTGGCCGCGCATGTGCCGTCGTCGCCCCTGCCCTCACTGGAGACGGAGGCCGGTTTCGCCGCCCACCGCGCCTGGGAGGCCGAGCTCGCCGCGGACGGCTGGTCGGTGGTGAACTGGCCGACGGCGTACGGGGGGCGGGACTGCGGGCTGATCGGCTGGCTGCTGTTCGAGGAGGAGTACTACGCGGCCGGCGCGCCCGGACGTGTCAACCAGAACGGCGTGAGCCTGCTGGCCCCCACCCTGTTCGAGCACGGCACCGAGGAGCAGCGCGACCGTGTCCTGCCGTCGATGGCGACCGGCGAGGAGGTGTGGGCGCAGGCCTGGTCGGAGCCCGACGCCGGCTCGGACCTGGCGTCCCTCAGGTCCAGGGCGGTGCGCACGGCAGGCGGCTGGCTCCTGAGCGGGCAGAAGACCTGGTCCTCCCGCGCCGCCTTCGCCGACCGGGCCTTCGGGCTGTTCCGCAGCGACCCGGACGCGCCCAAGCCCCACCAGGGCCTCACCTACGTCATGTTCGACCTGCGGGCGCCGGGCGTCACGGTCCGTCCGATCGGCCGGCTCGACGGGAAGCCGGCGTTCGCCGAACTGTTCCTGGACGAGGTGTTCGTGCCGGACGAGGACGTCATCGGCGAGCCCGGGCAGGGCTGGCGCATCGCCATGGCCACGGCCGCCAACGAACGCGGCCTCACCCTGCGCTCCCCCGGCCGCTTCCTGGCGAGCGCGCACCGGCTGCGGGAGTTGTGGCGGGCCCGGGGCGCCCCCGGGTGGGCGCGGGAGCAGGTCGCCGACGCCGTGATCGGGGCCCGCGCCTACCAGTTGTTCACCTTCGCGGCCGGGTCCCGCTTCCTCGCGGGCGAGTCGCTGGGGCCCGAGTCCAGCCTGAACAAGGTGTTCTGGTCCGAGTACGACATCGCGCTGCACGAGACGGCCCTCGACCTGCTCGGCGCGGACGGCGAGCCGGTCGACGCCGACTGGGCCGAGCGGTACGTGTTCGCGCTCGCCGGCCCGATCTACGCCGGGGCCAACGAGATCCAGCGCGACATCATCGCCGAACGCCTGCTCGGCCTGCCGAAGGGGCGCCGCTGATGCGTTTTCTCCTCGACGCCGAACAACGGGACTTCGCGGCCTCCCTGCACGCGATGCTCACCGCCGCCGGCACACCCTCGGTGATACGGGACTGGACTCGCGGCGACCCGGCGGGCGGCCGAGCGCTGTGGTCCCGCGTCGCGCAGGCGGGCGTGTTCGCGCTGGCGGTTCCGGAGGAGTACGAGGGGCTGGGCCTGCGGCCCGTCGAAGTGGCCGTGGCCTTCGTGGAGTTGGGGCGGCACGCGGTGCCGGGGCCGCTCGTGGAGACGGTGGCCGCCGCGGTGCTGCTCGCGGGGACCCCTCACGCAAAGCGCTTCCTGCCGGGGATCGCGGCCGGGGAGACGATGACGACGCTGGCGTACGACGGTGTGCCCGCTCTGGACGGCGACGCGGCGACGCTGCACCTGTCCCTCTCCGCCGACGGGCTGCGTATGGCCCCCGGCGCGGGCCCCGTCCGCACCGGCCTCGACCCCGCCCGCCGCCTCACCGCCCTCCTCCCGGGCGGCGAACTCCTCACCTCGGCGCCAGCGTCCCCCCTGCTGTGGGCCCGCCTCGCCACCGCCGCCCAGGCCCTGGGCGTAGGTCTGACACTGCTCGACCGCACCGTGGCCTACGTCGGGCAGCGCATCCAGTTCGGCGTGCCGATCGGCTCCTTCCAGGCGGTCAAGCACCGGCTGGCGGACGCGAAGATCGCCCTGGAGTTCGCCCGGCCGCTGGTCCTGGGAGCCGCGCTCACCATGACCCCGGCCGACGTGGCCGCCGCGAAAGTCAGCGCCTGCGAGGCGGCGTACACGACCGCCCGCGCCGCCCTGCACCTGCACGGCGCGCTCGGCTACACAGCCGAACACGACCTGTCGCTGTGGCTCACCAAGGCCCAGGCCCTACGACAGGCCTGGGGCACCCCCCACGCCTGCCGCACCACCGTCCTCGACGCCCTGTGACCCGACGGGCCCCGCACATGCGGCGGCGCCTGCCCGGGGTCCGGTCGGGGACTGGGCAGGCGCCGCCTGTGTTCCGTACGCCGTTGTACGGGACGTGTGTGAGGTTCCGTCAGACCGTCAGGGCGCGGTCCGTCGGGCGGATCGGGGCCGGCAGGTCGCTGGCTCCGTTCAGGTGGCGGTCGACGCCGCGGGCGGCCGAGCGGCCTTCCGCGATCGCCCACACGATGAGGGACTGGCCGCGGCCGGCGTCGCCGGCGACGTACACGCCGGGGACGTTGGTCCGGAAGTCGGCGTCGCGGGCGATGTTGCCGCGCTCGTCGAGCTCCAGGCCGAACTGCTCGACCAGGCCGTTCTCGCGGTCGGTGCCGGTGAAGCCCATGGCGAGGGTGACCAGCTGGGCGGGGATCTTGCGCTCGGTGCCCGGCTTCGGGGTCAGCTTGCCCTCGATGAACTCCACCTCGGTGAGGTGCAGCCACTGGACGTTGCCGTCCTCGTCGCCCTCGAAGTGGGTGGTGGAGACGGCGTAGACCCGCTCACCGCCCTCCTCGTGCGCCGAGGTGACCTTGTAGAGCATCGGGAAGGTCGGCCACGGCTGCGCCACGGCGTTCCGCTCCTCGCCCGGGCGGGGCATGATCTCCAGCTGGGTGACGGAGGCCGCGCCCTGACGGTGGGCGGTGCCCACGCAGTCCGCGCCGGTGTCGCCGCCGCCGATGACGACGACGTGCTTGCCCTCGGCGGAGATCGGGGGCGCCACGAAGTCGCCCTCCTGCACCTTGTTGGCCAGGGGCAGGTACTCCATGGCCTGGTAGACGCCCTTGAGCTCGCGTCCGGGCACCGGCAGGTCGCGGGCGGTGGTGGAGCCGGCGGCGATGACGACGGCGTCGTAGCGCTTCTTCAGGTCGGTCGCCTTGAGGTCGCGGCCGATCTCCACGCCGGTGCGGAAGCGGGTGCCCTCCGCGCGCATCTGCTCGATACGGCGGTTGATGTGCCGCTTCTCCATCTTGAACTCGGGGATGCCGTAGCGCAGGAGGCCGCCGATACGGTCCGCGCGCTCGTAGACGGCGACGGTGTGGCCGGCCCGGGTCAGCTGCTGGGCGGCGGCCAGACCGGCCGGGCCCGAGCCGATCACGGCGACCGTCTTGCCGGACAGACGCTCAGGCGCCTGCGGGGCGACGTCACCGGTCTCCCATGCCTTGTCGATGATCGAGACCTCGACGTTCTTGATGGTCACCGGCGACTGGTTGATGCCGAGCACGCACGCCGCCTCGCACGGGGCAGGGCACAGCCGCCCGGTGAACTCCGGGAAGTTGTTCGTCGCGTGGAGCCGCTCCGAGGCGGCCGCCCAGTCCTCGCGGTAGGCGTAGTCGTTCCACTCGGGGATCAGGTTCCCCAGCGGACAGCCGTTGTGGCAGAACGGGATGCCGCAGTCCATGCACCGGCTGGCCTGCTTGCTGATGATCGGCAGCAGCGAGCCGGGGACGTAGACCTCGTTCCAGTCCTTGAGCCGGACGTCGACGGGGCGGGACTTGGCGACCTCACGCCCGTGGTTCAGGAAGCCCTTCGGGTCAGCCATTGATCGCCGCCTCCATCATCTTCTCGGTGATCTCGGTCTCGGAGAGACCGGCCTGCTCGGCGGCGACCTTGGCGGCGAGCACTGCCTTGTACGTGCTGGGGATGATCTTGCTGAAGCGCTCCACGGCGTCGTCCCACTCGGCGAGCAGCTTCCCGGCGACCGTCGAGCCGGTCTCCTCGGCGTGGCGGCGCACCACGTCGTGCAGCCACTGCTTGTCGGTGTCGTCCAGGGCCTCGACGGCGTCGACGTTGCCCACGTTGACGTTGTCGCGGTCCAGGTCGATGACGTAGGCGATGCCGCCCGACATACCGGCCGCGAAGTTGCGGCCCGTCTCGCCGAGAACCACCGCGTGACCGCCGGTCATGTACTCGCAGCCGTGGTCGCCCACGCCCTCGGAGACGACCGTCGCGCCGGAGTTGCGGACGCAGAACCGCTCACCGGTGCGGCCGCGCAGGAACAGCTCGCCGCCGGTCGCGCCGTAGGCGATCGTGTTGCCCGCGATCGTCGAGTACTCGGCGAGGTGGTCGGCGCCCCGGTCGGGGCGGACGATCACACGGCCGCCGGAGAGGCCCTTGCCGACGTAGTCGTTGGCGTCGCCCTCCAGGCGCAGCGTGACACCGCGCGGCAGGAACGCGCCGAAGGACTGGCCCGCGCTGCCGGTGAAGGTGATGTCGACGGTGTCCTCGGGCAGGCCCGCGCCGCCGAACTTCTTCGTCACCTCGTGGCCGAGCATGGTGCCGACCGTGCGGTTGATGTTGCGGATCTGGACCTGGGCGCGCACCGGCTGGGCGTCGGTCGCGGAGTCCGCGGCCAGGGCGTCGGCGGCGAGCTTGATCAGCTCGTTGTCGAGCGCCTTCGCCAGGCCGTGGTCCTGGGCGACGACCTGGTGCATCGCCGCGCCCTCGGGCAGTTCGGGCACGTGGAAGAGGGGCTCCAGGTTGAGGCCCTGCGCCTTCCAGTGGTCGACGGCCCGCGCCACGTCGAGGACCTCGGCGTGGCCGACGGCCTCCTCGATGGAGCGGAAGCCCAGCTCGGCCAGCAGCTCGCGGACCTCCTGCGCGATGAACTGGAAGAAGTTCACCACGTGCTCGGCCTTGCCGGTGTAGCGCTCGCGCAGCGTCGGGTTCTGGGTGGCGATGCCGACCGGGCAGGTGTCCAGGTGGCAGACGCGCATCATGACGCAGCCGGAGACGACGAGCGGCGCGGTCGCGAAACCGAACTCCTCGGCGCCGAGCAGCGCGGCGATGATCACGTCGCGGCCGGTCTTGAGCTGGCCGTCGGTCTGCACGACGATCCGGTCGCGCAGGCCGTTGAGCAGCAGGGTCTGCTGGGTCTCGGCGAGGCCGAGCTCCCAGGGGCCGCCCGCGTGCTTCAGCGAGGTCAGCGGGGAGGCGCCGGTGCCGCCGTCGTGGCCGGAGATGAGGACGACGTCCGCGTGCGCCTTCGACACGCCCGCCGCGACCGTGCCGACGCCGACCTCGGAGACCAGCTTCACGTGAATCCGCGCCTGCGGGTTCGCGTTCTTCAGGTCGTGGATCAGCTGCGCCAGGTCCTCGATGGAGTAGATGTCGTGGTGCGGCGGCGGGGAGATCAGGCCGACGCCGGGGGTGGAGTGCCGGGTCTTGGCCACCCACGGGTACACCTTGTGGCCGGGCAGCTGGCCGCCCTCGCCGGGCTTGGCGCCCTGGGCCATCTTGATCTGGATGTCGTCCGCGTTGACCAGGTACTCCGAGGTCACGCCGAAGCGGCCGGAGGCGACCTGCTTGATCGCGGAGCGGCGCGCCGGGTCGTACAGGCGCTCCGGGTCCTCGCCGCCCTCACCGGTGTTGGACTTGCCGCCCAGCTGGTTCATGGCGATGGCGAGGGTCTCGTGCGCCTCCTGGGAGATGGAGCCGTACGACATGGCGCCGGTGGAGAAGCGCTTGACGATCTCGGAGACGGGCTCGACCTCGTCGATGGAGATCGGCGCGCGGCCCTCGCTCTTGAAGCCGAACAGGCCGCGGAGCGTCATGAGCCGCTCGGACTGCTCGTTCACACGGTCCGTGTACTTCTTGAAGATGTCGTAGCGGCCGGTGCGCGTGGAGTGCTGGAGGCGGAAGACCGTGTCCGGGTCGAACAGGTGCGGCTCGCCCTCGCGGCGCCACTGGTACTCGCCGCCTATCTCCAGGGCCCGGTGGGCCGGCGCGATGCCGGACGCCGGGTAGGCCTTGGCGTGGCGGGCGGCGACCTCCTCGGCGACGACGTCGATGCCGACGCCGCCGATCTTGGTGGCGGTGCCGTCGAAGTACTTCTCGACGAAGGCCTCGTCGAGGCCGACGGCCTCGAAGACCTGGGCGCCACGATAGGAGGCGACGGTGGAGATGCCCATCTTGGACATGACCTTCAGGACGCCCTTGCCGAGGGCGTAGATCAGGTTGCGGATGGCCTTCTCGGCCTCGATGTCCGACAGGAAGGTGCCCGCGCGGACCAGGTCCTCGACGGACTCCATCGCCAGGTAGGGGTTGACGGCGGCGGCGCCGAAGCCGATCAGCAGGGCGACGTGGTGGACCTCGCGGACGTCGCCGGCCTCGACCAGCAGGCCCACCTGGGTGCGCTGCTTGGTGCGGATGAGGTGGTGGTGGACGGCCGCGGTGAGCAGCAGCGACGGGATCGGCGCGTGCTCGGCGTCGGAGTGCCGGTCGGACAGGACGATCAGGCGGGCGCCGTTGTCTATGGCGGCGTCGGCCTCGGCGCAGATCTCCTCGATGCGGGCGGCCAGCGCGTCGCCGCCGCCGTGCACCCGGTACAGGCCGGAGAGGGTCGCGGCCTTGAAGCCGGGCATGTCGCCGTCGGCGTTGATGTGGATGAGCTTGGCCAGCTCGTCGTTGTCGATGACCGGGAACGGCAGGGTGACGCTGCGACAGGAGGCGGCCGTCGGCTCCAGGAGGTTGCCCTCGGGGCCGAGCGACGAGCGCAGCGAGGTGACGAGCTCCTCGCGGATGGCGTCCAGCGGCGGGTTGGTGACCTGGGCGAACAGCTGGGTGAAGTAGTCGAAGAGCAGTCGCGGGCGCGAGGACAGCGCGGCGATCGGCGAGTCGGTGCCCATCGAGCCGATCGGCTCGGCGGCGGCCTTGGCCATCGGCGCGAGGATGACGCGCAGCTCTTCCTCGGTGTAGCCGAAGGTCTGCTGGCGGCGGGTGACCGAGGCGTGGGTGTGCACGACGTGCTCGCGCTCGGGCAGGTCGCCCAGCTCGATCTCGCCGGCCTCCAACCATTCGGCGTAGGGGTTCTCGCCGGCGAGCTGCGCCTTGATCTCGTCGTCCTCGATGATGCGGTGCTCGGCGGTGTCGACGAGGAACATGCGGCCGGGCTGGAGGCGGCCCTTGCGGACGACCTTCGCCGGGTCGATGTCGAGGACGCCGACCTCGGAGCCGAGGACGACGAGGCCGTCGTCGGTGACCCAGTAGCGGCCGGGGCGCAGGCCGTTGCGGTCGAGCACGGCGCCGACCTGGGTGCCGTCGGTGAAGGTGACGCAGGCGGGACCGTCCCAGGGCTCCATGAGCGTGGAGTGGAACTGGTAGAAGGCGCGCCGGGCCGGGTCCATGGAGTCGTGGTTCTCCCACGCCTCCGGGATCATCATCAGCACGGAGTGCGGCAGCGAGCGCCCGCCCAGGTGGAGGAGTTCGAGCACCTCGTCGAAGGACGCCGAGTCGGAGGCGTCCGGGGTGCAGACGGGGAAGAACCGCTCGATGGCCTTGTCGTCCGTACCGAAGAGGTCCGAGACCAGCTGCGACTCCCGGGCGCGCATCCAGTTGCGGTTGCCCTTGACGGTGTTGATCTCACCGTTGTGCGCGACGAAGCGGTACGGGTGGGCGAGCGGCCAGCTCGGGAAGGTGTTCGTGGAGAAGCGGGAGTGGACCAGGGCGACGGCCGAGGCGAAGCGGCGGTCGGACAGGTCGGGGAAGAACGGCTCCAGCTGGCCGGTGGTGAGCATGCCCTTGTGGACGATGGTCCGCGCGGACAGCGAGGGGAAGTAGACGCCGGCCTCGCGCTCGGCGCGCTTGCGCAGCACGAAGGCCTTGCGGTCGAGGGCGATGCCCTCGCTGGCGCCGTCGGCGACGAAGATCTCCCGGAAGGCGGGCATCGTCGAACGCGCGGTCGCGCCGAGCAGCTCGGGGGCGACGGGGACCTCGCGCCAGCCGAGGACGGTGAGGCCCTCTTCGCCGGCGATCGTCTCGATGCGCGAGACGGCTTCCTGGGCGCCGTCCTCGGGGAGGAAGGCGATGCCGACGGCGTAGGAACCGGCCTCGGGCAGGTCGAATCCGGCGACCTCGCGGAAGAAGGCGTCCGGCACCTGGGTGAGGATGCCCGCGCCGTCGCCGGAGTCCGGCTCGGAGCCGGTGGCGCCGCGGTGTTCGAGGTTGCGCAGGACGGTCAGCGCCTGCTCGACCAGCGTATGGCTCGCCTCGCCCGTCAGGGTGGCCACGAATCCGACGCCGCAGGCGTCGTGCTCGTTGCGGGGGTCGTACATACCCTGCGCAGCAGGGCGAGCATCCATGAAGGACCAGTTTCGGCCATTCGTGGAGTGCTGGGACGGCTGGCGCGGCGTACGCATCGGCTCTCCCGTCGTCGTCAAGTGGCATATGCAGATTGCCGAGGGACGACGTTGGCCCTCTGCGTCGGTGCAAAATTTCGTGCAGGTTACATGATGGAGCGGTTCTCGGGAAGCGGATACGCCGTTCCAGCATGCGGACACCGTGGGGGTGCGGAGGGGTACCGCGACACGGCTTGAAGTATGTGGGTGCCGAGGGGGACGGGATCGATCGGATCGGTGTCCATCGGCGATGGAGGCGGAGGGAGCGACGTCGCTCATCCCGCGAGTGCGCGGCAGGCGTCATTGCCCACAGCGCTTACGGCTCATGCCCGGTGGTCATGCGGTCGAAACCAGCGAGTAACGGCTACTTATGCACCCCCTCGCATAAGTAGCATCCGCGTCATCCTACGGCGGTTCCGAACAGGCTGCCCAGGGCGTACGTCACACCGGCCGCCGCTCCACCGAGGGCGAGCTGACGCAGACCGCTGTACCACCAGCTGCGCGCCGTCACCCTGGCCACGACCGCACCGCACAGGAAGAGCCCGAGCAGCGCGAGCAGCACGGCGGGCCACAGAGCGCTCGCACCCAGCAGATACGGCAGGACGGGCAGCAGCGCACCGAGCGCGAAGGCGCCGAAGCTCGACACGGCGGCGACCGCCGGCGAGGGCAGGTCGCCCGGGTCGACGCCCAGCTCCTCACGGGCGTGTATCTCCAGGGCCTGCTCGGGATCGCGCGACAGCTGCCGGGCGACCTGCCGGGCGAGGGAGGCCTCGACACCCCGCGCCTCGTACAGCGCGGCCAGCTCGGCCTCCTCGTCCTCGGGGTGCTTGCGCAGCTCCCGGCGTTCGACGTCGAGCTCGGCCTCGACGAGTTCGCGCTGCGAGGCGACGGAGGTGTACTCACCGGCGGCCATGGAGAACGCGCCGGCCGCGAGCCCGGCGAGCCCGGTGAGCACGATGCCCGCGCGGCCGACCGACCCGCCGGCGACGCCGGTCATCAGGGCGAGGTTGGAGACCAGGCCGTCCATCGCACCGAAGACCGCGGGACGCAGCCAGCCCCCGTTCACGTCGCGGTGGGTGTGGTTGTCACGGTGCGCCTCGTGCAGCGCGGCTTCCGTTTCGATGATGGCCACGGGACTCCCCCATAACTGAGCCTAAGCTAACTTTGGACGTCTTCTACTCTTTTACAACGTCCACAGTACGGCCGTGATTCCCCGCTCGCCAGCAAGGAGAGGCTGCCTTAACCTGCGCTTTCCTCTTGTTTCGCTCATCTGATCGACCTTCCGCACAGATGTCGACCGGGTGACATGGTGACCGCGCAGGCTCGGGTCAACCGCCGACGGTGGGACACATCCGCAAAGGGCTCCGCGCCCGTGCGCAGCCCCCTCAGGAGAGGCCCCGTATGGCATCGACCGCCTGCATCACCTCGGTGACGGCGCCGGGGGACGCCGCCGGACTGCGCGAACGGGCCCGCGGCGCACTGCTCGGCCTCGCCGTCGGAGACGCCCTCGGCGCACCGGCCGAGAACATGAAGCCCTCACAGATCCGCGCCCGCTGGGGCCGCGTCACCGGGTACGTCGCCGAGAAGCCGGCCGGCACGGACGACACCGAGTACGCGATCTTCTCGGGGCTGCTGCTGGCCCGGCACGGCTCCGCGCTCACCCAGGCCCATGTGGAGGCGGCCTGGCACCAGTGGATCGCCGGCCGCGCCGAGGGACCCTTCCGCGGGGCGGGCTTCAGCGAGCGCGGCACCCTGGAGAACCTCCGGCGAGGGCTGGCCGCGCCCGTCTCCGCCCAGCACCGGCACGCCTGGAGCGACGGCCTCGCCATGCGTGCGGCGCCCTTCGGCGTCTTCGCCGCCGGCCGCCCCGCCGAGGCGGCCCGGCTCGTCGCCGTCGACGGCTCGGTCAGCCACGACGGCGAGGGCATCCACGGCGGCCGGGCGGTGGCGGCGGGCGTCGCGGCGGCGATGGCGGGCGCCTCCCCCGTCGCCGTCGTCGCCGCCGCCCTGGCCGTCATCCCGGAGGACTCCTGGACGGCCCGCTCCCTGCGCCGCGCGGTCACGGTCGCCCATCGCGGCGAACGGGCTGTCCGTTCCGCCGTCGTGATCGGCGGCTACCCGTGGACCGATCTGGCCCCCGAGGCCGTGGCGCTCGCGTTCGGCGCGTACGCGGCGGCGGACGGCGACTTCCGTGACGCCGTCCTGACGGCCGTGAACATGGGCCGCGACGCCGACACCACGGCGGCGGTGGCGGGCGCGCTGGCCGGCGCGACCCAGGGCGTGTCCGCCATCCCGCCCGAATGGGCGGCCCCGATCGGCCCGGCGCGCGGCACATGCCTGCCCTCCATGGCGGGCCACCACATCCTGGACGTGGCGGAACTGCTGGTCCCCGGCGAGGACCGCAGATGGGGCACCACCGGCTCCGCCCCCGCCCCCCACAAGGCGGAGGCCCTCTCATGACCCCTCCGGCCCCTTGGACCGAAGCCACCCCACCGGCGGCGCAGCCGGAGGAAACCACCCTCGCGGCACCGCCGGACGACACCACACTCACGGTGCCGCCGGACGACACCGCACACGCAGCGCAGTCGGCCGACGCCACACTCACGGCACCGCCGGCAAGCCCCCCACCCGTCACCCAGCCGGACGACACCGCACCCCCGGCACGTCCGGACGAAGCCGCACCCCCGGCACCCCCGGCACCGCCGGCACGATCGAACACACGCGCACCCGCCGCACGGCCCGACGAAGTCGCGGTCGCCGACGATGGGGGCGCCCCACAGGGGCCACCCGCCCCCGGCGACGAAACCCGCGCGGGCGGTGCGGGTGGAAAACATCATCGGGCCGAAGGCGAAGCCGAGGCCGGAAAGCCGGCCGGCCGCCGCCGGGCCCCCCGCATCGAGGGACTCCTGCTGGGCCTGGCCGCAGGCGACGCCGCCGGATGGCCGGCCGCCCGTCACCGAGCCGCCCGCATGCCGGAGTGGACCCGCCGCCTCACCCGCGAGCTGGACACCTTCGCCGAGCAGAACGCGACGACCACGCTCCCCGTCCCCATCGCCCTCAACCAACCCCCCGAACCCCTCCGCCTCGGCCCCTCCGACGACGCCGAATGGGCGGCCTTCGCCGCCGAGGCCGTCCTGCGCGCCGGCGACGACACCGCCCTGGGCGACCTCAGCCGGGACCGCCGGATGCGCGCCGCCATCGACCTCACCTGGAACGCCCTCGCCGCCGAGGTAGCCGCCGCGGCCGAGCGCGCCCCGGAGACCGAGTCGGCCGTACTGCCCCTGCGCGCCCGCATCTCCGTACGGGCCGGGCTCGGCAACCTCGCCACCGGTCTGCGCCCGCCCGCGACCGGGCACGACAACCCGCACTACTTCGACGACGCCGCCTGCGTACGCGCGTGCGTGCTCGCCGTGGCCCACCCCGGCGACCCGCGCCGGGCCGCCGGGCTCGCCGAATTCGACGCCCGCTACACCCAGGACGGGGACGGCGTGCACGGCGCCCGGGCGATGGCGGCGGCTCTCTCGCTCGCGCTGGCCGGCGGCCGGACGCGGGAGTGCGTCACGGCCGCCCTCGCCGAGCTGCCCGAGGAGACGGAGATCGGCCGCAACGCCCGCCACGCGCTGCAGCTCGCGCACCGCGCGGAGAGCGCCTTCGCACTGGTGCCGTTGCTCGAACACCAGATCGTCGACCATGTGTACAGCTACGGCATCGCGGCCGCCGAGACCGTCCCGGTCGCCCTGGCCCTCACTCTCGCCGCCGACGGACGGATCGCCGAGGCGGTGCCGGCGGCGGCCTGTCTGTCCCGGGTGGCGGACTCCGCCCCCGCCCTCGCGGGCGCGCTCACCGGCGCGCTGGGCGGCGCCGCCGCGATCCCCGACTCCTGGCGCGCCGCCTGCCGCACCCTCGCCGGCTGCGCGCTGCCCCGCCTCACCGACACCGACCTGGTGGAACTCGCCGGGCTCCTGGAAACCACGCGACCGGCCCCGCCGGAGGGATGATTCGGGCCATGACCGACGAAAATCGGAGAACACCCCGCACACCACCCGAAGCGTCACACGCCGCGCCGCCCGCCACGTCCTGCGGCCCCGGCCCGGCGCTGGAGGAGCGCGTCGCCGGCGCCCTCGTCGGCGCGGCCGTCGGCGACGCCCTCGGCGGCCCGGTCGAGGGCTACTCCCCCGACCAGATCCTCCAGCGGCACGGCGGCCGCGTCCACGGCGTCGTGGGCCCCTGGCACGGCGACGACTGGCGCACCGCCCGCCCCCTCGCCCCGTACCACAAGGGCGACGGGCACGTCACCGACGACACCCTGATGACGCACGCGCTGGTCCGCGTCTACGCCACGGTCCGCGACCACCTCGACGCGTACGCGCTCGCCGACCACCTGGTCCCCGACCTGATGACGAACCCGCGCTGGATCCCGGAGCTGGAGGCGGAGACGCTCCCGCTGCACCGTGTCTTCCTCGCGGAGAAGTGGCTGGTGGCACGGCTGCACTACGGTCACGTCGATCCCCGCGAGGCAGGCGTCGGCAACATCGTCAACTGCGGGGCGGCGATGTACACGGCCCCCGTCGGCCTGGTCAACGCCGCGAACCCGGCGGCCGCGTACGCCGAGGCGATCGACCTCGCGGGCGCCCACCAGTCGTCGTACGGCAGGGAGGCGGCCGGCGTCCTCGCGGCGGCGGTCGCGGCGGCCTCGGCGCCCGGGGCGACGCCGGACTCGGTGGTGACGGCCTGTCTGGCCCTGGCCAAGGACGGCACCCGGACGGCGATCGAGAAGGTGTGCGAGACGGCGGCCCGGTACACCGACTTCGAGTCCGCCCTGGCCCCGCTGCGTGCGGCCGTGGCCCCTTACGACACGGTGGGTCCGGACTACAGATCCCCTGCCCCGAACGCCCGCCGGCCCTCCCGTGTGCACGCGATCGAGGAACTCCCCGTGGCACTGGGCATGCTGGTGGTGGCCGGCGGCGACTACCGGCACGCCGTCCTGGGCGCGGTGAACTACGGCCGCGACTGCGACTCGATCGCGACGATGGCCGGCGCGATGGCCGGCGCCCTGGGCTCCCCCGTCCCGGACGAGTGGTCCAAGCAGGTCGCGGAGGCGAGCCGGCTGGACCTGTGGGAGCCGGCCCGCACGCTCACGGAGGTCGCCCGGGAGATCTTCGCCCGTGACGTCCGCGCCCGCCGGGCCCACGAGAGCGCCTTCACCGCCCTCGGAGGTCCGCGATGCTCCGACTGACCTGGGCCCAGCCGGAGGACCTCCTCGGCCACGAACTCCGGCAGGCCGCCCAGGACGGCCGCAACGCCTCGGCCGTCGCCGCCGTCGCGGCCCGCTGGAAGAGGGCCGGCGGCTGGGACCCCCCGGCCCGGGCCGGCGCCTCCCCCGAGCCCGCCTCCCCCTACCTCCGGCTGCTCGCGGAGGACCTCCTGGACGAACTGGCCGACCTGCCCGCCGCCACGGCGGAGAACGAGCCCACCGGCCTGGACGGCATCCGGCGCCTCTGCCCGCACTGGCCCCACCCGGCCGCCGCGGCCCCCGCCCCGGAGGTCGCCCCCGCCGCCCTGGAAGCCGCCTGGCTCGGCCGGGCCGCCGGCTGCCTCCTCGGCAAACCCGTGGAGAAACTGCCCCTCGACGGCATCCGCGCCCTCGCGAGGTCCACCGGGAACTGGCCGCTGAACGGGTACTTCACCGCCCGCGGCGTCCCGGCCGACCTGCTCGCCGCGCACCCCTGGAACCGCCGCTCGGCCGGCACCTCCCTCGCCGAGAACATCGACGGCATGCCCGAGGACGACGACCTCGACTACCCCCTGCTCAACCTGCTCCTGCTGCAACGCCACGGCAGATCCTTCACCACCGCCGACGTCGCCCGGCTCTGGCTGGAGGAACTCCCCGCCGGCCGCGCCTTCACCGCCGAACGCCTCGCCTACCGCAACCTGCTGTGCGGCGTCGAACCCCCGCGCACCGCCCGCCACCGCAACCCCTTCCGCGAGTGGATCGGCGCCCTCATCCGCGCCGACATGCACGGCTGGACCAACCCCGGCGACCCGGCCGCCGCGGCGGAGCAGGCGTACCGCGACGCCACCCTCACCCACACCGCCAACGGCGTCTACGCGGCCATGTTCACGGCCGCCGCCATCGCCACCGCCGCGACCGGCGCGCACGACGTCCACGCCTGCCTCGCCGCCGGCCTCACCGTCGTACCGCCCCGCTCCCGGCTGGCCCGCGCCGTCACCCACGCCGTCCGGCTCGCACGGTCCCACGACGACTTCGACACCGTCGTGGACGAACTCCACACCGCGTACGGCACGACCCACCACTGGGTCCACGCCGTCCCCAACACCGCCCTGATCGCCGCCGCCCTCACCCACGCCGACGGGGACTTCACCGGCTCCATCACCCGTGCCGTATCAGGGGGTTGGGACACCGACTCCGACGGCGCCACCGCCGGCTCGATCGCCGCGCTGCTCGCCGGCGACCCCGCCGCCCTCCCCGACCGCTGGACGGCGCCCCTGAAGAACCGCCTCGCCACCTCGGTCGGCGGCTTCGACGGCGCCGGCTTCGACACCCTCGCCCACCTCACCCACCGGGAGGTCGCACGCCCATGACCGACATCGTCGTGCTCGGCAGCACCAACATGGACCTCGTCGCCTACGTCGCGAAGCCCCCGCAGCGCGGGGAGACCGTCACCGGGCGGGAGTTCCGCACGGTCCCCGGCGGCAAGGGCGCCAACCAGGCGATCGCCGCAGCCCACGCGGGCGCCACCGTCTCGATGATCGGCGCGGTCGGCAACGACGCCTTCGGCTCCCGGCTGCGCTCCACCCTGGAGCACTCCGGCGTCGACACCGACCATCTGCGCACGGTGGAGGGCCCCTCCGGCACCGCGCACATCGTCGTCGACGACGAGGGCGGCAACGCGATCGTCGTCGTCCCCGGCGCGAACGGCACCGTCGACCACCTCGTGCCCGGCGACGAGGTCCTCATCGCCTCCGCCGACGCCCTGCTGCTCCAGTTGGAGGTCCCCCTCGCGGCGGTCGTCGCCGGCGCGCAGGCGGCCCGCGCCCACGGCGTCCGGACCGTCCTCACGCCCGCCCCCGCCCAGCACCTGCCTCCCGAACTCCTCGACACCACCGACCTGTTGGTGCCCAATGAGCACGAGGCCACCATCCTCACCGGCCGCATCGACCCGCGTGAGGCCGCCCTCGCCCTCCTGGACAGCGTCCCGGAGGTCGTCGTCACCCTCGGCGCGTCCGGCTGTCTGTACGCGACCCGCGGCGCCGAACCGCTGACCGTCCCCGCGCCCCGCGTCACCGCCGTGGACTCCACCGGCGCGGGCGACACCTTCGTCGGCGCCCTCGCCGTGGCCCTCGGCGAGAGGCGTCCCGTACGGGAGGCGCTCGCCTGGGCGGCGGCCGCCGCGGCGCTGTCGGTCCAGCGGTGGGGCGCGTCGGCGTCGATGCCGTACCGATCCGAGATCGACAAGCAGCACGCCTCGTGACCGCGACCCGGACGGCCACCGCGTCCCCGGCGCCGCCCCCGCTGCACGGTCTGCGCGTCCTGGACCTGGCCACCCTCTTCGCCGGGCCCCTCGCGGCCACCATGCTCGGCGACTTCGGCGCCGAGGTCGTCAAGGTCGAGCACCCGGACAAGCCCGACCCGTCCCGAGGGCACGGTCCGGCCAAGGACGGCGTCGGACTGTGGTGGAAGCTCCTCGGGCGCAACAAGCGCGCGATCACGCTGAACCTGTCCCGGCCGGGCGGCCGGGCCGCCCTGCTGCGCCTCGCCGCCACCGCGGACGTGATCATCGAGAACTTCCGTCCCGGGACCCTGGAGAAGTGGGACCTCGGCTGGGAGGAGCTGTCGGCGGTCAATCCCCGGCTGATCCTCACCCGGGTCACCGCCTTCGGCCAGTTCGGCCCGTATGCCCACCGTCCCGGCTTCGGCACCCTCGCCGAGGCGATGAGCGGCTTCGCCGCGATCACCGGCGAACCGGACGCGCCGCCGACCCTGCCGCCGTTCGGCCTCGCCGACTCCATCGCGGCCCTGGCGACGGCGTACGCCGTGATGACGGCGCTCGCCGCCCGCGACCGCACCGGCGAGGGTCAGGTCGTCGACATGGCGATCATCGAGCCGATCCTGACCGTCCTCGGCCCCCAGCCCCTCTGGTACGACCAGCTGGGCTACGTCCAGGAGCGCACCGGCAACCGGTCCGCCAACAACGCCCCGCGCAACACCTACCGCACGGCGGACGGCGGCTGGGTCGCCGTGTCGACGTCGGCCCAGTCGGTCGCCGAGCGTGTCATGCGGCTGGTCGGCCGCCCCGACCTGATCGACGAGCCGTGGTTCACGACGGGCGCCGGCCGGGCCGCCCACGCCGACGTCCTCGACGAGGCGGTCGGCCGCTGGATCGCCTCGAACACCGTCGTCGACGTCCTGGCCGCCTTCGAGAAGGCCGAGGCGGCCGTCGCCCCGGTCCAGGACGTCCGGGACGTGATGACGGACCCGCAGTACCTGGCCCTGGACACGCTCACCACCGTCGACGATCCCGAACTGGGCCCGATCCGGATGCAGAACGTCCTCTTCCGGCTCTCATCGACGCCCGGCTCGATCCGGTGGGCGGGCCGCCCGCACGGCGCGGACACCGAGAGCGTCCTCGCCGAGGCCGGCCTCACCCCCGCCGACCTGGCCTGCCTGCGCGCGGAGGGCGCCCTGTGACCTTCCCGCTCACCTGGCTCTACGCCCCCGGGGACCGCCCGCACGTCGTCGCCAAGGCCCTTGGCTGCGGCGCGGACGTCATCGTGATCGACCTGGAGGACGCGGTCGCCCCGGACCGCAAGGAGTACGCCCGCGCGGCGACCGCCGAACTCCTCGCGGACGTGCCGCCGGTGCCGGTGCACGTCCGGATCAACGCGCTGGACGGCCCGCTGGCCCCGCACGACCTCGCGGCGGTGGCGGGACTGCCCGGAGTGTCGGGGCTGCGGCTGCCGAAGGTGACCTCGCCGGGGCAGATCACCCGGATCGCGGAGGCGACCGCCCCCTCGGGCGGCGGCGCGCCTTCGCTGTTCGCCCTGGTGGAGACGGCTCTGGGCATCGAACGCGCCCACGCCGTGGCCTGCGCCCATCCGGCCCTGCGCGGCATCGCGCTGGGCGAGGCGGATCTCCGGGCCGACCTGGGCGTACGGGCGGACGCGGGGCTCGACTGGTGCCGCTCCCGGGTGATCGTCGCCGCCCGGGCCGCCGGTCTGCCCCCGCCGCCGCAGTCCGTGCACCCCGACACCCGTGACCTGGAGGGCCTGGCGGCCTCCTGCGCCCGCGGCCGCACCCTCGGCTTCCTGGGCCGCGCCGCCATCCACCCCCGTCAGCTGCCGATCATCGAGCGGGCCTACCTGCCGACGCAGCGGGAGCTGGAGGAGGCGGAGACGATCGTGAAGGCGGCGGCGACCCAACAGGGCGCCCAGGCCCTCCCGGACGGCCGGTTCATCGACGCGGCGGTGGTGGCCGCGGCTCAGCGGACGCTGTCCCTGGCCCGCAGCGACTGACCCCCGGCCCGGAAACGCGCTGAGGGCGCCCGGAGTCTCCGGGCGCCCTCAGCGTCGTACCGCGTCAGCCGGCCCCGCCGTCGGGCCGACCGGCCGTCAGCTCTTCTTGCCGGCGGACTCGGCCCCGGTCCCTGCTTCGGTCTTGGCCTTGGACTCGGCTTCGGTCCCGGCCGCGGTCCCGGCACTCTTGGCGTCGGTCTCGGTCTCCGCCTTGGCCTCGGTCTCGGGCTTCAGCTCTTTCGCCTCGCCGGAAGAATCAGAAGAGGCGACCTTGTCCGCCTTCTCTTTCTCCGTCTTGCCGTCCGTCTCCGCCTTGCCGGCCTTCTCGGTCTCGGCCGACTCGGCCTCGCCGTCGCCGGCCGCGTCACCGCCGGGGGCGGCCTCGGGCTCCACGATCTCCTCGCGTCCCGGCCGCTTCTTCGCCGATACCACGAGGTAGACCACCGCGAGCAGGAACACGAGCATCGCGGTCCAGTTGTTGAGCCGCAGGCCCAGGATGTGATGAGCGTCATCGACGCGCATGTACTCGATCCAGAAGCGGCCTACGCAGTACGCGGCGACGTACAGCGCGAACGCCCGCCCGTGGCCGAGCTTGAAGCGGCGGTCGGCCCAGATGACGAGGAGGGCGACGCCGACGCACCACAGCGACTCGTACAGGAACGTCGGGTGGTAGTACCCGGGTACCCGGCCGTCCGCGGCGGAGGTGATGTGCAGGGCCCACGGCAGATCCGTTTCGCGCCCGTAGAGCTCCTGGTTGAACCAGTTGCCCCAGCGGCCGATGGCCTGGGCGAGAGCGATACCGGGCGCGATGGCGTCGGCGTAGGCGGGCAGCGGGATGCCCCGGCTGCGGCAGCCGATCCACGCGCCCACCGCGCCGAGCGCGATCGCGCCCCAGATACCGAGGCCGCCCTCCCAGATCTTGAAGGCGTCCACCCAGTCACGGCCCTCGCTGAAGTACAGCTCGTAGTCCGTGATCACGTGGTAGAGCCGGCCGCCGACCAGGCCGAAGGGCACGGCCCAGACCGCGATGTCGGCCACCGTGCCGGCCCGCCCGCCCCGGGCGATCCAGCGCCTGTTGCCGAGCCAGACCGCGACGAAGACGCCGATGATGATGCAGAACGCGTAGCCGCGCAGCGGGACGGGGCCGAGGTACAGCACTCCGCGCGACGGGCTGGGAATGTAGGCAAGTTCCATGGCAGGGTCGACGCTACCGTGCCGGGCCGGGCGCACGGCAGCCAGCCCGGCTACGGCTGCGTAACAGGCGGACGGGAGAGCCCCTCAGCCCTGGGCCGCCTCCTCCACCATCTCCTTCAGCTTCGCGGGCGTCATCGACTGGTCCGCGTAGATGTTCTTGCCGTTGAACAGCACGGTGGGGGTGCCGCTGAAGCCGCCCTTCTGGAAGGCCTCGTTGGACTTCACGACCCAGCTGTTGTGCTTGCCGTCCTCGACGCAGGTACGGAACGCGGGCGTGTCGAGGCCGTCGACCTTGCCGGCCAGTTCGATCAGCTCGCTGTTGCGGGCGTAGGCGTCGTCGGTCTCGGGCGGCTGGTTGCGGAACAGCACGTCGTGGTAGGCGGGGAACTTCCCGGCGTCCTGTGCGCAGGCGGCTGCGTTGGCGGCGTTCCTGGAGCCGGTGCCGCCCATGTTGCCGTCGATGAGGGTGACCAGGTGGTACTCCACCTTGAGCTTGCCCGCCCCGGTCAGTTCGTGGACCGTCGAGCGGTAGTTGTTCTCGAAGCCCTTGCAGGCGGGGCAGCGGAAGTCCTCCCACACGGTGAGCGTGGCCTTGGCGTCGTCCGCACCGGCCGGGATCGCGAGGGCGTCCTTGCCCTGTGCGCCCGAGGGCGCCACGACCGGGCCCGCGCTGTCCCGGCCGTCGTCCTTGCCGGCGTTGGCCGCGACGACGCCGATGACCGCCGCCAGGCCCAGCACGCACACCACGCTCGCGGTGACGATCAGCGTCCGGCGCCGCCGCTCCCCGGCCTTCTGCTTCTCGCGCTCGACCGCCAGCCGCTCCCTGGCGGTGCGCTTCCCTTCACGATTCTTCTCGCTCACACCCCGGAAACGAACCGGGGAGGCGCTGCGCGCCTCCCCGGCCCCAGGTCCACCCGTTCGAGTGACCGAACGAGGCAATTCCGTGGTGGATCCCTCTACGTCACGCCTGGCCGCGCACGCCCTTCGCCAGGTCGCCGGCGAGCGCGCGGACGGCTTCGACGCCTGCCGCGTCGTCCGGGGCGTCCAGCATCCGCTTGACGAAGGCCGAGCCGACGATCACACCGTCGGCGAAGCCGGCGACCTCGCGGGCCTGTGCCGCGTCGGAGACGCCGAGGCCGACGCAGACGGGCAGGCCGCTGCCGGTGGCCCGGGTGCGTTCGACGAGGTCCTGGGCCTGCGCGCCGACCGACTCACGGGTGCCGGTGACGCCCATCAGCGAGGCGGCGTAGACGAAGCCGCTGCCCGCCGCGGTGATCTGCGCGAGCCGCTCGTCCTTGCTGCTGGGCGCCACGACGAAGACGGTCGCCAGGCCGTGCTTCTCGGCGTGCTCCCGCCACAGCGCCGCCTCCTGCACGGGCAGGTCGGGCAGGATCGCCCCCGCCCCGCCCGCCTCGGCGAGCTCGGCGGTGAACCGCTCGACGCCGTAGCGGTCGACGGGGTTCCAGTACGTCATGACGAGCACCGGCTTGCCGGTGGCCGCGTGGGCCTCGCGGACCGTGCGCATCACGTCGGCGATCCTGACGCCGCCGCGCAGGGCGATGTCGTCGGCGGTCTGGATGACCGGGCCGTCCAGGACGGGGTCGCTGTGCGGCAGACCGACCTCGACGACGTCGGCGCCGCCGTCGAAGACGGCCTTGATCGCTTCGATGCCGCCGTCCACGGTCGGGAAACCGGCCGGGAGGTAGGCGATGAGGGCGGAGCGGCCCTCCGCCTTGGCGGCGGCGAGGGTGTCCGTCAACAGCTGGATGTTGCCGCTCACTTGGCGTCCCCCTCGATCTCGGCGGTGCCGGAGGCGTCGTCGGCGACCTCCGCGTCGGTGTCGTACAGGCCGAAGTAGCGCGCGGCGGTGTCCATGTCCTTGTCGCCGCGGCCGGAGAGGTTGACGACGATCAGACCGTCCGGGCCCAGCTCCTTGCCGACCTCCAGGGCGCCGGCCAGCGCGTGGGCGCTCTCGATGGCCGGGATGATGCCCTCGGTGCGCGACAGCAGGCGCAGCGCCTGCATGGCGGCGTCGTCGGTGACCGCGCGGTATTCGCCGCGGCCGGTGTCCTTGAGGTAGGAGTGCTCGGGGCCGATGCCCGGGTAGTCCAGTCCGGCGGAGATGGAGTACGGCTCGGTGATCTGGCCCTCGTCGTCCTGGAGGACGTAGGAGCGGGAGCCGTGCAGGATGCCGGGCTCGCCCGCGGTGAGGGTGGCCGCGTGCTCGCCGGTCTCCACGCCGTGTCCGGCGGGCTCGCAGCCGATGAGGCGTACGCCGGCGTCGGGGATGAAGGCGTGGAAGAGGCCGATGGCGTTGGAGCCGCCGCCGACGCAGGCGACGGCCGCGTCGGGGAGGCGTCCGGCGCGCTCGAGGAGCTGGCGGCGGGCCTCGACGCCGATGACGCGGTGGAAGTCGCGGACCATGGCCGGGAAGGGGTGCGGGCCGGCGACGGTGCCGAACAGGTAGTGGGTGCGGTCGACGTTGGCGACCCAGTCGCGGAAGGCCTCGTTGATGGCGTCCTTCAGCGTCCGGCTGCCGGACTTCACCGCGACGACCTCGGCGCCGAGCATGCGCATGCGGGCCACGTTGAGGGCCTGGCGCTCGGTGTCGATCTCGCCCATGTAGATGGTGCACTCGAGACCGAACAGAGCGCAGGCGGTGGCGGTGGCGACGCCGTGCTGTCCCGCGCCGGTCTCGGCGATCACCCGGGTCTTGCCCATGCGCTTGGTCAGGAGGGCCTGGCCGAGCACGTTGTTGATCTTGTGGGAGCCGGTGTGGTTGAGGTCTTCCCGCTTCAGGAAGACCCGTGCGCCACCGGCGTGTTCGGCGAACCGCGGCACCTCGGTGAGGGCGCTGGGGCGGCCGGTGTAGTTGACCAGGAGGTCGTCGAGTTCCCTCGCGAACTCCGGGTCGTGCTTGGCCTTGTCGTACTCGACGGCCACCTCGTCCACGGCCGCGACGAGGGCCTCGGGGATGAACTTGCCGCCGAAGGCCCCGAAATAGCCTTCTGGGCTGGGGGTCTGCCCCTCGGGGTCGGGGATGAAGAACTGACTGGGCATGCGAATACCTTCACGGTGAGTTGTGTGTGGATGCACTAGTCGCCGTGGGGGCGGGGATCAGTCGTCGGCCGCGGACAGTCAGTGGCTTGTCGCGCCCGCGCGGCGGTGGCCGCACATCAAGCAGAGCCCCGCGCCCCTCACGGGGCGCTGCTGCCATCGCATGCCGTTCACCTGCCCGGGTTCGTCACCGATGACGTACCGGACCCGGCGGCCGTGGACCCGGCGGGCGGGTGCGCGGCAGCCTCGCGGGCGGCAGCCGCGCGCGAGGCGGGCGTACCGGTCCACGGTCGTCACGGTGAGAGTCATCGCCGGCCAGCCTACCGAAAAGGTCAGCCGCGGCCGTGCCGCAGTGCCGGGTGCTCGCCCGCGGCGACCAGGTCGGCCACCGCCGTCCTGGGGTCGCGGCCGGTGACGAGGGACTCGCCGACCAGGACCGCGTCGGCGCCGGCGTTGGCGTACGCGATGAGGTCGTGCGGGCCGCGGACACCGGACTCGGCGACCTTGACGATGTGGTCGGGGATCTCGGGGGCGACCCGGTCGAAGGTGCCCCGGTCCACCTCCAGCGTCTTCAGGTTGCGCGCGTTGACGCCGATCACCTTGGCGCCCGCGTCCACCGCGCGCTCGACCTCGTCCTCGTCGTGCACCTCGACGAGCGGGGTGAGGCCGATGGAGACGGCGCGCTCGATCAGCGACTCCAGGGCCGGCTGGTCGAGGGCGGCCACGATCAGCAGCGCGAGGTCGGCGCCGTAGGCGCGGGCCTCCCAGAGCTGGTACGAGGTGACGATGAAGTCCTTGCGCAGGACGGGGATGTCCACGCGCGCGCGGACCGCCTCCAGGTCGGCCAGCGAGCCGCCGAAGCGGCGCTGTTCGGTGAGGACGGAGATGACGGCCGCGCCGCCCGCCTCGTAGTCGGCGGCGAGTGCGGCCGGGTCGGCGATCGCGGCCAGCGCGCCCTTGGACGGGCTGGAGCGCTTGACCTCGCAGATGACCTTGACGCCGTCGCCCCTGAGCGCGGCGACCCCGTCCTTGGCGGCGGGAGCCTTGGCCGCGCGCTCCTTGAGCTCGTCGAGGCTGACGCGCGCCTGCCGCTCCGCGAGGTCGGCACGGACTCCGTCGATGATCTCGTCGAGCACACTCACGCGAGCGGCCCCCTTCCAGACGGGTGACAGTTCGGGCGACCAGTGGAAACCCCTTGGCCACTGCGATGGTATCCGGAGGAACCCGAAGGCCTCACATCCGCTTGACAGCGGTCCCACCACCTGGACTTTCGCCCCGCGATCAAGGATGCAGCCAGCTGCCGAACGGCAGGTTCCGGACAACTGTGAAGACCAGGAGCGCCACGCCCAGTGCCCACTGGTGCGCCGGCCGGAGGTCGAGGCGGACGGGGCGGCCGCGGGCCGCGCGGACCACCCAGAGGGTCCACAGCGCGGCGAGGAGCGGGTAGGCGGCCACGGCCGGCGCGTTGGCGTGCAGAGCGGTCACGAGGTCGCCGTGCACGAGGGCGTGGGCGCCGCGCAGGCCGCCGCAGCCGGGGCAGTACAGGCCGGTGAACCGCAGGAGCGGGCAGACGGGGTAGTGGCCGGGCTCGTTCGGGTCGACGGTCCCGACGTAGGCGAAGGCGGCGGCGACGGTCGCGAGGAGGGTGGCGGGCACGGCCAGCCGTCCGAGGGCGTGTTGCGAAAGTCCCGTCCGGCTCGCGACGCCTGGCACGCGCGCTCGGGCGGTCCCCCGGGCCGGGGGCGTCGCGGGGGGCGGCGGGGGCGGCGGTGTCACGCTGCGGCTGTCGGCGGTCACGCCTGGAATTGTGCCCCGCCCGGACGCCGCGCGCGCGTGAGGGGCGGCCGGTCGGTAACCGGCCGCCCCTCACGGCGACACATGAGTCCTTGCGGACAGCCCGGATCAGCTCTCGGCGGTGGCCGGGGCGGGGCGGGCCGCGACCTGGTGCACCGGGTGGACCTCCTTGGGCTGGCCGAGGCCCATCGCGCGCATCACGGCGCCGACGACGCCGCCGAGGACGACGATCACCATGCCGGCCCAGAAGCCCAGCGGCTCGGCCATCACCATGAACGCGCCCGCGACGCAGAAACCGATGATGGCGATGGTGACACCGGTCCAGGCGGCCGGGGTGTGTCCGTGGCTGCTGCCCGCCATGACTTTGCTCCTCGTTGCTGTCTGTGGTTCGCACGTGTTGCACGTGTCCGAGCCGGAGGCTCGCCGTCCATTGTCCCGTACGCGTACGCGTGGCGGATGCGGGGGTCGGTTCCCGGGGCGTCTGTTCCGCCACACCGGGGGCCGAGGGGCGATCGGCGTCAGGCGGGGCCCGTGCCCGTCGGGTCCTCGCCGCGGTCCAGGGCCTTCCAGATCTCCTCGGGGCGGTCCGGGTCGGCGGCGGCCGGGGCCCTGCGGCGGGGGCGGGGGGCGCCGCCGCGCTCGTAGCGGCCGGACATGGCGGGCCACAGGCTGCCGTAGCGCAGCGCGAGCAGTCCGGCCAGGAGGATCAGGGCGCCGCCCGAGGCGGCGGCGTAGGGCCAGCCGGTGTGGGTGAGGGAGGCGACAGTGGCGGAGGTGTCGCCGGAGGCCTGGGCGGCCTTCTCGTCGAGCGCGGAGCTGTCGGAGGCGCCGAAGAGGGAGGCGGCGACGATCCCGGCGCCGGAGAGCGCGAGCAGGACGGCGACCGCGAAGCGGCCGGCCCTGCGGACGGCGAAGACGGCGACGAGCGCGGCGAGGCCCACTATGGCGAGCGCCGCGGGGACGCCGGTGACGTCGCTGCCCTGGGCGGTCAGGGAGAAGTCGCCGCCGGGCACCGTCACCGTGCCCTGCGACCAGCGCTGCCGGGTGGCGAGCAGGGCCACGGCCGCGCCCAGCGCACCGCACAGCAGGGCGAGGGCGAGACTCCGGCGGCCGGACCGGGCGGGGGCGGCGGTTTCGGATCGGGGGGGAGGAACAGCAGTCACGTACCCCACTATCGCCTGAACCCCGCCCGTTCCGTCACCCGGGGTTGCGTGAGAAGTACCCCACTCGCCTTGGAAAGCGCCTACTTCCCCAGCCGGTTCGCGGTGTGTACCGCGCGCAGGACGGCGGCGGCCTTGTTGCGGCACTCCTGGTCCTCGGCGACCGGGTCGGAGTCGGCGACGATCCCGGCGCCGGCCTGGACGTAGGCGGTGCCGTCGCGCAGCAGGGCGGTGCGGATGGCGATGGCGGTGTCGGAGTCGCCGGCGAAGTCGAGGTAGCCGACGCAGCCGCCGTACAGGCCGCGGCGTGAGGGCTCCAGTTCGTCGATGATCTGCATGGCGCGGGGCTTGGGGGCACCGGAGAGGGTGCCGGCGGGGAAGCAGGCGGTGAGGACGTCGAAGGCGGTGCGGCCGGGCGCGACCTTGCCGGTGACGGTCGAGACGATGTGCATGACGTGGGAGTACCGCTCGATCGACATGAAGTCGACGACCTCCACCGAGCCGGGTTCGCAGACCCGTCCGAGGTCGTTGCGGCCGAGGTCGACGAGCATGAGGTGCTCGGCGCGCTCCTTGGGGTCGGCGAGGAGTTCGTCGGCGAGGGCCTGGTCCTCCTGCGGGGTGGCCCCACGGTGCCGGGTGCCGGCGATGGGGTGGACCATGGCCCGCCCGTCCTCGACCTTGACCAGGGCTTCCGGGCTGGAGCCCACGACGTCGAAGCCGTCGAGGCGGATCAGGTACATGTACGGGGAGGGGTTGGTGGCCCGCAGCACCCGGTAGACGTCCAGGGCGCTGGCCGTGCACGGCGTCTCGAAGCGCTGGGAGGGGACGACCTGGAAGGCCTCGCCCGCGCGGATGCGCTCCTTGACGTCCTCGACGGCCGCCCGGAAGTCGGGGCCGCCCCACAGGGCGGTGTACTCGGGCAGTTCTGAGGGCGGCAGGACGGCGGGCGGCTGGGCGACCGGGCGGGAGAGGTCGGCCTCCATGGCGTCGAGGCGGGCGACCGCGTCCGCGTGGGCCTCGTCGACGCCCGTGTCGAGGTCGTTGTGGTTGATCGCGTTGGCGATCAGCAGGACCGAGCCCTCCCAGTGGTCCATGACGGCGAGGTCGCTGGTGAGGAGCATGGTCAGCTCGGGCAGCTTCAGGTCGTCGCGTTCGCCGGGGCCGATCTTCTCCAGGCGGCGGACGATGTCGTAGCCGAGGTAGCCGACCATGCCGCCGGTGAAGGGCGGCAAACCCTCCTGGTGGGGGGTGTGGAGGGCCTCGATGGTGGCGCGCAGGGCGGCGAGGGGGTCGCCGTCGACGGGGACGCCGACGGGCGGCACGCCGAGCCAGTGCGCTTGGCCGTCGCGGGCGGTGAGAGTCGCCGCGGACCGCACGCCGACGAAGGAGTACCGAGACCACTGAAACGCCGTGCGGCCGTTCTCCGCGGACTCCAGCAGGAAGGTGCCGGGGCGCTCGGCGGCGAGCTTGCGGTAGAGGGCGACGGGGGTGTCGCCGTCGGCGAGGAGCTTGCGGGTGACCGGGATGACCCGCCGGTCGGTGGCCAGCTTGCGGAACGTCTCGAGGTCCATGGCGGCTGACCTTACTGATCCGGGGCGGTGACGCCGGAATCGGCGGTCTCGAGGAGCACGTCGGCGTCGAAGCAGGTGCGGTCGCCGGTGTGGCAGGCGGCGCCGACCTGGTCGACCCGGACCAGCACGGTGTCGGCGTCGCAGTCGAGGGCGACGGACTTCACCCACTGGAAGTGGCCGGAGGTGTCGCCCTTGACCCAGTACTCCTGTCGGCTGCGGGACCAGTAGGTGCAGCGGCCGGTGGTGAGGGTGCGGTGCAGCGCCTCGTCGTCCATCCAGCCGAGCATGAGCACCTCACCGGTGTCGTACTGCTGGGCGATCGCGGGGACGAGCCCGTCGGGGCTGCGCCTGAGGCGCGCGGCGATCTCGGGGGCGAGGCTGCTGCGGGAGGGCGTGCTGGTCATGGGGCCATTGTGCCGCGCGGGAGTGACGGTCCCCGGCCGGCGTCCACTGGATGGGCACGGCGGGGCCGGGGCCGGCCCTCGGCCGGGGTGACGGGTGGGCGGACCCGCCGCGCGGTCGTAGGCTGACGGCATGTCGACTTTCGCCAAGCGTGAACGGCTCCTCCTCGCCGACCTCTTGGAAACCGCGGGTCCGACCGCGCCGACCCTGTGCGAGGGCTGGCAGACCCGTGACCTGGCCGCGCACGTGGTGGTGCGCGAGCGGCGGCCGGACGCCGCCGGGGGTCTGCTCATCAAGCAGCTGGCGTCCCGGCTGGAGCGGACGATGGAGGAGTTCGCCGCCAAGCCGTACGCGGAGCTCATCCAGTTGATCCGTACCGGGCCGCCGCGGTTCTCGCCCTTTCAGCTGAAGCCGGTCGACGAGGCGGCCAACACGGTCGAGTTCTACGTCCACGCCGAGGACGTGCGTCGTGCGCAGCCCGAATGGTCGGCGCGCGCGCTCGACCCGGTGTTCCAGGACGCGCTGTGGTCGCGGCTGGAGCGCACGGCCCGGCTGACGGGCCGCTCGGCCCCCACGGGGCTGGTGCTGCGCCGCCCGGACGGTCGTACGGCGGTCGCCAATCGCGGCACGCCGGTGGTGACGGCGACCGGCGAGCCGTCGGAGCTGCTGCTGTTCCTGTACGGCCGGCAGAGCGCCGCCCAGGTGGACCTGGCCGGCGACCACGAGGCGATCACCAGGCTGCGGGGCGGCAAGCAGCTCGGGATCTGAGAGGACGAGCCGTGATCAAGGTCGCCATGACGAGCGTGTACGTCGACGACGTCGCCGAGGCCCACGCGTTCTACACGCGCGTGCTGGGGTTCGAGACCCGTATCCACATGGATCTCGGCGGCGGCGCCCTGTTCGTCACCGTGGGCGCGCCCGAGGGGGCCCAGCCGGATCTCCAGCTGCTGCTGGAGCCCGGTCAGGGGCCCATCGCGGAGCCGTACCGTGCGGCGCTGCGGGAGGCGGAGCTGCCGTGCATCGTCTTCTCCGTGGACGACATCCACGCGGAGTACGAGCGGCTGCGCGGCCTCGGCGTCCGGTTCGCGCAGACGCCGCGGGAGCAGGGGCCGGTGATCTCGGCCGTCCTGGACGACACGGTCGGCAACTTCGTGCAGCTGGCCCAGCCGAAGGAGTGAGCGCTCCGGTCAGCCGGGGAGTTCGGCGCGGCGCAGCGCCGGGACGGCGAGGGCGACGGCCCCGCCGAGCGCGCAGACGGCCGCGCTGACGGCGAACATCGGGCCCGTGCCCCAGACCTGGACCGCGGCGGCGGACACCGGCATGCTCAGCGGGGCGAGACCCAGGCTGACCAGGCCGGAGACGGCGCTGACACGGCCCAGGAAGGCGGGGTCGGACTGGGTCTGCAGGAGGGCCCCGCACAGGGCGCCGCTGAGACCTGCCAGCAGTCCGACCGCCAGTGCGGCGCCGGCGGCCCCGGCGACGGTGGGCACCTGGGCGAGGGCGCCGATGGCGGCCGAGCCGGCGATGACGGCGGCGCCGGCGACCAGCCCGGCGTGCGGCACGCGTCCGCGTACGGCGAGCAGCAGGGAGACCGCGCCCGCACCGACGCCGAAGGCGGCGAGGATCCAGCCCATGCCGGCGGCGCCCCAGCCGCGTTCGTCGGCGAGCAGGGTGAGGCCCACGTTGAGGGGGCCGACGAAGCCCAGGTCGCCGAGGGCGATGGCCAGCATCAGGGGCGCGAGTACGGGGTGCCGGCGGACGTACCCGAGACCGTCCGCGAGGTCGCGCCAGGGGGTGGGGCGCCGTTCTGCGGTGTCGGCCGCCTCGTCCAGGGGCGGCGTCGCGACCCGCAGGGTCACCAGCAGTGGCAGGGACACGGCGATCAGCAGTCCCGCGACGGCGAAGGCGGCCGCCGCCCCGCCCGTCGCGACGGCCAGGCCGCCGAGCGGGGCGCCGACGACGTTGGCGGCGCGGACCGCGAGCCCGCGCATGCCTTGCACCCGGGCGAGCTGTCCCTTGCCGGTGAGCCGCGCCGGCAGCGCGCCCACGGCGGGCAGGAACACGGCGTCGACGGCCCCGAACACCAGGGCGAGCAGCGCGAGGAGCCACAGGCCGGGGTGGGCGAGGAACAGCAGGGCGGCGACGGCGAGCACGGCGGCGCACCGCAGGGCGTCGCTGCCGATGACGACCCGACGCGGCCCCAGCCGGTCGACGATCACTCCCCCGCCCAGCATGAGCAGCGCCCGGGGAAGGGCGCTGACCGTCATCACCAGCCCGGCCTCGGCAGGCGTCCCCTCCTGCACCGCCGCCCAGGAGAGAGCGAGGTAGTACACCCCGTCCCCGACCATGGAGGCCGTGTAGGCCCCGACCCAGCGCAGCACGTTCCCGTCCCGATGAGCGGGCCGTTCGACGACCGGCTCGGCCGGAGCGGTGACCGGTGACGTCACTGTGGGACCTCTCTCCTCAGACACGGGCGGCGGTCGGCCTCAGGGCCGTCTCGGCCTCCTCGATCAGTCCGCGGTACAGCTGGATCCGCAGTGGATGTTCTTCTCGTGACAGTCCGTGAGTAAGCCCCGGCCACCTGGTGACCGGGGCTTACTCACGGGGGTGTCAGCGGACCGGGTGGCCCGCTTCGCGGAGGGACTGTTTCACCTCGTTGATGCGGAGGTCTCCGAAGTGGAAGACCGAGGCCGCCAGGACCGCGTCCGCGCCCGCTTCCACGGCCGGGGGGAAGTCGGTGAGGCGGCCGGCGCCGCCGGAGGCGATCACCGGGAGGGTGACGTGCTTGCGGACGGCGGCGATCATCTCCAGGTCGTAGCCGTCCTTCGTGCCGTCGGCGTCCATCGAGTTCAGCAGGATCTCGCCCGCGCCCAGTTCGGCCGCCCGGTGCGCCCACTCGACGGCGTCGATGCCGGTGCCCTTGCGGCCGCCGTGGGTGGTGACCTCGAAGGAACCGGAGGCGGTGCGGCGGGCGTCGACCGAGAGGACCAGCACCTGGCTGCCGAAGCGCTCGGCGATCTCGCGGATCAGCTCCGGGCGGGCGATCGCCGCGGTGTTGACGCCCACCTTGTCCGCGCCTGCCCGCAGCAGCTTGTCGACGTCCTCCGGGGTGCGCACCCCGCCGCCGACGGTGAGCGGGATGAACACCTGCTCCGCGGTGCGGCGCACCACGTCGTAGGTGGTCTCGCGGTTGCCCGACGAGGCGGTGATGTCCAGGAACGTCAGCTCGTCGGCGCCCTCGGCGTCGTACACCTTGGCCATCTCGACGGGGTCGCCCGCGTCGCGCAGGTTCTGGAAGTTGACGCCCTTGACGACCCGGCCGTCGTCGACGTCCAGGCAGGGGATGACTCGTACGGCCAGGGTCATGCGGGGGCTCCTCGGAATGCCTCCACCTCGACCTCGACGACCAGGCTCGGGTCCACGAAGCCGGAGACGATGATCATGGATGCTGCGGGCCGGACGGTGTCGAACAGCTCCTTGTGCGCACGTCCGACCTCCTCCACGTCCCGCGCGTGAGTGAGGTACATGCGCGTGCGCACCACGTCGTCGCGGCCAAGGCCCAGCTCCGCCAGGGCCGAGAGCGCGACGTTGAAGGCGTTGACCGTCTGCTCGTACGGACCGCCCCCGGTGATCTGGCCGTCCACGGTCGAGGTGCAGCCGGCGACGAGCACCAGGCCGTTCGGCAGTTCCACCGCCCGGGAGTACCCGAAGGTCTCCTCCCAGGGCACGCCGGTCACAACGCGTCGCAGATCGCTCACCGGGCTACCGCCTCCAGAGCCTCTTCCAGGGTGAACGCCTTGGCGTAGAGCGCCTTCCCGACGATCGAGCCCTCGACACCGAGCGGCACGAGTTCGGCGATGGCGCGCAGGTCGTCGAGGGAGGACACGCCGCCGGAGGCCACGACGGGGCGGTCCGTCGCCGCGCACACGTTCCTCAGCAGTTCCAGGTTCGGCCCCTGGAGGGTGCCGTCCTTGGCGATGTCGGTGACGACGTACCGCGCGCAGCCCTCCGAGTCGAGGCGCTCCAGCGTCTCGTAGAGGTCGCCGCCGTCGCGGGTCCAGCCGCGGCCGCGCAGGGTCGTGCCGCGTACGTCGAGACCGACGGCGATCTTGTCGCCGTGCTCGGCGATGACCCGGGCGACCCACTCGGGGGTCTCCAGGGCGGCCGTGCCCAGGTTGACCCGGGTGCAGCCGGTGGCGAGGGCGGCGGCGAGGGTGTCGTCGTCGCGGATGCCGCCGGACAGCTCCACCTTGATGTCCATCGCCTTGGCGACCTCCGCGATCAGCTCGCGGTTGTCCCCCGTGCCGAACGCGGCGTCCAGGTCCACCAGGTGCAGCCACTCGGCGCCGGACCGCTGCCATGCGAGGGCGGCGTCGAGCGGGGATCCGTAGGAGGTCTCGGTGCCGGACTCGCCGTGGACCAGGCGGACCGCCTGGCCGTCGCGGACGTCGACGGCGGGGAGGAGTTCGAGCTTGCTCACAGGGTTCCGATCCAGTTGGTGAGGAGCTGGGCTCCGGCGTCGCCGGACTTCTCGGGGTGGAACTGCGTGGCCCACAGGGCGCCGTTCTCCACCGCGGCCACGAACGGCTTGCCGTGCGTCGACCACGTCACCTTGGGGGCCCGGATCGCCGGGTTGTGCGACTCGAGCGACCAGTCGTGGACGGCGTAGGAGTGCACGAAGTAGAAGCGGGCGTCGGCGTCCAGGCCGGCGAAGAGCTCGGAGCCGGCGGGCGCGTCGACGGTGTTCCAGCCCATGTGCGGGACGATCTCGGCCTGCAGCGGCTCGACCGCGCCGGGCCACTCGTCGAGGCCCTCGGTCTCCACGCCGTGCTCGATGCCGCGCGCGAACAGGATCTGCATGCCGACGCAGATGCCCATCACCGGGCGCCCGCCGGACAGCCGGCGGTCCACGATCCAGTCGCCGCGCGCTTCGCGCAGGCCCTTCATGCAGGCGGCGAAGGCGCCGACGCCCGGCACCAGCAGCCCGTCGGCGTTCATGGCCGTGTCGAAGTCACGGGTGATCTCGACGTCGGCCCCGGTGCGCGCGAGGGCGCGCTCAGCGGAGCGGACGTTGCCGAAGCCGTAGTCGAAGACCACGACCTTCTTGCTCGCGGTGCTCAATTCCACACCTCCAGCCGCATGACGCCGGCGACGAGACACATCGTGGCGCCGATGGAGAGCAGCACGATGAGGCTCTTGGGCATCTGCTGCTTGACGAAGGAATAGATGCCGCCGGCGAGGAAGAGGCCGACGACGATCAGCAGGGTGGACAGTCCGGTCATGCCTACAGCGCGCCCTTCGTGGACGGGAGGATGCCGGCCGCGCGCGGGTCGCGCTCGGACGCGTAGCGCAGAGCCCGGGCCAGCGCCTTGAACTGGCACTCCACGATGTGGTGCGCGTTGCGCCCGTAGGGCACGTGCACGTGCAGCGCGATCTGCGCCTGGGCGACGAAGGACTCCAGGATGTGCCGGGTCATGGTGGTGTCGTACTCGCCGATCATCGGCGCCATCTTCTCCGGCTCGGTGTGCACGAGGTAGGGGCGGCCGGAGAGGTCGACGGTGACCTGGGCGAGGGATTCGTCCAGCGGGACCGTGCAGTTGCCGAAGCGGTAGATGCCCACCTTGTCGCCGAGGGCCTGCCGGAAGGCGGCGCCGAGCGCGAGCGCGGTGTCCTCGATGGTGTGGTGGGAGTCGATGTGCAGGTCGCCGTCGGTCTTGACGGTGAGGTCGAACAGACCGTGCCGGCCGAGCTGGTCGAGCATGTGGTCGTAGAAGCCGACGCCGGTGGCGATGTCGGTCTTCCCGGTGCCGTCGAGGTCGATCTCGACCAGGACGGCCGTCTCCTTGGTCGTACGCTCCACGCGTCCAACGCGAGTCATGAACCCTGCTCCTTCTTGATCTCCCGGACCGCGTCGAGGAACGCGTCGTTCTCTTCGGGCGTGCCGGCGGTGACCCGCAGCCACCCGGGCACTCCGTTGTCCCGGACCAGGACGCCCCGGTCGAGGATCTTCCGCCAGACGGCGTGGGCGTCGTCGAACCGGCCGAACTGCACGAAGTTGGCGTCCGAGGCGGTCACCTCGTAACCGAGGCCCAGCAGTTCGCTCACCAGGCGGTCCCGCTGCTCCTTCAGCTGCTCGACGTACTTCAGCAGCGTGCCGGTGTGCTCCAGCGCGGCCAGGGCGGTCGCCTGGGTGACGGCCGACAGGTGGTACGGCAGCCGGACCAGCTGCACGGCGTCCACGACGGCCGGGTGCGCGGCGAGGTAGCCGAGGCGCAGTCCGGCCGCGCCGAAGGCCTTGGACATCGTGCGCGAGACGACGAGATTCGGCCGGTCCTCGAGCAGCGGCAGCAGCGAGTCGCCGTGGCTGAACTCGATGTACGCCTCGTCCACGATCACCATGGACGGCTTTGCGGCCTGCGCCGCCTCGTACAGCGCGAGGACGGTCTCGGCCGGGACGGCGGTGCCGGTGGGGTTGTTGGGGGTGGTGACGAAGACGACGTCGGGCCGGTGCTCCGCGATCGCCTTGCGCGCGGCGGAGACGTCGATGGTGAAGTCGTCGTGGCGCGGGCCGGAGATCCAGCCGGTGCCGGTGCCGCGCGCGATGAGGCCGTGCATCGAGTACGACGGCTCGAAGCCGATCGCGCTGCGGCCGGGCCCGCCGAAGGTCTGCAGCAGCTGCTGGATGATCTCGTTGGAGCCGTTGGCCGCCCACACGTCGGCGAGGCCGACCTCGTACCCGGTGGTGTCGGTGAGGTACTCGGCGAGCCGGGTGCGCAGTTCGACGGCGTCGCGGTCGGGGTAGCGGTTGAGGTCCCGGGCTGCCTCGCGCACCCGCTCGGCGATCCGCTCGACCAGCGGCTCGGGCAGCGGGTAGGGGTTCTCGTTGGTGTTCAGCCGTACGGGGACGTCCAGTTGGGGCGCGCCGTAGGGGGACTTGCCGCGCAGCTCGTCCCGTACGGGAAGATCGTCGATTCCGAAGTTCACTTGCTCGTCGGTACCTTCCAGCCGAACCTTGCCTTGATGGCCGCGCCGTGCGCCGGCAGGTCCTCCGCTTCCGCCAGCGTGACCACGTGGTGCGCGACGTCGGCCAGCGCCTCGCGCGTGTAGTCGACGATGTGGATGCCGCGCAGGAAGGACTGCACGGACAGGCCGGAGGAGTGGCAGGCGCAGCCGCCGGTGGGCAGGACGTGGTTGGAGCCGGCGGCGTAGTCGCCGAGGGAGACCGGGGCCCAGGGGCCGACGAAGACCGCGCCGGCGTTGCGCACCCGGGCGGCGACGGCGGCCGCGTCGGCGGTCTGGATCTCCAGGTGCTCCGCGCCGTAGGCGTCGACGACCCGCAGGCCCTCCTCGATGCCGTCGACGAGGACGATCGCGGACTGCCGGCCCTTGAGGGCGGGGAGGATCCGGTCGTCGATGTGCCGGGTGGCCGCGACCTGCGGCTGCAGTTCCTTCTCGACCGCGTCCGCCAGCTCGACGGAGTCGGTGACCAGCACGGCGGCGGCCAGCGGGTCGTGCTCGGCCTGGCTGATGAGGTCGGCGGCGACGTGCACCGGGTCGGCCGTGGAGTCGGCGAGGACCGCGATCTCGGTCGGGCCGGCCTCGGCGTCGATGCCGATCTTGCCGGTGAAGTAGCGCTTGGCGGCGGCGACCCAGATGTTGCCGGGGCCGGTGACCATGTTCGCGGGCGGGCAGGACTCGGTGCCGTGCGCGAACATCGCGACGGCGGTCGCGCCGCCCGCCGCGTACACCTCGTCGACGCCGAGCAGGGCGCACGCGGCGAGGATCGTCGGGTGGGGCAGGCCGTCGAAGTCGGCCTGCGCCGGCGAGGCGAGCGCGATGGACCCGACGCCGGCCTCCTGGGCCGGGACGACGTTCATCACGACGGAGGACGGGTAGACCGATCGCCCGCCGGGCGCGTACAGCCCGACGCGCTCCACGGGCACCCACTTCTCGGTCACGGTGCCGCCCGGCACCACCTGGGTGGTGTGCGTCTCGCGGCGCTGGGCGCGGTGGACGAGGCGGGCGCGGCGGATGGACTCCTCCAGAGCCGCGCGCACGGCCGGGTCGAGTTCCTCCAGCGCGCGCGTGAGGGCCTCGGCGGGCACCCGCACCTGGTCGAGGCGGACCCCGTCGAACTTCTCGGCGAAGTCGATCAGCGCCGCGTCGCCCCGATGATGCACGGCCTCGCAGATCGGGCGCACCTTCTCCAGGGCGGCCGAGACGTCGAAGTCGGCTCGGGGCAGCAGGTCGCGCAGGGCGGGGCCCTCGGGGAGGGCGTCGCCGCGCAGATCGATTCGGGAGATCACGTCGTCAATTCTCTCAGACCGGAATCGGGGGGCGTCCGCGCGTATCAATGGCTGATACAGAACCTGGCCGGATTCGGAAGATCCCCCTCAGCCGTAGCGTCAGCGGTCGGCGGGGCGGGCATCAACGGTTGCGCGGGGACCGTGAGCCGTGAGCAGCAGGAGGGACACGACAGCGTGACCGAGGGGGCCGGCATCCACGCCGGACAGGACGTGCCGGAGGATCTGACCGCCGCCGAGGCGGGCATGTGGGAGGCCTTCCGCAACGGCAGTGTGTACGACCTGAGCAGTGGCGAGGCGGTCGTCGACGATCCGCACGGGGGCCATCCGTGGGGCGCGGAGCGCACGGTGCGGGCGCGGATCGTGGCCTGGCTGCTGCTGGCGGGGCCGACCGCGCTCGCGGGCCGGGTGTCCTCGCTGAAGCTGACCGGCGTGCAGATCAGCGGCACGCTCGATCTGGCGGGCGGCACGGTGGAGCCGTACGTCGAGCTGGAACGCTGCCGGTTCGAACGGGACGTGCTGCTTCCGGAGGCGCGGGTGACGACGCTGCGGATGGTGGACTGCTCGGTGCCCCGGCTGGAGGCGGCCCGGCTCCAGACGGAGGGCGATCTGCATCTGCCGCGCTGCCGCTTCCACAACGGGGTGCGGCTCACCGACGCGCACATCGGCACCGATCTGCTGCTCAACCAGGCGATCGTCTACCGCGACCGCACCGGGCGCTCGATCGCCGCCGACGGTCTGACCGTCGGCCAGGACCTCCAGGCCGAGCTGCTGGAGTCGCACGGCGAGCTGCGGCTGCGCAGCGCCAAGATCGGCGTCTCGCTGAGTCTGCGCGGGGCGCGGCTGGCGAACCCGTACACCCGGTTCGCGCTGAACGCGCCGCAGCTGACGGTGGAGCGCTCGGTCTATCTGACCCCGGCAGGCGTGGGCGGCACGGCGCTCAGCGGGACGACCCCCGCGCGCGGGACGCGCGTCCAGCGCTTCGAGTGCCGGGGCGGGGTGCGGCTGGACGACGGGCGGTTCGGGGACGCCGTCGACCTGGAGCGGGCCCGTTTCGATCTCACCGACGAGCAGGAGCTGTCGCTGCGCCGGGTGCAGACGCCCGAGCTGCGCTTCCTGGGGGAGAAGCCGCAGCGGGGCAAGGTGGTGCTGTCGGGGGCCCGGGTGGTCAACCTGGTGGACCGCGCGGCCGCCTGGCCGGGCCCGGGGCGTCTGCACATGGGCGGCTTCGCTTACGAGAATCTGGTGCCGCAGGGTCCGTTTCCACTGGCCGAGCGGCTGGAGTGGGTCGCGGCGGCGACCGCCGAGTACAACCCGGAGCCGTACGAGCGGCTGGCGGCGGTGCTGCGGGCAGGCGGCGAGGACGAGGACGCGCGCGAGGTGCTGCTGGCCAAGCAGCGCCGGCGGCGCGAGACGCTGCCGCCGGCGGCGAAGCTGTGGGGGTACGTGCAGGACTGGGCCGTCGCCTACGGGTACCGGCCGGGCCGGGCCGCGGTGTGGATGGCGGTGCTGTGGGCGGCGAGTTCGCTCGCGTTCGCGCACGCCGACCATCCGCCGGTGAACCCTCAGGGGCACCCGCCGTACAACCCGGCGCTGTTCGCCCTGGATCTGCTGCTGCCCGTGATCGACCTCGGCCAGACCGGCCAGTGGCGTCTGAACGGCGGCTGGCAGTGGCTTCAGGCGGCGATGATCCTGCTGGGCTGGATCCTGGCCACGACGGTGGCGGCGGGCGCGACACGGCTGCTCCGGCGCGGTTGACCCCAGCGGCAGTTTTACCTTCCCTTGACCTGAGGTCATACAACTTTCCACAGAATGCCTTCGCCCTCTGGCGCATCCAGGAGTCGCGGCTTTTCAATAGCGAAACCATGGCTCTGCTGCCCCCCTTCATCCGTGCCCCGCGGACGGTCGCGTCCCGGCGCGCGCGGACCATCGCCCCCCACCTCCTCGCAGGGCTCCCCGCCGACGACGAGGTGCTCCTCGACGCGCCCGACGACCGTCTCGGACCCGCGCTGGTCGCGGCCGGGCTCGGCACGTACGAGGCCGCCGCCGCGCTCCTGGCCGACACCCGTGACCGGGCCGAGTGGGAGTACCGCGACCGGTACGCGACCCGCCTCGCGTCCTTCGCGTGTTCGCGCCCCGAATGGTTCGAGGAGTGGCGTGCCGCCGCTCCGCGCGACCCCGACGTCCTGCTGGTGGCCGCCCAGCTCTCGGTGACCCGCGCCTGGCCCTCCCCGGCCCGCACCGAGCTGCTGCGCGAGGTGAGCCCGCTGATCACGGCGGCCGCGCAGAGCGACGTCCGTGACCCGGTGCCGTGGCGGATCGCGCTGGACCACGCGCGCGGCACCCGGGCCGGCCACACGTACTTCGGCGAGCTGTGGGAGGCCGCCGTGCGGCGCGCCCCGCACCACTACGGCTGCCATGTGGCCGCCAAGCGCTATCTCGCCGAGTCCTGGCACGGCTCGCACGGCGAGTGCTTCGACTTCGCCGACCGGGCCGCGCAGGACGCCCCGGCGCACTCGCTTCTCCAGGCGCTGCCGGTCCGCGCGGCCTTCGCCTACCTGACCGACGGCTGCGGTCCCGAGGTGCCGCGCGCCCGGCTCGACGACGCCGCCGACCGGGCCGCCGTCCTGTCGGCGCGCTTCCCGGCCGCCGACCCCTGGACGGCCGAGATCCGCAACCTCCTGACGTACGTCCTGGTCCGCCTCGGCCGACGCGACGACGCCCTCGCCCAGCTGCGCCTGATCGGCCCGTACGCCACGTCCTTCCCCTGGGGCCGGCTGTCGGACGACCCGCTGGGGCACTTCCTCGCGGTGCGCGAGGGCGTGATCGCGGGACCCTCCGGGCAGCCGTCGGGGCATCCACTCGGTGGGCACGGGGAACACGCGCGCCCCCCGGACCACTAGGCTTCTGCGCCGTGACCACCGTCCGGCTGCCGCTCTTCCCCCTGAACTCGGTCCTGTTCCCGGGGCTAGTCCTCCCGCTCAACGTCTTCGAGGAGCGCTATCGCGCCTTGATGCGCGATCTGCTGAAGACGCCCGAGGAGGAACCGCGCCGCTTCGCCGTCGTCGCCATCCGCGACGGCCACGAAGTCGCGCCCAGCTCCCCCGGCATGCCCGATCCGACGGCCGCCCCCGAGCGGGGCCCCGCGGCCGGCTTCGGCGACGATCCGGCCCGGGCGTTCCACGGCGTGGGCTGCGTGGCCGACGCGGCGACGATCCGGGAACGGGCCGACGGCACCTTCGAGGTGCTGGCGACCGGGACCTCCCGGGCGCGGCTCGTGTCGGTGGAGGCGTCGGGGGCGTTCCTGACGGCGGAGCTGGAGGAACTGCCGGAGGAGCAGGGCGACGAGGCCGGCGCGCTCGCCGAGGGCGTGCTGCGGGCCTTCCGCCAGTACCAGAAGCGGCTGGCGGGCGCACGGGAGCGCTCGCTGGCCACCGGCGCGGACCTGCCGGACGAGCCGTCGGTGGTGTCGTACCTGGTGGCCGCCGCGATGATGCTGGACACCCCGGCCAAGCAGCGGCTGCTCCAGGCCCCGGACACCGCCTCCCGGCTGCGCGACGAGCTGGAGCTCCTGCGCGCGGAGACGGCGATCCTGCGCAGCCTGCCCTCGCTGCCCGCCGCGGAGCTGACCCGCGGGCCGACGAGCCTGAACTGACGGACGGAAGGCAGGCATGGCGAAGAAGGCCAGGAAGACCCAGCAGGCCGGCGGGACACCCGCCACGGTGGCCCTGTCGGCCGCGGGCGTGGACTTCACGGTCCACTCCTACGACCACGACCCGGGCCACCCCTCCTACGGCGAGGAGGCGGCCGAGGCGATGGGCGTCTCGCCCGACCGGGTCTTCAAGACGCTCGTCGCGGACGTGGACGGCGCGCTGACCGTCGCGGTGGTCCCAGTCGCGGGCTCGCTGGACCTGAAGGCGCTCGCCGCGGCGGTCGGCGGCAAACGCGCCGCCATGGCGGACCCCGCTCTCGCGGAGCGCACCACGGGCTATGTGCGCGGCGGCATCTCGCCCCTGGGCCAGCGCAAGCGGCTGCCCACGGTGCTCGACGACTCGGCGAAGGCCCACGCCACCGTGTGCGTCTCGGCGGGCCGGCGGGGCCTGGAGGTCGAGCTGTCCCCCACCGCACTCGCCGAACTCACCGACGCGGTGCTGGCACCGATCGGCCGCGCCTGATCCGAGCGGACCTCCGCGGCCCGGGCGGGCCCGATCGGCCGCGCCTGATCCGAGCGGACCTCCGTGGCCGGGCGGGCCTCTGGCCGGACGGGCCTCCCCAACGGGGCGGGCCGCGCGTGATCCGGACGGGCCCCCGTGCCCGGGCGGGCCTCTGGGCGGGCGGGGTTTCCGTGCCCGGGGGGGGGCCATGGCCGGGCGGGTCGCGCTTGATGCGCGGGCCTCCGTGGCCCGGGCGGACCCCTGGCCGGACGCACCTCCCTAACCGGGCGGGCCGCGCGTGATCCGGACGGGCCTCCGTGACTGGGCGGGCCCTCCCTGGCCGGACAGGCCGCGCGTGATCCGGACAGGCCTCCCTGGCCGGGCCTGCCTCCGTGGCTGGGCGGGCCTCCGTGGCCGGGCGGGCCGTGCTTGATCCGGGCGGGCCTCCGCGACAGGACAGGCCTGCGTGGCCGGGCGGGCCGCCCTCGGCTGTGGGGCTGAGCGCTACTCGGCCGGCTCGGCGGGGCCGGCTGCGGGGGCCTTCGGGGGCGGCGCCTGGGGGTACGGCTCCGGGTCGCGGGGGCCGAACAGGGCGGTGAGGGCCAGGTGGACCAGGAGCGCGGCCACCGGCCAGGCCAGCCAGGCGCCCTTCGCGGTGAGCTTCAGCGGGCCGGAGAACGTCTTGCCCTGGCCCGCCGCCTTCGCGGACGCGATGACGTCCTGGGCCGGGCCGAGCCATATCCCGAGCCGCCACGCCACGAGCGAGGCGAGGAAAGCGCCCACGGCCAGCGCGACGACCAGGGGCACTCCGCCGCGCCGCCGCCACAGGAAGACCGCGAGCGCGCTCAGCGCGCCGCAGGCCAACGCCAGCAGCGTGAACGTCCCGTCCGCGCCCGCGGCCTGTTCGCCCTCGGCGTCGGCCGGATAGACCACCCAGCGGCCGTCCAGCACGCCGCCGACCAGCGGCAGCCGCGGCGCGAGCCACACCCACAGCAGACCGAGGACCAGACCGGCCACCGCTACCGCGACGGTGACCACGGCGGCTTCCCGCAGCTCGGTCTTCATGCCCGGGCCGTCCTGCCCGTACGAGACGGGGGCCGCCGCGCCCGGATACTGAGGATGCCCGCCCGGCGGGGGCCAGGCCTCGTGCGCGGACGGGTCGTGCGGGGGCGGAGGGGGAGTCAGCGGTGCGGTCACCCTGACATCGTGCCAGGCGAGCCGGTGGGACGCGTCATCGGACGGCGGCCCGGCGGTACGCCCAGGTCGCGACGGCCAGCGAGATGACGCCGACACCGGCGCACACCGCGAGGTCGCCGAGGACGAAGGCCCAGTCGGGGCTGGTCCGGAAGGTCCGCGCGAAGGCCTCGACGCCGTAGGTGGAGGGCAGCAGGTCGCGGGCGAAGCGGACCGCCTCCGGCATCCGGTCGGGCGGCAGCACGCCGAGCAGCAGCGCCGCGGACATGCCGAGCTGACCGAGCACGGTGGCCAGCTCGGGCCGGGGCGCGAGCAGCCCGAAGGCCGCGCCGAGCCCGGACAGCGCGGCGCCCGCGAGCGGGATCACCAGCGCCAGCACCCACAGGTGGGCCACCGGCAGTCCGAACAGCGCGCAGCCGAAGAGGGCCGTCACCAGCGTCCCCGGGACGGTGAAGGACGCGTACGCGCCCGCCGCGCCCAGCACGACCGCCGCGGGCGGCACCGGGAGGGTCGCGTAGTGGTCCAGGCCCCCGCTCGCCCGCAGCTGGCCGAAGTACTGGGCGAGCAGGTTCAGCGCGACGAAGGCGACGACGAGGACCGCCGAGCCGGCGACCACGGCCTGCGCCTCGCGTCCGCCGTCGACGACCCCGCGCATCATGATCAGGATGCCGACCGACTGGAAGGTCGCCACGAACAGCAGCGGGATGCGCGCCACGCGCGCGCGGGACAGCTGCGCCCGGTAGACGGCCGCGAGCGACGGCCACAGCCGGGCCCGCGGGCCGAGCTCGGCCGCCTCCCGGGCCGGCTGCCCGTCCACGGCCAGGACGCTGTTCGGCAGAACCTCTGCGGGTACGACACTCACGTCGCGCTGCTCTCCCTCTCGAAAGTCCACTCCGCCAGTCGTCCTGTTCGGTACGGATGCCGTGGCTGTCGTGCTCAACCCGGTCGCCGTGGCGCCGGTGCCCGCGGCCTGTGTGCTCACACCCTCACCAGCCCTTGGCGGGCGGCGCCGCCGAGCGCCAGGTAGACGTCCTCCAGGCTCGGCGTGGCGAGGGTGAAGTCGTCCAGGGCGGCGAAGGCGGCCCCACCGGTGACGGTGGCGACGATCGCGCGGGCCTCCTCCGGGGCCAGCCGCAGCGTCCAGCGGCGCCCGGCCTCCAGCGCCCGCTCGCGCAGCGCGGCGACCTCGGGCACGTCCAGTGGGGGCCGCTCCCGCCACACCAGTTCCACCCGCACCTCGCCGGCGACGCGTTCCTTCAGCCCGGACGGCGTGTCACAGGCGATGACGCGACCCCGGTCGAGGACGGCGACCCGGTCGAGGACGGTCTCGGCCTCGATGACGTTGTGGGTGACGAGCAGGACGGTGGTCCCGCGCTCGGCGCGTCGGCGGTCCACGGCGGACCACACGGCGCGCCGGGCGACGGGGTCCATGCCGGTGGTCGGCTCGTCCAGCACCAGCAGGGGCCGCTCCCCCACCAGGGCGGTCGCGAAGCAGGCCAGCCGGCGCTGACCGCCGGAGAGTTTGCGCAGCGGCCGGCCGGCGAGCGGGGTGAGCCCCAGTTCGTCGAGGACGTCGTCCCGCTCCCGGCGGGCCTGCCCGACGTCGAGGCCGCGCAGGCGTCCGGTGGTCTCGGCGGCGAGGGAGACGGTGAGTTCGTCGAGCGCGGTGGACTCCTGGCCCAGGTAGGCGAGGAGCCGGGCGGCCCGCTCGGGGTGGCGCACGATGTCGTGGCCGAGGATCTCCACGCTGCCCGTGTCGGGGCGCATCAGCCCGGTGACCTGGCGGACGAGGGTGGACTTGCCGGCTCCGTTCGGCCCGAGCAGCCCGAAGATCTCGCCGCGCCGGACCTCCAGCCGTACGTCGTCGGTGGCGCGGACCTCCGGTGTGGCGGGGGATGATCCGCGCCGCCCGCGCACCGCCGGATAGGTCTTGGTCAGGTCGCGCACGGCACACACGACCTCATGCCGGTGCCGAGGTGCCGATGCCGCGCGCGTACTCACAAGGGACGAGACTACGGGGTCGGCACCCCCCGCTCCCCCTCGGGGGCGTCCCAGCCGCCCCCTCCGGCCACTCCACGGCGTCCACGCCCCGCGAGTTCGCGGTGCGCCGCTCAGTCGGCGGCCGGGCTTCGTTCCGCTGCCGTGCGGATGTCGACCTCTCGCCAGAAGCCCGCCCGGATGGCGTAGCGGTCGTGTTCGTCGATCTGGTCGTCCTTGTGGGCGAGCAGGCCGAAGCGCGCCGCGTAGCGCAGGAGTTCGCCGTCGACGCGGTGGGGGATGCGCGGGTACATGCCGGACAGCTTCTGCAGATGGCTCTGGTCGCCGAGGCGGTCCGTCCAGCGCCGGGCGAAGACCTGCCCGACCTCGAAGGGGTCGCCGCCGACGGTGGTGATGTCCTCCTCGCGGTCGGCCCACCGCTGCTCGGCCGTGGTGAGCTGGGCGAGCGTCGGCATGGAGGAGGCTTCGGCCGGTTCGGCGGCGACACCGGGCCGGTCCACCCAGCCCTTGTCGGAGGACCAGCGCAGGGTCGCCGTCGTGGGGTGCTGGACGGCCTGGGCGCCGGGGGTGCGCAGCGCGGCGAGGTCCTTGGGGGTGGGGACGCCCTTCGGCGTGGGGAGGCGTTCCTGTGCGCCGTTCTCGGAGGCGGGGGGCGCGGGCACGCGCTCGCCCTCCTCGGCGGGCCGTTCGCCGGCGGGGGCGAGGCCGGAGTCGGGCAGCGGCGCGGAGAGGATCGCGGCGATCTCGGGCCGGGGCGCGGGCGGAGGCGCGCAGACCCCGCCGTGGTCCTTGGCGCGCACCGCCTTGGTGATCCACGTACGATCCAGGACGCGCCGTTCGTCGGCCTCGGCGACCAGGTCCTCGGACTGGTTGTAGTCGCCGTCGGCGGCCTGGACGGCCCACAGGTGGACGGCGACTCCGTGCTCCTTGGCTGCCATCATGCCCGGCAGCAGATCGCCGTCGCCGGTGACCAGGACGACGTCGGAGCAGGCGCGGTTGCGGGCCAGTTCGGTCAGCTCGGCGTGCATGGCGGCGTCGACGCCCTTCTGCGCCCAGCGGCCGTCGCTGCGGGTCAGGGCGCCCAGGCGGACGGTGACCCGGGGCATCACGCGCAGCCGGCGGTGCTCGGGCTGGGGGACGCGGTCGGGGGCGCCGTCGAACCAGTAGATGCGCAGCAGGGGGCGTTCCGTGTCGGACTCGGCCTGTTCGCGCAGTCCCTGGACGAGCGCGGAGTGGTCGACGGTGATCCGGGACCGCGAGGGCTCCCCGGCGAGGAGACTCGCGGCGGCCCCCAGCAGATACCCGGCGTCCACCAGGACGATGCAGCGGTCCACACGACTCACCCTCTTTCCGGGAGGTTTGCTTCGGGCTTGCTTCGAGTCTGCCCGACGGCGCGAGGGTTAACGGCCCGAACTCGATCTTCGGCGTGGCGTTTCGGGGCGGGACGCTCCGACCAAGCCTGTCACAGACGGTAATTATCCGACATGCGGTGTAAGTCGGGCTATGTGAATCTGGTCGCGGCCCTGGCCCCAACCCTCGAAGGAGGCAGATCCCCATGGCCAAGAACAAGAACCGTGAGCGTAAGCAGCCCCAGTCCCAGCGCGGTCGGCAGGAGGCCCAGCAGCCTTCCCTGGAGACGCAGAGCGAACCGCACCTCGCGCAGCCGACACCCGGCGACTCGGCGCACAAGGGCCGGCAGAAGCGTTTCGGCCACAACTGACGTCTTCACACACCGAGGGGCGCATCCGTCGCAGGATGCGCCCCTCGGTGTGTCACCGCGACCGCGCCGCGGTCAGCCGGCCAGACAGGACGGGCCGAGCAGCACCTTCAGATCGCCGAAGAGCGCAGGGTCGGGCTTGACCCGGTGCCGGTCCAGGCGCAGCACCGTCGTCTTGGTGGGACCCTGGAGCTTGATGCGGACCTCGCTGTCGCCCTTGTGATGGCTGAGGATCTCGCCGAGGCGGCTGACCATCGGCGGGGTGACCTTCACGGCCGGGATGGTGAGCACCACGGGCGCGTTGGCGCCCGCGTTGGACAGGTCGGGGACCATCAGCTCCATCGCGACCAGCCGCGGCACGTCCTCCCGCTTGTCGAGGCGTCCCTTGACGAAGACCACGGCGTCCTCGACGAGTTGGGTCGACACGAGCTGGTAGGTCGCGGGGAAGAACATGCACTCGATGGAGCCCGCGAGGTCCTCGACGGTGGCGATCGCCCAGGCGTTGCCCTGCTTGGTCATCTTGCGCTGGAGGCCGGAGATGATGCCGCCGATGGTGACGACCGCGCCGTCGCCGAAGTCACCGCCGGTGAGCTGGGAGATGCCCGCGTCCGCCTTGTCGGACAGCACGTGCTCCAGGCCGAACAGCGGGTGGTCGGAGACGTACAGGCCGAGCATCTCGCGCTCCTGCGCGAGCAGGTACGTCTTGTCCCACTCGTCGTCGGTGAACTGCACGTCGAGACCGAAGCCGGGCTCGCTGCTCTGCTCCTCGCCCATGCCGCCGAAGAGGTCGAACTGTCCCTCGGCCTCCTTGCGCTTGACCGCGACCACGTTGTCGATCATCGGTTCGTACTGCGCGGTGAGGCCCTTGCGGGTGTGGCCCATCGTGTCGAAGGCCCCGGCCTTGATCAGCGACTCCGTGGTGCGCTTGTTGCACACGACCGCGTCGACCTTGTCGAGGTAGTCGGGGAAGGAGCTGTACTTCCCCTTCGCCTTGCGGCACTTGATGATCGACTCGACGACGTTGGTGCCGACGTTGCGCACGGCGGAGAGGCCGAAGAGAATCACGTCGTCGCCCTGGGCGGCGAAGTTGGACATGGACTCGTTGACGTTCGGCGGGAGCACCTTGATGCGCATGCGGCGGCACTCGTTGAGGTAGATCGCGGACTTGTCCTTGTCGTCCTTGACCGAGGTGAGCAGCGCCGCCATGTACTCGGCGGGGTAGTTCGCCTTGAGGTAGGCGGTCCAGTAGGACACCAGGCCGTACGCGGCGGAGTGCGCCTTGTTGAACGCGTAGCCGGCGAACGGGACCAGCACGTCCCACAGGGCCTGGATCGCCTCGTCGCTGTAGCCCTTGTCGCGGGCGCCCTTCTGGAACAGGACGAAGTTCTTCGCCAGTTCCTCGGGCTTCTTCTTGCCCATCACACGGCGCAGGATGTCGGCCTCGCCGAGCGAGTACCCGGCGATGATCTGGGCGGCCTTCTGCACCTGCTCCTGGTAGACGATCAGGCCGTAGGTGACGTCCAGGACCTCCCTGAGGGGCTCTTCGAGCTCCTTGTGGATGGGGGTGATCTCCTGGAGCTTGTTCTTGCGCAGCGCGTAGTTGGTGTGGGAGTCCATGCCCATCGGGCCCGGACGGTAGAGCGCGGAGACGGCGGAGATGTCCTCGAAGTTGTCGGGCTTCATCAGCCGCAGCAGCGAGCGCATGGGTCCGCCGTCGAACTGGAAGACGCCGAGGGTGTCGCCGCGCTGGAGCAGTTCGAAGGTCTTGGGGTCGTCCAGCGGGAGGCTCAGCAGCTCCAGGTCGACGCCCTTGTTGGACTTCACCATCTTGACGGCGTCGTCCATGATCGTGAGGTTGCGCAGGCCGAGGAAGTCCATCTTCAGCAGGCCGAGCGACTCACAGCTCGGGTAGTCCCACTGGGTGATGGTCACGCCGTCGGTGTGCCTCACCCACACGGGGACGTGCTCGGTGATGGTCTCGCTGGACATGATCACGCCGGCGGCGTGGACGCCCATCTGCCGGACCAGGCCCTCGACGCCCTTGGCGGTGTCGATGACCTTCTTCACGTCCGGCTCGTTCTCGTACATCCCGCGGATCTCGCCCGCCTCGCTGTAGCGCGGGTGCGAGGGGTCGGTGATGCCGTTGAGGTCGATGCCCTTGCCGAGGACGTCCGCGGGCATCGCCTTGGTGAGGCGGTCGCCCATCGCGTACGGGTAGCCCAGCACGCGCGCGGAGTCCTTGATCGCGTTCTTGGCCTTGATCTTGCCGTAGGTGCCGATCATGGCGACCTTGTCGGCGCCGTACTTCTCGGTCACGTACCGGATCACCTCGACGCGCCGGCGCTCGTCGAAGTCGATGTCGACATCGGGCATGGAGACGCGCTCGGGGTTGAGGAACCGCTCGAAGATCAGGCCGTGCGGGATCGGGTCGAGGTCGGTGATGCCCATGGCGTAGGCCACGATCGAACCGGCGGCGGAACCTCGGCCGGGGCCGACCGCGATGCCGTTGTTCTTGGCCCACATGATGAAGTCCGCGACGACGAGGAAGTACCCCGGGAACCCCATCTGGATGATGACGTCCATCTCGTACTCGACCTGCTTCTGGCGGTCCTCGGGGATGCCGTCCGGGAAGCGGCGCTCCATGCCGCGGCGGACCTCCTCCTTGAACCAGGTGACCTCGGTGTAGCCCTCGGGGATGTCGAACTTGGGCATGAGGTTCTTGGCCTCGAACATCCCGGTGGTGTCGATCTGCTCGGCCACCAGGAGCGTGTTGCGGCAGCCCTCCTGCCAGGCGTCCGAGGAGTCGATGGCGTACATCTCGTCCGTGGACTTCAGGTAGTAGCCGGTGCCGTCGAACCGGAAGCGGTCGGGGTCGGAGAGGTTCTTGCCGGTCTGGATGCACAGCAGCGCGTCGTGGGCGGTCGCCTCGTGCGCGTACGTGTAGTGCGAGTCGTTGGTGACCAGCGGGGGGATGCCGAGCTTCTTGCCGATCTCCAGCAGGCCGTCGCGGACCCGGTGCTCGATCTCGATGCCGTGGTCCATCAGCTCCAGGAAGTAGCGGTCCTTGCCGAAGATGTCCTGGTACTCGGCGGCCGACTTCAGCGCCTCGTCGAACTGGCCGAGGCGCAGCCGGGTCTGGAGCTCTCCCGAGGGGCAGCCGGTGGAGGCGATGAGGCCCTCCGACCACTGGGAGATGGTCTCCTTGTCCATGCGGGGCCACTTCTGCAGCCAGCCCTCGGCGTAGGCGTCCGAGGAGAGCCGGAAGAGGTTGTGCAGTCCCGTCTCGTTGGCCGCCCAGATTGTTTTGTGCGTATATCCGCCCGAACCTGACACGTCGTCGCGCTTCTGATGCGGCTGGCCCCACTGGATCTTGCGCTTGTTGCGGCGCGACTCGGGCGCGACGTACGCCTCGATGCCGATGATCGGGGTGACCCCGGCCTTCTTCGCGGAGTGGAAGAAGTCGTACGCCCCGTGCAGGTTGCCGTGGTCGGACATCGCGATGTGGGTCATGCCCATCTCGTTGCACGCGTCGAACATGTCCTTGAGCCGCGCGGCACCGTCCAGCAGCGAGTACTGGGTGTGGACGTGCAGGTGCGTGAACGGCGGCTTTGACACGGCTCGGCCTCCAGGCGGGAAACTCGACGACAGGCTGCGGGCAGCCCGGGGGGTCCTTGCGCTATGAGCGTCCGCTCAGGGCGCGTGATCCGGTGCCGTGCATCGCAAGGCGCCGGAGCCTCCTGGCAGCGGAGCTACCAGGAGGCTTCGGCAACGCGGCGAGGTGCGGTGCCAGGGCGCGCGACCCGGACGGGCATAGCGCAAGGACCCCCAAGGGGGACAGCGTCGAAGTCTATGCCTCGGCGGTGACACTCCGGCGGCTCCCCCGCGTACCTTCTCAGCGGGTCGCGGGCACTTCCGCGCGCGGCCGCACGTTGCACGACGACAGAGACGCTGTCGTCCATGTCATGCACCAGGAGGCACCCCGCGATGTCGGTTCCGCAGCTCAACGACGAGCCTCGCGGCGAGGAGATCCTCGCCGTCTTCGACACCGCCTTCGGCGCGCTCCTGGCCGCCGACCCGGCCGCGTTCCGCGTGAAGTTCCGCAAGATGGCCGCGTCGGCCTTCGCCTTCTACCGGGGCACGGCGTGCCTCTTCTACCACGACCTGGACCGGGAGAACCCCGGGCGCGGCGACGGCCGGGAGTTCAGCGGTCCGTACCTGGACGAGCGCACCTCGCGCGTGTGGATCCACGGCGATCTGCACGCGGAGAACTTCGGCACCTACATGGACTCCCAGGGCCGTCTGATCTTCAACGTCAACGACTTCGACGAGGCGTACGTCGGCCCGTTCACCTGGGACCTGAAGCGGTTCTCCGCCTCCATCGCGCTCGTCGGCTACGCGAAGGCGCTGTCGGACGAGCAGATCACCGAGCTGGTGGAGGTGTACGCGGGCGCGTACCGCGAGCGCGTGCACGCGCTGGCCGGCGGCGCCAAGCGTGACGAGGTGCCGCCGTTCACGCTGGACACGGCCGACGGCCCGCTGCTCGGCGCGCTGCGGGTGGCCCGCTCCCTGACCCGCTTCGGGCTGCTGGACTCGATGACCGAGATCCGTGACTTCGAGCGCCGCTTCGCGCCGGGCGGCGGCGCCATCGAGCTGGACGCGGCCACGCGCTACAAGGTGCTGGCGGCCTTCGACGGCTATCTGGAGACGCTGCCGGAGACGTCCTTGGCGCGCCCGGACTCCTACCGGGTCAAGGACGTCGTGGGCCGCCGGGGCATCGGCATCGGCTCGGCGGGCCTGCCGTCGTACAACATCCTGCTGGAGGGTCACAGCGACGCCCTGGAGAACGACGTCGTGATCTACATCAAGCAGGCCCAGACCCCGGCGGTCTCCCGCCATGTCACCGATCCGGCGATCCGCGACTACTTCCAGCACGAGGGCCACCGCACGGTGATCTCCCAGCGCGCCCTGCAGGCGCACGCGGACCCGTGGCTGGGCTGGACCGAGCTGGACGGGGCGGGCCAGCTGGTCGCCGAGGTCTCGCCGTACGCGGTGGACCTCGACTGGGGCGACATCGACGACCCGGAGGAGATCGCGGCCGTCGTCGCCGACCTGGGCCGGGCCACGGCCACGATGCACGCGGCGGCGGACGACACCTCCGGCGAGTCGCTGGTGCCGTTCTCCACCGAGCGGGCGATCGACGCGGCCATCGCGGCCGACGAGGACGGCTTCGCGCCGCTCCTGGTCGACTTCGCGCACTCCTACGGCGCACGCGCGCGTGCGGACCACCAGATCTTCGTCGACCTGTTCCGCAACGGCCGGATCCCGGGGCTGTGACGGAAGTCCTCGCCCCGTCCATAACGAATAGGGCTCCGACGGGGACCCTTTAGCGGTCCCTTACCGCACCGCGTGACACACTTTCCAGCGCCATGGACATATCCGGGACCCGACTCAGAGCCGTACGCGCGGCGCTGTTCACGGCCTTCGTCGTGACGCTCAGCACCGCGTCGCACGTCCTGCTGTCCCGGGCCCCGCTGCCGCTCAACACGGTGGCCGCCGTCGCGGCCGCCGTGTTCGCCCTGGCCTACGCCCTCGCCGGCCGCGAGTGCGGCTTCGGGCGGATCGCCGCGCTGCTGATCCCGCTGGAGCTGGCGGCCGACACGGTCTTCACCACCGGCCAGCACGTCTGCTACGGCCGGGCGGGCGGCCCCGTCGCCGGCCCGCTGGCCTCCGTCGGCTGGGACGTGCTGTGCGGCGACGGCACCCGCGTCGGCGCGCCGCTGGCCGAGGTCGCCGGCGCCGACCCCGCCAGGCTGGGCGGGGTGCTCGCGCACGCCGACCCGGCCACCGCGTGGCTGCTCCTCGGCGCCCATGTCGTCGTCGGGTCCGTCGCGGCCGCCTATCTGCGCCGGGGCGAGCGGGCGCTGGCCCAGTTGCTGCGGGCGGCCGCCGCGACGACGTTCCGGCCGCTGCTGCTGGCCGTCTCCGCCGTGACCGTACGACGTGCCCCGGCGGCCCGCCGCCTGCCGCGGCCCGCGCACCGTGCGGCCACCGCCCGCGAACGGATCCTCGTGCACTCCCTGGGACGCCGCGGCCCACCGCGCCGGGCCGCCCTCGTCTGAGCACGACCAAGTCCCCACACACGTATTCCGCGCACCCGTGTCGTGCGCGTCCCACAGGAGAACACCCATATGAGCAAGCGGAACACCCAGGCGGCGAAGACGGCGGCGCGGGAGCGGCTGCGCGTCGAACGCGAGCGCGAGGCCAAGCGGGCCAAGGTCAAGCGGCAGGTCATCGTGGCCCTGTCGGCCGTCGGCGTGCTGGCGTTGGCCGGCGGCATAGGTTACGCCGTCGTCCAGGCCAACAAGCCGGGCTACTGGGAAGAGGCCAAGGACGCCAAGCTGGTCAAGCCGGCCAACACCACCGGCGCGAACGGCACGACCGTCGTCATGGGCAAGAGCAGCGCCAAGAACACCCTCACCATGTACGAGGACCCGCGCTGCCCGGTCTGCGCCCAGTTCGAGCAGACCGTCGGCGCGACGGTCAAGGCCGACTACGACGCCGGCAAGTACAAGATCCAGTTCGTCGGCGCCACCTTCCTCGACAACGGCCTCGGCGGCGAGGGCTCCAAGAACGGGCTGAGCGCCCTGGGCGCCGCGCTGAACGTCAGCCCGGAAGCCTTCCTGGAGTACAAGACCGCGCTCTACTCGGCGAAGTACCACCCCGAGGAGAGCGACGACAAGTTCAAGGACGACAGCTACCTGATCAAGGTCGCGGACACCGTTCCCGCCCTGAAGGGCAACAAGAAGTTCCAGGACGCCGTGAAGAACGGCACCTTCGACAAGTGGGCCCTGGAGATGTCCAAGACGTTCGACGACAGCGGGGTGAAGGGCACGCCGACGCTGAAGTTGGACGGCAAGACGATGACCGGCCCGGGCGGCCAGAACGCGCCGATGACGGTCGAGGACTTCAACACGGCGCTCACCAAGGCCCTCAAGGGCTGACGCGCAACCCAAGAGCGGGCGAACTTTCGGCAGTTCGCCCGCTCTTTGGCGTACTGGTCAGTAATCTGATCGCCTGTGACCAGTCGATACAGATCAACTGAGAGCTCCTCCGCGCCCGTTGAAGGCGCCGCCTCCCTCGCCCCGCGCCGCCGTACGGTCGTCAAGGCCGCGGCCGCCACCGCCGTGCTGGCCGGGCCGCTCGCCGCCGCGCTGCCCGCCCGGGCCGCCGCACAGACCCCGGCCTTCCTGCACGGCGTCGCCTCCGGGGACCCGCTGCCCGACGGGATCCTGCTGTGGACCAGGGTGACGCCCACCGCCGAGGCCATACCCGGCTCCGGGCTCGGCCCGGACACCGAGGTCGAATGGATCGTCGCCGAGGACAGGGCGCTCACGCGCGTCGTGGCCAAGGGCTCCGTGACCGCGACCGCGGCCTCCGACCACACCGTCAAGGCCGACGTGCGCGGCCTCTCCCCGGCCACCGACTACTGGTTCCGCTTCTCGGCCGGCGGGACCGACTCGCCGGCGGCGCGCACCCGCACCGCGCCGGCGGCCCAGGCGTCGGTGGCGAACCTGCGCTTCGGCGTGGTCTCCTGCGCCAACTGGGAGGCCGGCTACTTCTCCTCCTACCGCCATCTCGCCGCCCGCGGCGACCTCGACGCCTGGCTGCACCTCGGCGACTACATCTACGAGTACGGCACCGGCGAGTACTGCGCGCGCGGCACCGTCGTACGGCCGCACGCGCCCACGCACGAGATCCTCACGCTGGCCGACTACCGCACCCGGCACGCCCGGTACAAGACGGACCCCGATCTCCAGGCCCTGCACGCCAAGGCGCCGGTCATCGCCATCTGGGACGACCACGAGATCGCCAACGACACCTGGTCGGGCGGCGCGGAGAACCACACCGAGGGCGCGGAGGGCAGCTGGGCGAGCCGTCAGGCGGCCGCCAAGCAGGCCTACTTCGAGTGGATGCCAGTCCGCCCCGCGCTCGCCGGCACCACCTACCGCCGGCTGCGCTTCGGCAAGCTCGCCGACCTCTCCCTGCTGGACCTGCGCTCCTTCCGCTCCCAGCAGGTCAAGTTCGGTGACGGTCACGTCGACGACCCGGAGCGCACGCTCACCGGCCGGGCCCAGCTCGACTGGCTCAAGGCGGGGCTGACGGCGTCCGACACCACCTGGCGGCTCGTCGGCAACTCCGTGATGATCTCGCCCCTGGCCCTCGGCGCGCTCCCGGCGTCCCTGCTCAGGCCGCTCGCCAAGCTGCTCGGCCTGCCCCAGGAGGGCCTCGCCCTCAACACCGACCAGTGGGACGGCTACACCGACGACCGCCGCGAAGTCCTCGCCCACCTGCGGTCCAACGCCATCCGCAACACCGTCTTCCTCACCGGCGACATCCACATGGCCTGGGCCAACGACGTGCCCGTGAACGCCGGGACCTATCCGCTGTCCGCCTCGGCCGCCACGGAGTTCGTGGTCACCTCGGTGACCTCCGACAACCTCGACGACATCGCCAAGGTCCCCGAGGGCACCGTCGCCGCGGTCGCCGCGCCGCTGGTCCAGGCCACCAACCGCCACGTCCACTGGGTGGACACCGACCGGCACGGCTACGGCGTGCTCGACATCACGGCCGAGCGCGCGCAGATGGACTACTACGTCCTGTCCGACCGCACACGGGCCGACGCGACCTCCGCGTGGTCCCGCTCGTACCGCACGCGCAGCGGTACGCAGAAGGTCGAGCGGACGTACGACCCCGTGTGACGGCCGGTCACGGCCGCTACAGCGTGTCGAGGAAGCCGAGCGCCACCCGCCAGGTGGCCTCGGCGGCCTCGGCGTCGTAGTCGGGGAGACCGGGGTCGGTGTAGAGGTGGCCGGCCCCCGCGTACCGGTAGACCTCCACGTCGGCCCCCGCGCGGCCCATCTGCAGGTACCAGGCGCTCAGCCAGTCGTCCGGCTCGAACGGGTCCGGCTCCGCCACGTGCAGCTGCACCGGCAGCTCGTCCACCGAGGCGTTGGGCGCGAGGTCGGAGGTGCCGTGCAGGAGCAGCAGGCCGCGCGCCTTGGCGTCGCCGAGGGCGAGGGTCTGCGCCACGGACGCGCCGAGCGAGAACCCGGCGTAGACCAGGCCCCGGTCGGAGTAGGGCGCGGCGGCCAGGACCGCTCTCCTCAGCAGCTCGTCCTTGCCGATGCCCTCGTTGTGGGCCATGCCCTCCTCGACCGTGTCGAACGTATGCCCGTCGAACAGGTCCGGGGCCCACACTTCGTGCCCGGCGGCACGCAGCCGGTCCGCCGCCGCACGCACCGCGGGGCGCAGTCCATAGGTCGAATGGAAGAGCATGATGTTCATGAGGCCATCGTGCCAGTAGCCACTGACAACGCCTCCTGAGCCGCCCCTCGCAGCACGGCACGTGGGACTCTTCACAAAAGGCACATGTTCAAGGTCCGGCCGAGCCGGTTACGCGCCAAGGCATGGAGAACCTGCTCCGCCCCGTGATCGTGGTCGGGGGTTCGGTCCTGCTGACGTTGTTCATCGGCTGGGCCACCGACCGACTGTTGTCCAAAGCCGACCAACGGCACCCCGAGACCCCCTTGTGGGGTCTGCTGCGCCGTGGCCGGATCCCGTACCAGCTCGTGCTGTGCGCGGCGTTGTTGAGAGGATCGTACGACGAGGCACGTCTGCTCCAGGAGCACCAGGCCGCGGTCGGCCGGACGCTGACGCTGACGCTGATCGGCGCGGCCGCCTGGCTGGTGATCAGGATCGCCGGCGCCGTCGTCGAGACCTCGTACAGCCGCTACGCGCGCATGCACCGCGACGCGGCCCGGGTGCGGCGGGTGCGCACCCAGGTGTCGCTGATCATGCGGGTGGTCTCCGCCGTCGTCGGCGTGGTGGCCGCGGCGGCGATGCTGCTGACGTTCCCGGCGTTCCGCGCCGCGGGCGCCTCGCTGCTGGCCTCGGCCGGAATCCTCGGCATCGTCGCCGGTGTCGCCGCGCAGTCCACGCTCAGCAACCTGTTCGCCGGGCTGCAGATCGCCTTCGGCGACATGGTGCGCATCGGCGACACGGTGGTCGTGGACGGCGAGTGGGGCACGGTCGAGGAGATCACCCTGACCTTCCTGACCGTGCGGACCTGGGACGAGCGCCGGATCACCATGCCGGTCTCGTACTTCACGTCCAACCCGTTCGAGAACTGGTCGCGCGGCACACCGCAGATGACGGGCATCGTCTACTGGCACGTCGACCACTCGGCCCCGCTCGACGCGATGCGCGAGAAGCTGCGGGACATCCTGCGGGAGTCCCCGGCCTGGGACGGCCGCGCCTACGGCCTGGACGTCACGGACACCACCCCGAGCACCATGCAGGTCAGGGCTCTGGTAACGGCGAAGGACTCGGACGACATTTGGACGATCCGGGTCACCGTCCGCGAGCGGATGATCCGCTGGCTGACCGAGGAGCACCCCTACGCGCTGCCCCGCGTCAGCACCGCGGACGCCCCGCTGCCGCCCGGCTCCCCGCAGGGCGAGGCGTCACACGACGGTGCGACGGGCCTCGACAAGACGCCCCCGCGTCAGCGGCGCGCCCATGAACCGTCGGGGGCGGATCGCTGAACCGAGGGCTCCTCGTGGGTCCTCAATGTCCGCGCTCCGCGCCGCCGTTGACCTGCACGATCTGCGAAGTGACGTGTCCGGCGCCCGGGGAGGCCAGCCAGCGCAGTGTGGCGGCCACGTCCCCGGGCGTCGCGGCGCGTCCGTTCAGCGTCTGCGCCACGAGCCGCTCCCGCCGCTCCTCGTCGATGGCCCCGCCGAAGAACTCGGTGTCCTCGACGTATCCGGGCGCGACGACGTTCACGGTGACGCCCTCCGGTCCGAGCCGACGGGCCAGATCGTGCGCGTACGGATGCAGCGCGGCCTTGGCGCCGCCGTACGCTCCGCTTCCGGAGCCCCGGTAGGCGGCGATCGAGCTGACGAACAGCACCCGCCCGCCCGGCCGGGCCAGCCGGTCCTTCAGCGCCTCCGTGAGCAGGGCCGCGGTGAGGGTGTTGAGCCGGAAGTTGACGGTCCAGTCGTACGCGACCCGGTCGAGGGGATCGTCGCTGTCGGGCTGCGGCTCCAGTTGCCCGGTCCCGCCGGCCCCGTGGACGAGCACGTCCACCGTGCCGAGGGTCTCCTCGACGAACAGCGCCACCTGCCGCACCTCGTCGGGCTCCGCGAGGTCCGCGGCGTAGGTGAGCGCTCCGTCCACCCCCGCCTTCTCCAGCACCTCGCGGCGCCGCCCGAGCAGCAGCACCCGATCCCCGTCCGCCGCGAAGCTCCGCGCCGCGGCGAGCCCGATGCCCGTACCTCCGCCACTGATCACTACGTTGCGTGCCATGTCCCCGACCCTAAGGTCGCCCCCGCCCCCCTCAGGGCCGGTTCACAACCCCGCCACGAAGAACGAACCCGCCGGTCACCTCACGCGGGCGGGAGTTCACTTCAGACTGCGCACGTCGAGGTGCCGGAGCACGCGGTCCACGATCTCGGGGTCCGCCCCCGGCTCGCTGCGCGCGGCGACCACCTCGTGCCGGGCCGCGCTGAGCATCTCCCCCTGGATCCGGCGCACCCGCTTCAGCCGCCGCACCCGGTGCTCGTGCCCCTCGCGCCGCTCGTCCTCCCCCATGTCCGGACTGATCCGCAGTCCGATGTCGAAGGCCCTGCGCACCATCTGCTCCGACAGCTCCTCCGGCAGTTCCTCCTCCGCCTCGATCTCCCGCAGCCGGCGCTTCGCCGCCTTCGCCGCGCGCACCGCGAGCTGCTTCTCGAACTCCTTCTCCCGGCCCGTGTCGGCCTGCACCCCCAGCCGCCGCACCAGCCACGGCAGCGTCAGCCCCTGGAGCACCAGCGTCCCCATGATCACCCCGAAGGCGATGAACACGATCTCGTCCCGTTTGGGAAAGCCCGCCCCCAGGTCGGTCTCCAGCGGGATGGCGAGCGCCAGCGCCACCGAGGCCACACCCCGCATACCGGCCCACCACATGACCACGGTCTCCCGCCAGGTCATCGGGATGTCCTCGTCGTGGTCCCGCTTGGCGTGCATCCGCTGGGTGAGCCAGGTGGCCGGCAGCAGCCACATCAGCCGGACCAGCACGACGACGACCAGCACGGCCGCCGCCCACCCCAGCATCTCCCCCCACCGCCCGGACGCCGTGCGGATCGCGTTGTGCAGCTCCAGCCCGATCAGCCCGAACGCGACACCGGTGACCAGGGTGTCGACGATGTCCCAGAAGGTGTGGCCGGCCAGCCGGGTCATCACGTCGTCGGGATCGGTGGCGTACTCCGCGAGGAACAGCGCGGTGGTGAGCACCGCGAGCACCCCGGAGCCGTGGAACTCCTCCGCCATCACATAGGAGGCGTAGGGCACGAGGAGCGTCATCCCGATCTGCAGGGTGGCGTCCCCGAGCAGGTCCATCAGCTTGTTCGCGCCCCACCCGAGCGCGACGCCCACGGCCACCGCCACCACGGCGGACAGCACCAGGTCCAGCCCCGCCTGCCACGGTGAGAAGGTTCCGCTGACGACGGCCGCGATCGCCACGTGGTACAGCACGATGGCCGTGACGTCGTTGAAGAGCCCCTCGCCCTCCAGGATGGACACCAGCCGGCGCGGCAGCCCCAGCTGTCCGGCCACCGCGGTGGCGGCGACCGGGTCCGGCGGCGCGACCAGCGCCCCGAGCGCGAAGGCGGCGGCGAGCGGCAGCCCCGGCACGATCGCGTGGGCCACGGTGGCCACGCACGCCATCGTGACGAACACCAGCGCGACGGCGAGCAGGAAGATCGGCCGTTTGTTGGCCGTGAACTGCCGCCAGGAGGTCCGCCGCACCGCCGCGTAGAGCAGGGGCGGCAACAGCAGCGGCAGGATCAGACCGGGCGGGACGTTCACGTTGGGCACGAAGTCGAGGACCGCCAGGACGATCCCCAGCAACGTCATCAGGACCGGCGCGGGCAGCCCCCACCGGTCTCCCAGCGGGACGCTCACCACGGCCCCGAGCAGAAGGACGAACAGCAGGGCCAGCTGATCCACGGTCAGTGCTCCGGCGGTCTAGAAGATCACGAACAACCAGGGCTCCAGCCTGTCACGCTCGCCCCGCTTGTCACCGCCTTGCCCGTTTCGACGCCGCGACACCCGTGAGCGCCGTTACAGCACGCGTCGCATCGCCCGGTGCGGCATCCCCGCGTCCGGGAACTCCGGCCCGTACGCCCGGTATCCCAGCCGTTCGTAGAACCCCAGCGCGTGCGTCTGCGCGTGCAGGTCCACCGCGGTCAGTCCGCGCGCGCGAGCCGCCTCCTCGATGCCCCGCACCAGCGCGGCCCCGACGCCGAGCCCGCGTGCCTCCCGGGAGACGGCGAGCCGCCCCAGCGAGCCCACCGACGGGCCGCCGTCGGCGGTCTTCGCCGCGGCCGCCGCTCCGTACAGCAGCCGCCCGGTCCCCAGCGGCACGCCGTCCTCGCGGACCGCCAGCACATGCACCGCGCCGGCGTCGTAGGCGTCGTACTCGATGTCCTCGGGGACGCCTTGCTCCCCGACGAAGACCTCCTTGCGGAGCGTGAAGCACGCCTCCCGGTCGGCGGGGTCCTCGGCGACGCGCACCGCGTACGCGGGCGTGCCGCTCATCCGTAGGTCTCCTCGCGGACCTGGTCGAGGGCCTGCTGAAGGTCGTCGGGGTAGCCGCAGGCGAACTCGGCCCATCGACCGTCGCCGGGGTGCTCGAAGCCCAGCCGCACCGCGTGCAGCCACTGCCGGGTCAGGCGCAGCCGCTTGGCGAGCGTCGGGTCGGCCCCGTACGTCAGGTCGCCCACGCACGGGTGGCGGTGGGCGGACATGTGGACGCGGATCTGGTGCGTGCGGCCCGTCTCCAGCTTCACGTCCAGCAGGGAGGCCGCGCGGAAGGCCTCGATGAGGTCGTAGTGGGTGACGGAGGGCTTGCCGTCGGCGGTGACCGCCCACTTGTAGTCGTGGTTGGGGTGCCGCCCGATGGGCGCGTCGATGGTGCCGCTGGTCGGGTCGGGGTGGCCCTGGACCAGCGTGTGGTACCGCTTGTCGACCGTGCGCTCCTTGAACTGGCGCTTCAGCGACGTGTACGCGTACTCCGACTTGGCGACCACCATCAGCCCGGACGTGCCCACGTCGAGGCGGTGCACGATGCCCTGGCGCTCGGCGGCGCCGGAGGTGGAGATGCGGTACCCGGCGGCGGCGAGCCCGCCGATGACGGTCGTCCCCGTCCAGCCCGGCGAAGGGTGCGCGGCCACGCCCACCGGCTTGACGATCACGACCACGTCGTCGTCGTCATGCACGATCTCCATGCCCTCGACCGGCTCGGCGACGACCTGCACCGGCGCGGGCGCCTGGGGCATCTCGACCTCCAGCCAGGCGCCGCCGTGCACCCGCTCGGACTTCCCGACCACCGCCCCGTCGACCGTGACCTTCCCCGCGGCGGCGAGCTCGGCCGCCTTGGTGCGGGAGAAGCCGAACATGCGGGAGATGGCGGCGTCGACGCGCTCGCCCTCCAGGCCGTCGGGCACGGGCAGGGTACGGATATCGGGAATCGTGCTCACCCGTCGAGTATGCCGGACGGGCGCGACCGCCCCGCACGGGCCTGTGGACGACCCCCCGCCTGTGGACGCCCCGGCGGCCGGGACGGCTCCCCGGCAGCTCAGTCCTTGTGGACGGTGCCGTCCGGGTCGAGGCCCTTGAACGACAGCAGCACGATCAGGATGCCGCCGCACACGATCGCCGAATCGGCGAGGTTGAAGACCGCGAAGTGCTTCGGGGCGATGAAGTCCACCACCGCGCCCTCGAAGACGCCCGGCGCGCGGAAGATCCGGTCGGTGAGGTTGCCGAGCGCACCGCCGAGCAGCATGCCGAGCGCGATCGCCCAGGGCAGGCTGTACAGCTTGCGGGCGAGCCGGGCGATCACCACGATGACGGCCGCCGCGATCACCGTGAAGATCACGGTGAAGGCCTCGCCGAAGCCGAAGGCGGCGCCCGCGTTGCGGATCGCCTCGAAGCGCAGCCAGTCCCCGATGATCTCGATCGGCTCGTGGTGCTCCAGCTTGGCGACGACGATCATCTTGCTGATCAGATCGAGGGCGTACGCGAACGCGGCGACCCCGAACAGCACGGCGATCCGGCGCCTGCCGCGGGGCCGCCCGGCGGAGCCCTCGCCCGCCCCCTCCGCGCCGGACGCCTCGCCCGGAGCCGGCGTGCCGGCGCTTCCGACGCTCGCGTCGGGCTGCTCCGGCTCGCCCCCCGCCGCTTCCGGGGTGTCCGGCGTACCGATGATGCGCTCCGCCTCTGCCACGTGAGTCCCTCAACCTAGGTACCTGACTGAGGACGAGGGTACGGCACGCCCCTGGGCAGGCAGGCGATCAGTACCGGCGCTCCTGTTTCTGCTTGCACTCCACGCACAGTGTGGCCCGCGGGAAGGCCTGCATCCGGGCCTTGCCGATGGCCTTTCCGCAGTTCTCGCAGAGGCCGTAGGTGCCGGCGTCCAGCCGCTCCAGGGCGTGCTCGGTCTGGATCATCATCTCGCGCGCGTTGGCGGCGAGCGCCAGTTCGTGCTCGCGCGTGATGTTCTTGGTGCCGGTGTCCGCCTGGTCGTCGCCGGCGCCGTCCCCGGAGTCCCGCATGAGACCCGCGAGGGCCGCCTCGGAGGAGACGAGCTCCGCGCGCAGCCGATCGAACTCGGACTGCAGTTCGGCGCGGGCCTCCTCGACCTCTTTGGGGGTCCACGGCTCCTCACCGGGGCGTACCGCCAGGTCGCCCGCCTCGGCCGCGGCGGGCCGTGCCTTGGGAACGGCGTTCTTCGCCGCCGTGGCCGTGCCAGGAGTCTTCTTCGCAACCACTGTCGTGGCTCCCGTCTGCTCCGCGGCCGAGGCCGCGCCCGCCTTGTTGGCCCTGCTCTTCCTGACGGCGCCTTGCTCGCCGCCCCCCTCCGCGACGGCGCCGCCGTCACCACCCCGCCCCGCTCCCTCACGGCCCGCAGCACGACGGCCGGCGGCAGCGCGGGGCGCGCTCTGCGCGCGGTCGGCCGTCCCGGTCGCGGCCCCGGCCGGGGAGGCCTTCGCCCGCGTCGCCTTCTCGGCCGCCTTCCTCCGCGCGCCCCGCTCCGTCACGCCGCCCGTCCTGTCCGCGGTGACGCTCGCCTCGGCGGTCGCGGGGATCTTCCCGGCGGCCTCCCTCGACCCGCCCGCCCGCGCCGCGTCGGCGTTGCGAGCACTCGCCTTCGCAGCCGTCTTCTTGGAGACCGCAGTCTGATCGGCGGCCACGGTCTCCTTGGCGACCGCCGCCTTCTTCGCCGCCAGCGTCCTCTTCTTGGCCGTCGCCTTCGTCCGCGCGTCCGGCGTCGCCGCCACGGTGCTTTCCGCGGCGGTGTCCATGACCGTGGCCGCGTCGGCGGCCGGCCCCGCACGCGTCGCTCTCTTCACCGCCGTCTTCCGCACCGCCCCCGTGGCCGCCGCCTTCTTCCCAGCCGCTCCGCCGTCCGCCGCCTTGCCCCCGGCCGCAGTCCTGCCCGGCCCCGCTGCCTTCTTCCCTCCGGCGGAGCCCGTCACCCCCGCCCCGCTCCTTCCCGCCCCCGCGGCCGCCTTGCCGCCCCCACTCGCCTTTTTCTGCCCCTTGGCGGCGCGCTCCGAAGCAGCGGACGCCGTCACGGCGCGCGTGGCGCCGCCACCTCGCGCGTCGTTTCCGGCCACACCGCCGGAGGCATCCGCGGATCTGCCGGACGCCGACTGCCGTACGGCGGTCTTCTTCGCCACCATGCCGCGGCCCCTTCACATATTGTGATCTTGCGCGCGAATCGTGCTGGGACGATAAATCGACTTGGGTCCCGCGGCAACGGGGCGCACCGCCCGATTCGCCCGCCTCGCGCACGCCGCGCGGCGGACCTGCATGCGTTGTGCCCAACTCCCCGCGAGGTAATCCGCCCAGTTCGCCGTCCCGGGACCCGGACCAGCACATCGCACCATTCGGGTCATATCGGACCTTGGTCCGCGCCTCGTCCACAGCCCCGGAAATCCGGTCGGCCGTCGTCCGCGCCGCGCCGTACACTGGGCGGAGCGAAAAGCGTGGATGGGGACGAGTAGCGGCGTACGCAGCCCAGAGCGACCCGGGGACGGTGGAAGCCCGGGGGCGAGCGCGACGTGAACATCACCCCGGAGCCGCCGGAAGAAAGCCACGGGCGACAGCCGCAGGCGAGTAGAACCGGCATCGCGACCCCAATGAGGGGGCTCGCCGGCGTGCAGGACGCACCGGAGAGCCAAGGAGGGTGGTACCGCGGGAGCGCGCCGCACACGGCGTAGACAGGCAAGAAGGCTCTCGTCCCTCCGACGGAAGGCAGTACGTCCGCCGGAGGAAGCTCGCCGATGACAACGCCGCAGTACCGCCAGGTGCCCGCCCAGGTCGACCTGCCCGCCCTCGAGCACGCCGTGCTCGACTTCTGGCGCGAGCAGAAGATCTTCGCCAAGAGCCTGGAGCAGTCCGAGGGCCGCCCCGAGTGGGTGTTCTACGAGGGCCCGCCCACCGCCAACGGCATGCCGGGCGCCCACCACATCGAGGCCCGCGTCTTCAAGGACGTCTTCCCCCGCTTCCGCACCATGCGCGGCTATCACGTGGCCCGCAAGGCCGGCTGGGACTGCCACGGACTCCCGGTGGAGCTGGCGGTCGAGAAGGAACTGGGCTTCAGCGGCAAGAAGGACATCGAGGCCTACGGCATCGCCGACTTCAACGCCAAGTGCCGCGAGTCCGTGCTCCGCCACACCGACGCCTTCGCCGAGCTGACGACCCGCATGGGCTACTGGGTCGACCTCGACGACGCGTACGTCACGATGGACCCCGAGTACATCGAGTCGGTCTGGTGGTCGCTGAAGGAGATCTTCGGCAAGGGCCTGCTGGTCCAGGACCACCGCGTCGCCCCCTGGTGTCCGCGCTGCGGCACCGGCCTGTCCGACCACGAGCTGGCGCAGGGCTACGAGACGGTCGTCGACCCTTCCGTGTACGTCCGTTTCCCGCTCACCTCCGGTCCGCTCGCCGGCGAGGCCGCCCTCCTGGTGTGGACGACGACCCCCTGGACGCTGGTCTCCAACACGGCCGTGGCCGCGCACCCCGAGGTCGCCTACGTCGTCGCGACCGACGGCGAGGAGAAGCTCGTCGTCGCCGAGCCGCTGCTCGCCAAGGCGCTCGGCGAGGGCTGGGAGACCACCGGGCAGACCTTCACCGGCGCCGAAATGGAGCGCTGGACCTATCAACGTCCCTTCGAGCTGGTGGAGTTCCCGGCCGAGGCGCATTTCGTCGTCAACGCCGAGTACGTGACCACCGAGGACGGCACCGGTCTGGTCCACCAGTCCCCCGCCTTCGGTGAGGACGACCTCAAGGTCTGCCGCTCCTACGGCCTGCCCGTGGTCAACCCGGTCCTCCCCGACGGCACCTTCGCGCCGGACGTCTCCATGGTCGGCGGCGTCTTCTTCAAGAAGGCCGACGAACGGCTCACCGAGGACCTCCAGCAGCGCGGTCTGCTGTTCAAGCACATCCCGTACGAGCACAGCTACCCGCACTGCTGGCGCTGCCACACCGCGCTGCTCTACTACGCGCAGCCGTCCTGGTACATCCGCACCACCGCCGTCAAGGACCGTCTGCTCCAGGAGAACGAGAAGACCAACTGGTTCCCCGAGTCGGTCAAGCACGGCCGCTTCGGCGACTGGCTGAACAACAACATCGACTGGGCGCTGTCCCGCAGCCGCTACTGGGGCACCCCACTGCCGATCTGGCGCTGCGAGGACGACCACCTCACCTGCGTCGGCTCGCGCGCGGAGCTCAGCGAGCTCACCGGCGCCGACCAGTCGGAGCTGGACCCGCACCGCCCGTTCATCGACGCGGTCACCTTCGGCTGCCCGCAGGAGGGCTGCGGGAAGACGGCCACACGCGTGCCGGAGGTCATCGACGCCTGGTACGACTCGGGGTCCATGCCGTTCGCGCAGTGGGGCTACCCGTACAAGAACAAGGAGCTGTTCGAGAGCCGTTACCCGGCGCAGTTCATCTCCGAGGCCATCGACCAGACCCGCGGCTGGTTCTACACGCTGATGGCGGTCGGCACGCTGGTCTTCGACAAGTCCAGTTACGAGAACGTCGTCTGCCTCGGCCACATCCTCGCCGAGGACGGCCGCAAGATGTCCAAGCACCTGGGCAACATCCTGCAGCCGATCCCGCTGATGGACCAGCACGGCGCGGACGCGGTGCGCTGGTTCATGGCGGCCGGCGGCTCGCCCTGGGCGGCCCGCCGCGTGGGCCACGGCACGATCCAGGAGGTCGTCCGCAAGACGCTCCTGACGTACTGGAACACGGTCGCCTTCCAGGCCCTGTACGCGCGCACGTCCGGCTGGTCCCCCTCCGAGGCCGACCCGGCGCCCGCCGAGCGGCCCGTCCTCGACCGCTGGCTGCTGTCCGAACTCCACGCCCTCACCGACCAGGTGACGCAGTCCCTGGAGGCCTACGACACCCAGCGCGCCGGCAAGCTGCTCTCCGCGTTCGTCGACGACCTGTCCAACTGGTACGTGCGCCGCTCGCGCCGCCGCTTCTGGCAGGGCGACAAGTCCGCGCTGCGCACGCTGCACGAGGTCGTGGAGACGGTCACCAAGCTGATGGCCCCGCTGACCCCGTTCATCACCGAGCGGGTCTGGCAGGACCTCGTCGCACCGGTCACGCCCGGCGCCCCGGAGTCGGTGCACCTGTCCTCCTGGCCGGAGGCGGACCTGTCCGCGATCGATCCGGAGCTGTCCCGGCAGATGGCGCTCATCCGCCGTCTGGTGGAGCTGGGCCGCGCCACGCGTGCGGAGTCGGGCGTCAAGACCCGCCAGCCGCTGCGGCGCGCCCTGATCGCCGCGGCCGGCTTCGACGCCCTCTCCCCCGAACTGCGCTCGCAGATCACGGAGGAGCTGAACGTCGAGTCGCTCGCCTCGCTGTCCGAGGTGGGCGGCAGCCTGGTGGACACGACGGCCAAGGCCAACTTCCGTGCGCTGGGCAAGCGGTTCGGCAAGCGCGTCCAGGACGTCGCCAAGGCCGTCGCCAACGCCGACGCGGCCGCGCTCTCCCTCGCGCTGCGCGAGGGCACGGCGTCGGTGGAGGTCGACGGCGAGACGATCACGCTCGGCCCGGACGAGGTGATCATCACGGAGACGCCGCGCGAGGGGTGGTCGGTGGCGTCCGACTCCGGTGCGACGGTCGCCCTCGATCTGGAGATCACCGAGGAGTTGCGGCGTGCGGGGCTGGCCCGTGACGCGATCCGTCTGATCCAGGAGAGCCGCAAGAACAGCGGTCTCGACGTCGCCGACCGCATCGCGCTCCGCTGGACGGCGACGGACCCGGCGGCCGTCGAGGCCCTGAACGGCCACGCCGCTCTGATCGCCGACGAGGTCCTCGCCACGGACTTCGCCCAGGGCGAGGCGGACGACACCTACGGCGCTCCGTTCACCGACGAGGCTCTGACGCTGACGTTCCGCCTCCGTAAGGCGTAGCGCCCGCCCTGAGCAGATCAACGGCGGCTGCCCCGAACCGGGCAGCCGCCGTTGTGCGTTCCACCGTCGTCGCGCGCGGGCCGTGTGGGAGACGCCGGAGCAGCGCCCGCCGCTCCCGTCGGTTCTCGAGCGCAACGCGCGTAAAAAGGGCGGGGCCCCGGATAGGAATCCGGGGCCCCGCCCTTTGAACGCTGCCGACGCCTGAGGCGTACTACTGGCCGTCAGTTGTCGTCCTCGTCGATGAGGAAGCCACGCATCGGCGAGGGAGCCTGCCCCATCGGGGAGGGACCCTGCGGTCGTACCGGCGCCATCGGCTGGGTCATGGCGGGAGACATCTGCTGCTGGCCGCCGTAGGACGGAGCAGCGGGGCTCGGGCCGCCCATGCCCTGGTTGCCGCCGTAGGACGGGGCGCTGGCGCCGGCCGGAGCCATGGAAGGCGCCGGGGACGGCGGCAGGGAAGCCGTGGCCGGGGTGCGCGGCGGGGCGAGGGAGTCGTCCGCCTGCGTCTCCAACTGGCGCAGCTGGGACTCCAGGTACGACTTCAGGCGCGTACGGTACTCGCGCTCGAAGCCGCGCAGGTCCTCGACCTTGCGCTCCAGCGTGGCGCGAGCGGACTCCAGGGAGCCCATCGCGACGCGGTGCTTCTCCTGAGCGTCCCGCTCCAGGGCGTCGGCCTTGGCCCGGGCGTCACGCTCCAGACCCTCGGCGCGCGAACGCGCCTCGCCGACGATCTTGTTGGCCTCGGAACGGGCCTCCGCGATCGCCTGGTCGGCGGTCTGCTGGGCCAGCGACAGGACACGGGCGGCGCTGTCGCCACCGGGGCCTCCCTGACCGGGGCCGCCCATCGGACCGCCCATGGGGCCGCCCATCGGACCGCCCATCTGCTGCTGCATGGGGGGCTGACCGCCCATCGGGCCCTGGCCCATCGGGCCCTGACCCATCGGGCCCTGACCCATCGGACCCTGACCCATCGGACCCTGACCCATCGGACCCTGACCCTGGGGACCGCCCTGACCGCCGCCGGGGCCGGCGGGCAGCTGCGGGGCACCGCTCGGCAGCTGGGGCGGCCCACCCATGGGGCCACCCATCTGCTGCTGCGGCGGGCCCGATATGCCGGCGGGCACCGGAGCGCCGGGACCTCGCATGCCCTGCTGGGGCATGCCCTGCTGCTGTTGCGGCGGCATGCCCTGCTGCGGGCCGTCCTGCTGCTCCGGGGGCTTGCGCATGTTCTGCTGGTTCTGGGCAGCAGCGCGCGTGGCCGCGGCCAGTTTGGCGCGCAGGTCCTCGTTCTCGCGGAGCAGACGGGTCAGTTCGGCTTCGACCTCGTCGAGGAAGGCATCGACCTCGTCCTCGTCATAGCCTTCTCGGAGGCGGACGGTCGTGAACTGCTTGTTCCGCACGTCCTCGGGGGTCAACGGCATCTCTTCACCTCAACGTAGTCGTCGGCATTCGGCAAGACGGTAGTTCACATCGACTCACAGCTGCCTCACGATCGTGATCAGGATGTAGACGATGATCATCAGTACGAAGAAGGACAGGTCGAGCGCCACGCCCCCGAGACGCAGCGGCGGGATGACCCGCCGCAGAAGCTTGAGCGGTGGATCGGTGACAGTGTAGGTGGCCTCCAGAACGACCACCATCGCCTTGCCGGGTTGCCATGAGCGGGCGAACTGGAAGACGTAGTCCATGACCAGTCGGAAGATGAGCACGATGAGGAAGACCATCAGCGCGATGTAGACGACATCCAGGACCACGCTCATGTTCGGTGCTTCCCTCTCCCCTGCTCACACGCTCACTCGTACTGCTGTTTCCGGCCGAGTCTCTCAGCTCTGGTTGAAGAACCCGCCCTCTGCGATGCGGGCCTTGTCCTCCGCCGTGACATCGACGTTAGCAGGCGACAACAGGAACACCTTCTGCGTCACCCGCTCGATGCTGCCGTGAAGACCAAACACCAAACCGGCCGCAAAGTCGACAAGTCGCTTTGCGTCTGTGTCATCCATCTCAGTCAGATTCATGATCACCGGAGTGCCCTCACGGAAGTGTTCCCCGATGGTACGGGCCTCGTTGTACGTCCGGGGGTGCAGCGTGGTGATCCGGTACGGCTCTCGTTCCGACACGACCTTGGGCATGATCACCGGTGCGTTCTTCTCCAGGGACTGGCGTTCTTGTGTGATGGATGCCACGGGCGCGATGCGCGCGGGGCGTCCGGATTCCGCGGGGAGCGAAGCGGCCCGCGCCACCGGCTCGCGTGGCGCGGGCGGTTGGACGATACGCACCTCTTCGTCCCTTTGGGACTGATGTGCGACATGTGCCTGGTGCGGCGGCTCGTGCCGCCGGTGATCGCGCTCGGGCTCCGGGTCGAGCTCGGGTTCGAAGTCGTCGTCGGGGTCGAAGCCCCGGCCGTCGTACCCATCGTCCTCCACGAGGCCGAGGTAGACCGCCATCTTGCGCATCGCGCCGGCCATTCTCTGAGTCCTCCGCTCTGTGGTGGATCGGCTGACGACTGCCAAGTCCCGCGATCCACGTGGTCCTTACGCCCGCTGTCAAGCGGTAATGACCATATTTTCTGCTGTGGTCCGACTTTCTGGCGACGTTACCCGAGCCTCGCGCGTACTCCGAGTACCGCAGTGCCGACGCGTACATGTGTCGCCCCGGCAGCCACGGCTTCCTCCAGATCCGCACTCATCCCTGCGGAGACCATGTTCGCAGTCGGATGGGCCCGGCGCAGGTCGGTCGACAAATCCATCAACCGCTGGAACGCCGCCCTTTGACGACCGGCGTACTCGCCGGTCAGGGGTGCGACGGTCATCAGTCCGTCAAGCCGCAGACCATCGGCGGCCGCGACGGCGGCGGCCAACTCCTCGACCGAGCCGGGCGACACGCCGCCCCGCTCGCCGACACCGCCCGAGCCGGCCGAACGCTCCGGCGCGTCGAGCGCGACCTGGATGAGGCAGCCCACCTCGCGCCCGGCCCGTGCGGCTTCCTTCGACAGGGCAGTCACCAGCTTGACGCGGTCGACGGACTGCACGACATCGGCGTAACCGACCACCGAACGGACTTTGTTCGTCTGCAGCTGGCCCACGAAGTGCCAGGAAAGGGGCAGATCCGAGCAAGCCGCGGCTTTAGGCGCCGCGTCCTGGTCGCGGTTCTCCGCGACGTGGCGCACGCCGAGCTCCGACAGGATCCGCACGTCCGCGGCCGGGTAGGTCTTGGTGACGACGATCAGGGTCACCTCGTCCCGCCGGCGCCCGGCCGCCGCGCACGCGGCGGCGATGCGCTCCTCCACCTTCGCCAGGTTCCCGGCGAGTTCGTCCCTACGGTCCGTCATGCCCTATCAGTCCAGCCAGACATATCCCGCGAGTCGCCCCGTGGTGCGGTCGCGGCGGTAAGAGAAGTGGTCCTGCGACTCCCGCGTGCACACCGGCGACTGCTCCCGGTCGTGCACCCCGAGGCGCGCGAGCTGCGCGTGCACTCCGGCGGTCACGTCGACCGCCGGCGTGCCCCAGCTCGTTTCGGCGTACGCCGCCGGCTCGACGGCGGCCACCTCGGCGCGCATCGCCGCCGGCACCTCGTAGCACCGGCCGCACACGGCGGGTCCGGTGCGGGCGACGATCCGGGCGGGTTCGGCGCCGAGCTCCACCATGGCCCGCACGGTGGCCGGGACGATCCCGGCGATCATGCCGGACCGGCCGGCGTGGGCCGCGGCGGCGACCCCCGCGACCGGGTCGGCGAGCAGGACGGGCGTGCAGTCGGCGGTGAGGACGGCGAGGGCGAGGCCGCGGCGGGCGGTGACGAGCGCGTCGACGTCGGGGACGGGCCCGTCTCCCGCGGGCTCGCCGACCTCGGCGACGCCGACGCCGTGCACCTGGTTCATCCAGACGACGTACTCCGGGTCGAGCCCGAGCGACTTCGCGGCCAGTTCCCGGTTGGTGCGCACGGCCCCGGGGTCGTCGCCGACCCCGCCGCCGAGGTTGAGCTGCTCATACGGAACGGCGCTCACCCCGCCCCACCGGTCGGTGAAGGCGAAGTGCGCGCCGCTCGCGCTCTCGCGCCGTCCTATCACTTCAGGAAGTCCGGTACGTCCAGCTCTTCGGCCGCGCTGTCGGTGTAGGTCCGCGACGACGGGACCGGCGGGGCGACCGGGATCTCGGCCACCGGCTCGGGAGCCGGCTCCGGGTCCTCCTTCGGGGTGACGCTGCCGAGCGAGCCGAAGCTCGGGCGGCTCTCCGGCTGACGCGCCGGGGCCGGCTCGTCCCGGCGGCTGGGCGCGGGGGACGCCGAGCCCGACGACGACGCGGAGCCGATGACGTTGTCGCGGCGGGCCGGGGGCTGCCCCCCGTCGAAGCCGGCCGCGATCACGGTGACCCGGACCTCGTCGCCGAGCGCGTCGTCGATGACCGCGCCGAAGATGATGTTGGCCTCGGGGTGCGCGGCCTCGCTGACCAGCTGGGCGGCCTCGTTGATCTCGAACAGGCCGAGGTCGGAGCCGCCGGAGATGGAGAGCAGCACGCCCCGGGCGCCGTCGATGGAGGCTTCCAGGAGCGGCGAGGAGATCGCCATCTCGGCGGCGGCCACCGCGCGGTCGTCGCCGCGGGCCGAGCCGATGCCCATGAGGGCCGAACCGGCCTCGGACATGACCGACTTGACGTCGGCGAAGTCGAGGTTGATCAGACCGGGCGTGGTGATGAGGTCGGTGATGCCCTGGACGCCGGAGAGCAGGACCTGGTCCGCCGACTTGAAGGCGTCGAGGACGGAGACCTGGCGGTCCGAGATGGACAGCAGCCGGTCGTTGGGGATGACGATGAGGGTGTCGACCTCTTCGCGGAGTTCGGCGATGCCGTCCTCGGCCTGGTTGGCGCGGCGCCGTCCCTCGAAGGTGAACGGGCGGGTGACCACGCCGATGGTGAGGGCGCCCAGGGAGCGCGCGATGTTGGCCACGACGGGCGCGCCGCCGGTGCCGGTGCCGCCGCCTTCACCGGCCGTCACGAAGACCATGTCGGCCCCCTTGAGGACCTCCTCGATCTCCTCGCGGTGGTCCTCGGCGGCCTTGCGGCCGACGGCCGGGTTGGCTCCGGCGCCGAGTCCGCGGGTGAGTTCGCGGCCGACGTCGAGCTTGACGTCGGCGTCGCTCATCAACAGCGCCTGCGCGTCGGTGTTGATGGCGATGAACTCGACGCCCTTGAGACCGACCTCGATCATCCGGTTGATGGCATTGACACCACCGCCGCCGACACCGATGACTTTGATGACTGCGAGGTAGTTCTGCGGTGCTGCCACGTCGAAGGCCTCTCGCCTCGAGTTACGTGTCGTCGGTTCGCGGGGGCGCTCAGCGCTCCGCGCTCCGGCGACTGATGCCGAATGGGACGGTCCGTTTCGCCGACCCGAACCCTAACCCTGAAGTTTAGGGTTACCAGTGTGTCTGTTCCTTGGAGTCTTCTGAACAGGACACTAAGTCGACAAGTGGCGCCCGTTCAACGAACACGCCGAACCTCCCGTTTTTCTTTTCACCCTATGTGATCAGCCGTAGCGGTGCCCAACCAGGGTGCTGGCCTGCGCTGATGTGCGTCAACTCGCGGATGACGCCGGGGCTGTGGGGACGCTGACGTCGAAGTGCCGTGCCCCCGGGGAGGCTTTCATGAGCGCGGTGAGGGTGCGGGCCTTCGCGGCGCCCTTCTCGGCGCTCCCCCAGGCGACCGTACGGCCACCGCTCAGGTCCAGCGAGATGTCGTCGTAGGAACGGACCTTGACCAGCCGGGCCTCCCGCGCGACGGCGGCCGGAAGCGCCCCCGCGGCCCGGACCGCCTCGCGGACCAGACGCGCCTCGCCGAAGCGGCGCATGCTCGCGGCGGCCGAACCGGAGGAAGCGGCTTCCAATTTCAGCAGCGGAACGCCCGCGGGCGCCTCGGAAACCGTGGCGAAACGGACGCCGTCATCGTCCACTTCCACGAAATTCCGCCCTTTTCGAACCAGCAGGACGGGCTTGCGTTCGGTCACTTTCAAGCCGATTTCATGCGGCCAGGAACGGACCACGTCCACCGAGTCGATCCGGGGCAACTCCGCGCGCAGGCGCGCCTCGATCGCGCCGGTGTCGACGGAGACCAGGGGCGAGCCGACCGGAACGGCCGCGGCGGCACGCACCTGGTCCGGTGTCAGCACCTGGGTGCCGACGACCGAGACGCGCTCCACCCGCAGCCACCGCGAGCCGTACAACGCCCAGACGACGCCCGCCCCGAGGAGCACCAGGACCACCGCGATGATGATGATCGTACGAAGCCGGCGTGGGCCCAGCCTCCGAAGGAGGGGCGGGCCGGACGGCTCCTGCGGGGGTGCACCGCGTTCGGCGGTGGCGGCTCTGGCCACGCGCGCTCCTTTCCGTGGCCCGGGGCGCCGGCCGGGGCGCCCCGGCCGGCGCCCCTCGCCGCCTGTCCGTTACGGGTCTCAGCGCGAGGCGATCGCCTCGTACACCATGCGGACGAGCAGCTCGTCCGCGTCCCGGCGGCCGAACTCACTGGCGGCGCGGGACATCTCGTACAGCCGGTGCGGATCGGCGAGCACGGGCAGGACGCTCTCCCGGACCCACTCCGGGGTGAGCTCCGCGTCGTCGACGAGCAGTCCGCCGCCCGCCTTGACCACCGGCTGGGCGTTCAGCCGCTGTTCGCCGTTGCCGATGGGCAGCGGGACGTAGGCGGCCGGGAGTCCGACGGCGGAGAGTTCGGCGACGGTCATCGCGCCCGCGCGGCAGAGCATCATGTCGGCCGCGGCGTACGCGAGATCCATCCGGTCCAGGTACGGTACCGGGATGTAGGGGGGCATTCCCGGCATCTGCTGGACATGGGGCAGTTCGTTCTTCGGCCCGACCGCGTGCAGGATCTGGATGCCGGCCTGCTGAAGCCACGGCGCGACCTGCTGGATCACCTCGTTGAGCCGGCGGGCGCCCTGCGAGCCGCCGGAGACGAGCAGCGTCGGCAGGTTGGGGTCGAGGCCGAACATGTGGCGGGCCTCCGGGCGCGCCGCGGCCCGGTCCAGGGTGGCGATGGAACGCCGCAGCGGGATGCCGATGTAGCGGGCGTCGCGGAGCTTGCTGTCGGGGGTGGAGACGGCGACGCGGGCGGCGTACCGGGAGCCGATCTTGTTGGCCAGTCCGGGGCGGGCGTTGGCCTCGTGGATGACGATCGGCACACCCAGGCGCTTGGCGGCCAGATAGCCGGGCAGGGCGACGTAACCGCCGAAGCCGACGACGACGTCCGCCTTGGTGCGCTCCAGGATCTGCTCGGTCGCCTTGATCGTGCCGCGCAGCCGGCCCGGGACGGTGATCAGCTCAGGGGTGGGCTTGCGCGGCAGCGGGACGGCGGGGATCAGCGCCAGTTCGTAGCCCCGCTGGGGAACGAGCGTGGTCTCCAGGCCGCGCTCCGTGCCCAGGGCTGTGATCCCCACGGTCGGGTCCTGCCTGCGCAGGGCGTCCGCGAGGGCGAGCGCGGGCTCGATGTGGCCGGCGGTCCCCCCACCGGCGAGTACGACATGCACCGAAATTCACCGCTCTCCGGACGAGCGCGCCGCCGAGGCACGCCGTCGCATCGTGTTCCATCTCCGGGGCCCCCTCAGGGAAGCAGAGCCCCCGGCTCCCCGTTTTCTACCAAAGCGGGGAGGCCGCATCGCAAGCGCTGCCCGCGCAGCGGGCTCGTCGCGTGCGAAGGCGATCAGCAGCCCGATGGCGAACATGGTCGGCAGCAGGGCGGACCCTCCGTAGGAGAACAGCGGGAGGGGGACCCCGGCGATCGGCAGCAGACCGAGCACCGCACCGATGTTGACCACCGCCTGCGCGGTGATCCAGGTGGTCACACCTCCCGCGGCGTACCTCACGAAGGGGTCCTCCGTGCGTCCGGCCACGCGGATACCCGCATAGCCTAGAGCCGCGAACAGGGCGAGCACCGACAGCGTCCCCGCCAGGCCCAGTTCCTCACCGGTGACGGCGAAGATGAAGTCCGTGTGGGCTTCGGGGAGTTGGCCCCATTTCTCCACGCTCGCCCCGAGGCCGGATCCGAAGATCCCGCCGGAGGCGAGCGCGTAGATCCCGTGCACGGCCTGCCAGCAGTCGACCTTGCCCGCCTGGGGCTCGGTGGCGCCCAGGCACTGGAGGCGGGCCATGCGGTTGTCGCTGGTCCGGATCAGGATGAAGCCGATCACCGCCGCTACGGACAGCACCCCGACGAAGAGCCGGGTGGGCGCGCCCGCCAGCCACAGCAGGCCGAACAGGACCGCCGTCAGGATGATCGCCGTGCCCATGTCGCCGCCGAGCATGATCAGTCCGAGCAGCATGAACGCGACCGGCACGAGCGGTACGAGCATGTGCTTCCACTGGGTCAGCAGCTTCCGGTCGTGTTTGCGGGCGAGCAGGTCCGCGCCCCACAGCACCAGGGCGAGCTTGCCGAACTCGCTGGGCTGGATCTGGAAGGAGCCGCCGAGCGAGATCCAGTTCTGGTTGCCGTTGACCGCCATCCCTATCCCCGGGATCTGCACCAGGACCATCAGGAAGACGGCGCCGGCGAGGATGGGGTAGGCGAGCGCCCGGTGCAGCTTCACCGGCATCCGGGAGGCGATCAGCAGCAGCGCCCCGCCCATGGCGGCTGCGAGGAACTGCTTGCGGAAGAAGAACGAGCCCGGCAGCGACATCTGCAGCGCCTTGATCTGCGAGGCCGAGTAGACCATCACCAGACCGAGCACGGTGATCAGCAGGCTGCCGCCGAGGATCAGGTAGTAGGCGGTCAGCGGCCGGTCCCAGGCCTTGCGCGCGCGGGTGTACAGCCGCAGCACGGGGTTCTCCGGTCGCGGCGGGGAGGCGGCGGGCCTGCGGACGGCGCGCTGGACGGGCGGACGCCCGGTTCGGCTACCGGGCACCGCGGCCTCCGCTGAAGGTGAACCTCGACGGTCCCACGCGTCCCTCCCAAGGTCCGCCCGGCGGCGGCCGGGTCACGCGCCGAGTTCGCGAACGGCCTCCGCGAACGCGTCACCGCGCTGGTTGTAGTTGGCGAACATGTCCATGGAGGCGCAGGCCGGGGCGAGCAGCACCGTGTCGCCGGGCCGCGCCAGCCGCTTCGCCTCCTGGACGGCCTGGAGCATCGCCCCAGTGTCGGTCCGGTCGAGGTCGACGACGGGTACTTCCGGGGCGTGTCGCGCGAGGGCGTCCCGGATCAGCTCCCGATCGGCGCCGATGAGGACGGCCCCGCGCAGCCGCGCGGCCGACTTGGCGACCAGTTCGTCGAAGGTGGCGCCCTTCGCCAGTCCGCCCGCGACCCAGACGATCGACTCGTAGGCCGCCAACGAGGCTTCCGTGGCGTGGGTGTTGGTGGCCTTGGAGTCGTCGACGTAGGAGACGCCGTCCACGTCGGCCACATGGGCCATGCGGTGGGCGTCCGGGACGAAGGCCCGCAGGCCGTCCCGGACGGCTTGCGGGGGCACCCCGAAGGCGCGCGCGAGGGCCGCCGCGGCCAGGGCGTTGGCGACGTTGTGCGGGACCGGGGGGTTGACGTCGGAGACCTCGGCGAGCTCCTGGGCGTTCTTCTGCCGGTTCTCGACGAAGGCGCGGTCGACCAGGATGCCGTCCACGACGCCGAGTTGGGAGGGGGCCGGTGCGCCGAGGGTGAAGCCGATCGCCCGGCAGCCCTCCTCGACGTCGGCCTCGCGCACCAGGTCCTCGGTGGCCTTGTCGGCGACGTTGTAGACGCAGGCGACCCGATTGCCCTCGTAGATGCGCCCCTTGTCCCTGGCGTACGCCTCCATGGAGCCGTGCCAGTCGAGATGGTCGGGGGCGAGGTTCAACACGGTGGCGGAGTGGGCCCGCAGGGACGGCGCCCAGTGCAACTGGTAGCTGGAGAGCTCCACGGCGAGGACGTCGTACGGCTCCTCGCCGAGGACCGCGTCCAGCAGGGAGACGCCGATGTTGCCGACGGCCGCCGCACGCAGGCCCGCCGCCTTGAGGATGGAGGCGAGCATCTGCGTGGTGGTGGTCTTGCCGTTGGTGCCGGTGACGCAGAGCCAGGGAGCGGCCTTCCTGCCGTCCAGCTCCCGCAGCCGCCAGGCGAGTTCGACGTCGCCCCACACCGGCACCCCGGCCTCGCGAGCCGCGGTGAACAGCGGCTTGTCGGGCTGCCACCCGGGCGCGGTGACGATCAGTTCGGTGCCTTCGGGCAGGGTCGTCCCGTCACCGAAGCGCACGGTGACGCCGAGCGCCTGGAGTTCGGCGGCCTGGGCACGCGCGCGCGGGTCGTCGCCGTCGTTGACGACGGTGACCCTCGCGCCGAGTCCGTGCAGCACCTTGGCCGCCGGGACGCCGGACACGCCGAGTCCGGCGACGGTGACGTTCTTGCCCTGCCAGTCGGTCACTTGTCCGCTGCCCATCCCGCGTAGAAGAGGCCGAGTCCGACGATGACGCAGATGCCCTGGATGATCCAGAAGCGGACCACGACAAGGACTTCGGACCAGCCCTTGAGTTCGAAGTGGTGCTGGAGCGGCGCCATCCGGAAGACGCGCTTGCCGGTGAGGCGGAACGAGCCGACCTGGATGACCACCGACATGGTGATGAGGACGAACAGGCCGCCCATGATGGCCACCAGCAGCTCGGTGCGGGAGCAGATGGCGAGGCCGGTGAGGACGCCGCCGAGCGCGAGCGAACCGGTGTCGCCCATGAAGATCTTGGCCGGCGAGGTGTTCCACCACAGGAAGCCGAGGCAGGCGCCCATCAGCGCGGCGGAGATGACCGCGAGGTCCAGCGGATCGCGCACCTCGTAGCAGGCGTTGGGGTTGGTCAGCGTCTCGCCGTTGGCGCAGGACTCCTGGTACTGCCAGACGCCGATGAAGGTGTAGGCGCCGAAGACGAGGACCGAGGCGCCGGTGGCGAGACCGTCCAGACCGTCCGTGAGGTTCACGCCGTTGGACATCGCGAGGATCATGAACAGCGCCCAGACGACGAACAGCACCGGGCCGATCGACCAGCCGAAGTCCGTGATGAACGACAGCTTGGTGGAGGCCGGGGTGTTGCCCCGGGAGTCGGCGAACTGCAGCGAGAGCACCGCGAAGCCGATGCCGACGATCAGCTGGCCGGCCATCTTCGCCTTGGCCCGCAGCCCCAGGGAGCGCCTCTTGACGATCTTGATGTAGTCGTCGAGGAAGCCGACCAGGCCCATGCCGCACATCAGGCCCAGCACCAGCAGACCGGTGTAGGTCGGCGGCTTGCCCGTGATCAGCTTGGACAGGAAGTACGCGGCGACCGTCGCCAGTATGAAGGCGATGCCGCCCATGGTCGGCGTACCGCGCTTGCTGGCGTGCTCGCGCGGGCCGTCGTCGCGGATGTACTGGCCGTAACCCTTGCGCGCGAGCAGCTTGATCAGCAGTGGTGTGCCGACCAGGGTCAGGAAGAGGCCGATGACTCCCGCGAACAGGATCTGCTTCATCATCGGGCCGCGACCTCACCCTCGGCACCGGTGTCGAGCAGCGCCTGTGCGACGCTCTCGAGACCGACCGAACGGGACGCCTTCACGAGTACGACGTCTCCCGGGCGCAACTCGCTGCGCAACAGGTCGACCGCCGCCTGTGCGTCGGACACGTGCACCGACTCCTCACCCCACGAACCCTCGTTATATGCGCCCAGTTGCAGCCAGGCGGCTTCCCTGCCCCCGACCGCGACGAGCTTGCTGACGTTGAGCCGGACGGCGAGCCGTCCGACCGCGTCGTGCTCGGCGAGCGCCTCGTCCCCGAGCTCGGCCATCTTGCCGAGCACCGCCCAGGTCCGCCGACCCCTGCCGATGGCAGCCAGCGCGCGCAGTGCGGCACGCATGGACTCGGGGTTCGCGTTGTAGGCGTCGTTGACGATCGTCACGCCGTCCGGGCGCTCGGTGACCTCCATCCGCCAGCGGGAGAGGGAGCCCGCCTCGGAAAGCGCGGTGGCGATCTCTTCCGCGGACATGCCCAGCTCATGGGCGACGGCGGCCGCGGCGAGCGCGTTCGACACGTGGTGCTCACCGTACAGGCGCATGGTCACATCGCTGCACCCGGAGGGTGTGTGAAGGCTGAAGGCGGGCTGTCCGCTGTCCGTGAGTCGCACGTTCTCGGCGCGTACGTCCGCTTCGCCGGACTCTCCGAAAAGGATCACCTTCGCCTTCGTTCGGGAGGCCATGGCCCGGACCAAGGGGTCGTCCGCGTTGAGGATCGCGGTGCCGCCCTCGTCGGCCGGCGGCAGGCTCTCGACGAGTTCGCCCTTCGCCTGCGCGATCTGCTCGCGACCGCCGAACTCGCCGATGTGGGCGGAACCGACGTTCAGGACGAGTCCGATCCTCGGCGGCGTAAGACCAGTGAGGTAGCGGATGTGGCCGATGCCGCGGGCGCCCATCTCCAGCACCAGGAAACGGGTCTCCTCGGTGGCGCTGAGCGCGGTGAGCGGCAGCCCGATCTCGTTGTTGAGCGAACCGGGCGTCCACACGGTGGGCGCCTTGCGCTGGAGCACCTGGGCGATCAGGTCCTTGGTGCTGGTCTTGCCCGCCGAGCCGGTGAGGGCGACGAGCGTCGTGCCGAGCTCGCGCACGACGTGCCGGGCGAGGGCGCCGAGCGCCGCCTGGACGTCGTCCACGACGATCGCCGGCACGCCGACGGGGCGTGACGCCAGGACGGCCGCCGCGCCCGCCTCGACGACGGCGCGCGCGTAGTCGTGGCCGTCGGCGCGTTCGCCGACGAAGGCGACGAAGAGGCTGCCGGGGCCGGCCTCACGGGAGTCCCGGACGACGGGTCCGGTGACCTGGACGGACGGATCCGGTATGTCGTGCGTCTGCCCGCCGACGACTTCGGCGATCTCGGCGAGGGAGAGGGCGATCACAAGTTCATCCCTGGGTCTTCTGGATAGCTTCGCGAAGCACCTGGCGGTCGTCGAAGGGACGGATCACGCCGGCGATGTCCTGGCCCTGCTCGTGGCCCTTGCCCGCGACCAGCACGGTGTCCCCGGCCTGGGCGCGGCCGACGGCCGCGGCGATCGCGGCGGCCCGGTCCTCGAAGAGCTGCACCTCGCCGCGTTCGTGGGAGGGCACGGACGCCGCGCCCTGGAGCATGGTCGCCAGGATCGCGAGGGGGTCCTCGGAGCGGGGGTTGTCGGAGGTCAGCAGGGCGGTGTCGGCGAGCCGGGCGACGGCGGCGCCCATCGGGCCGCGCTTGGTGACGTCACGGTCGCCGCCGCAGCCGAGCACGACGTGCAGCCGCCCCTTGGTGACCTTGCGCAGCGCCCTGAGGACCGACTCGACGGCGTCCGTCTTGTGCGCGTAGTCGACGACCGCGAGGTAGGGCTGGCCGGCGTCCACGCGCTCCAGCCGGCCCGGCACGCCCGGCACGGCGGCGACGCCGTCGGCGGCGGTCTGCGGGTCGAATCCGGCGGCGGCGAGGGCGACGATCGCGGCGAGGGCGTTGGCCACGTTGAACGGGCCGGCGAGCGGCGACCTGGCGGCGATGCGGCGGCCGTCGGGGCCGATGACGGTGAACGTCGAGTCCATCGGGCCGACCTGGACGTCCACGGCGCGCCAGTCGGCGTCGGGGTGGCCCTCGGCGGAGAAGGTGACGACCGGGACCGTGGCCTCGTCGATCAGGCGGCGGCCGTACTCGTCGTCGAAGTTGACCACGCCGAGCTTGCTGCGCTCGGGGGTGAAGAGGCTCGCCTTGGCCTGGAAGTAGTCCTCCATGCCGGAGTGGAACTCCATGTGCTCCGGGCTGAGGTTGTTGAAGACGGCGATGTCGAAGACGCAGCCGTCGACCCGGCCGAGGACCAGCGCGTGGCTGGAGACCTCCATGGCGACCGCCTCGACGCCGCGCTCGCGCATGACGGCGAACAGCGCCTGGAGGTCGGTGGCCTCGGGCGTGGTGCGCTCGGACTTGATGCGCTCGTCGCCGATGCGCATCTCGACGGTGCCGATCAGCCCGGTGGCGCGGGCGGTCCGCAGGCCGCCCTCCACGAGGTAGGCGGTGGTGGTCTTGCCGGAGGTGCCGGTGATGCCGATCTGGAGCAGGTCGCGCCCCGGGTGGCCGTAGATGGTGGCCGCCAGCTCGCCCATCGACCCGCGGGGGTCGTCGACGACCAGGACCGGCAGGCCGGTCGCGGCGGAGCGCTCGGCTCCGGTCGGGTCGGTCAGGACGGCGACGGCGCCGAGGCCGACGGCCTGGGTGACGAAGTCGGCGCCGTGCAGACGGGCCCCCGGGAGCGCGGCGTACAGGTCGCCGGGGCGGACGGCGCGCGAGTCGTGGGTGATGCCCGTGACCTCGGCGGGACTCCCCGGCTGTTCGGCGCCCAGCTGATCGGCGAGCCGCGCGAGGGGTGTCGCGGAGCTGTGAACCGGTCGCGGCGGTCCCGGATAGGTCACGGAAGCGCCTTTCTGGGCGGTTTGGGACTGATCAGCGTGTGGCACGGCGGTGAGCGTACCGGGCGCACCCGCCCGGGAGCGAAGTGAGGGCTCGGACGGGGGCCGGCGCGAGGCGCTGTTCCCCGGGTCGGGAGTGATCATGGTCACGGGCTGGTTCCTGGCTGTGGTGTTCACGGGGAGAAGGAGACGGGCAGCTTCGCGGGCTTCGCCCCGGTGGGCGGGATCTGGAGGGATTTCAGGGAGAACTCCATGACCTGTTTGAAGACGGGGCCGCAGATCTGACCGCCGAAGTAGCTTCCCTGGGTGGCGTTCTGGATGGCGCAGTACACGGTGACGCGGGGGGCGTCGGCGGGGGCGAATCCGGCGAACGACGAGGTGTAGCCGCGGTACTTGCCGGTGGCCGGATCCACGCGGTTGGCGGTGCCGGTCTTGCCCGCCACGCGGTAGCCGGGGATGCGCGCCTTGGTGCCGGTGCCCTCCTCGTCGTCCACGACCGACTCCAGCATCTGGGCGAGGGTCCTGGCCGTCTTCTGGCTCACCACGCGCTTCTTCTGCGGGGCGTCGGCCGGGGTGAAGCGTCCGTCGGGGCCCTTGGTGCCGCGTACGAGGCTCGGCTGGACGCGGACGCCGCCGTTGGCGATGGTCGAGTAGACGGAGGCCGCCTGGAGCGCGTTGACGGACATGCCCTGGCCGAAGGGGATCGTGTACTGCTGCGAGGTCGACCAGGCCCCGGGCGCCGCGAGGATGCCCCGCGTCTCGCCGGGGAAGCCGAGCCCGGTGGCGCGGCCGATGCCGAACTCGCGCAGGTAGGAGTAGAGCACCTTGTTGGCCTCGGACTGCGTTTTGCCGAGCTGGCCGGTGGCCAGGATGGTGCCGATGTTGCTGGACTTGGCGAGCACGCCGTTGAGCGTGAGGTACCAGGTCGGGTGGTCGATGTCGTCCTGGAAGAGCCGGTCGCCTCGGTGCAGCCGGTTGGGCACGGTGACGTGCGTGAGCGGGGTGGCCGCGTTCTCCTCCAGGACGGCCGCCATCGACATCACCTTGGCGGTCGACCCGGGCTCGAAGGCGTCCTGGACGGCCGCGTTGCCGAGGGCCTCGGGGCGGGCGTCGGACAGGTCGTTGGGGTCGAAGCCGGGCGAGTTGGCCATGGCGAGGATCTCGCCGGTGCGGGTGTCCTGGACGATGACGTAGCCGCGGTCCGCCCGGGACTTCTCCACCTGCTCGGTGATGGCGTTCTGCGCGGCCCACTGGATGTCGCGGTCGATCGTCAGCTCGACGTCGGAGCCGGGCACGGCGGGCGTCTCGGTGGAGCCCGCGGTGGGCACCTGACGGCCGCCGGACTGGGCGTAGCGGATCTTGCCGTCCTTGCCGGAGAGCAGGGCGTTCAGCTGCTGCTCGACGCCTCCTCCGCCCTTGCCCTCGGCGTTGACCCAGCCCAGTATCCCGGCGGCGAGGCCCCCGTTGGGGTACACGCGCTTGCTGCTGGGCACGGAGAAGACGCCGGCGAGGACGTTGACGGTGGAGCGGTCGGTGTCCGACTTCGTGGCGAGCGCCGACTTCAGGTCCTTGATCTGCTTCCACACCTGTGGGGTCTGACGCCCGGCCAGCTTGGTGTAGCGCACCTCGGGGTCCTCGGGCCGCAGCTTCCTCACCAGGTCCGACTGCTCCTGGCCGAGGATCGGCGCGAGGAGGGCGGCCGCCCGCTCGGGACCGTCGTCGATCTTCAGCTGGTCGCGGGCGAACATCGTCGGGTCGGCGGTGATGTCGTAGGCGTCCTCGCTGGTGGCGAGGGCGACTCCGGAGCGGTCGGTGATCTCGCCGCGTTCGGCGGTCAGCACCTGGCCGACGTACCGGTTGCGCTCGGCCTTGGCGGCGTAGGTGCTCGCGTCGACGGCCTGGACCTGGAGCAGGCGGACGACGAAGGCGGCCATCACGAGCGTGAGGGCGAGGCCGACCATGCGCAGCCGGGGGCGGGGGCTGCCGAGCCGGATCACGCGCGGGGCCGCCGGCCGGGACGCCGCAGGGCGGCGGGCGGGGCGGGCGCCGGGGCCGGGGCGCCGTGTCCTGGCCGCGGGACGGGCGGGCCGGGCGGGCCGGGCGGGGCCGGGCACGCGCCGGCGCGGCGGTTCCCTGTCGGACACTTCCGTCACCTGCCGTCAGTGGTGGGGGTGGCTGCGTTCGGGGTGTCGCCCGGCGCGGGCGGCGCCGGGGCGCCGGCCCCGATGACCTCCGGCGGGCGCACGGCCACGGGGGCGTCCCGCGCGGAGGACAGGCCGGCGGGGGACGGGACGCCCTTCACGGCGCCGTCGGGGCTGAGGAAGGCGGGGTCCCCGCCGGGCACCATGCCGAGTTCGCGGGCGCGGCGCTGGAGGGCGTCCGGGGCGGAGTAGGAGTCGATGTCCCGCTGGAGCGCCTGTTCCTCGTCGGTGAGGCTCTTGGTGTCCTTCTGCAGATCGTCCATCTTGAACGACCCTTCGCTGAGGGCGGAGTTCAGCACGAGCAGGCCGATGAGTCCGCCGCCGAGGAGGAGGACGACCAGGAGGACGAACGGTGTGCGGGCCGCCCGGCGCGGGCCGGCCGGGAAGAGGCGGGCGAGCCGTGCGGCCCTCCCCCTCAGCTCGGGTTCGCCGCTCACTCGCCCTCCCCCGGGCTGGTCGCGCCCCTCATTCGACGTCCTCCCTGATGCGCTCGGCCCCGCGCAGCCGCGCGGGCGCGGCCCGCCGGTTCTCGGCGACCTCTTCCTCGGTGGGAAGTTCGGCACCGCGCGTGAGCAGCTTGAGCCGGGGCTGGTAGCGCTCGGGGACGACCGGCAGTCCGGGCGGCGCGGTGGTGGCGGCTCCGGCCGTGAGCACCTGCTTGACGAGCCGGTCCTCGAGCGAGTGGTACGACAGCACGGCGATCCGGCCGCCGACGTCGAGGGCCTTCACGGCGGCCGGCACGGCCCTTTCCAGCACGGCGAGTTCACCGTTGACCTCGATGCGCAGGGCCTGGAAGGTGCGCTTGGCCGGGTTGCCGCCGGTGCGCTTGGCGGCCTGCGGGAGCGCGGAGCGGATCAGGTCGACCAGGCGCGCGCTGTTGGCGAACGGCTCTTTGTCCCGTTCGCGGACGATCGCCGAGACGATCCGCTTGGCCTGCTTCTCCTCGCCGTACGCCCGCAGGATGCGCACGAGTTCGCCCGCCGGGTAGGTGTTGAGGACCTCGGCGGCGCTGACGCCGGCCGACTGGTCCATGCGCATGTCGAGCGGGGCGTCCTGGGCGTAGGCGAAACCCCGGTCGGCCTCGTCGAGTTGCATGGAGGACACGCCGAGGTCGAACAGGACGCCCTGCACGCGCGCAATGCCGAGCCGGGCGAGGACGGCGGGGAGTTCGTCGTAGACGGCGTGCACGAGATCGGCGCGGTCGCCGAAGGGGGCGAGGCGCTCGCCGGACAGGCGCAGGGCCTCCTTGTCCCGGTCGAGGGCGACGAGCCGCGCCTCGGGGAAGCGCGTCAGCAGGGCCTCGCTGTGGCCGCCGAGGCCGAGGGTGCAGTCGACGACGACGGCTCCGGGCTGTTCCAGGGCGGGGGCCAGCAGGTCCAGGCAGCGCTGGAGCATCACCGGGACGTGTCGAGCCTCGCCCTCCCGTCGCCCGGCTCCGCCCTTGTTCTCATGCGCTTCGCGCCCCTGCACTGTGGGCACCTCTCAGGTCCGGCGGGCCCGTACGCACCGCCGGGTCCCCGCCCGCTCGAAGAAGGGGAGGCCCGCCGGCGCCGGAAGCGTCAGCCGACCGGGAGCGGGAGGAGGCCGAGCCGTACGTACGCGCCGCGCACGCGGGGAGATCTCCGGCGGCCGCGCCGGGGTCTCTCGGGGAATTCAGTCCAGCGGGGAGATCGCAGCCTCCCGCTTCGCGTCACTTTAGTCCACCCTGTGTCGCGGTCAATCAACCGGCCTGCGCGTCGCGGCTCCACGCGCGCGTGAAGCGGCGCACCGCTCGAAATCACCCGTTCGGGTGCCCGCCTCTCACTCTTGTGGCTTACCTCACAAGTGCGGCGTGATGACGCTCTTTTTCCCTCCCCACCACAGGACCGGAACGGTGGTGACCAGTAACGTCATAGTCATGACGACTTCCGCATCCGTACCCGTCGAGTCCGCCGGCACCGTGGGCGGCGGCACCGTGACCGACCGCCTCGTCGCGGCGAACGAGCGGTACGCCGCGGCGTTCGCCGACCCCGGCATGGACGCCCGGCCCGTGCTGCACGTCGCCGTGGTGGCCTGCATGGACGCCCGTATCGACCTGCACGCCGCACTCGGCCTGGAACTCGGCGACTGCCACACGATCCGCAACGCGGGCGGCGTGGTGACCGACGACGTGATCCGCTCGCTCACCATCAGCCAGCACAAGCTGGGCACGCGCAGCGTGGTCCTCATCCACCACACCGGCTGCGGCCTGGAGGCGATCACCGAGGACTTCCGCACCGAGCTGGAGATGGAGGTCGGTCAGCGTCCGTCCTGGGCCGTCGAGGCCTTCCGGGACGTCGACCAGGACGTACGGCAGTCGATGCAGCGGGTGCGGACCTCGCCGTTCCTCCTGCACACCGAAGACGTCCGCGGGTTCGTGTTCGACGTCAAGACCGGTCTCCTGCGGGAGGTCGACCCCGGGCGGGAAGCCGGTCCGGAGTCGGCACAAGAGGCCTGAGAGCTGACATACCGCTGTCAGTTGTCCACAGGCGAGTGACACGAAACGGTAACGGCGGCAAGAATGCGGTTGTGGCGTCACGCGAACGTTTTCCGCGTGGTGTCCGTATTCGGGGTGGGCCGTTGCGCGTGCAGAAGCGTCGGCCCGGAAAGAACGGGCCGAGGAGGGCCGGGTGACGACCTATGACGATCGAGCGAGCCTCACTGATCTGACCGCCACTGTGGAGCGTGTCCGCAGTTCGGTGGAAGGGGTGATCGAGGGCAAGCCCGAGGTCGTACGGCTTTCGCTGACCGTGCTGCTCGCCGAGGGACATCTTCTGATCGAGGATGTCCCCGGCGTGGGCAAGACGATGCTCGCGAAGGCGCTGGCGCGGTCGATCGACTGCTCGGTGCGGCGTATCCAGTTCACGCCCGACCTGCTGCCGTCGGACATCACGGGCGTGTCCATCTGGGACCAGCAGCACCACGTCTTCGAGTTCAAGCCGGGGGCGATCTTCGCGCAGATCGTGATCGGCGACGAGATCAACCGCGCCTCGCCGAAGACCCAGTCGGCGCTGCTGGAGTCGATGGAGGAACGCCAGGTCACCAGCGACGGGCAGTCCTACGAACTGCCCAGCCCGTTCATGGTGGTGGCCACGCAGAACCCGGTCGAGATGGAGGGCACCTACCCGCTGCCCGAGGCCCAGCGCGACCGCTTCATGGCCCGGGTCTCCATCGGCTACCCGAGCCCCGAGGCCGAGCTTCAGATGCTCGACGTCCACGGCGGGGTGAACCCCCTGGACGACCTCCAGCCGGTGGCGCACGCGCACGAGATAGTGAAGCTGATCGAGGCGGTCCGCGCGGTGCACGTCGCGGAGGCGGTCCGGCGGTACGCGGTCGACCTGGTCGCCGCCACCCGCACGCACCCCGACCTCAGACTCGGGGCCTCGCCACGCGCGACGCTGCATCTGCTGCGCGCGGCGAAGGCCTCCGCCGCTCTGAGCGGGCGTGACTACGCGCTGCCGGACGACGTGCAGAACCTCGCCGTGGCCGTTCTCGCCCACCGTCTGCTGCCCACCGCGCAGGCGCAGCTGAACCGGCGCACCTCGGAGCAGGTCGTCGAGGAGATCCTGCAGCGCACTCCCGTCCCGGCGGCCCCGCAGCAGCGCGGCTACGGCCTGGGCGCGGACGTGCAGTCGTACGGCCGGCCGCCGCGGGGGCTGTGATGGCCCACGGCGGGACGGGGCAGGCGGACACCGGCCGCGGGGAGAAGGGCGGCGCCCGCACCGCCCTGGCCGGTCTGACCACCCGCGGCCGCTCCTTCCTCGCCGCCGGCGTCGCCGCCGCGATCTGCGCATACGTCCTCGGACAGCCCGACCTGCTGCGGGTCGGGCTGCTGCTGGCCGCGCTGCCGCTGGTGTGCGCCGCCGTCGTCTACCGCACCCGGTACCGGGTCGCCGGAAGCCGCCGGCTCTCCCCCGGCCGGGTGCCCGCCGGCAGCGAGGCCCGCGTCCATCTGCGGATGGACAACGTCTCCAGGCTGCCCACGGGCCTGCTGATGCTCCAGGACCGGGTGCCGTACGTGCTCGGTCCGCGCCCCCGGTTCGTGCTGGACCGGGTCGAGCCGGGCGGCCGCCGCGAGGTGTCCTACCGGGTCCGCTCCGACCTGCGCGGCCGTTATCCGCTGGGCCCGCTCCAGCTGCGGCTGAACGACCCGTTCGGGATGTGCGAGCTGACCCGCTCCTTCTCGACGTTCGACACGCTGACGGTCGTTCCGCGCGTGGAGGCGCTGCCCGCGGTCCGGCTGAGCGGCGAGGCCAAGGGGTACGGCGACGGCCGGCAGCGTTCGCTGGCGCTGGCCGGCGAGGACGACGTGATCCCCCGCGAGTACCGCTACGGCGACGATCTGCGCCGCGTGCACTGGCGCTCCACGGCCCGCTACGGCGAGCTGATGGTGCGCCGCGAGGAGCAGCCCCAGCGGTCCCGCTGCACGGTGCTGCTCGACACCCGGGGGGCGGCCTTCCGGGGCGCCGGCCCCGACTCGTCCTTCGAGTGGGCGGTCTCGGGCTGCGCGTCGGTGCTGGTGCACATGCTGGAACGGGGTTTCTCGGTGCGGCTGCTGACGGACACGGGCGCCTCGGTGCCCGGCGAGGGCGCCGACGGTTTCGCCGGGGCCAGCCAGGAGTCGGCGGACGCGGCCGGGCTGATGATGGACACCCTCGCGGTGGTCGACCACTCCGACGGCACGGGCCTGTCCCGGGCGTACGACGTCCTGCGCGGCGGCAACGAGGGGCTGCTGGTGGCCTTCTTCGGCGAACTCGACGAGGAGCAGGCCGCGGTGGCCGGGAAGATGCGCCAGCGCAGCGGGGGCGCGGTCGCGTTCCTGCTGGACGACGACACGTGGGGGCGTGAACCGAACGAGGCCCCCGAAACGATGAACAGGACGAAGGAGCGGCTGCGGATGCTGCGCGAGGCGGGCTGGACGGCCGTGAGCGTGCCGCGGGGCGCTTCGCTGACCGAATTGTGGCAGCGGGCGGACCAGGAGCGTTCCGGTGTCGTGACCGCGGGCCGGACGAGCGGAGGGGAGGCGTGATGCTGAGCGGGCGGGCGCGCCTGACGCTGTGCTCTGCGGCGGCCACGCTTATGGCCTCCCTCGCGATGATGCCCCTGGTCGAGCCGGTCTCGTGGATCCTGCAGGCGGCGTTCCTGCTGGCGGTCCAGTCCGGGGTGGGCGCGGCGACGCGGCGGGTGCCGCTGGCCCGGCCGCTGACCGTGCTGGCCCAGGCGCTGGTGTCGCTGCTGCTGCTGACCCTGGTCTTCGCCCGGGAGCAGGCCGTCGCCGGGCTGATCCCCGGCCCGCGGGCCGTCCAGCACTTCGCCCACCTGCTGCAGGCCGGCGCGGACGACGTGGGGCGGTTCGCGATACCCGCGCCGCTGTCCGAGGGCATCCGGCTGATGATGGTCGCCGGTGTGCTGGTGATCGGCCTGGCGGTGGACACCCTGGCGGTGACCTTCCGCAACGCCGCCCCGGCGGGCCTGCCGCTGCTGGCGCTGTACTCGGTCGCCGCGGGCCTGTCGGACGGGGTCGCGGACTGGCTGTGGTTCCTGGTGGCCGCCGCCGGTTATCTGATGCTGCTCCTGGCGGAGAGCCGGGAGCGGCTCTCGCGGTGGGGCCGGGTCTTCGGCGGCGCGCCGCGCACGCCCGGCGGGCCGTCCGGCCCGGTGGCCCCGCTGCGCACCGGACGGCGTATCGGCGCGGTCGCCCTGGGCGTGGCGCTGGTGGTGCCGCTGCTGCCGCTGCCGGCGATCGGGAGCGGGCTGCTGGACGGCGCGGGCGACGGGGTGGGCGCGGGCAACGGCAGCGGGGGCACGATCTCCGCGGTCAACCCGCTGGTGTCGCTGCGCGACAGCCTGAACCAGGAAGAGGACCGCACGGTCCTGACCCTGCGCACCGACTCCGGCGACATCTCGGACCTGTACTTGCGGATCGTCTCCCTGGACGACTTCGACGGCACCACGTGGAAGCCCTCGAAGCGCCAGATCGTCGCCGTGCCGGACGACTTCCCGACGCCGGCCGGGCTGAGCCCGGACGTCAGGCGCTCCCCGGTGACGACCCGGATCAGGGCCGCCGACTGGTACGCCCAGGACTGGCTGCCGATGCCGTATCCGCCGAGCGGTGTGAAGATCAGCGGGAACTGGCGGTACGAACCGGTCGGCATGACCCTGGTGGGCGACCACGGCCAGAACACACGCGGCAAGACGTACGAGGTCACCAGCCTGGCGGTGCGGCCGACGGCGAAGCAGCTGGCCTCGGCGCCGGAGGCGGCCGGCTCGGTCAGGAACGACTACACCGAGGTGCCGTCGTCGTTGCCGGCGTCGGTGGCGAAGACGGCCCTCCAGGTCACCCGGGGCGCGCGCAACGACTACGAGCGGGCGGTGGATCTCCAGGACTGGTTCGCGGTCACGGGCGGCTTCGAGTACGACACCGAGGTGCAGGTCGGCAGCGGCAAGGACGCGATCTCCCGCTTCCTGCGGGACAAGCGGGGCTTCTGCGTGCACTACTCGTTCGCGATGGCGGCGATGGCCCGGACGCTGGGCATCCCGGCCCGGGTGGCGGTGGGCTTCGCGCCGGGCTCCCCGCAGGCGGACGGTTCGGTGGCGGTGAGCCTCAGGGACGCGCACGCGTGGCCTGAGCTGTACTTCGAGGGCGTGGGCTGGACCCGCTTCGAGCCGACCCCGACGCGGGGCACGACTCCCCCGTACACGCTGCCGGAGAACTCCGGTGACGCGATCGCCGAGCTGCCGCAGGCCTCCCGGTCGGCGAGCGCGGCGCCGTCGGCGCAGCCCTCGGCGAGCACCAGTTGCTCGGCGGCGGACAAGAAGGCCGAGGCCTGCCTCGGCGCGCTGCCGCTCGACGAGGCCGAGCAGGGCGGCGGCGGACCGCCGTGGTACGAGATCGGGGGCTGGACCCTGCTGGGGGCCGCGGCGCTGTTGCTGGCGCTGCTGCCGATGCTGTGGCGGATGAGACGGCGGTCGGTGCGGCTGGCGTCGGCCCAGCACACCGGTGCCGCGGGTGCCGCCGCGACCGCGGGCGGGGGCGGCGGCGGTCCTGGGCGGGGCGACGCCGGCGGCCCGCAGGCGGCTGACCCCGGACCGGGAGTGCTGCTGGACGTGCCGGCGCGGGAGACCGCGGAGGCGGCCGTCGCCCATGTCCTGGCGGTGTGGCGGGAGCTGACGGACACGGCCTGGGACTACGGCATCGCGCCGGACGACGCGCTGACGCCCAGGCGGGCGGCCGCGCGGATCGTCCGCCTGGGCGAGCTCGACGACACGGTGGCCGCGTCGGTGCACCGGGTGGCGGGCGCGGTGGAGCAGGTGCTGTACGCGCCCCGGCCACGGGCCGAGGCCGGGCTGGCCGACGAGGTGCGCGGGGTGCGGGCGGCCCTGCGGGCCCGGGTCGGGCGGCGCACCCGGGTGCGCGCGATCCTCGCGCCGCGCTCGGCCGTCCGGGCCGTCTGGGATCTCGCAGACCGCTGGACGGCTCTGAGGACGGCCTGGGCGGCCCGCCTGACAGCGCTGCTGCGCAGGCCGTCGGGAGAGCAGGGCCAGAGCCTGTAGGTCCTGTCCGGCGGATCATGCCGCCGACGCGGGGCCCGGGCCCTCGCCGGGCACGAGTGAGGGGGCGACCACCTTGTCGGGTGGTCGCCCCCTCATCGCTGTCCGGTGTCCCGATGTCGGCGCGGCGTTGCGCGGCCGGCTGTCAGGAGCATGGGGCCGGTTTCAGTGGCCGTGTCCGCCCTGCTCGTCGCGGCGGCGCTGCCAGCGCTGCTCGATCCGGTCCATCATGGAGCGCTTGGGCCGTCCCTGACCGCGTGGGTGCGCGGCGGCGCCGGCAGGCTGTTCGCCCGGCTTGGGGGCCTTGCGCCAGCCGGTCACGGCGAGCACCGCACACCCGAGCATGACGAGGAAGCCCACCACGCTGAGCCAGACCTGCTTGGCGACCATACCGGCCATGAGGAGCGCGATTCCCACGAGGAAGCCGGCGACTGCCTGGTAGACCCGCCGCCGGGTGTACGTACGCAGCCCGCTTCCCTCGAGCGCCGACGCGAACTTGGGATCTTCGGCGTACAGCGCTCGCTCCATCTGCTCGAGCATGCGCTGCTCGTGCTCCGAGAGCGGCACGGAGTCCTCCTCATCGTGCAGTCGCCGGGGCGACCCGGGGGGTCCCTTCAGGATAGGCAGGGAATCGCCCCCGTGAAACCCGCCCCTCTACGCCAATTGGCCAACCGGAGCCCGCCATGGGCGTCCCGGACTCGCTGGGGGTTCCATTCCCCAGCGGCCGACCCGTCATGCCGGGCGGTCTCCCTCGATCATACGGCGCACAGCGCCCGAACGGGGGGCCTGTGGCGTACTCCATGTGCGGCCAAGTCGCTGATCAGCGTGTGCCTGACGGCCGCCCCACCGGTGACTCAGGCCTCCTTCGCCCCTCGGGTCTCGCCGAGGACGTGGAGCTGGGTCGCCACGGAGTGGAAGGCGGGCAGCCCGGCGGCGGCCTCCTCCAGCTTCAGCAGCGCTTCCAGGGCGCCGGGCTCGGTGTCCACGAGCACGCCGGGCACGAGGTCGGCGAAGACCCGCACGCCGTGCACCGCGCCGACCTCGAGGCCGGCGCCCTCGACCAGGCCGGTGAGCTGTCCGGCGGTGAAGCGGTGCGGCACGGGGTCGCTCTCGCCCCAGCGGCCGGCCGGGTCGGTGAGCGCCTGGCGGGCCTCCGTGAAGTGACCGGCGAGGGCCCGCGCGAGCACGGCTCCGCCGAGGCCGGCGGCGAGCAGGCTGAGCACACCCTCGGAGCGCAGCGCGGCCACCGCGTTGCGGACGCCCTCGGCGGGGTCGTCGACGTACTCCAGGACGCCGTGGCACAGGACGGCGTCGTAGCCGCCGCGTTCGACGACGTCGAAGAGGCCGTGCGCGTCGCCCTGGACGCCGCGGACGCGGTCGGCGACGCCCGCCTCGGCGGCGCGGCGCTCCAGCGCGAACAGCGCGTTGGGGCTGGGGTCGACGACGGTGACCCGGTGCCCGAGCCGGGCCACGAGCACGGCGAACTGTCCGCTGCCGCCGCCGGTGTCCAGTACGTCGAGCGACTCCCGCCCGGTGGCCTTGACCCGGCGGTCCAGGGCCTCCTGGAGAACGTCCCAGACGACGGCGGTACGGAGAGCGGCGCGGGGGCGGGAGTCGGAGCGCAGCGACGTCGTCTCGGGGCGGTGGGGGGCGGGAGGGCGCATCGGGTCCGACACGGCAGTTGACTCCTCGGCGCGGCACCGCCTCTTGCGCGGCGGAGCGAACGGGGCGCCTTCCCGGCCCCGGTCGAGGGGGAAGGCTTCAGGCGCCTTCCACCCTATTGCCTCGCGGCGATCGCCTCAGCGCCGCACCTGGTCACCGTGGCGTCGGGGGGCGTCGCCGTCTCATCCCGCGTCCGGCATGTCCCGGCCCTCCCCCGGGGCGCCCCGCCCCTGCGCTCCGGGGCGGGGCGGCGTGCCTTCTCGGTGCTGTGGTCCGTCCTGGCGGGGCTGGGGCAGGGCCGGCTGGAGGACCAGCATGCGTTCGACGATGCGGAGGAACATCGCCACGTCCCGTATGAGGTCGTCGGCGTCCCTGCGGCCGGCCGCGCCGGGGATGCCGGCCTCGGCCCGGGCGCGGCGGCGGGCCCCGGACGCGAAGAGCGCGCTCCACTCGGTGAGTTCGGGCGCTATCTCGGGGAGCACTTCCCATGCGCTCCGGATGCGGGCCCGGCGCTTGGGCGAGGTCTCGGGCCGGCCGCGCGCGGCGAGCACGGCGGCGGCGGTGCGCAGGGCGGCCAGGTGGGCGATGGCGTAGCGCTCGTTGGGGGTTTCCAGGACGGCGGCCTCGTCCAGTCCGGCGCGGGCCTGGGCGAGCAGGTCGAGGGCGGCGGGCGGGGCGGTGGTCCGGCGCAGCACGGGGTGCACGTCGCTCGCCGGTCCGGTCAGTGAGGGGGCAGGGCCGAAGGCGCGGCGCCGGTGGGCGGCCGCGGGGTGGCTGGCCATGACGAACCTCCTGTCGTCTGTGTGACGGCACGGCCCGATACGGGGTGCCGTATGTGCCCATCGTGGGGTATGGCACTGACAATCCGTTCTGACCTGGGCTTTTGCTTCGAGCGAAGGTTCGCGTTAGTTTTTGCACTGACCAGTCAGTTCAATTAGTGGGACACAGGGGGAACTGTGGACGGAGTCGGTGTCACAGCCGACGGCCTCGGGCTCCGCGGGCCACGCGGGTGGGCGTTCCGCGGCGTCGGCTTCCGGGCGGAGCCGGGCTCGCTGATCGTGATCGAGGGGCCGTCCGGGTCCGGCCGGACGAGCCTGCTGCTCGCGCTCACCGGCCGCATGAAGGCCACGGAGGGCACGGCGACGGTGGGCACGGCACGGCTGCCCAAGCAGGCGGCCGGGGCCCGCCGGGTCAGCGCCCTGGCCCATGTCGCCGGGGTCACCGACCTGGAGCCGGCCCTCACCGTCGGCGAACACCTGCGCGAACGGGCGCTGCTGGAGCGGCGGTTCTCCGGTTCCGTGCGACAACTGCTGCGCCCGCGCGCGGAGAAGGCCGCCGAGCTGGACGCGCGCGTGGACGACGCGCTGGCCGCCGCCGGGCTCGACGTGGAGTCGCTGGCCAAGGGCGCGCGGACGGCCGTTCGCGATCTGGAACGGCTGGAGGCGCTGCGGCTGTCGGTGGCGCTGGCCCTCGTCGGCCGGCCGGGACTGCTCGGCGTGGACGACGCCGATCTGAAGCTGTCCGAGGCCGAACGCGCCGACGTCCGCTCCCTGTTCGCGTCCCTCACAGCCGGCGGGACGACGGTCGTGGCGGTGTGCGGCGACGCCCCCGAGGACGCGGTCAGGGTGACGACGTCCGGCCAGGACGGCGAAGCCGGCGCGACCGGGGCGGGGGGCCCGGAACCGGACGCGGCTCCCGAGGCGGAGGGCGGCACGGACGCCACCGCCGAGGGGAAAGCCGGGGAAGCCGGGGAAGCCGGGGAAGACGGAATGGCCGGGGAAGCCGCCGAGGACGCGGCGGAGACGGCTACGACGACCGACGCGACAGCCGGGGACGCCCCCGCCGGCGCCCGCGACGACGACCGCGACACCGACGGCCGCGACACCGACGACAAGGAGGACTCGGCGGATGCGCTCCCCGAAACTGGCCGCGCTTGAGCTGCGCCGCTTCGGCCGGGGGCGGCTCCCCCGCGCCGCCCTGGTCGCCCTCCTGCTGCTGCCCCTGCTCTACGGCGCGCTGTACCTGTGGTCCTTCTGGGACCCCTACGGACGCCTCGACCGCATCCCCGTCGCGTTGGTCAACGACGACCAGGGGGCGAGCGTAGGCGGCAGGAGGCTCGCCGCCGGCGACGACATCACCGAGGGGCTGCGGGACAGCGCGACCTTCGAATGGCACGAGGTGAGCGCCGCGCAGGCACGCGCGGGCGTGGAGGACGGGACCTACTACCTGTCGCTGACCATGCCGGCCGACTTCAGCCGGCGGATCGCCTCCAGCTCCGGCGAGACCCCCGAGACGAGCGCCCTCCAGGTCCGCACGAACGACGCGAACAACTACATCGTCGGGCAGATCTCACGGACGGTCTTCAGCGAGGTGCGCACGGCCGCCTCGACGAAGGCCTCGCGCTCCTTCCTCGACAAGATCTTCATCTCGTTCTCCGACATCCACGGCAAGACCGTGGAGGCCGCCGACGGAGCCGACAGACTGACCGGCGGCATCGGAAAGGCCGAACAGGGCTCCAAGGACCTCGCCGACGGGCTGAAGAAGGCCAAGACGGGCAGCGACAAGCTGGCCAAGACGCTGACGAAGCTCGACAAGGGCGCCGGCGACCTGGCGGACGGATCACGCAAGGTCGCGGACGGCACACAGACGCTGGCCGACAAGGTCAACGGCATCGACGCCGAGGTGGGGCCGTACGTCGCGAAGAACGAGAAGACCATCGGGGACACCGCGCAACTCGTCGCCGACTCAGCCAAGGTGGTCAGCGGCCACCTCGCCACGCTGGTGAAGTCCGCGCCGATCGCCGCCAAGGGCGCGCACACGGCCGCCGACACACTGGCCGGCGTCTACACGGCGCGCTGCGAGACCCCGGTGCTGCCCGACCCCGCCTGCGCCGACCTGAAGAAGGCCAGGGACGCGGCCGCCGACGCCGCGTTGATCGCCGACGACGTCAACACGCTCATCGCCGACCAGAACGGCGACCTCACGACGCTCCGCGCGAACCTGGGCACGCTGCAGAAGCAGTCGCAGGCCCTCGCCGACCGCGCCCCGCGCCTGTCCGAGGACCTCACCGACGCCGTGTCCAGGATCAACGAGCTGAACGAGGGGGCCGGGAAGGTCGCCGCCGGCGCGAAGAAGCTGCACACCGGGCTCGGCGCCGCCGACACCGGCGCCGGGAACCTCGACAAGGGCGTCGGCAAGCTCAAGACCGGCGCGGACGACCTCAACGGCGGCATCTTCAAGCTGGTCGACGGCTCCGGGAAGCTCGCCGGCGGACTGCACGACGGCGCCGAGCGGATCCCCGACTACGACGAACCGGCCCGCGACGCGCGCACCGCCGTCATGGCGGACCCGGTGCGCCTCGCCAGCCAGGACCTGCACAAGGCGCCCAACTACGGCACCGGGTTCGCCCCGTACTTCATCCCGCTGTCCCTGTGGGTGGGCGCGATGGTGGCGTACATGCTGATCGCGCCGATGAACCGGCGAGCGCTCGCCGCCGGCGCCTCGGCGTGGCGGATCGCGCTGGCGGGCTGGCTGCCGGTGGTGGCGATCGGCGTGCTGCAGACGACCGCGCTGATGGCGGTGCTGCACTGGGCGGTCGGCCTGCGGATGGAGCGGGCCGCCGGGACGGTGGGCTTCCTGTTCCTGGTGACGGCGTGCTTCGCGGCGCTGATCCAGTGGCTCAACGCACGCTTCGGCGCGGCCGGCCGCATCCTCGTGCTCGCGCTGCTGATGCTCCAGCTGACGTCGGCGGGCGGCACGTACCCGGTGCAGACCAGTCCCGGCTTCTTCAACGCGATCCACCCCTACCTGCCGATGAGTCACGTCGTGGACGCGCTGCGCCGGCTCATCACGGGCGGCGGCCTGGAACCGGTGTGGCACGCGTGCGTGGTGCTCGTCGTGTTCACCGCGGGCGCCCTCGCGCTGACCGCGCTGTCCGCACGACGGCGCCAGGTGTGGACGCTGGACCGGCTGCACCCGGAGCTGAGCCTGTGAGCACGCGATCCCGCCCTCCCGCGAGCCGGGTACCTGTGACAATCAGGGGCATGGAAAGCACCACCACGCCGGGCGGCCGCACCCGCCGCGAGGCCACCCGGCAGAAGCTCTACGAGGCAGCCGTCACCCTCATCGCCGAGCAGGGCTTCTCCGCCACCACGGTGGACGAGATCGCCGAGCGGGCCGGGGTCGCCAAGGGCACGGTCTACTACAACTTCGCGAGCAAGTCCGTCCTCTTCGAGGAGCTGCTGCGGCACGGGGTGGGCCTGCTCACCGCCTCTCTGCGGGACGCCGCCGAGCGCACCGCGCGGGAGGGCGGCAGCCGGGTGGACGCGCTGGACGCGATGATCCGCGCGGGCCTCGTCTTCATCGACCGCTATCCGGCGTTCACACAGCTCTACGTGGCCGAACTCTGGCGCACCAACCGGGCGTGGCAGTCCACGCTGATGGTGGTGCGGCAGGAGGCGGTGGCCGTCGTCGAGGGGGTGCTGCGGGAGGGCATCGAGGGCGGGGAGTTCAGCGAGGAGATCGATGTGCAGCTGACCGCGGCAGCGCTGGTCGGCATGGTCCTCGTGGCCGCGCTGGACTGGCAGTCCTTCCAGCCGGAACGCTCCCTGGACGACGTCCACGCGGCGCTGTCCCGGCTGCTCCAGGGACGGGTCAGCGGACGCCCGTAGGGCGACCGGTCCTCAGGCGCTTTCCCGTGCGCCCTGGGGATGAGCACTCACGGCTGAGTACGCGTACCTAGTGGGGGAGATGAGTACGCGCGCGGATGGGTGCCGGTCCGCGGGAACGGGAGAGTGAAGGCACGGGAAGGGGCACGGCACCGGCACCGCCGACACGGGGCGGCGGAACGGCGCCGGTCCTGGACCGCTCCTTCCGCCGGCCAGGTCGGCGGGAGCGAGGCACGGGGGGACCCGGGGGAACGACCGAACGGGGGAACACGGGGGAACGGGGGAAGCACGAGGAGGCGCCGGTGCGCGGTGGTCCATCGGGGGATGTGACCACCACGGACCGGCGCTTTCGTGCGAGAGCCGGCGCCCCGGCGACGACGCGCGTGTCCCGTCCCGGGTGGACGACGGGCCGGGGCCGTCACTGTCAGTCGCGGCCGATAAAGTCGCGGGCATGGCACGGATTGCGGTGATCGGCGCTGGGATGGGCGCGTTGGCGGCCGCCGCCCGGCTGGCCGTGGCAGGTCACCGGGTGGTGGTGTACGAGCGTACGGAGACGTACGGCGGTGCGGTGCGCCGCTTCGAGAGGGACGGGTTCGCCTTCGACACCGGGCCCGGCCTGCTGCCGCTGCCCGCGGTCTGGCGCGACCTGTTCGTCAAGACCGGCAAGGAACCCCTGGAGGACCGCGTCGAGCTGGTGCAGGTCGACCCGTCGGCACGCCATGTGTTCGCGGACGGCGCCGAGGTCGCCCTGCCGAACGCCTCACGCGCGGGAGTCGTCGCCGCCCTGGAGGAGTCGCTCGGGGCGGGGGCCGGCCGGCGCTGGGGCGACTTCCTCGTCCGGGCCCGGGAGGCCTGGGACCGCACCCGCCGGCCGCTCCTGGAGGAGCCGCTGTGGGCCGACTGGTCGGTGCTGGGCGAGCGCGAGCCCTACCCCTCGGTGCCGCACAAGCGGCTGCTGCGCACCCGGCGGGCCGGCACCCTGGCCGAGGTCGGCGCCTGGGAGCTGCGCGACGCCCGCCTCGCCGCGCTGCTGGAGAGCCACGCGCTCGCGTACGGCCTGGATCCGCGCGTCACCCCGGCGAGCGCGGCCGTGCTGCCGTACATGGAGCACGCGTTCGGGATGTGGTACGTGCGCGGAGGGATGCGGGAGCTGGCCCGCGCGGTGTACGAGCGGTGCGTGGCCCGCCGGGTCGAGTTCGTCTTCGGCGCCGAGGTGACGCGCGTGCTGGAGAAGGACGGCCGGGCGGTGGGCGTGGAGTCGGCCGACGGCGGCTCCGGAGAAGGCACGGTCGCTGAGGCCGACTTCGTCCTCGCTCCGGGAGGGTTTCCCGGGCTCGCCCCGCGCGCCCATGACGAGGTGCCGCCGCAGGCGGGCCTGCCGAGCCGGCTGACCGTGCTGCTGGCTCTGCGGGGCGGGCGTCCGGAGGGGGCCGCCCATCGGACGGTGGTGCACACGGACGACCGCGAGGGCGAGCTGGAGAGCCTCTTCGGCACGGCGCCGGGGGCCCCGGCGAGCCCGACGGTCACGGTGCTGCGGCCCGACGACCCGGCCCTGGTGCCGGACTCCGGCCATGAGGCGGTCGCCGTCAGCTGCGTGGTCCCCGCGGGGGCGGATGTGCCGGCCGACGCCGTGGAGCGGTTGATCGACGCCGCCGGGCGGGCCGTCCCCGGACTGCGGGACCGCCTCCTGTGGCGCGAGGTGCGCACGCCCGCCGTCGTCGCGGACGAGACCGGCGCCGCGGGCGGCGCCGTCCCGGCGCCGGCGCTGGCCGCGGCCGGGGGACGGCTGCTGCATCCGTCCAACTCCACCGGTGTGGAGGGCCTGTACACCGTGGGCGGCTGGTCGCACCCGGGCGGTGGGCTGCCGCACGCCGGCATGTCGGGTGCGCTGGTGTCCGGACTGATCGTGGAGGGACCGGAGTTCCGGGGCTCGCAGTGAGCGGGCCGCGCGGGCGTCAGTACCGGTACTGCTGCTCGTCGTAGCCGTTGCCCTGCTGCCGGCCGTCGCCCTGGTAGGGGTAGTGCTGGTCGGACGGCAGGTCGCCGCCCAGGGAGTCGTCGCTGCGCTGCTGCGGGACCCACACCCCGCCGGAGGGGGTCTCCCCGTAGCCGCCGGAGCCGTACTGGTCCTGGCCGTAGGCCTGCTGACCGTACTGCTGCTGGCCGTACCCGGTGTCGTAGGAGCCCGAGCCGTAGGTCTGGGTGCCGATGTACGGGTCGGAGTAGGCGGCGTACTGCTGTTCGCCGGCGGAGTCGTAGCCGTACTGCTGCTGACCGTACCCGGAGTAGCCGTCGTGGCCGTAGCCCTGGTCGGCGCTCTGGGCGGCCGTCGCGTACTGGTCCTGGGGCTGGGTGGCGGCCGCGTAGGCGGAGTCGCTGTACACGCCGTAGGAGCCGGTGTCGTCGGGCAGGGGCTGCGGCTCGTAGACGGCGGTGGTCCCGGCGGCCCCGCGGGCGGCCGGGGTGAAGACGTCGTCGTGGTCGTCGTCGTAGGAGTCCTTGTCGCCGCCGTAGGACATGCGGTCCCCGCTGAACGGGGCTTCGGCGTCCCGGCCGTAGGAGTCGGCGTCCTCCTCGGCCGGCTCCAGGCCGGAGACCTGCAGGACGGGGTCCTTGCGCTCGGCCCGGCCACGGCGGCCCTTGACGGCCTCCGCGCCGGGGCGGCTGACGGCCCAGCCGGCGGAGAAACCGCGGCGGAACGACAGCGTCACATAGGTCTGGCCGACCGCGAAGGCGGCGGCACCCAGACCGATGACGATGACGTTGGGCATCAGCACGCCCAGCACCACGCCGAGGAAGCCGGCGAACGCCAGCAGCCGGTAGCGCAGCCGCGCCTTGTACTGAAGCAGCACCTCGCCGAGCAGCCACAGCGCGACGACGCCGAACGCGATGTAGAGGACCGTCCAGCCCATGTACGCCCCTCTCCCAGTGGCCGCACGCAGTGTGACGCATCACGGTGCGGCAGGTCTAGGCCTGCGGCGGGTGGTGCAGGCCCAGGTTCTCGTAGATTTCCAGCGTCGCCGTGGAGTTGTTGAGCGTGATGAAGTGCAGTCCGGGCACTCCCTCGGCGAGAAGCCGAGCGCAGAACTCCGTGGCGAAGTCGATGCCAATGGAGCGTACAGCGGCCGGATCGTCTTTGGCTGTGAGGATGCGCTCTTTCAGCTCGGCCGGGAAGTGGGCGTTGCTGAGCTGGGGCAGCCTCTCCAGCATCTTCACACTCGTCACCGGGAGGATCTCGGGGATCACCGGGGTCGGGCAGCCGGCCGCCGCCACCCGGTCGCGCAGCCGCAGGTAGGACTCGGGCTGGAAGAACATCTGGGTGATGGCGTAGTCGGCGCCGGCCCGGCACTTGTCGACGAAGTGCGCGACGTCCTTGTCCCAGTCGGCGGAGCGCGGGTGCATCTCGGGGAACGCGGCGACACCGACGCAGAAGTCGCCCGACTCCTTGATGAGCCGGACGAGTTCGGCGGCGTAGGTCAGGCCGCTCGGGTGCGGCACCCACTCCCCCATGGGGTCGCCGGGCGGGTCGCCGCGCACGGCGAGCATGTTGCGGATCCCGGCGTCGGCGTACTGGCCGATGATGTTGCGCAGCTCGGCGACGGAGTGGTCCACGGCCGTGAGGTGCGCGACCGGGGTGAGGGTGGTGTCGACGACGATCTGCTGGGTCTCCTTGACCGTGGTCGCCCGGGTGGAGCCGCCGGCGCCGTACGTCACCGACACGAAGTCCGGGGCGACCGCCTCGACCCTGCGGAGGGCGTTCCACAGACTGCGCTCGCCCTTGGGCGTCTTCGGCGCGTAGAACTCGAACGAGTAGGTCGTCTTGCCGGTGGCCAGGATGTCGCGCACGGTACGGGCGCGGTCGGTCCTGGTGGATGCGGTTCCGAGGGCCATACCCGCAGGTTAGTCAGGGCGTGACGGCACCCCAACCAGATCCCGGAAATTTGCCCGATTTGCCGGACTGCTGTCCACCCCTTGGACAATCGGCCGGACACTGTCGGACATCGACCGGCCGGAAATCACACCTTCCGCAGCCGCTCGGCGAACTCCGCCGCCGCGGCCCCGGGGTCGTCCGCCTCCGTGATCGCGCGCACGACCACGACACGGCGGGCGCCGGCGTCCAGCACCTCGTCGAGGCGGGCGAGGTCGATGCCGCCGATGGCGAACCAGGGGCGGTCGGTCTCGAGGGCGGCCGTGTGGCGCACCAGGTCGAGGCCGGGGGCGTGGCGGCCGGGCTTCGTGGGGGTGGGCCAGCACGGGCCGGTGCAGAAGTAGTCCACGCCGTCCTGGAGGGCGGCTGCCCCGGCCTCCGCCTCGGCGTGCGTGGAGCGGCCGACGAGCACGTCGTCGCCGAGGATCGCCCGGGCCGCGGGGACCGGCAGGTCGCCCTGGCCGAGGTGGAGGACGTCGGCGCCCGCGGCGTGGGCGACGTCCGCGCGGTCGTTGACCGCCAGCAGCCTGCCGTGCCGGGCGCACGCGTCGGCGAACACCTTCAGGTGCTCCAGCTCCTCCGCCGCCTCCATCCCCTTGTCCCGCAGCTGGACGATGTCGACGCCGGCGGCGAGGACCGCGTCCAGGAACTCCGGGAGGTCGCCCTGGCGCTTGCGGGCGTCCGTGCACAGGTACAGACGGGCGTCGGCGAGGCGGGCGCGGGCGGTGTCGGTCATGCGTGGGTCCCCCGTGGGCGGCGGCCTGCGGGGGCCCGAAAGCCCCCGCAGGCCGGATGGTCGTCCGGAACGAGCTCCTCAGACGGCGAGCGCCTGGGCGCGGCGCTTCACCTCCGTGCCGCGATTCTCGCTCAGGGCCTGGGCCGGCGTACCGGGCAGGCTGTCGTCGGGGGTGAAGAGCCACTCCAGCATCTCTTCGTCCGTGAAGCCGTCGTCCCGCAGCAGCGTCAGGGTGCCCACCAGGCCCTTGACGACCTTGTCCCCGTCGATGAAGGCGGCGGGCACGTGCAGCGCGCGGTTCTCGCCGCGGCGCACGGCGATGAGCTGGCCCTCCTTGACCAGCTGCCGCACACGTGTCACCTCGACGTCGAGCATCTCTGCGATGTCGGGCAGGGTGAGCCAGGCGGGGACGAGAGCATCGATCTTTGCGTCAATCTCGGTCACGGGGTCAAGGGTAGGCGCTCGGGCCGGGTGGCCGCGATGGCTCCCCCCGCCCGAGCGCGGCGCTCCCGGGAAGATCAGGCAATCGCGTTCTTCAGCGGACGGGACGGGTCCGCCAGCACGCCCGCGTCCATGCGGCTGCCCGCCTCGATCAGCCGCCTGCCCTGTGCCAGATCCCGAGGGCGGCCCACGGCCAGAAGGGCGACCAGGTGCTCGTCGCGCAGCCAGCACACGCTCCAGGCCGGTCCCGCCGGGTCGCCGCGCCACACCATGCGGTCGGCGGCGCCGTGGTGGCCTGCGTACTGGACGAAGCGGCCGAACTGCTCGGACCAGAAGTACGGCACCGGGTCGTAGGCCTCCAGGGGCTCCCCGGTGGGCTCGCCGAGGATGTTGGCGGCGACCGTGCGCGGGCCCTGGAGGGCGTTGTCCCAGTGGTGGACGAGGAGCCGTTCGCCGTAGCGCGCCGAGGGGAAGGAGGCGCAGTCGCCGACCGCGTACACGTCCGGCACGCTGGTGCGCAGATGGGCGTCGGCGAGGACCTCGCCGTGCGCGCCGAGCTCGATGCCGGAACCGGCCAGCCAGGCGGTGGCGGGGCGGGCGCCGATGCCGACCACGACGGCGCCGGCGGGCAGCCGCGATCCGTCGTCGAGGACGACCTCGCCGGGTTCGACGCGCTCCACGCGTGCGCGGGTGCGCAGTTCGGCGCCGCTGTCGGCGTACCAGCCGGCCATCGGGGCGGCGACCTCGGCGGGCAGGGCGCCCGCGAGCGGCCGGTCGGCGGCCTCGACGACGGTGACGGCGCAGCCGGCGTCGCGGGCGGCGGTGGCGAACTCCGCGCCGATCCAGCCGGCGCCGACGACCACGACGTCGTGTTGCCGGGCGAGGACGGGCCGCAGCCGTTCGGCGTCGTCCAGGGTGCGCAGCAGATGGACGCCGGGCACGCCCTCCGCGCCGGGCAGCCGGATCGGTTCGGCGCCGGTGGCGAGGACCAGGACGTCGTAGGGGACCGGGCCGGCCTCGGTGTCCAGGACGTGCTCGGCGGGGCGCAGGCCGAGCGCCTCGCTGCCGAGCCGCAGGCCGATGCCGAGGCCGTCGAAGTCGACGTCGAAGGCGGAGCCCTCGGCCTTGCCGAGCAGGACCGCCTTGGACAGCGGCGGCCGGTCGTAGGGTTGATGGGGTTCGGCGCCGATCAGCGTCACCGTCCCGTCGAAGCCCTGCTCGCGCAGGGCGACCGCGGTCTGCACCCCGGCCATGCCCGCGCCGACGACGACCACGCGCCGCCCGGCCGTACCGACTTCGTCCCGTCTCTGCTCGCTCACCTGATCACCTTAGACAACTGACGGATTGTCAGTCAGCCGTCGTGCTCCGTGACCTGCTCCACAACGCTCGTCCCGCTGCCGGGCTGCGACTCCCACTCCCATGTCTCGTCGAGGCGGACCCGGCCGTCGGCCAGCTCCACCACCGTCGACACGCAGTGCCCCGAGGACGTCGTCCCGTCGTGCTTGAGCTGTACGTACCGGAAGTCGAGCCGGTCCCCGATACGGGTACCCACCAGATGCCCTCTCACGACGTCGCCGCCCGCGTAGTCCGCCCAGATCACACCGTCGCGCTCGTGGTACGAGAAGCGGGTGCGGGTGCCGACCTGGCCGGGGGCCTGGTCGGCGACGGGGGCGAGGACGAGACCGTCGAGCGAGGGCGGCACGGGGTGGGACTCCCTTACTGAGACATACGAGGCCGGGCTAGGGTGGCCAACCTAGAGCACTCGCGGGAGCCCGGACGCACCGGGCTGAGAGGGAGGCTGGCGGCCTCCGACCGTACGAACCTGATCCGGGTCATGCCGGCGAAGGGAGGGGCTGGACGCCCATGTCCGCACGTACGTCAGACGTCCTCGTCGTCGGGGGCGGAATCATCGGCCTGGTCACGGCGTGGCGGGCCGCGCAGCGCGGTCTGGTGACCGCGGTGGTGGATCCCGAGCCGGGCGGCGGGGCCGCGCGGGTGGCCGCCGGGATGCTGGCCGCCGTCACCGAACTGCACCACGGCGAGCAGACGCTGCTCGGCCTGAACGTGGAATCGGCGCGCCGCTACCCGGAGTTCGCGGCCGAGCTGAGCGACCTCACCGGTCACGACCTCGGCTACCGGCGCTCGGGCACCCTCGCGGTGGCGCTGGACGCCGACGACCGGGCCCATCTGCGTGAACTGCACACCCTGCAGCAGCAGTCGGGGCTCACGTCACAGTGGCTGTCGGGGCGGGAGTGCCGGCGACTGGAGCCGATGCTCGCGCCGGGCGTGCGCGGCGGGCTGCGCGTGGACGGCGACCACCAGATCGATCCGCGGCGGCTGGCGGGTGCGCTGGTGGTCGCGTGCGAGCGGGCGGGCGTGGTCTTCCACCGCCGCTGGGCCGAGCGGCTGTCCGTGGGGTCGGTGGGGGGCGGCCGGGCCGACGGGGTCGTCACGGACGACGGGACGGCGCTGAAGGCGGGGCAGGTGGTGCTCGCGGGCGGGAGCCTGAGCGGGCGGCTCGCGGGGGTGCCGCGGGAGCTGCTGCCGCCGGTGCGGCCGGTGAAGGGGCAGGTGCTGCGGCTGGCCGTGCCGCCCCGGTACGCGCCGTTCCTGAGCCGCACGGTGCGGGCCGTGGTGCGCGGCAGCGACGTCTACCTGGTGCCGCGGGAGAACGGCGAGCTGGTCGTCGGCGCGACGAGCGAGGAGCTGGGCTGGGACACGACGGTGACGGCGGGCGGCGTCTACGAGCTGCTGCGCGACGCCCATGAGCTGATCCCCGGGATCAGTGAACTGCCGCTGACGGAGACGCGCGCGGGGCTGCGTCCCGCGTCGCCGGACAACGCGCCGCTGCTCGGGCCGAGCGGTCTGGACGGGCTGCTGCTGGCCACCGGTCACCACCGCAACGGCGTGCTGCTCACCCCGGTGACCGGGGACGTGCTGGCGCATGTCCTGACCACGGGCGAACTGCCCGACATGGCCCGCCCGTTCACACCCCGGCGCTTCGGCGCCGCCGCACTCTCGGAGCAGCCCGCATGAACATCCACGTCAACGGCGAGCGGCGGGACGTCGCCGCCGGCACCGCGCTCGACGCCATCGTACGGTCCCTGACGGCGGCGCCCTCCGGGGTGGCGGCCGCGCTGAACGAGACCGTCGTCCCGCGCGCGCGGTGGGCCGCCACGGCCCTCGCCGAGGGGGACCGGGTGGAAGTCCTCACGGCCGTCCAGGGAGGCTGAACCATGACCGACGATCCCCTCGTCCTCGGCGGCACGACGCTGTCGTCCCGCCTGATCATGGGCACGGGCGGCGCGCCCAGCCTGGAGGTGCTGGAGCGGGCGCTGGTCGCGTCCGGGACCGGGCTGACGACGGTCGCGATGCGCCGGGTGGACCCTTCGGTGCACGGGTCGGTGCTGTCGGTGCTCGACCGGCTCGGGATACGGGTGCTGCCGAACACGGCGGGCTGCTACACGGCCGGGGAGGCGGTGCTGACGGCGCGGCTGGCGCGGGAGGCGCTGGGGACGGACCTGGTGAAGCTGGAGGTCATCGCGGACGAGCGGACGCTGCTGCCGGATCCGGTGGAGCTGCTCGACGCGGCGGAGACGCTCGTCGACGACGGGTTCACGGTGCTGCCGTACACCAACGACGATCCGGTGCTGGCGCGGAAGCTGGAGGACGTGGGGTGCGCCGCGGTGATGCCGCTGGGCTCGCCGATCGGGTCCGGGCTCGGGATCCGCAACCCGCACAACTTCCAGCTGATCGTCGAGCACGCGCGTGTGCCGGTGATTCTGGACGCGGGGGCCGGTACGGCGTCGGATGTGGCGCTGGCGATGGAGCTGGGGTGTGCGGGGGTGATGCTGGCGTCGGCGGTGACGCGGGCGGCGGATCCCGAGCGGATGGCCCGCGCGATGCGGGCGGGGGTGGAGGCGGGCCGGCTGGCCCGGCTGGCGGGGCGGATTCCCCGGCGGTACTTCGCCACGGCGTCTTCTCCCGCGGAGGGCTTGGCCGTGCTGGATCCGGAGCGTCCCGCGTTCTGATCGCTCCGCCCGGGCGGAGCGTCGGGCTGCGGCTCCGGGGCAGGTCCGCGCTCATGGCATGCGTCACAGGTCCGCTGCAGTGCGGTGGCGGGTGGGGTGGGGGTGTCGGTGCGGGCTCGTAGACTCGCTGCGTGGACACGACCCTTCAGGACCCTCTGGTCGGGCAGGTGCTCGACGGGCGCTATCGCGTGGAGGCGCGGATCGCGGTCGGCGGGATGGCCACGGTCTACCGGGCCGTGGACACCCGCCTCGACCGCGTGCTCGCGCTCAAGGTGATGCATCCGGCCCTCGCGAGCGACGCCTCCTTCGTCGACCGCTTCATCCGGGAGGCCAAGTCCGTCGCCCGGCTCGCCCACCCCAACGTCGTACAGGTGTTCGATCAGGGTGCGGACGGGGCGTACGTCTACCTCGCCATGGAGTACATCGCCGGCTGCACGCTGCGCGACGTGCTGCGTGACCGGGGGGCGCTCCAGCCGAGGGCCGCGCTGGACATCCTGGAGCCGGTGCTCGCCGCGCTCGGCGCCGCGCACCGGGCCGGGTTCGTGCACCGGGACATGAAGCCCGAGAACGTGCTCATAGGGGACGACGGGCGGGTCAAGGTCGCCGACTTCGGTCTCGTGCGCTCCGTGGACACCGTCACCAGCACCACCGGCGCCGTCCTCGGCACCGTCTCCTACCTGGCGCCCGAGCAGATAGAGCACGGCACGGCCGACGCGCGCGTGGACGTGTACGCGTGCGGCATCGTGCTGTACGAGATGCTCACCGGCGACAAGCCGCACGAGGGGGGCACACCCGCCGTCGTGCTGTACAAGCACCTCCACGAAGACGTGCCCCCGCCCTCGGCCGTCGTGCCGGGTCTGGCCTACGAGCTGGACGAGCTGGTCGCCTCGGCGACGGCCCGCAACCCGGACGTACGCCCGTACGACGCCGTGGCGCTGCTCTCCCAGGCGCGGGCGGCGCGCGCCGCGCTCACCGAGGAGCAGCTGGACGCGTCGCCCCCGCAGGCCCTGTCCGCGGAGCACGACAACGCCGAGGACCGCACGAGCGTGATCCCGCGCTCCCTCACGGTCCCCAGGCCCCTGCCGATCGGCGAGAACGACCCGGCCGACCGGGCCGACGGGGACGGGGAAGGGCTCGACCGGACGTCCCGGTTCCGCAGCCCGCCCCCGCTGCCGCCGCAGCGCCGCTCGCTGCCGCCCCGGGGCCGGACGGTGGCGATCGTCACCCTGGTCCTGCTGGTCCTCGGCGTCGGCGCGGGCGTCTGGTACATCAACTCCGGACAGTTCACCAAGGTCCCGGCGGTGCTGACCCAGACCGAGGAGCGGGCCAGGCAGCGGCTGGAGGCGGCCGGGCTGGAGGCCGGCACCACGAAGCACGAGTTCAGCGACACCGTCGCCCGTGGCACGGTCATCTCCACCGACCCCGGGCCGGGCTCCCGGATCCGCAAGAACGACGCGGTGACGCTCGTCGTGTCCGACGGGCCCGAGACGGTGAAGGTGCCGTATCTGAAGGGCTTCCGGCTGGCCAGGGCCAAGGCCCAGCTGAAGGACGACAGCCTGGAACCGGGCATGGTCACCCAGGAGTTCGACGAGGACGTCCCCAAGGGCGCCGTCATCCGCAGCGACCCCGAGGCGGGCACCGAGCGCCGCGCGGGCACCGCGGTCGCCCTGATCGTCAGCAAGGGCAGCCCGGTCGACGTCCCGGAGGTCGTCGGCGACAGCCTGGCCGACGCCCGGGCCGCGCTGACGGAGGCCGGCCTGAAGGTGAAGGTCGCCGCCGGGCAGGTCAACTCCGAGTACGACAAGGGCCAGGTCGCCGCCCAGTCGCCGGCGCCGGACAAGCGGGTCGCCGAGGGCGACACCGTGACGCTGACGCTGTCCAAGGGGCCGGAGATGGTCGAGGTCCCGGACGTGGTCGGCTCCAGCGTCGACGACGCCAAGCGGCAGCTGGAGCAGGCAGGGTTCGGGGTCAAGGAGGACAGGGGCCTGCTGGGGCTGTTCGGGGACACCGTGAAGAAGCAGTCGGTGGACGCCGGGGAGACCGCGCCCAAGGGGTCGACGATCACGATCACCATCCGGTGACCGGGCAGTCCCGCAGGCGTGACACCCTGGGCGGGTGAGTCCTCAAGCGTCACCGTTCCCCTCCCGCAACCCCGTCGGCGGCCATGTCCCCGTGGCCGGCGGTCTGCACTCGGTCGGAGTGGCCTACGCCCGCGAGCTGAAGGCCGAGACGCTCCAGGTCTTCGTCGCCAACCCGCGCGGCTGGGCGACCCCGGCCGGGAACCCGCGGCAGGACGAGGCGTTCCGTGAGGCGTGCGCGGCCGCGTCGACGCCGGCGTACGTGCACGCGCCGTACCTGATCAACTTCGGCTCGCACACCGAGGCGACGGTCGAGAGGTCGGTGGAGTCGCTGCGGCACTCGCTGCGCCGGGGCCGGGAGATCGGCGCGCTGGGCGTGGTCGTGCACACGGGGAGCGCGACGGGCGGACGGGACCGGTCCGTGGCGCTGAAGCAGGTGCGGGAGCACATGCTGCCGCTGCTGGAGGAGCTGACCCACGACGACGACCCGTGGCTGCTGCTGGAGTCCACAGCCGGCCAGGGCTCCTCGCTGTGCTCGCGGACCTGGGACTTCGGACCGTACTTCGAGGCGCTGGACGCCCATCCCAGGCTCGGCGTCTGCCTGGACACCTGTCACGTCTTCGCCGCCGGGCACGATCTGACCGGCCCGTCCGGCATGCACCAGACCCTCGACCTGCTGGTGGACACCGTCGGCGAGGGACGGCTCCGACTGATCCACGCCAACGACTCCAAGGATGTGGTCGGCGCGCACAAGGACCGGCACGAGAACATCGGGTCCGGCCACATAGGCGAGGATCCGTTCCGTGCCCTGATGACCCACCCGGCCACCGTCGGCGTGCCGCTCGTCATCGAGACGCCCGGCGGCAAGGAAGGCCACACGGCGGACGTGGAGCGGCTGAAGAAGCTCCGGGACGGCTGAGCCGGCCAGACCGCGGAACGGCTGAGCGGCCGGTTACAGCTCCGGCCCCTCCCCCGGTTCCTCCTGGTAGGAGTACCGCTGCTCCCGCCACGGGTCGCCGATGTTGTGGTAGCCGCGCTCCTCCCAGAAGCCGCGTCGGTCGGCGGTCATGTACTCCACGCCGCGGACCCACTTCGGGCCCTTCCAGGCGTACAGGTGGGGGACGACCAGACGGAGCGGGAAGCCGTGTTCGGCGGTCAGGAGTTCGCCGTCCTTGTGGGTGGCGAAGATCGTGCGGTCGGAGGCGAAGTCCGGCAGGCGCAGGTTGGAGCTGAAGCCGTACTCCGCCCACACCATCACATGGGTGACGTCGGCGGCGGGCGGCGCGATGTCCAGGATCGTGGCTGCCGGGATCCCGCCCCACTCGGCGCCGAGCATGCTGAACTTCGTCACGCAGTGCAGGTCGGCGACGACGGTGGTGTACGGGAGGGCCGTGAACTCCTCGTGGTTCCAGCTCCGCTTGCCGCCGTCGGCGGTGGCGCCGAAGACGCTGAACTCCCAGCGCTCCGGACGGAACTTGGGCACCGGCCCGTAGTGGGTGACCGGCCAGCCGCGCTGCAGTCGCTGCCCCGGCGGAAGCTCGGACACTGCTGCTTCTCCCGTTTCCCGCTCCACCGGCTGACCCATGACTCCATCCTGACAGACCCCCGACGCCGCCCATGACCCGCCATGGAAGGAAACGGGCAACTGCCACTGAGCATGGACTAACTTACTAAGTACGCACTTACTGGACGATCTTCGATCAGCGGTGAAATCATGCGGCGGCAACCTCCTGATTCCCCACGTGGAAGGAGTCCCGCGATGCAGGGCGACCCCGAGGTCATCGAGTTCCTGAACGAACAGCTCACCGCCGAGCTCACCGCGATCAACCAGTACTTCCTGCACGCCAAGATGCAGGAGAACTTCGGCTGGACGCGGCTCGCGAAGTACACCCGGCACGAGTCGTTCGACGAGATGAAGCACGCGGAGGTGCTCACCGACCGCATCCTGTTCCTGGACGGCCTGCCGAACTACCAGCGGCTGTTCCATGTGCGGGTGGGCCAGACGGTGAAGGAGATGTTCGAGGCCGACCGGCAGATCGAGGTGGAGGCCATCGACCGCCTCCGGCGCGGGATCAAGGTGATGCGCGAGAAGGGCGACATCACGTCCGCCAACATCTTCGAGTCGATCCTTGCGGACGAGGAGCACCACATCGACTACCTCGACACCCAGCTGGAACTGGTGGAGAAGCTCGGGGAGGCGCTGTACATCGCGCAGCTCATCGAGCAGCCGGAGAGCTGAACCGGCGCCGCGGGGCTGGGCCGCCGCGGGGCTAGGCCGCTTCGTCGAGCCGGGCGGTGAGCACCTGCTCACCCTGGTCCGCCTGGTCCCGGCGCGGGCAGGCGCCGCGGCCGAGGATCGCCTGGATACGGCGTACGCAGGACCCGCAGTCCGTGCCGGCCTTGCAGGCGGAGGCGATCTGGCGCGGGGTGCAGGCGCCGTTCTCCGCGTGCTGCTGGACCTGTGCTTCCGTCACCTGGAAGCAGCTGCAGACGAACACGCGGATCCACCTCCCGCCGGGATTGATTGCTGTCGCCGTCCCGTTGATCGGTGAGGCTAACCTAACCTTACCCGGGGCTCAGGAGACGCAAAAGTGGAGGGGGCGCGGATCGTATGTGATCCGCGCCCCACCCCGTCCGCCCGTCACGGGCGGATCACTACTGGTCCCGGTACATCTCCGCGACGAGGAAGGCCAGGTCGAGCGACTGGCTGCGGTTGAGCCGCGGGTCGCAGGCCGTCTCGTAGCGCTGGTGCAGGTCGTCGACGAAGATCTCGTCGCCGCCGCCCACGCACTCGGTGACGTCGTCGCCGGTCAGCTCCACATGGATGCCGCCCGGGTGGGTGCCGAGGCCCTTGTGGACCTCGAAGAAGCCCTTGACCTCGTCGAGCACGTCGTCGAAGCGGCGCGTCTTGTGCCCGGAGGCCGCCTCGAAGGTGTTGCCGTGCATCGGGTCGGTCACCCAGGCGACGGTCGCGCCCGAGGCGGTGACCTTCTCGACCAGCTCGGGCAGCTTGTCGCGGACCTTGTCGGCGCCCATGCGGACGATGAAGGTCAGCCGGCCCGGCTCACGGTCGGGGTCGAGACGCTCGATGTACTGCAGCGCGTCCTCGGCCGTCGTCGTCGGGCCGAGCTTGATGCCGATCGGGTTGCGGATCCTCGAGGCGAACTCGATGTGCGCGTGGTCCAGCTGCCGGGTGCGCTCACCGATCCACACCATGTGCCCGGAGACGTCGTAGAGCAGGCCGGTGCGGGAGTCGACGCGGGTGAGCGCGGACTCGTAGTCGAGCAGCAGCGCCTCGTGCGAGGAGTAGAACTCGACGGTCTTGAACTCCTCCGGGTCGGCCCCGCAGGCGTGCATGAAGTTCAGCGCGCTGTCGATCTCGCGGGCGAGCTGCTCGTAGCGCTGGCCGGACGGGGAGGAGCGCACGAAGTCCTGGTTCCAGGCGTGCACCTGGCGCAGGTCGGCGTAGCCGCCGGTGGTGAAGGCGCGCACCAGGTTCAGCGTGGAGGCGGAGGCGTGGTACATCCGCTTCAGCCGCTCCGGGTCGGGGACGCGGGCGGCCTCGGTGAAGTCGAAGCCGTTGACGGAGTCGCCCCGGTAGGTGGGGAGGGTCACGCCGTCGCGGGTCTCGGTGGGCTTGGAGCGCGGCTTGGAGTACTGGCCGGCGATGCGGCCGACCTTCACCACGGGCACGGACGCGGCGTACGTCAGCACGGCGCCCATCTGCAGGAGGGTCTTCAGCTTGTTGCGGATGTGGTCGGCGGACACCGCGTCGAAGGCCTCGGCGCAGTCGCCGCCCTGGAGAAGGAACGCCTCTCCCTTGGCGACGGCCGCCATCCGGGCGCGCAGCTGGTCGCACTCGCCCGCGAAGACGAGCGGCGGATACGACTCGAGGTCCGCGATCACTGCGCGCAGAGCCTCGGTGTCGGGGTACTCGGGCTGCTGCGCCGCGGGCAGGTCTCGCCAGGTGTTGCCAGCGCTCGGGCTGGACTTAGCGTTCACGGTCACGCCCTCAACCCTACGGGGTCACCCAGGGCGTCCATCCCGATGCCCAGAAAATGAGACGAAGCGCGCTCTGACGCCGGCGGCGGGGGCCGGACCCTTGTGCGGGGCCCGGCCCCCGGCCTGGGCGTCAGTGCCGGCGGCCTGGGCGTCAGTGCCGGTTCTGCACCGCCGGGTCGGTGAAGTCGACGGCGAATACCGTGCGCAGCGACATCGATTCGGTGCCGTTGTAGTTCAGGCAGGCGTCACCGTCGCCCGTTTCCGGGTCGATGGCCTTGAAGTCCTCCGGATAGGCGGCCTTGAGCGACTTGCTCGGGCAGATGTGCTCGGTCAGGCCCCACAGCTCCTCGACCGGCTCCGTGCCGAGCCTCGGCCAGTAGCTCAGGGCCTGGGGGGTGCCCACCGCCCAGTTGCCGGTGGCGAGGTTGTCCCTGGTGCAGGCCGTCGGGGCGCGGGTGTCGCCGGCCCAGGTGTGCGAGAAGACGGCGGGCTTGGTGCCGCAGCCCTTGTGGAAGTCGAAGTGCAGCAGACCCTGGTCGTCCGTCCAGGTCATACCGCCCTGGAGGCCTCGGTACCGGGAGGCGGCGTAGGCGTCCTGGATCACCGTCTTGCCGCCGGAGAGGTTGAGCAGCCCCGGATAGGTCGCGGCGTCGGCCGGGTTCAGCTGGTAGCGCACCACGCGTCCGCCGTCGGCCTTGCCGAACCACTCACCGGTGACCAGCTTGAAGGGACCGCTGCCGGTCTTGTCGAGCGAGAGCCACGAGTAGCACAGCGAGTCCGCGTCGGGCACGCCGTTCACGGCGTCGTCGCTGCACCCGCCGGAGGGCGGCGCGGAGACCTGCTTGTAGTAGTGGACCTGGGGCAGCACGTACGGGTAGCCGCAGGCGCTGGACCTGCCGCCGTTGATGCCGGACGTGCTGACGCCGGAGCCGTAGACGTCGACCTTGGCCAGTTTCTCCACGTCGAAGACGCGGATGCCGCCGGTGGTGTCGGTGACGTAGAGGTAGTTCGAGTACCAGACGATCCCGCCGGCGTGGCCGGTGACGAACGTGAAGTTCGAGGCGGCGGACGACGTGCTGGTGGGCTGGGCGAGCAGCACGTGCCGGTACTTGCCGGTGTCCCGGTCGATGAGGCTCAGCTTGAGCAGGTTGTTGGTGCGGCAGCCGGTCGTCTCGGCGGCGGTGTCGCGTTCGTACGTGTTGTAGTGCCAGGCGACCGCCAGGGCGCGCTTGCCGTTGATGGTGCCGTCACCCCCGTCGGCGGTGCCGGTGCTGCTCATGCCCTGCGGCCACCAGCGGCCCGTGTCGTCGTCGCCGTGGGCCGACGACCAGCACCAGGAGACCTTGCGGGTGACCGGCGGCAGCGCCTTGGTCTCGTCGCCCACGCAGGACCGCATCGAGCGCAGGTTCATCCAGGGGTCGGCCGCACCGGAGGAGTTGGTCGTGTAGTCGGTGGTGAGCACCTGCGCCAGGCTCGCGTGGTCCGTGAGGTGGTTGGCGTAGAGGTTGTTCGTCGCGGCGACGTAGCTCGTGTCGGTCATCTTGAACCGGTCGCCACTGAGCGCCAGTTTGGTCATCGTCGGCTGGTCCACGGCTGTCGCGGCCGGCCCTGTGAGGCCGGAGAACAGCGCGGCCGCCGCGGCGACGAAGGCCAACGGCCTCAGTCTGCTCGTTAAAGACACACCCACCCCTTGAGTTCTGATCTAAACACGTCAAGCAAACGCGATCATAAGCCGAATCCGAATCCGCGAACCGTGCCGCGACGGGGCGGGTGGGGTAGGGTGCGGCGCATGTTCGCGCACTCGACCCACATCCGGAACTGGTGGTGGACCGCTCATCCGGCGGCCCACTGACTGCGCGTACGCACGACTTCGCGAAGGCCGCCCGAGGGCGGCCTTCGGCGTTTCTCCGCCGGTCGTCCCTCCCGGCCCCCGCACCTTCCCGCCTCCCCTCCCCCGCTCGACCCCGGTGCACCTGAGAGGACTCCCGACCCATGAACCTGCTGGACCTGACGCACGACTCCCGCCCCTTCGCGCTGCTGCGCCGGCGCGCCCCGGGCCATGACGAGCAGACGGTGGAGCTGCTCCTCGGCCCGGTCACCACCCACGAACGTCTCGCCGACCTGCCCGACGAGGGCCTCGCGCTCGTGCCGTTCCGCCAGATCCGCGAGCGCGGCTTCGACGTCCGCGACGACGGCACTCCGCTGGCCTTCCTGACCCCCGAGGAGCGCCACGAGATCCCGCTCTCCGTCGCCCTGGAGCAGCTGCCCGGGCACGGGGTGCGCGTCGAGGGCGGCGCCTTCGACGTCGACGACGACGAGTACGCGCGGATCGTCGAACGGGTGCTGCGGGACGAGATCGGACGCGGCGAGGGCGCGAACTTCGTCATCCGGCGGACGTTCGAGGGGCGCATCGCCGGCTTCTCCAGGGCCGACGCGCTCGCTCTGTTCCGGCGGCTGCTGGAGGGCGAGCGGGGCGCGTACTGGACGTTCGTCGTGCACACCGGGGACCGGGTGCTGGTGGGCGCGAGTCCCGAGGTGCATGTGCGGATGTCCGGCGGCACGGTCGTGATGAACCCGATCAGCGGGACGTACCGCTATCCGGCCGAGGGGCCGAGTCCCGAGCATCTGCTGGACTTCCTCGGCGACGGCAAGGAGATCGAGGAGCTGTCGATGGTCGTCGACGAGGAGCTGAAGATGATGTGCACCGTCGGCGACATGGGCGGGGTGGTGGTCGGGCCCCGGCTGAAGGAGATGGCTCACCTCGCGCACACCGAGTACGAGCTGCGCGGCCGGTCCTCCCTGGACGTGCGGGAGGTGCTGAGGGAGACGATGTTCGCGGCGACGGTGACCGGGTCGCCGGTGCAGAACGCCTGCCGGGTGATCGAACGCCATGAGCCCCTCGGGCGGGACGGGACCGGGCGCGGCTACTACGCGGGCGCGCTGGCGCTGCTCGGGCGGGACTCGGGCGGGGCGCAGACCCTCGACTCCCCCATCCTCATCCGCACCGCCGACGTCGACGCGTCCGGACGGCTGCGGGTGCCGGTCGGGGCCACGCTGGTGCGCGGCTCGGACCCGGCGGGCGAGGTGGCGGAGACGCACGCCAAGGCGGCCGGCGTGCTCGCGGCCCTCGGCGTACGGCCGGGCAGGCCGCGGGAGGAGGGCGCACGGCCCCGGCTGGCCGACGACGCCCGGGTGCGGGCGGCGCTGGACGGGCGGCGGGCCTCGCTGGCGCCGTTCTGGCTGCGGATGCAGGAGCGCTCGCGGGATCTCGACGGTCACGCGCTCGTCGTCGACGGCGAGGACACCTTCACGGCGATGCTCGCGCACGTGCTGCGTTCGGCCGGGCTCGCGGTGTCGGTCCGGCGCTACGACGAGCCGGGGCTGCGGGAGACGGTGCTCGGGCACGAGGGCCCGGTGGTGCTGGGCCCCGGCCCGGGCGACCCGTCCGACCTGACCGACCCGAAGATGCGGTTCCTGCGCGAGCTGACCGCGCGGGTGATCCGGGAGCACCGGCACGGGGTCCTCGGCGTCTGCCTCGGCCACGAACTGATCGCGGCGGAGCTGGGGCTGGACGTCGTACGCAAGGAGGTCCCGTACCAGGGGGCGCAGACGACGGTCGACTTCTTCGGGCGTGAGGAGACCGTCGGGTTCTACAACAGCTTCGTGGCGCGGTGCGACGACGACGCCCGGCAGGAGCTGACCGCGCACGGGGTCGAGGTGAGCCGGGCGGACAACGGCGAGGTGCACGCCCTGCGCGGCGCGGGCTTCGCCGGTGTGCAGTTCCACCCGGAGTCGGTGCTGACCCTCGACGGGGCGGCGATCGTAGGGGAGTTGATGCGGTCGCTGCGGCCGGCCGGTCAGGCCGTGGCCGAGAACGGTTAGCCGAAGAAGACACCGGCCTCGGCGTACAGTTCGGGATCCACCGTCTTGAGCCGGGCCGTCGCCTCCGCGAGCGGGACGCGGACGATGTCCGTGCCCCGCAGGGCGACCATCGTGCCGAAGTCCCGCTCGTGGACGGCGTCGACGGCGTGCAGGCCGAACCGGGTGGCGAGCCAGCGGTCGTAGGCGCTCGGGGTGCCCCCGCGCTGCACGTGTCCGAGGACCGTGGTGCGGGCCTCCTTGCCGGTGCGCTTCTCGATCCGGCCGGCCAGCCACTCGCCGACGCCGGAGAGCCGCACATGCCCGAAGGAGTCCAGCGAGCGGTCCTTGAGGACCATGTCGCCGTCCCTGGGCACGGCGCCCTCGGCGACGACCACGATCGGCGCGTAGGAGGACCGGAAGCGGGAGGTCACCCAGGCGCACACCTGCTCGACGTCGAAGGGCTGCTCGGGGATCAGGATGACGTTGGCGCCGCCGGCCAGGCCCGAGTGGAGGGCGATCCAGCCCGCGTGGCGGCCCATCACCTCCACGACGAGCACGCGCATGTGCGACTCGGCGGTGGTGTGCAGGCGGTCGATGGCCTCGGTGGCGATGCCGACCGCCGTGTGGAAGCCGAAGGTGTAGTCGGTGGCCGACAGGTCGTTGTCGATGGTCTTCGGCACGCCGACGCAGGGCACGCCGTGCTCCTCCCCCAGGCGCGCGGCGACGCCGAGCGTGTCCTCGCCGCCGATGGCGACGAGGGCGTCGACCCCGTCGTGGGCGAGGGTGTCGCGGATGCGGCGGACGCCGTCCTCCTCGTGCAGGGGGTTGGTCCGTGAGGAGCCGAGGACGGTGCCGCCCCGGGGCAGGATGCCGCGCACCGCCGGGATGCCGAGGGGGACCGACACCCCTTCGAGCGGCCCCCGCCAGCCGTCCCGGTAGCCGATGAACTCATGGCCGTGTTCCTGGACGCCCTTGCGGACGACGGCGCGGATGACGGCGTTGAGGCCGGGGCAGTCACCGCCCCCGGTCAGTACTCCGACGCGCATGACAGGTCCCTTCGCCGTGGGCCGAGACTGCCTGACGAAGGGTCAGTGTCGCGCGCCGCTCACTCGTCGTCGAGGCCGCGCTCTATGGCGTACCGGACGAGTTCGACGCGGTTGTGCAGCTGGAGCTTGCCGAGGGTGTTCTGCACATGGTTCTGGACCGTGCGGTGGGAGATGACGAGGCGTTCGGCGATCTGCTTGTAGCTCAGGCCCTTGGCGACGAGGCGCAGCACCTCGGTCTCCCGGTCGGTGAGCCGGGGCGCGTCCGGTTCGTCGGCTCCTGAGGCGGGCGCGGGCTCGGAGGCGAGGCGGCGGTACTCGCCGAGCACGAGACCGGCCAGGCCCGGGGTGAACACCGGGTCGCCGACGACGGTGCGGTGCACCGCGTCCACCAGTTCCTCCGTGGACGCCGACTTCAGCAGGTAGCCGGTCGCGCCGGACTTCACCGCCTCCAGCACGTCGGCGTGCTCGCCGCTCGCGGACAGCACCAGGACGCGCAGCGCCGGGTTGGCGGCGACGACCTCCTTGCAGACCTGCACGCCCGGCTTGGCGGGCAGGTTCAGGTCCAGGACGAGCACGTCCGGCGTGGTGGCCCGGGCGCGGCGCACGGCCTGCTCGCCGTCGCCGGCGGTGGCGACCACGTCGAAGCCGGACTCCGTGAGGTCCCGGGCCACGGCGTCCCGCCACATCGGGTGGTCGTCGACCACCATCACCCTGATCGGGCCCTGTACGTCGCTCATCGCCGTCCTGCCTTCCCCCGCTCGATGTTCTGCCGCGGCGCCTTCGGCACCGTCAGTTCGACCTCAGTGCCCTGGCCGGGCGTCGAGATCAGCTCGGCGCTGCCGCCGAGGTCGCGCAGCCTGCCCCGGATCGACTGGACCACGCCGAGCCGTCCCTCGCCCTCGGCCTGCGCGAGCCGTCCTTCCGGGATGCCGGGGCCGTCGTCCCGCACGGTGACGATCACCTTGTCGGGCTCGTCCTCGACCAGGATCCACGCGCGCGCGTCCGGCCCCGCGTGCTGCCGGACATTGTCCAGCGCGGCCCCGACGGCCGCCGCCACCTCCCGCGCGGCAGGCGGCGCGAGCGGCACCGGGGCGCCGGGCTCGGCCAGGGCGACCCGGGCGGCGGCGAAGGGGGCGAGCAGGGTCCGCAGGTCGGCCGGCCCGGTGTCCTCGTCGTCGGCGGGCTCGTCCACGATCCGTACGACGGCCCCCTCGGCCTCGTCCTCCGAGACCCGGGAGACCGGCACCAGTCCGCCGGAGACCAGCGTGCGCAGCGCCACCTCCTGCTCGCCGGCCATCCGGCCCAGCTCGGCCGCCTCTCCGCCGATGACGGCGCCCCGCCGCTGCACCATGGCCAGCACCTGCAGCACGCCGTCGTGGATGTCCCGGGCGAGCCGCTCCCGTTCCCGGGTCGCCGCCTCGATCTCCAGGGCGCGGGCGAGGGTGCGCTCGGAGGCGCGGGCGACCTCGACGACGTAGCCGATGGCGATGGCGGCGACCCAGACGAGGATCACGTTGTGCACGGTGTCGTGGGCCGGGGCGCCGCGTTCGACCAGGTTGGCGACGGCCACGGGGGTGGAGGCGAACACCGCCCAGCGCCAGCCGCCCTTGACGGCGAACGCGAGGACCGAGCCTGCGGTCCATATCGACGGCAGGGTGGGACCGCCCTCGACGATCCGCTGGTGGGTGTCGGCGAGCGGGGTGAGCAGGATGCCGGTGAGGGCGACGGCGAGGTCGACGGCGAGGAAGGGCTTGGTGCAGGCGGCGGCGTTCTGGACGCGGGGCAGGGTGGCGAGCGTCCAGACGCTCAGCACGGCGTAGTAGCCGACGGCGATGCCGGGACGGACGAACTCGTCGTAGGCGGTGGCGAACAGGCCGAGCGCGTACAGCATCGTCAGCACCCGGTAGGCGGTGAGCGCGCGCCACAGCGGCAGCTCGACCGACATCCGCATGACTCTCTCGCGTCTGGCCACGTCCCCCACCCCCCGGCCCGCCCCCCTCTAGGGCCCGGACCGCTCCGCCTTTTCCTTCTCCGCCTGTTCCTTCTCCGCGCGGGCCAGGGCCGCCTTCGCGGCCTTGCCCGCCTCCTTCTCGGCCTTCGCCGCCTCCGCGATCTGCCGCTTGGCGGCCGTCGCGTAGATGTCGACGTACTCCTGTCCGGAGAGCTTCATGATCTCGTACATGACCTCGTCCGTCACCGCGCGCAGCACGAAGCGGTCGTGGTCCATGCCGTGGTAGCGGCTGAAGTCCAGCGGCTTGCCGATGCGGATGCCGGGCCGCATCACCTTCGGCATCACCTTGCCGGGCGGCTGGATCTTCTCCGTGTCGATCATGGCGACCGGGAGGACGGGCGCGCCGGTGGCGAGCGCCACGCGCGCGAGGCCGCCGGGCTTGCCCCGGTAGAGGCGGCCGTCGGGCGACCGGGTGCCCTCCGGGTAGATCCCGAACAGCTCGCCGCGCTCCAGGACCTCTATCCCGCTCCTGATCGCCGCCTCACCCGCGCCCCGGGCGCCGGAGCGGTCCACGGGGAGCTGACCGACGCCCTTGAAGAAGGCCGCCGTCAGCCGGCCCTTCACCCCGGGCGTCGTGAAGTACTCGGCCTTGGCGATGAAGGTGACCTTGCGATCCAGGACAGCGGGCAGGAAGAACGAGTCCGAGAAGGAGAGGTGGTTGCTCGCCAGGATCGCGGGGCCCTCGGCGGGAACGTTCTCCAGGCCTTCCACCCAGGGCCTGAAGACCAGCTTCAGCGGCCCCCCGACGGAAACCTTCATCGCGCCGTACAACAACCGAGTGCCTCCTGTATGTGTAGATCAGACCATAACCCGGAGCGGCCGCGAAGGGCCCGACGGCCCTGGTCGGTGTCAGTGCGGTCGCGTACGGTGAACCTCACACGAAGACAGAAGACAGGAGACCGAAGGTGCCGGTCCTTCCTGGAGCCGAGCCGTACCGCCATGCCGGCGGGGAGGTCGGGGTCCTCCTCTGCCACGGCTTCACCGGTTCCCCGCAGTCGCTGCGCCCCTGGGCTCGGCAGCTCGCGGGGCACGGTCTGACGGTCTCGCTGCCGCTGCTGCCGGGGCACGGAACGCGCTGGGAGGACATGGTCCTCACCGGCTGGCCCGACTGGTACGCCGCGGTGGACCGCGAGCTGCGCATCCTGCGCGAGCGCTGTACGCGCGTGTTCGTGGCCGGACTGTCCATGGGCGGCGCGCTGGCGCTGCGGCTCGCGGCCAAGCACGGCGAGGGTGTGGAGGGCGTGATCGTCGTCAACCCGGCGAACCGGGTGCACGGTCTGTCCGCGTACGCCCTCCCGGCAGCCCGGCACCTCGTGCGGACGACGAAGGGGATCGTGGGCGACATCGCGAAGGAGGGCGTCGTGGAGACCGGCTACGACCGGGTGCCGCTGCACGCCGCGCACTCGCTGCGGACCTTCCTGCGGCGGGTCGACGGCGAACTGCCGCAGGTCACCCAGCCGCTGCTGCTCCTGCGCAGCGCGCGCGACCATGTGGTGCCGGCCGCCGACGCGGACCGGATCCTGGGCCGGGTGTCGTCGACGGACGTGACGGAGGTCCTGTTGGAACAGAGTTGTCACGTGGCGACGTTGGACCACGACGCGGACCGGATCCTCGACGAGAGTCTCGCGTTCATCGGCCGGCTCGCACCCAGTGTCGGCAAGGAAGGGACGACGGCAGGTGGCTGAGCACGACTCCGACCGCGGGGAGCAGGACGTGCCCTTCGACGAGGAGGCCGCGTGGGCGGCGATCGTCGCGGGCTACGGCGAGGAGCCGGCGGACCCGCCGGGCGCGAAGCCGTTCAAGCCGATCGAGGATCTGGCGCTGCTGGAGGCGGAGCCGAACGACGACGGGGCGGGGACGGGGGCCGGGGCGGGCTCCAAAGCGGGGCCGGTCTCCGTCGCCGACCCCGGCGCGCCCGTCGCCGACCCCGGCCCCCCCTCGGACGCGGGCGCGGGCCCGCAGAAGGGCGCGGATCCCGGTCCTGCCGCCGGGTCGGGCTCCGGCTCCGGCGCCGGCTCCGGCGCCGGCTCCGGCTCCGGCTCCGGTGACGATCCCGGTGATGGGCCTGCCGCGCCGCTGGGCAGTTCCATCTCCTTCGCGCCCGGCGTCGGCCCGCGCGACTACTCGCTGTCCGAGCCCTCCGACACGGACTTCGACGAGGACGACGAGGGCCACTTCGTGCCGCCCGAGCCGCCGCCCCTGCCGGCCGCCGACACCACCGCCAGGTTCGCCTGGCTCGGCGTGCTCGGCGGCCCGGTGCTGCTCCTGCTGGCGGTGCTGCTGGGCTGGGAGATGACCTGGTGGCTGACGACGGTCGGCATCGGCGGCTTCCTGGGCGGCTTCGCGACGCTGGTCATGCGGATGAACCCGGGCGACGACGAGGACGACGGCGACCCCGGGCGGGGCGCGGTCGTCTGACCAGGACGGCTCGGACGAAGCCCGGGGCCGCCGTCAGGTCCTGAGAGGTCGTGACGTCATGCGGCGGGCACGCGGAGCGCCGCCAGGACCGGGAGGTGGTCCGTGGCGGCCCGCAGGTCGGCCTCGCTGATCCCGGGCAGCCCGGTGGGCACCCCGCAGCCGAGCACCTCGACCTCCTTCGTCGCGAAGACGGCGTCGATACGGCGGTCGGGGGCGGCCGCGGGGAAGGTGAGCTCGCCGCCCCAGGGGGCGGTGGCCCGGCAGTCGAGCAGGGTGCCGGCCAGGCGCCGGAACGTGGGGCCGCCGGGCCGCTCGTTGAGGTCGCCGCCCGCGACCGCGTGCTCCACGCCCATCCCGGCCAGCCGGTCCAGGAGCATCCCGCCCTGCTCGTACCGCTCGTCCGCGTGCAGGCTCAGATGGCAGCCGAGGACGCCGAGCCGGGCGCCCGCGAAGCGGACCACGGCGGTGGCGAAGCCCCGGCGGTGACGGCCGGGAGTGCGGGGCAGCAGCACGTCCTCGGTGTGTTCGACGGTGGCCCGCAGCGAGCAGAGCACGGCGGGGCCCGCGGCCGTGCCGCCGCCGGTGAGGATCACCAGGCCGGTGGCCGAGGCGAGGCGGGCCAGTTGCTTGCGCCAGCGGAAGAAGATCGGGGCTTCCTGGACGAGGACCAGGTCGGGGGCGCAGGCGGTGATGACGCGGGCGAGGGCGTCGGTGTCGTCCCGCATCGAACGGATGTTGTAGGAGAGGACGCGGATGATGGGCGAACCGTCGGGCTCCGTGCGGGAGTTGGGGAGCGGCGTCATACAGGACAATTTACGCCCGATGACCGGGGGCGCGAGGCGTGCGCGTCCGCGCCGCCCCGCGCCCCTTTCATGCCGTGGGGCCGCTACATGACCGGATCGGGCTCGCGGGCCAGGTCCGCGGCACCGACCAGGCCCGCCTCGTTGCCGAGCTGGGCGGCGATCACGTCGGCGACCGGACGCCAGTTGCCGCCGACCAGCCAGCGCCGGTACGACTTGCGGATCGGGTCCAGGACGAGGTCGCCCTCGTCCGAGAGACCGCCGCCGACGATGAACGCGGACGGGTCGAAGAGGGAGGCTAGGTCGGCGAGACCGGCGCCGGCCCAGCGGGCGAGCTCCCGGTAGGAGTCGACGGCGACCGGGTCGCCCTGGCGGGCGGCCATGGAGATGTGCTTGCCCTCGATGCCGTCGGGCGTGCCGTCGCCGAGGCCGAGCAGGACGTCGGCGCGCTCGGGGGTGGCGTTGGCGCGCTGCTTGGCGTACCGCACGAGGGCGCGGCCGGAGGCGTACTGCTCCCAGCAGCCCTGTGAGCCGCAGCCGCACAGGAGGCCGTCGGGCACCATGCGGATGTGGCCGAACTCGGCGGCCACGCCGAAGTGCCCGCGGCGCAGCTTGTTGCCGATGATGATGCCGCCGCCGAGGCCGGTGCCGAGCGTGATGCAGATGACGTTGCGGTGGCCCTTGCCCGCGCCGAACTTGTACTCGCCCCAGGCGGCCGCGTTGGCGTCGTTCTCGACGACGACCGGGAGGCCGACGCGTGCTTCGACCTTGTCCTTCAGCGGTTCGTTGCGCCAGTCGATGTTGGGTGCGAAGTAGACGGTGGAGCGCTGCCGGTTGACGTAGCCGGCCGCTCCGATGCCCACGCCGACGATCTCGTGGCCGGCGCGCGCGCCCTCCACCGCCGAGGCGATGGCGTCCACGATGGCCTCCGGCGTGGAGGGGGTCGGCACCTTGAAGGTCGAGAGGATGTTGCCTTCCTCGTCGACCACGCCGGCCGCGATCTTCGTGCCGCCGATGTCGACGCCGATGGTGAGTCCCATGAATCCCTCAGTTTCGGTCGAGCCCCGCTACGGCCAACCGTACCCGAGTGGGGTCAGTCCAGGTCGATGCGCTGGGCCGGGCCGGGGTCGTCGCCGCCGTCGCCGCGGGGGGCGGCGGGGCCGTCTGAGGGGCGGCTCGGGTCGCTCGTCCGGGCCGTCCAGCGCTGCTCCTGGTGCTGGACGGCGGAGCGGTAGGCGGCGAGCAGTTCGCCGCCGGCCGCGGCGAGGTGGTCGAAGACGTCCGGGTTGCGCTCGATGACGGGTTCTACGGCGGCCTTGGCCTGCTCGACGACCTGGCGCACGACCTGCTGGGCGGCGGGCCCGGCGACCGCGCCGAGCAGCGGGGACTGAAGCCCGGAGAGCCGGTCGGCGACCGATTCGACGAGCTTGCGCAGCTCCTCGGCGGCCGAGCCCGGTGGCGGGCCGTGCTGGGCGCGGCGGCGGGCCCGTTCCTCGGCGAGGTCCTCGGCGCAGGCGGTGGCCCAGGCGTCGGCGTCGGTGGCGCGCGTCCGTCCGGAGCCCTCGTCGCCGGCGTCGGCTGTGGGGTGCTCTTCGCTCATGACGGCTCCTGACCACGGTTCGTCCCTACGACGTTACCCGAACGGCGCTGTGCCGTTCATCGTGCCTGCGGCCACAGCGTGGGGTCCGGCGCGAACCGGACGCGCAGTTCGCCGTCGCGCAGGGCGGCGCCGTCGACGGTGCAGCGGCGCAGCGCGGAGGGCAGCGGCACGATCCGGCGGAACGGGCCGACGGTGACGACGAGTTCGTCGCCGCGCCGGACGAGGTCGAGATCGTCGCGTATGGCGCCGGGCAGGGGGATGTGCCAGACGAGCACGCCGTCCTGCGCGACCCGGTCGGTGACGGGCCACTCGACCGGGGGGACGCCCGCGGCGACGTCGGGGACGGCGAGCGCGGTGAGGTCGTCCTCGCCGCGGGGGTCGTGGCCGAGGTGGGCGACGGCGCGGGCTCCTCCCCAGGCCACGAGGGTCTTGCGCTGCTGGGAGACGAACCGGGCCAGGGGGCCGCCGCCGTCGGCCGTCTCCTCGGGCAGGACGCGGTTGGCGACGAGGGACTCGACGGGCAGCGCGCGCAGGGCGAGGCCGAGGCGGGCGTCGCGCACGGCGTCCTCGCCGGCCGGGCCGGGCTCGGCGACCAGGCGTACGGCGGTGGCGCGGTCGGCCAGGACGGCCTGGACGGCGGCCAGTTCCAGGTCCCAGCGGGCGGTCGTCTCGTACAGCCACTCGGCGGGCATGGGGACCCCGGCGAGGCGGCCGAGGACGGGGCGCAGGGCGCGGGCGGCCTGGCGTTCCGGGGGGAGCAGGCGGCGGAGGTAGCGGCGCAGTTCCTCCGGGAGGGCGAGGAGCGCGAGGGCCTGCGGGGCGGGCGGGAGGTCGACGACGAGGAGGTCGTGGGTCTCGGCGAGGGCGGCGTCGCGCAGGGCGCGCAGGAGGGTGAGCTCCTCGGCGCCGGGGAGGGGCGTGACCTCCTCCGGGTCGAGGCGGGAGGCGCCGAGCAGGTCGAGGACGGTGGAGGCGCGGTCCTGGAAGGCGGCGAGGTCGTCCCGGAAGCCGCCGGTCGCGTCGGGGCGCCATGCGGTGAGGTGCGGGGTGAGCTGTGCCGGCGCGGCTCCTGTCGGTGCGCCGAGCGCGGCGCCCAGGGTGTCGGTGCGGTCGGCGCTCAGGACGAGGACCTTGGCGCCGCGGCCGGCCGCCTTCAGCGCGGTGGCGGCGGCGACGGTGGTCCGTCCGCTGCCGCCCGGGCCGGTGATCAGGAGGGTGCGCATGAGGCTGAACGGTAACGGACGATCAGCTTCCCCCCCGGCGGCCGGCGGACCGGGGGCGGCGGGAGCGCGGGGCCCCGCGCGCCTCGACGCCCGGCCCCGCTCACCGCGCCCCCGCCCGCGGGGCTACTTGCCGGACTCGACCCGCTTCTTCAGGCCTGCCAGGGCTCGGTCGATGATGACCTTCTCGGCCTTGCGCTTGATCATCCCCAGCATGGGGATCTTGACGTCCACCGTGAGGACGTACGTCACCTCGGTCGCCCCCGCGCCGGCCGGCTTGAGCAGGTACGAGCCGTCGAGGGAGCGCAGCATCTGGGACTTCACCAGCGTCCACGACACCTCGTGCTCGCCGGTCCAGGTGTACGCGAGGACCTGGTCGTCCTTGATCGCGCCCGCGTCCATGACGAGGCGGACCTGCTCGGCGCGCCCCTGCGCGTCGGAGGCGAGCACCTCGGCCTCCTTGACCTCGCCGGTCCACTCCGGGTAGCGGGCGAAGTCGGCGATCACTCCCATGACCTCGGCCGGCGCCGCCTCGATCGTGATGCTCGAACTGGTGTGCTCCGCCATCGCCCCGGCTCCTCCAGACGCGGTCCGTGTGTGCAGCGTGAAGGCTACCGCGCGTGCGCCGCGCTGTTGTCACCCCACCCTCGTACCGGCCCGTCAGAACTCCAGCGCCCACGGCTTTCCGGCCCCGGCGAAGTGGCCCACGTTGACGCACTCGGTGGGCCCGATCCGCATCCGGCGCGCCAGCGGCTGGTGGACGTGGCCGAAGAGGGAGTACCGGGGGCGGGTCCGGCGGATCGCGTCCAGCAGCGCCCGGCTGCCCCTCTCGAAGCGTCGCGCGACGGTGTCGTAGACGAGGTCGGGCACCTCCGGGGGGATGTGCGTGCACAGCACGTCGACCTCGCCGACGGCCTCGATCTTCGCCGCGTACTCCTCGTCGCCGATCTCGTACGGCGTGCGCATGGGCGTTCTCAGGCCTCCGCCCACGAAGCCGAAGACCCAGCCGCCGATCTCCACCCGCTGGCCGTCCAGCACCGTCGTCCCCTCACCGGCGAACTCGGGCCACAGCCGCGGGATGTCGACGTTGCCGTAGGTCGCGTACGTGGGGGTGGGGAACGCCGCGAACAGCTCGGCGTACTGCTTGCGCACCCCTCGTTCGATCACCTCGGCCCGGTCCTCGCCGACGCCCGCCCACAGCCGCGCGCCGAGCTCCCGCGCCTCCTCGAAGCGGCGGGCGGTGCGCAGTTCGACGAGCCGGTCGGCGTTCTCCACGCCGAAGAGGTCGGGGAAGATCCCGCGCGAGTGGTCGGCGTAGTCCAGGAAGAGCACCAGGTCGCCGAGGCAGATCAGGGCGTCCGCGCCCTCCCCCGCGCGGGCCAGGTCGCGCGCGTTGCCGTGCACGTCGCTGACCACGTGGATGCGTGTCCTGCCGCTGCCGGAGGGTGTGGGTGCCATGGCGATCAAGGGTAGGCGTGTGCGGCATACGTGAACAGTGGCGGCCGGAATACCGGTTACTGGCCAGTTAGTAAAGCGGTGGACTACTGTGCGCGAGGAAACACCCATCTGTGTGACGCAGCGAACATCTCGCCGGGCCCCCCTGTCAAAGAAGCCATACCGGCGGGTAACGTCCGGGCGGTCCAGTAGTGCTCAGGTTTCGGCCAACGGGTCCCGGCCCGTCGGCGGACCTGTGCACCGCCCGAGCCTTGGACCGCACCGTCGCATCGCACAACGTCGTGGCGCCGGCGCCCTATGAGGAGCAGCAGTCTTGCGCGAGTTCAGCCTTCCGGCTTTGTACGAGGTCCCCGCGGACGGCAATCTGACCGACATCGTCCGCAGAAACGCCGCGCAGCACCCTGACGTCGCCGTCATCGCCCGCAAGGCGGGCGGCGTCTGGCAGGACGTGTCGGCCACGGCCTTCCTGGCCGAGGTGCACGCCGCCGCCAAGGGCCTCATCGCCGCCGGCGTCCAGCCGGGCGACCGGGTCGGCCTGATGTCGCGCACCCGCTACGAGTGGACGCTGCTCGACTTCGCCATCTGGTGCGCGGGCGCGGTCACCGTGCCGGTGTACGAGACCAGCTCGCCGGAGCAGGTGGGCTGGATCCTCTCCGACTCGGGCGCCACCGCGGTCGTGGTGGAGCTGGACGCGCACGCCGCCGCCGTGGAGTCGGTGCGGGAGACGCTGCCCGCCCTCAAGCACGTGTGGCAGATCGAGAAGGGGGGCGTGGAGGAGCTCGGGCAGCTCGGCAGGGACGTCTCCGACGCGGCGGTCGAGGAGCGCAGCTCGCTCGCCAAGGCCGACGATCCGGCCACCATCGTCTACACCTCGGGCACGACCGGGCGCCCCAAGGGCTGTGTCCTGAGCCACCGCAGCTTCTTCGCCGAGTGCGGCAACATCGTGGAGCGGCTGCGGCCGCTGTTCCGCACGGGCGAGTGCAGCGTGCTGCTCTTCCTCCCCCTCGCGCACGTCTTCGGCCGGCTGGTGCAGATCGCCCCGATGATGGCGCCGATCAAGCTGGGCACCGTCCCGGACATCAAGAACCTCACCGACGAACTGGCCTCCTTCCGGCCGACGTTGATCCTGGGCGTGCCGCGCGTCTTCGAGAAGGTCTACAACTCGGCGCGGGCGAAGGCGCAGGCGGACGGCAAGGGCGCGATCTTCGACAAGGCGGCGGACACCGCGATCGCGTACAGCCGGGCGCTGGACCTGCCGTCGGGTCCGTCGATCGGCCTGCGGATCAAGCACAAGGTCTTCGACCGGCTGGTCTACAGCAAGCTGCGCGCGGTGCTGGGCGGCCGGGGCGAGTACGCGATCTCCGGCGGCGCGCCGCTGGGCGAGCGTCTCGGCCACTTCTTCCGCGGCATCGGCTTCACCGTCCTGGAGGGCTACGGCCTGACGGAGTCGTGTGCGGCGACCGCGTTCAACCCCTGGGACCGGCAGAAGATCGGCACGGTCGGGCAGCCGCTGCCGGGCTCGGTGGTACGCATCGCCGACGACGGCGAGGTGCTGCTGCACGGCGAGCACCTGTTCAAGGAGTACTGGAACAACCCGGGGGCGACGGCGGAGGCGCTGGCCGACGGCTGGTTCCACACCGGTGACATCGGCACCCTGGACGAGGACGGCTACCTCAGCATCACCGGTCGCAAGAAGGAGATCATCGTCACCGCGGGCGGCAAGAACGTCGCCCCGGCGGTGATCGAGGACCGTATCCGGGCGCACGCGCTGGTCGCCGAGTGCATGGTGGTGGGCGACGGGCGGCCGTTCGTGGGCGCGCTGGTCACCATCGACGAGGAGTTCCTGGACCGTTGGGCCGCCGACCACGGCAAGCCGGCCGGGTCCACCGCGGCGTCGCTGTGCGAGGACGCGGACCTGCTGGCCGCGGTCCAGACGGCGATCGACGACGGCAACGCCGCGGTGTCGAAGGCGGAATCGGTGCGGAAGTTCCGCATTCTCTCCTCCCAGTTCACGGAGGACTCGGGCCATCTCACTCCGTCGCTGAAGCTCAAGCGCAACGTCGTGGCGAAGGACTACGCGGCGGAGATCGAGGCGATCTACGCCAAGTAGCGCCCCTCTCAGCCCTCCTGACGGAGTCTCATCAGGCGCTCGGTTCGCGGGTCATGGCGCGGTGTCCTCGGCGAGGACCCGCGCCATCGTGCGTTCGGCGAGCGCGGTGATGGTGACGAACGGGTTCACCCCGATCGAACCGGGCACGAGCGAGCCGTCGGTGACGTACAGCTTCGAATACCCCTTCACCCGGCCGTAGTCGTCGGTCGCCTTCCCCAACACGCAGCCGCCCAGGGGGTGGTAGGTGAAGTCGTCGGCGAAGATCTTGCTCGGCGAGCCGAACAGGTCGTAGCGGTAGATGGTGGAGTTCGCCGAGTTGATCCGGTCGAACAGTTTCTTCGCCATGCCGACCGAGACGGCGCTCTGCGCCGCCGACCAGCCCAGCTTCACACCGCCCGTGGCGCTGTCGTACGTGAACGCGGCGCGCTGGGGGTTCTTGGTGATCGCCAGGTAGAGGCTGACCCAGTGCTCCAGGCCCGTGGGCAGCGGGGCGATCTCCGCGAAGACGGGGTTGGCGGTGTTGGCCCAGTCGTCGATGCCCATGACCGGCATGGTCGACTGGTTGGCGCCGACGGTGTCCCACAGGTGGTTGGCCCGCCCCAGCATCACGTTGCCGTTGGTTCCCCAGCCGGTCCCCACACTCGGCTCCAGCGCGGGCAGCGTGCCCGTCTCCCGTGCGCGCACGAGGAGTTCGCTGGTGCCGACGCTGCCGCCGCCGAGGAAGAGGTAGGTGCAGCCGTACTGCTTGGTCTCCACGACCTTCCCGGTGACGTCGATGCGGTCGGCGGTCAGGACGTACGTGCCGTCGGCGGCGCGGCTGACCGTGCGGACCTTCTCCAGGGTGTGCACGGTGACGTTGCCGGTGCCGAGCGCGGCGGCGATGTACGTCTTGTCGAGGCTGCGCTTGCCCTGGTTGTTGCCGTAGATGACCTCGCCGCCGAGCGCCGACTTCGTGGCCGTGCCGTCCGCCTCGCGCCGCATGTAGCCGAAGTCGTAGACGTTGGGCACGAAGGCGGTCTTCAGGCCGGCGTTCTGGGCGTGCTTGCGGGAGACCCGGGTGAACCGGTACCAGTCCGTGGACTCGAACCAGGCGGGGTCGACCGTGTTGACGCCGAGCATCGAACGGGCGCGCGGGAAGTAGGTGTTGTACATCTCGTTGACGTCGACCGTCGGGAACTGCTCGGCGAAGTAGGACCGTAGGGGGGTGACCGCCATCCCGCCATTGACGAGCGAACCGCCGCCGACGCCGCGTCCGACGTAGACGGACATGTCCGCGAAGTGCACGCGGTCCAGGACGCCGGGGTAGGCGCCGATGTCCTTGTTGACGACGTCCAGCCAGAGGAAGCTGGCGAGCGGGGCCTCGGTGCGGGTGCGGAACCACATGGAGCGCTGGTCGGGGGCGGTGGTGGAGCAGAAGACCTTGCCGTCGGGGCCGGCGGCGTTCCACAGGCGGCCCATCTCCAGGACGAGGGTGCGGATGCCGGCCTGGCCGAGGCGGAGGGCGGCCACGGCAGCGCCGTAGCCGGAGCCGACGACGATGGCGGGCGCGGAGTCGACGGCGTCGGGCTCGGCGGACTGGGCGGAGGTGAGGCCTATGCGGGTGAAGCCGAGGGTGGCCGCCGTCTGAAGGGCGGCCATACCAAGGATTTGACGTCTCGTCAGCTGACGCTGAATCAGGTTTGGTGTCATGTGCGCAGCATGGGCGGATTCTTCACATACCGCCAGAGGCTGCGCGGCTCCTACAACAGGTATTTCAGCCGATCCGCCAGCAGGTCCCAGCGCCACTTCTCCTCGACCCACCGCCGGCCGCGCTCGCCCATCCTGCGGCGCAGTTCCTCGTCGGCGAGGAGGGGGACGATCCGGTCGGCCGTGTCCTCGGGGGAGCCGCCGCGGACGACCCAGCCGGTCTCCCCGTCGAGGACGGCGTCGGGCGCGCCGCCGGAGTCGCCGGCGACCACGGGCAGCCCGGTCGCGGACGCCTCCAGGTAGACGATGCCGAGGCCCTCCACGTCGAGTCCACCGCGGCGGGTGCGGCACGGCATGGCGAAGACGTCGCCGGCGCCGTAGTGCGCGGGCAGCTGGGCCCAGGGCACCGAGCCGGTGAAGCGCACCGAACCGGCGACGCCCCGCTCGTGCGCCAGCCGGCGCAGCTCCTTCTCGTACGGCCCGCCGCCGACGATCAGCAGCACCGTCTCCGGCTCGGCGGCCAGGATCCGGGGCAGCGCCCGGATCAGCGTGTCCTGTCCCTTGCGCGGGACGAGACGGGAGACGCAGACGACGACCGGCCGGTCGGTGAGGCCGAGGCGCGCCCGCACCTCCTCGCCGCCGGAGCCGGGGTGGAAGGTCTTCTCGTCGACGCCCGGCGGCAGCTGCACCATGCGTGCGGCGGCGCCGGCGCTCAGCGCGGTCGCGATCCGCGAACGCGTGTACTCCCCGAGATAGGTGATCGTGTCGGTGGTCTCGCCGATCCGCCCGAGCAGCTGCCGCGCGGCCGGCAGCTGGGCCCAGCCGGCCTCGTGGCCGTGCGTGGTGGCGACCAGCCGGCGGGCCCCGGCCCGGCGCAGCGCGGGCGCCATCAGCCCGAGCGGCGCGGCGGCCCCGAACCACACCGAGGTGCACCCGTGCTCCCGCAGCAGCCCGACGGCCCGCCGGGTCGCGGCGGGCGTGGGCAGCAGCATCGTCGTCGAGTCGCGGACGACGGTGAAGGGCTGCTCGGCGTCGAAGGCGGCCGTCGCCTCGGCGCCCTCCCGGCCCCGCTTCCACGTGGACGCGTAGACGACGACCCGCTCGGGGTCGAGACGAAGCGCCATGTTGTGCAGGAACGCCTGGATCCCCCCCGGCCGGGGCGGAAAGTCGTTCGTCACGATCAGGGTCTTGTCCATCGCCGCCGACCCTATCCAACCGCCGGCCGGTTCAGCCGAGCTGCTCCTCCGCATAGGTTCGCCAGGTTGCGGTGAAGGCTTCCGGGGTGGTGTTCAGGGTGGTCCTCAGTGCCTGGTCGAGTGCGTCCGTTCGGCGGGGGTGGGCCGCGACGGCTCGGTAGAAGGCGTCGAGACGGGCCTCGCCCCAGTGGGCGGCGATCAGGCGGCAGGCCAGCCAGCCGGACTCGTAGGCGCGGGCCAGTCGGGTCGCGTCGCCGGTGAAGGCGAAGTCCTCGTCGGCGGGCAGGGCCGTCGGGGTGCGGCCCTCGGCTACGGCCTTCTGCAGTTCGGGGGCCACCTGGGGCGGGGTGCGGTCGGTGCCCCGGTAGCCGACCCAGTCGGCGTAGCCCTCGGACAGCCACAGCGGGGTGGACGGGCCGGTGTGGGCCCGGGTGGCGACGTGCGTGGTCTCGTGGGTGAGCACGACCTGCCGGCCCTCGGGGCCCAGGACGCCGTAGGCGTCGGGGTTGACGATGATCCGGTCCGCGGGGGCCCGGGGCGCGCCGCCGGTCTCGCCCGTGGTGACGGCGGCGATTCCCCGGTAGGAGGCGGCCGGCGAGCCGAGCAGCGCCGCCATGCCGTCCAGCGAACCGGGAACGAGGACGACGACGTGCCGCGCCCAGTCCTCGCCCCACGCCGCCGAGACCGCCGGGACCGCGCGGTCGGCCAGGCCGGCGAAGGCCCGCAGCTGCCCGCCGGTGCGGCCGACGCCGAGGATCAGGCTGTGCGCGCCCCGGGCGACGGTCACGGCGCCTTGGTCCCACAGCTGTGCGCCGGCCTTCGGCGCGGGCCGCTCCGAGGCCACCGCCCAGGTCCCGGCGGCGGTGCGGGCCAGACGCAGGGTGCGCGCGGCGGTCACCGGGGCCCGGTCGTAGCCGTCGATGCGGTAGCTGAGCTCGGCCTCGGCGGTGAGGGTGTCGCCGTCCCGGCGGGCCGAGGTGACCCGGTAGGACCAGGCGGCCAGCGGCAGGGACCGCAGGCGGGCGTACCCGGCGCGCTCGCCGGTGGCGGCGTAGCCGTGCGGGTCGTGGGCGAGGACGGCCGCGGCGCGGCGGTCGAGCAGGCGCTGCGCGGCGTCCTGCGCGGCGTCCACCGGAGGGCGCGCCCCGCCGCAGCCCACGAGGAGGGCCAGGAGCAGGGCCGTGACCGCTCGCACCCCTCGGATTCGCCTCTGCCCCGCCATCCCCCGATCGTACGGGGGGCCCGAGCCGGCGCCGCCGCTCCCGGCCGCGCCCCGCGCGGACCCCTACGGGCGCGTCACCGAGGACACCGGCATCATCCCCACCGGGTCGTAGCGGACCGGGGCGCCGGGATAGGGGGCGTGGATGACCTGGCCGTCGCCGACGTACATGCCGACGTGGCTGGCGTCGGAGCGGTAGGTGACGATGTCGCCGGGGCGGGCCTGGGAGAGGGGGACGCGGTGGCCGGCGTGCGCCTGGGCCTGCGAGGTGCGCGGGAGGGAGAGGCCGGCCTGTGCGTAGGACCACTGCACGAGGCCCGAACAGTCGAAGCCGGTGGGGCCGTTCGCGCCCCAGACGTACGGCTTGCCGAGCGCGGAGCGGGCGGCGGCCAGGGCGGCCGCGGCGCGGCCCGAGGCCGCCGCGCCGGGGCCCGACAGGTGGCCGCGGCCGGACCGGGAGGCACGGTCGAACGCGGCGCGCTCCGCTGACGGCAGGGAGTTCAGCAACTGCCGGGCCCTGGCGAGTTTCTGCTCGACGCTCTGCTTGTGCGCGGCGACCGCCCTGCGGCTCTTGTCCAGTTCACCGAGCCTGCGCAGGGCCTCCGTGCGTTCCTGGGCGAGTTCGCGCAACGCGCCCTGGAGGTCCTTGAGTTCACCGGCCTGGTGGAGGGTGATCCGGTCGAGGGTCAGCGCCCGGTCGAGGTAGTCGGCCGGGTCGTCGGAGAACAGCAGCGCCAGGGTCGGGTCGAGGCCCCCGGTGCGGTACTGGGCGCCGGCGAACGCGCCGAGCCGCTCGCGCAGGTCGTTGACGCGCGCCTGCTGACGGGCGACCCGGTCCTGCGCCTCGCCGACCTGGCGGCGCAGCGTCCCGGTCCGCTCCGCGGCCTCGTTGAAGGCCTCGGTGGCCTTCTCCGCCTGCTCGTAGAGGCGGTCGACCTCGGCGCGGGTGTCGTCGAGCGGTGCGGCGGGGGCCGGCACGGCGGCGAGGGCGCCGAAGGCTGCGGTCGCGACGGACAGGACGCCGAGGGCGCCCCGGTCGAACCCGGACGGTGCAAGGCGGCGATGGGACCCCACGGGAAGCCGCGCTCCTTCCACTGGCGGACGAGGAACGGGCCAGACAGTAGCCCCGCCACCGGGGGGCGACCAAAGACCTCCGCGGGCACACAACGTGACACCCCGCCTATGACGCAGGTCATGGGCGGGGTGCGGGGTCAGTTCACGTCGTGGCGATTCGCCCGTTCGGGCGGCACGGTGTCGTGATCTTGATGGCGTCGGCCGGCCGGTCGGCTCAGATCCGGACGCCGAACTGGAACGGCATGTTGCCGATCGACTCGTAGCGGACGACGGTGCCGGTGCGCGGGGCGTGCAGCACCTGGCCGTTGCCCGCGTAGAAACCGACGTGGTGCTGGTCGCCGTAGAAGATGACCAGGTCGCCGACCTTGAGGTCGGACTGGGAGTAGATCCGGGTGCCCGCGTTGGCCTGGTCCTGCGAGATGCGCGGGATCTTGACGCCGGCCTGGGCGAAGGCCCAGGAGGTCAGGCCAGAGCAGTCGAAGGAGGACGGGCCGGTGGCGCCGTAGACGTACGGCGAGCCGATCTTGCTCTGGGCGGCCTGGAAGGCGGCCATGGCGCGGCCCGAGGCGGGGGCGGTGTTGCCGAGGTCGACGCGGTCGCCTGCGTCACGGCTGGCGCGGGCGTCGGCGGCGGCGAGCGCGGCCTTCTCCTTGGCGGAGAGCGTGTTGAGCAGCTTCTGCGCCTCGGCCAGCTTGGACTGGACTTCCTTCTTCTTCTTGCCCAGTTCGGTCCGCGTGGTGGCGAGGTCCTTGAGCTTCTCGGACGCCTCGGCGCGGTCCTGGGCGAGTTCGCGCTGCTTGTCCTGGATCTTCTTCAGCGCCTCGACCTGCTGGGCGCTGAGCTGGTCGGCCGCGGAGGCCTTGTCCAGGTAGTCGTCCGGGTTCGACGACAGGAAGAGCTGGAGGGAGGAGTCGATGGAGCCGGTGCGGTACTGGGCCGCCGCCGCGAGACCTATGCTGTCGCGGAGCCCGTTGAGCTCGTCCTGACCACGAGCGACGTCGTCCTGGATGGTGGAGATCTCCTTCTGGAGCTTCTCCTGCTTCTCCTTGGCCCCGTTGAACTTCTCGGTGGCCTGCTCGGCCTGCTCGTAGAGCGCGTCGACCTTGGCCTTGACCTCGTCCTTGGTGGGCTTCTCACTGGGCGCGGCGTTGGCCGCCTGCGAGCTCAGGGCCACAGCGGCGGCGGCCGCGGTGGTCAGCACGGTGACTCGTGCGCGGCTCGGCTGCTTGGGTCGACGGTGGGACGCCACGGAGGACGACTCCTTCTTGTGAGTGATCACTCGTGTGGAGGTTCGAAGGCAGACCCTAGTGACCTCCCCGTGATCACTTCAAATCCTCAGCCAAAAAATCTCGGTGACACACCGCATTTTTTGACCTCAATCCACGTGGGGTGATGCCGGGTTGACGCTACGTTGCGTGACGATTGCGCCAATTCGGGCATTAAACCTTTACATTGACCTTCAGGTCAGTCGCTTCAGGAGTACCGCAGAAGCGACAGGGCGCGCCCCCGCCTTGGCGACCCCGTCGGCCACCTCGCGGTCGGTCGAGGCGACGATGACCGGCCGGCCCGGCGGCTCGGCGCGCACCAGTTGGCGGATGAGCTCGTCGGCGGTGACGCCCGGCTTGGAGAACAACACCCGCACCCCGCGCGGCGGCGCCAGCAGCACCGGCGCGACCAGTTCGGCCCCGTCGAAGACACAGGTGACCTCGGCACCGGTCTGCGCGGCGAGTTGGGAGAGCTGGCCGAGCAGGCGCAGCCTCTGCTTCTCCAACGGCATCTGCGGATAACCGGTCTTGGTGACGTTGTAGCCGTCGACCACGAGATGGGCCTGCGGCAACGCGAGCAACTGGTCCAGGATCGCCGGGTCGTTCTCCGACAGGGCGCGCGCAGCGATGTCCTTCGGGGTCATCCGCCCCGGTTCGACCGCGTCCACGGTCTGCGCCGGGCGGACCGACACCGGCGGCAACGCCAGTTCCCTGCGCAGCCCTTGGGCAGCCTCCAGCACGGTGTCCAGCAGCAGCCGCACCCGCATGTCCTCCACGCTGCGCCCCTCACGCGCCGCCCGCCGCGCGGCCTCCAGGGCGGCCTCCGCCTCCCCGAGCCGGGCCTTCAGCCGCCGTGACTCGCTCTCCGCGGCGGACACCTGCGCCTGCCCCTCGGCGCGCTGGGCCTCTGCCTCGCCCTGAGCCTTGCGCAGCGCCGCCTCACCGCGCTTGACGTCGCTGAGGGCCGAACGCAGCTTGCGGTGAAGCGATTCCGCTTCCCTCTTCGCCGCGTCCAGCTCGACGCGCAGCCGCTCGGTCTCGGTCCGGGTGTGCTCACGGGCCTGCGCGAGTTCCTCCCGCAGCCGCTCCAGCTCCGCCCGGCTCTCCTCGCCGGCCCGCTCCGCGTCCGCGCGCTGCGCCTCCTCGCCGGCCGCCGTGACCAGCTTCACCCAGTCGACGGGCCGCAGTACGTAGGCCGCGGCCGCCACATCGAGCGGATCCGCGGCCGGGGGCGGCGAGCCTGAGTCGAGGGCGCCGGCGAGTTCCGGCTGCGCCTCTCTGAACTTCTCGGCGATGCGCTGCCGGAACAGTGTGTCCGTCTCCAGCGCGGCCGCCATCGCGTTGCCCGCGAACTTGGCCCGGCGATTCGGGGCGAACCGGGCGTACTGCCGCAACTGCGCGGGCAGTTCCCCGACGGTCAGCCCGCCGAAGCCGTCCGAGACGATCTGCACGACCCGGCGGCGCACACCGTCGGGCAGCGGACGGTCGAGCACCTCAGCGGCGCCGTCGCCCGGCCCCCCGCCTGCGCTCTCCACCATCCGTCACACCCCAATTCCTCGCGGGCCCTCCCCACTCTCAGGAGCCGGCGCCCGGCCTGTCGACGAGTTCCACCTGGTCCACGGCATTGCACCAACGGCACCGCACCGACTCGATGGTCTCACTGACCACCTCGCGCTCCTCGACGTTCGGCTCACCCGCCAGATCGAGGTGAACGTACTCGACGACCTTCGACGAGCGCGTCACGTCGAACCGGGTGAGATTGCCGCACAGCGTGCAGCGCCACCGCGTCGTGGCGGTCGGCAGGGGAACCGTCATCGTGACTGTCGCTTCCTTCTAGTGTCGGTCTTCCGCTGGTCGGACACCCACCGGACGCCCGGCGGGCACCCTGTGCGTGTGGCTCGTAACCCTACGGCCTGGCGGGTACTCGTCGCCCATCCGTCCACGGCGGCGAGGCGGTACGGGGGTGTGCGTCCCGTTACGTCATGCTCTGTGTCCATGATCAGCGACTGGAACGGGGCTCTGGACCGGGCGATCCGGCACCCCGCCGCCCCGGTGACGTACGCGACGATCGCGCTGTGCTGTGTGCTCTTCGCGATCAGCCCGGCCTCCGGCCTCAATCCCGCGTACGGCTCCGGCGAGGAACTCGCGGCCGCGCAGCGGGCCTACTTCCGCCGCTGGGGCGTGATCCCGGCCGACCTGTTCGACGGCTCCCCACGCGCCCTCCTCACCCCGGCCACGGCCCTGTTCGTCCACGGGACCTGGGTGCACCTGCTGGGCAACATGCTCTTCCTCTACGTCTTCGGGGCGATGACCGAGCACCGGATGGGCCGCGTGCAGTTCTCGCTCTTCTTCCTCGGCTGCGGCTACCTGGCCCTGTCGGGCTACGCCGCCGCCAACGCCGGCTCCGAGCAGCCCCTGGTGGGGGCGTCCGGGGCGATCTCGGCGATCCTCGGCGGGTTCCTGTACCTGTTCCCCCGGGCGCGGGTGACCAGTCTCCTGCCGTTCCTCTTCTTCCTGCCGCTGCGGTTCCCCGCGTGGTTGGTGCTGCCCTTCTGGGCGGCGCTGCAGTGGCTGGCGGCGGGGCGGGCCGGGCCGGGGCCCGGGGTGGCGTACCTGGCGCACCTGATGGGGTTCGGCCTGGGCTTCGGCTACGCGTGGGCCCGGTTCAACGTGCCCACTAGAGTGAAACCCGCCCCGACTCCGTCCCCCGAGGGAGAGAACCAGCCGTGATCACCGCGATCGTCCTCATCAAGACCAGCGTGGACCGGATTCCCGAGATCGCGGAGTCGATCGCCTCGCTGGAGTCCGTGAGCGAGGTGTTCTCCGTGACCGGGACGTACGACCTGATCGCCATGGTGCGGGTCCGGCAGCACGAGGACCTCGCCGAGGTGATCCCGGGGCGGATCAGCAAGATCCCCGGCGTTCTCGGGACGGACACGCATGTAGCTTTCCGCACGTATTCCCAGCATGACCTGGAGGCGGCTTTCGCCATCGGGCTGGACTCTTAGAGCTCCGAACAAAAGTGGAGCCCGGCCGGCGGTGGACGGTCGCGCGGTTCCCCGCGCCCCAGGGCGTCGCCCCTGACGCGGGCCGCGTCATACCGCCGGTACGCAGCGGCCGTCTTCCGTCCTGTACCGCCACTTCGCGCCCTGCGTGACCAGTTCGCGCACCGCGTGGACGAAGCGGTCCACGTGCTCGTCCGGGGTGCCCGCGCCGAAGCTCACCCTGATGGCGTTGAGGGACTTCTCGCCCGGGGCCGCCTCGGGGGCCCCGCACTCGCCCTGGGTCTCGGGAGCCGTGCCCAGCAGGGTGCAGACCAGGGGGTGGGCGCAGAAGAGGCCGTCGCGGACGCCGATGCCGTACTCGGCGGAGAGGGCGGCGGCGAAGTGGGAGCTGTTCCAGCCCTCGACGACGAAGGAGATCACGCCGACCCGCGGGGCGTCGTCGCCGAAGAGGGAGAGGATCCGGACCTCGGGGACCTCCGCGAGTCCCTCGCGCACCGTGGCGATCAGATGCCGCTCGCGGGCGACCAGCGTGTCGAAGCCGGCCTCGGTGAGGGCCTTGCAGGCCGACGCGATGGAGTAGGCGCCGATCACGTTCGGGGAGCCGGCCTCGTGGCGGGCGGCGCTCTCGTGCCACTCCACGTCCACTCCCCCGTCCTCGCGCCGGGTGACCTTGCGGCTCGCGCCGCCGCCGGCGAGGTAGGGATCGGCGGCCCGGAGCCAGTCGGCGCGGCCGGCCAGGACGCCGGAGCCGAACGGGGCGTACAGCTTGTGGCCGGAGAACGCGACCCAGTCGACGTCCAGGTCACGGACGGACACCGGATGGTGGGGGGCCAGCTGGGCGGCGTCCAGGACGATCCGGGCGCCGTGCGCGTGGGCGGCGGCGGCCAGCTCCCGTACGGGCCACAGCTCGCCGGTGACGTTGGAGGCGCCGGTGACGCAGACCAGGGCGGGACCGTACGGGGCGCGGGCGGCGAGGGCGCGCTCCAGGGTCTCGACCGCCTGACCGGGGGTGCGCGGGGCGTCGAGGTAGGTGACGCGGGCGTCCTGCCAGGGCAGCAGCGAGGCGTGGTGCTCGGTCTCGAAGACGAAGACCTGGCAGCCGGCGGGGAGGGCCCCGGCGAGCAGGTTCAGGGAGTCGGTGGTGGAGCGGGTGAAGACCAGCTGGTCGTCGGCGCGGCAGTCGAGGAACTCGGCGATCGTCCGGCGGGCGTTCTCGAAGAGATCGGTGGAGAGCTGGGAGAGGTAGCCGGCGCCGCGGTGGACGCTGCCGTAGTACGGGGCGTAGGCCGCCACGTCGTCCCAGACGCGCTGGAGGGCGGGGGCGCTGGCCGCGTAGTCGAGCGCCGCGTAGGCGACTTCGCCGCCCGTGACGAGCGGGACGGTGACGTCCCCGCCCAGAACGGGCAGCGGGGCACAAAGCGACGGAGCGACGGCAGCGGTGGAGACGGACATGGCGGAACTCCCGTGAAAGGCAGGCGGATTCACCACGCGAGCGGATGCGGCTCAAGCGCGGAGAAGAGGTGAAAGGGGGTGCGGAGGCGGGGCTCTGCGGCCCTAACGCATTCGCTTGCTCACGGGAGGCTCCCTCGATGACCAGGATCCCTGGGCTGTGCTCATCTCAGGAGCGTGAGGGATCCGCGCTTGCCGCGGACCTCGCTGCCCACGGCCTGGTCTTCACCCGGGGCACCCCGCCACGGACGGAGGGTTGCCGGACAGTCGGCCGGGGCCTCATGACTGTCACTCATGACCTGCGAAGGAACGTACGCGATGGGTTCGCGGTCCCGCAACTCCTGTCCGGATCGCGGGACCGCCTCTCTTCGGCTACGCGTTGCTCGCGGCCACCCAGCGCTCCAGCGCCCGCTTGGCCGCGCCGGAGTCGACGGACTGCGCCGCCTTGTCCATGCCGGCGCGGAGCTGCTCGGTGAGCGGCGCGTCCGACGGGTCCAGCGCCACCAGGGCCGCCGCGGAGTTCAGCAGGACGGCGTCGCGCACCGGCCCCGTCTCACCGTCCAGCAGCCGGCGCGCGACCTCCGCGTTGTACGACGGGTCGGCGCCGCGCAGCGCCTCCACCCCGACCAGCTCGATGCCGACGTCCCGCGGGTCGAAGGTCTCCTCGGTGACCTTGCCGTCGCGGACGACCCAGACCCGGGAGGTGGACGTCGTGGTCAGCTCGTCGAAGCCGTCGTCGCCGCGGAACACCAGGGAGGAGTTGCCGCGTTCGGCGAAGACGCCGGCGATCAGCGGGGCCATCCGCGGGTCGGCGACGCCCACCGCCTGCGCCTTCACCCTGGCCGGGTTGGTCAGCGGGCCGAGGGCGTTGAACGTGGTGCGGATGCCCAACTGGCCGCGTGCGGCGGCGACATGACGCAGCGCCGGATGGAACTTGATCGCGAAGCAGAAGGTGATCCCTGCCTCCTCGGCGACCTCGGCCACCCGCCGCGGAGTCAGTTCCAGATTGACGCCGAGCTTCTCCAGGACGTCGGAGGCGCCGGACGCGGAGGACGCGGCCCGGTTGCCGTGCTTGACGACCTTCGCACCGGTGCCGGCGATGACGATCGACGACATCGTGGAGATGTTCACCGTCTTCGCGCCGTCGCCGCCGGTGCCGACGATGTCGACGGTCCGTCCGGGCACGTCGATGACGTTGGCGTGCGCGTACATCGTCCGGACCAGGCCGGTGATCTCCTGAACGGTCTCGCCCTTGGCGCGCAGCGCCACCGCGAACCCGGCGATCTGCGCGTCCGTGGCCTCGCCGCGCATGATCAGGTCCATCGCCCATGCGGTGTCGTCCGCGGAGAGGTCGCGGCCCTCCAGCAGGCCGTTCAGCAGGGCGGGCCAGGAGCGGCCCGCCGCGGTGTCGCCTCCAGCGGGGGTCACAGCGCTCATAGGGCCGCTCCTGGGTGTCGTAGAAGAGTGCGGTCCCACCCTATCCAGCCGCGGGGAACGGAAGGGCCCCGTCCGAACACCGGACGGGGCCCTTCAGTGTGGTGTGGCGACGCAGTGATCAGTGGTGGCCGTGGCCGCTCGTGATCTCCCGGTACTCCTCGACGGTCGGCTTCGAGATCTGGTTCTCCTCGCCGTAGTACGCCTTGCTCAGCTTGGCGCGGACCTTCTCGGAACGCTTCACCTTGCGCTCCACGCCGTTCTCGTCGACCGTGGGGCCGATCTCGGCGGGCTGGTACTGCTCGTGCGCGGTGAGCGTGTACAGGGCCTCCTGGCTGAGCGGCTCGTGCACCTCGATGAACTCACCGTGCGGCAGGCGCTTGATGGTGCCGGTCTCGCGGCCGTGCAGCACCTTGTCCTTGTCGCGGCGCTGGAGGCCGAGGCAGATCCGCTTGGTGACCACGAAGGCCAGCACCGGTCCGACGAAGAAGCCGATCCGGACGAACCAGGTGACCGCGTTGATCGACAGGTGGAAGTGGGTGGCGACGATGTCGTTGCCACCGCCGATCAGCATGATCATGTAGCCGGTGATCCAGGCGACGCCGAAGGCCGTGCGGGTCGGGGCGTTGCGCGGACGGTCCAGGATGTGGTGCTCGCGCTTGTCGCCGGTGACCCAGGACTCGATGAACGGGTACAGGGCGATCACACCGAGGAACAGACCGAAGAGCACCAGCGGGACGAACACGCCCAGGACCAGCGTGTGACCCCAGAGGTTGATCTCCCAGCCCGGCATGGCGCGGATCAGGCCCTCGGCGAAGCCCATGTACCAGTCGGGCTGGGCGCCGGTGGACACCTGGTCCGGACGGTACGGGCCGAGCACCCAGATCGGGTTGATGGACGCGATGCCGGCGATGGCCGCGATGGCGCCGAAGACCAGGAAGAAGAATCCTCCGGCCTTGGCCATGTAGACCGGCAGCAGCGGCATGCCGACGACGTTCTTGTTGGTGCGGCCGGGGCCCGCGAACTGCGTGTGCTTGTGGTAGAAGACCAGGATCAGGTGGCCGACCACGAGCCCGAGCATGATGCCCGGCAGCAGCAGGATGTGGATCGAGTAGAACCGCGCGACGAAGTCGCCGCCCGGGAACTCCCCGCCGAACAGGAACATCGAGATGTACGTGCCGACGATCGGCACGGACAGGATCGCGCCCTGCGTGAAGCGGACACCGGTGCCGGAGAGCAGGTCGTCCGGGAGCGAGTAGCCGGTGAAACCGGTGAACATGCCCAGGACGAACAGCAGGAAGCCGAACAGCCAGTTGATCTCACGCGGCTTGCGGAACGCGCCGGTGAAGAAGACGCGCATCATGTGCACGAACATGCCGGCGAGGAAGATCACCGCGGCCCAGTGGTGGATCTGCCGGATCAGCAGACCACCGCGCACATCGAAGGAGATGTGCATGGTCGAGTTGAACGCCTCGGACATCAGCTGTCCCTGGAGCGGGACATAGGAGCCGTGGTACTCCACCTCGTTCATCGACGGGTGGAAGAACAGCGTCAGATACACACCCGTGAGGATGATGATGATGAAGCTGTAGAGGCAGATCTCGCCCAGCATGAAGGACCAGTGGTCCGGGAAGATCTTGCGCATGTTGGCCTTGGCCAGGGAGTAGATCCCCAGCCGACCGTCGGCCCAGTCGGCGACCCGCTCACCTGCGGGCGCCTTGCGGCGGTCGTCCTTGTTGCTCATCCGCGCTCCCAGAATGCAGGACCGACGGGCTCTTCGAAGTCGCCGAGCGCCTCGAGGTAGCCCTCGTCGTTCACACCGATACGCAGCTGCGGCAGGGCGTGACCGGCCGGGCCGAAGATCACTCGGGCACCGTCGGACAGGTCGAAGGTGGACTGGTGGCAGGGGCACAGCACGTGGTGCGTCTGCTGCTCGTACAGGGAGATCGGGCAGCCCACGTGGGTGCAGATCTTCGAGTACGCCACGATGCCGTCGTGCGACCACTCGAGCTCGCGCTTGTCCTTGATGTTGTCCGGCTGGATGCGGACGATCATCAGGGCGGCCTTGGCGATCTCGTTCTGGAAGTCGTGGTCGGTCTCCTCGAGACCCTCCGGCTTGGCGAAGGTGAGGGAGCCGACCGCGACGTCCGAGGGACGCAGCGGCTCGTTGGTGTTCATGTTGACGAGCAGCTTGCCCTTGCCCCACAGCGTGTGGCGCAGCTTGTCCCCGGGCAGCGGACCGAGGTCGCGCAGCAGCACGACGCCGGAGAGCGGGAACAGGGCCAGCGCGCCGAACATCGTGTTGCGGATCAGCTTGCGCCGGCCGAGCGCGGACTCCTTGGCGCCCTGCTTGAAGTCGGCCATGACCTTGGCCTTGACCTCGGGGCTCGCCTCGATCGCGTGACGGTCGTCCGCGACCTCCTCGTCCGACATCAGCGTGCGGGCCCAGTGGACCGCGCCGGCGCCGATGCAGAACAGGGCCGCGCCGAGGGTCAGGCCCAGCGCGAAGTTCATCGCGCTGATGTGACCGATCGGGAACACGAAGATCGACTTGTCGTGCGGGATCGTCACGTACGAGGCGATGAAGCCGACGGTGGCCAGCATCGACAGCGTGAACAGGAAGGCGACCGTACGCTCGGACCGCTTGGCGGCCCGCTCGTCGATGTCCTGGACACGGTGCTCGTGGGGCGGCAGCCCCGGGTCCGCGAACGGGTGCTGCTCGTCCGCGACGCTCACCGCGCCGTGGCGGGCGTCCTGCTCAGCGGGCAGGTTCTCTTCTGGAATGTCTTGGCTACTCATGACTTCTTGGCCTTTGCGGTCCGGGCGGCGACCCACACGGCGACGGCGATCAGTCCGCCGAGTCCGAAGATCCAGCCGAACAGACCCTCGCTGACCGGCCCGAGGCCGCCCAGTTCGAGACCGCCGGGGCTCTCCGTCTCATCTCCGTTGACCGCGTTCAGGTACGCGATGATGTCCTTCTTGTTCTGCTCCGACAGCGTGGTGTCGGGGAAGGAGGGCATGTTCTGCGGGCCGGTCTGCATGGCCTCGTAGATGTGCTTCGGGTCCACGCCCTCGAGCGAGGGGGCGTACTTGCCCCGGGTCAGGGCGCCGCCCTTGCCGGTGAAGTTGTGGCACTGCGCGCAGTTGGTGCGGAACAGTTCACCGCCCTTGGCGATGTCCGCGCCCTCCGGACCGTACTCGGCGTCGGTCGGGACGGACGGGCCGGCGCCGAGGGAGGCGATGTACGCGGCCAGCTGGTCGATCTGGGCCTGCGTGTAGACGACCTTCTTCTTCGGCACCTGGACGCCCTGGGAGGTCGCCGCGGGCATACGGCCGGTGCCGACCTGGAAGTCGACGGCGGCGGCGCCCACGCCCACGAGGCTCGGACCGTCGGAGGTGCCCTGACCGCCGGTGCCGTGGCAGCTGGCGCAGCCTACGGCGTAGAGCTTCTTGCCCTCGTCGATGGCGAGGGACTGGGCGGTTTCATCTGCCTGCGCCTTGCTCGCGGGTGCGAACGCGGCGTACAGCCCCCCGGTGCATGCCAGCGCGAGGAGTAGGACGACGAGCGCCGCCAGCGGATGGCGTCGTCGTGCGGAGAGCTTTTTCACGGATTACCCCGGTGTCAGGATCTTCTGCGTCGATGCTTCTGGAATGTGCGGGTGCGGGCCCGGCTACTTGATCATGTAGATCGTGGCGAAGAGGCCGATCCAGACGACGTCGACGAAGTGCCAGTAGTAGGACACGACGATCGCGGCGGTCGCCTGCTCGTGGGTGAACCTCCTGGCCGCATAGGTGCGCCCCAGGACCAGCAGGAAGGCGATGAGACCGCCCGTCACGTGCAGGCCGTGGAAGCCGGTGGTCAGGTAGAAGACCGAGCCGTAGGGGTCGGACGAGAGCGAGAGGCCCTCGTGCTTGACCAGCTCGGTGTACTCGTACACCTGACCGCCGATGAAGATCGCACCCATGATGAAGGTGACGATGAACCAGCCCCGGAGCTTCTTCACGTCACCGCGCTCGGCGGCGAAAACGCCGAGCTGGCAGGTGAGCGAGGAGAGCACCAGGATCGTGGTGTTCGTCGCCGAGAACGGGAAGTTCAGGGCTGCGGCCTGTTCCTTCCAGAACTCTGGACCCGTCACCGATCGCAGGGTGAAGTACATCGCGAAGAGGGCCGCGAAGAACATCAGCTCGGAGCTCAGCCAGATGATGGTTCCGACGCTGGTGAGGTTCGGCCGGTTGACCGACGGGTGCGCGTGCCCGGTATCTACTGTCGTTGCTGTCGCCACGACCGACATTATGTCGGTCGCTTATCTCGCCCTCACTCCCGGGGGTGCCGTTCGGAGTGTCCGTACCGTGTGGAGTGCCCGGATGGCCCAGCACGGGGGTGTTCCGACAGGTGTTGACGTGGTGTTCAGGGGAGTAGCATCCGCCCCATCGGTACCCGGAAGTTCCACTCCAATGACGCGGAGGAACCATGCAGGAGACCGCCACGGTGCTGGTCTACAGCGACGACGCCCGGACCAGGGAGCAGGTGCGGCTGGCGACCGGACGGCGGCCCGCGCCGGACTCCCCCGTCGTGGAGTTCATCGAGTGCGCGACGCACGCGGCCGTGCTGCGGGAGCTGGACGCGGGCGGGGTCGACGTCGTGGTCCTGGACGGGGAGGCCGTGCCCATGGGGGGCATGGGGCTGTGCCGGCAGATCAAGGACGAGGTGTTCCGGTGCCCGCCGGTGCTGCTGCTCATCGGGCGGCCGCAGGACGCCTGGCTGGCCACCTGGAGCCGGGCGGAGGCGGCGGTGACGCTGCCGGTGGAGCCGGTGGAGTTCGCGGCGGCGCTGGCCGCGCTGTTGCGCGAGCGGCGACTGCAGAGCGCCTGAGGGGGCGGCCCTGGGCCGCCGTGAGGGGCCTTGAGCGGCTCTGGGCGGCTCTGGGCGGCTCTGAGGTGATCTAGACGGCCGTCGGGCGCAGGCGGGTGGTGTCGGGCTGCGCCTTGTGCGCGCCGGCCGTCAACGCGCTGCCCTCGGTCCACTTCTTCCAGTCGACGTTCCAGTCGCCGAAGCCGTTGCCGAAGGTCTCCATCGTGCGGCCGTTGCTGTTGACGACCTGTACGACGTCGCCCTGGCGGACGTGGTCGAAGAACCAGGCGGCGTTGGCGGTGCTCATGCCCGTGCAGCCGTGGCTGACGTTGGCGTACCCCTGGGATCCCACCGACCAGGGGGCGGCGTGCACGTACTCGCCGCTCCAGGTGACGCGGGTGGCGTAGTAGACGGGCAGGTCGTAGGAGTCCGAGGAGCCCTCGGGGATGCCGATGCTGGTGCCGCGCATCCGGACGAAGTACTCCTTGCCCAGGACGACCTTGACGCCGTTGCGGGTCTCGAAGCCGGGCTTGCCGGTGGTGACCGGGAGCCGCTTGATCTCCTCGCCGTTCCTGGTGAGGGTCAGCGTGTGGGAGGCGGCGTCGGTGACGGCGATGACCCGGTCGCCGATGGTGAGCGAGAGGTCCTTGCCGGCGCCGCCCCAGAGGCGGTCGCCGATCTTTATGCCGTCCAGGTTGCTGTGCACCCGGATCGTGGCGTGGGCGGGCCAGTACTCCTGCGGGCGGTAGTGGAGCTGCTTGTCGTCGACCCAGTGCCAGCCGCCCTGGACGGCGGGCAGCGACTCCACCTTGAGGGCCCGTTCGACGAGGGCGCGCTGCGCGGGGTCCTTGACGGGCTGGCTCAGTTCCGCGGTGAGGGGCTGGCCGACGCCGTAGGTGCCCGTCTGCGGGCCGAAGGCCACCGTCAGGCGCTTCTTGTCGGCGGGCTTGCCGGTGACGAAGGACAGGACGCGGCGGCCGGGGGCTCCGTCCTCGTCCTCGGTGCTCACGCGGACCGTGTAGCGGGCGTCGGCGGCGAGCGGCTCGGTGCTGTGCCAGCGGGCGCCGTCCGCGGAGAGTTCGCCGGCTATGTAGCGGCCGGTCGCGTCGAGGGCGGTGACGTCCGTCATCCGGCCGTCCGCGGCCCGCGCGGTGATCTCCAGGGGCTTGTCCGGGTCGGCCTTCTCGGCCTCTTCGGTGGGCCCGCTGAAGGCGATCTGGTCCGTGGCGTCGTAGGGGCGCGCGGCGAGGGGGTTGTCGTCCGGGCCGCAGGCGACGGCGCCCTCGGCCAGGGCGATCACCAGCAGGGTGCAGCCGACGACGGTGCGGGGGTGGGGGCGGGGTGCGTGGCTCATGTGGATCACGCTAGGAAGCCGTGTCAACGGCGGCGCGCTGGGAGACACGCACGGGTGACACTCGTTGCGGCGAACGCAGGAGCCCGGACGCTCCTCGCGGAGTGTCCGGGCTCTGCCGCGTTCAGCGGCCGGTGCGGCGCCGTCGGCCGGGCGCCGCCGGGTGCTACTGGGTGCGGTTCTCACCGCGGTAGTACTCGAACACCCAGCCGAACAGGCCGACGAGGATCACGGGTGTCGCGAAGTACAGCAGCCACCAGCCGACCGCGACCCCCAGGAAGGCGAGGGCGCCGCCGATGGCCAGGGACAGCGGCTGCCAGCTGTGCGGGCTGAAGAAGCCCAGCTCGCCGGCGTCGTCCGCGACGTCCGCCTCCTTGTTGTCCTGGGCGCCGGTGTCGACCCGCCGGGCGGTGAAGCCCAGGTAGAAGCCGACCATGATGCACAGACCGAAGGCCAGGAAGAGGGCCGTGGTGCCGGCCGGCTCCTTCGACCACACGCCATAGACGACCGCCATGGCGAGGACGAAGACGCTCAGCCAGATGAACATCTTGCCCTGGATCTTCACTTGCCGGCCTCCTTGCTGCCCGCGATGGCGCCGGTGCCGTGGTCGGCGTGCTCCAGCTGCTCGAGCGCGGCGATCTCCGGGTGGTGCAGGTCGAACGCCGGGGATTCACTGCGGATCCGCGGCAGGGTGAGGAAGTTGTGCCGCGGCGGCGGGCAGGAGGTCGCCCACTCCAGGGAGCGGCCGTAGCCCCACGGGTCGTCCACGCCGACCGGCTTGCCGTACTTGGCCGTCTTCCACACGTTGTAGAGGAACGGCAGGATCGACAGACCGAGCACGAACGAGGCGATCGTCGAGATCGTGTTCAGGGCGGTGAACCCGTCGGCCGCCAGGTAGTCGGCGTACCGGCGCGGCATGCCCTCGGCGCCCAGCCAGTGCTGGACCAGGAAGGTGCCGTGGAAGCCGACGAACAGCGTCCAGAAGGTGACCTTGCCGAGGCGCTCGTCCAGCATCTTGCCGGTCCACTTCGGCCACCAGAAGTGGAAGCCGGAGAACATCGCGAAGACGACGGTGCCGAAGACGACGTAGTGGAAGTGCGCCACCACGAAGTACGAGTCGGAGACGTGGAAGTCCATCGGCGGCGAGGCCAGGATGACACCGGTCAGACCACCGAAGGTGAAGGTGATCAGGAAGCCGGTGGCCCAGAGCATCGGCGTCTCGAAGGAGAGGCTGCCCTTCCACATCGTGCCGATCCAGTTGAAGAACTTCACGCCGGTCGGGACGGCGATGAGGAACGTCATGAAGGAGAAGAACGGCAGCAGCACACCGCCGGTGACGTACATGTGGTGCGCCCACACGGTCACGGAGAGACCGGCGATGGAGATCGTCGCGGCGATCAGACCCATGTAGCCGAACATCGGCTTACGGGAGAAGACCGGGATGACCTCGGAGATGATGCCGAAGAACGGCAGGGCGATGATGTACACCTCTGGGTGTCCGAAGAACCAGAAGAGGTGTTGCCACAGCAGGGCGCCGCCGTTGGCCGCGTCGAAGACGTGGGCGCCGAACTTGCGGTCCGCCTCCAGGGCGAACAGCGCGGCCGCCAGCACCGGGAAGGCCAGCAGGACCAGGACACCGGTCAGCAGGACGTTCCAGGTGAAGATCGGCATACGGAACATCGTCATGCCGGGGGCGCGCATGCAGATGATCGTGGTGATGAAGTTGACCGAGCCGAGGATCGTGCCGAAGCCGGAGAAGGCCAGACCCATGATCCACATGTCGGCGCCGATGCCGGGGCTGCGGATCGCGTCCGACAGCGGGGCGTAGGCGAACCAGCCGAAGTCGGCGGCGCCGTTCGGCGTGAGGAAGCCGGCGACGGCGATCAGCGAGCCGAACAGGTACAGCCAGTAGGCGAACATGTTCAGCCGCGGGAACGCCACGTCGGGCGCGCCGATCTGCAGCGGCATGATCCAGTTCGCGAAACCGGCGAACAGCGGCGTCGCGAACATCAGCAGCATGATCGTGCCGTGCATCGTGAACGCCTGGTTGAACTGCTCGTTCGACATGATCTGCAGGCCCGGACGGGCCAGCTCGGCGCGCATGAGGAGAGCCATCGCGCCGCCGATGATGAAGAACGCGAACGACGTGGCCAGGTACAGCGTGCCGATCGTCTTGTGGTCGGTCGTCGTCAGCCACTTGACGACCACTTCACCGCGACGCTGGCGCCGGACCGGCAGCTCGTCCTGGTAGTGGGACCCTGCTGCCGCGGCACCCTGGGGTTCGTTGAGGATGCTCACAGGTTGTTCGTCTCCCGGTTCTTCTCGTGGCTCGTCTGCTCGATGCCCGCGGGAACGTAACCGGTCTGCCCCTTCTTGGCGAGGTCCTTGAGATGCTGCTCGTACCGCTCGGGGGAGACGACCTTCACGTTGAACAGCATGCGGGAGTGGTCGACGCCGCAGAGCTCGGCGCACTTGCCCAGGAAGGTGCCCTCCCGGTTGGGGGTCACCTGGAAGGCGTTGGTGTGGCCCGGGATGACGTCCTGCTTCATCAGGAACGGCACCACCCAGAAGGAGTGGATGACGTCCCGCGAGGTGAGGACGAACCGGACCGTCTTGCCCTCGGGGAGCCAGAGGGTCGGACCGGGGTTGTTGGTCTGCGGGTTCCGCTCACCGGGAGTGCCGCAGGTGTAGACGCCGCCCGCGTCGGCCGGGAAGTCCTTCTTGTACCTGTCCGGGATGGCGGCCAGGTTCTCGTCGGTCTTCGCGTCACCGGTGGAACCGTCGACGTTCTGGATGTAGTTGAAGCACCAGCTCCACTGGAAGCCGACCACGTTGACCGTGACGTCGGGCTTCTTCTCCAGGCTGAGGAGCTTGGACTCGTCGCGGGCGGTGAAGTAGAACAGCACCGAGACGATGATGATCGGGACCACCGTGTACAAGGCCTCGATGGGCATGTTGTAACGGGTCTGCGGAGGTACCTCGACCTTGGTGCGGCTGCGCCGGTGGAAGATCGCACTCCACAGGATCAGGCCCCACACCAGCACGCCGACGGCGAGCGCGGCAGCCCACGATCCCTGCCACAGGGAGAGGATCCGCGGAGCCTCTTCCGTGGTCGGGGTGGGCATGCCAAGGCGGGGGAAGTCCTTCCATGTGCAACCGGTTGCGGTCGCAAGGACCAGGCCCGCGGTCAGTGCCTGCAGCAGCTTCCGCCGCATCGGGCGCCGCGGCGAGCGGTCGGAGCCGTTGGGACTCACGTAGCGCCTTCCCGAGAGTCTCGCCCGCGCGGTTGGCTGCGGCCTTCTCGCTGGTCGGTCGCCGCCCTGCGTCGGGCAGGGGTTTGGATGTTTATGCGGACCAAACCCTAGCCGACGCCCTCCGGGGGTTCTCCAGGAGGGGTGCCTACTCACTCGGGTGGTTCGCTTGTTTGGCGGGGCGGCATCCGCTGCGGCCTGTCGCGCCCCCGCGGCGCAGCCGCATGTCGTCACAGTCCTGCGCCCCTGGGGGTTCCGCGCACCGGCGTTCTAACGTTGCTGTGTGTCCTACTTTGACGCGGCCTCCGCCGCTCCTCTCCATCCCGTCGCCCGGCAGGGGCTGTTGGCTGCTCTGGACGAAGGGTGGGCTGATCCTTCGCGGTTGTACCGGGAGGGGCGGCGGGCTCGGTTGCTGCTCGACGCCGCCCGGGAGGCCGCGGCCGAGGCGGTGGGGTGCCGGGCGGACGAGCTGGTGTTCACGTCGTCCGGGACGCAGGCCGTGCACAGCGGCATCGCGGGCGCGCTGGCGGGACGCCGGCGGGTCGGGCGCCACCTGATCGTGTCAGCCGTCGAACACTCCTCGGTACTGCATTCGGCGGAGCTGTTCGAGGCCGACGGCGGTGCGGTGACCCGGGTTCCGGTGCGGCGGTCGGGGGCGGTGAGCGTGGGGTCGTACGAGGAGGCGCTGCGTTCCGACACGGCGCTGGCCTGTCTGCAGTCGGCCAACCACGAGGTGGGGACCGAGCAGCCGGTGGCCGAGGTGGCCGAGGTGTGCCGGGCGGCGGGGACGCCGTTGCTGGTGGACGCGGCGCAGTCGCTCGGTTGGGGGCCGGTGCCGGGCCCCTGGTCGCTGCTGACGGCGAGCGCGCACAAGTGGGGTGGGCCGCCCGGGGTGGGGCTGCTGGCGGTGCGCAAGGGGGTGCGGTTCGTGGCCCAGGGGCCGGTGGACGAGCGGGAGTCGGGGCGGGCGGCCGGGTTCGGGAACCTTCCGGCGATCGTCGCCGCGGCGGCCTCGCTGCGGGCGGTGCGGGCGGAGGCGGAGGCCGAGGCGGCCCGGCTGCGGGAGATGACGGAGCGGATCCGGGCCCGGGTGCCCCGGCTGGTGCCCGATGTGGAGGTGGTGGGGGACCCGGAGCGCCGGCTGCCCGGGACCGTCACGTTCTCGTGCCTCTACGTCGACGGGGAGGCGCTGCTGCACGGGTTGGACCGGGAGGGATTCTCGGTGTCGTCCGGGTCGTCGTGCACCAGCGGCACGCTGACGCCCAGCCATGTGCTGAGGGCGATGGGGGTGCTGAGCGAGGGGAACGTGCGGGTGTCGCTGCCCGCGGGGGCCGCGGAGGAGGACGTGGAGCGGTTCCTCGCGGTGCTGCCGGAGGTGGTGGCGGGGGTGCGGGAGAAGCTGAGGGCGCCGTCGGCGACCGCTGCCGCCGGCGTCGGGCGCGAGGAGCTGGTCGTGGACGCGCTCGGGAAGCGCTGCCCGGTCCCCGTCATCGAACTGGCGAAGGCCTTCGGGGGCGTGCCGGTCGGCGCGACGGTGCGCGTGCTGTCCGACGACGAGGCGGCCCGGCTGGACATCCCGGCGTGGTGCGAGATGCGGGGCCAGGAGTACGCGGGCGAGGAGCCGGCGGACCGAGGTACGGCATACCTGGTCCGCCGGGTGTCCTGAACCGGGCTAGCCGAGGTGCTTGCGGACCTCCGCCGCCGCCTCGTCGCCGTAGGCCGTGGCGAAGCGGTCCATGAAGTGGCCGCGGCGCAGCTGGTACTCCTGGGTGCCGACGGTCTCGATGACGAGGGTGGCGAGCATGCAGCCGATCTGGGCGGCGCGCTCCAGGGAGACGTTCCACGCCAGGCCGGAGAGGAAGCCGGCGCGGAAGGCGTCGCCGACGCCGGTCGGGTCGGCCTTGCGGTCCTCGGCGGGGCAGCCGACCTCGATCGGGGTCTCGCCGGACCGCTCCACGCGGACGCCGCGCGAGCCGAGGGTGGTGACGCGGTGGCCGACCTTGGCGAGGATCTCCTCGTCGCTCCAGCCGGTCTTGGACTCGATGAGGCCCTTCTCGTACTCGTTGGAGAACAGGTACGTCGCGCCGTCCAGCAGTATCCGGATCTCTTCGCCGCTCATACGGGCGATCTGCTGGGAGAAGTCGGCGGCGAAGGGGATCGAGCGGGCGCGGCACTCCTCGGTGTGGCGGAGCATCGCCTCCGGGTCGTCGGCGCCGATCAGCACCAGGTCCAGGCCGCCCACGCGGTCGGCGACCGTCTTGAGCTCGATGAGGCGGGCCTCGCTCATCGCGCCCGTGTAGAACGAGCCGATCTGGTTGTGGTCGGCGTCGGTGGTGCACACGAAGCGGGCGGTGTGCAGGGTCTCGGAGATGCGGACCGACTCGGTGTCGACGCCGTGCCGGTCGAGCCAGGCACGGTAGTCGTCGAAGTCGGAGCCGGCGGCGCCGACCAGGACCGGCTCGGTGCCGAGCTGGCCCATGCCGAAGGCGATGTTCGCGCCGACCCCGCCGCGCCGTACGTCCAACTGGTCGACCAGGAAGGAGAGCGAGACCGTGTGGAGCTGGTCCGCGACGAGCTGGTCGGCGAAGCGGCCGGGGAACGTCATGAGATGGTCGGTTGCGATGGAGCCGGTGACTGCGATGCGCACGGCGTGGACTCTCCTGTGTGGGGAGCGGGATTGACAGTTCACGCTACCCGGTCGACCGCCGCCATCGAAGCCTCAGAAACTACCCGATAGTAGATCTTTCTTCGTTTGCTCCCCCGTGCGTACGGTGCCGCTATGACGAACCTCAAGGCGTACGCACCCGCTTCGGCCGCTTCTCTCGCCGCCGATCACGCCGGTGACCTGGACGGCGGCCTGGCCTCGCTGCGGGGCGACTGCGCGCGGATGACGCCGCACTGGGCCGCCCCGGAGCGGATCGCCTCCCGGCCGGTTCCGCTCTCCCTGCTGCACGGGGTGTCCGTACCGGCCACGTCGGCCCGGCTGCTGGAGGCCATGCCCGAGTACGGGAACTGAGAACGACACGGGCCTTCTGAGCCGTTCGGGTGGCGAATCCTTCGGTCGGAGCGCGAGGGGGAACCGTGCGCTCCCCCGCTGCGTCCCATCGCTGTCCCCCGTAAAGGGGATGTGAGGTACGACAGCGCAGCCGAAGGAGCGATGCGGTGAACACCGAGCGACCCGACAACGACGACGCCGCACGCGGGCCGGAGGACGGGGCCACACCGGAGCCGGAGACGACGGAGCCCGCCGACGGGACCGAGGCCGTGACGGACGACGCGACGGAAGCGGACACGGCGGAAGGCAACACGGCCGAGGCGGCGGCGGAGGCGGGCGCGGAGCCTGAGGCCGACGCCAAGCCGAAGGCGGGAGCAGAGCCGAAGACCGACGCCCAGCCGAAGGCGGAAGCGCGGCCGAAGGCGGCAGAAGCAGAGGTCGAGGCGGGCGCGGAGCCTGAGGCCGACGCCGAGCCGAAGGCGGACGCGGACGCCGTCGCGGAGTCCGACGCGGCGGCCGAGCCTGCGACCGCGGCGGCCGTGGAGGCGGCGGAAGGAAACACGGCAGAGGCCGAGGCGGCCGCGAAGCCGAAGACGGAAGCCCGGCCGGAGACCGACGCCCAGCCGAAGACGGAAGCCCGGCCGGAGACCGACGCCCAGCCGAAAGCGGAAGCCCGGCCGGACACCGACGCCAAGCCGAAAGCGGACCGGGACGCCGTCGCGGAGTCCGACGCGGTGACCGAGTCCGCGACCGCGGCGGCCGTGGAGACCGCGCCCGTCAGGGCCGAGGACAAGCCCGCCGCCGACGCCGCACCGGCTGACCGCACCGCGGCCGCCGGTGGCGAGCTCGGGGATGTGGGGCCCGTGGCGGGCGAGGCGCGGGGCGGGCGGCGGCGGTCGCCCGCAGTCGTGGCCGCGGTCGCCGCAGCCGTGCTGCTGGTGGGCGGCGGCGGGGCCTATCTCGCCGCCAACGCGGCCGGCGGGGGCGGCGGCGAGTCGGCGGCCGGGTCTCCCTCGCGGGACGGGGCGCCGCCGGCACTCGTGCTGGACGACTACAACGCGGCCGCCGCTCCCTCCGACAACGGCAGCAGCAGCGACAGCGGCGGCAACGGCATCGCGCCCGGTGAGCCCAACCCCTACGGGGTGGTCTACCGCGCCGAGGGCACCCTCCCGGACGGTCCCGACACCGCGCCCGTGTACTGGGCGAAGGGCGCGGTCGGCGAGGGCGAGGTGGCCCGGCTGGCGGCCGCGCTCGGGGTGAAGGGCACGCCGGTCACCGAGGGGCAGAGCTGGAAGGTCGGCGCCGGGACGGACGGTTCGGGTCCGGTGCTGAGGGTGGAGAAGCAGGCGCCCAGCCTGTGGACGTTCAACCGGTACGCCCCCGGCACCGACTCCTGCAAGAGCGGTGGCGCCGTCTGCGCGCAGGGCTCCGCGAGCGGCGATCCGGTGAGCGAGGAGGCGGCGAAGAAGGCGGCCGAGCCGGTCCTCGAGGCCGTCGGCCAGAGCGACGCCGAGATCGACGCGAGCCAGGTCGCGGGCGCCCAGCGGATGGTGAACGCCGACGCCGAGTTCGGCGGTCTGCCCACCTACGGCTGGACGACCGGCGTCACCGTCAACGGCCAGGGCGAGGTCGTCTCCGGGAACGGGCAGCTGAAGACGCCGGCCGAGGGGGAGTCGTACCCCGTGCTGAGCGCGCGGGAGACGCTGGACCGGATGAACGCCGCTCCCGGCACCGACCGTCGGATGGGCATCGGGGGCTGCGCCAGCTCGGCCCCGCTGGACGGCCGGCCGCAGGGCAGGGAGGACCGGCTGGCGAGCCCGTGCGCCCCGTCGGCCGACATGCCGGGGAAGCAGACGCGCAAGCAGACGGTGACGGTTCAGGAGGCGGTGTTCGGGCTGGCCCCGCACTCCTCGGGCGGGCGGCAGGTCCTGGTGCCGTCCTGGCTGTTCGAGGTGCGGGGCGCCGGGGACGGCACGTACACGGTGACGCATCCGGCCGTCGAGCCGGAGTACCTGGGCACGCCCGCGACGGCGAGCCCGTCCGGCGGGCCGACCTCGGGCGCGACGACGCAGGACGTGAAGGTCGACGGCTACACCGCCGAGGGGCGGGAGCTGACGGTCGCCTTCACCGGCGGGGTGTGCGCCGACTACACGGCGGCGGCGACCGAGCGCGGCGACCGGGTCGAGGTCACCGTGACCGCGACGCCGTGGCCGGACAAGGTCTGCATCAAGATCGCCAAGGTGTTCCACAAGACGGTGACGCTGGACGAGCCGCTCGGCAGCCGGACCGTGGTCGGGTCGGACGGCAAGGCGGTCCCGCTGGAGAAGCCGGGCGCGCGGCTGCCGTAGCGGGTGGCCGACGGAGAAGACGCGGAAGGCGGCGGCCCCGGAGTGGGGCCGCCGCCTTCCCGTCGTTCCGGTACGGCTCAGCTGAAGGAGTCGCCGCAGGCGCAGGAGCCGGTCGCGTTCGGGTTGTCGATCGTGAAGCCCTGCTTCTCGATCGTGTCCACGAAGTCGATCGTGGCGCCGCCCAGGTAGGGAGCGCTCATGCGGTCCGTGACGACCTTGACGCCGTCGAAGTCCTTCTCGACGTCGCCGTCGAGGGAACGCTCGTCGAAGAAGAGCTGGTAGCGCAGGCCGGAGCAGCCGCCGGGCTGGACGGCCACGCGCAGGGCGAGGTCGTCACGGCCTTCCTGGTCGAGCAGGGCCTTGACCTTCGACGCGGCGGCGTCGGTCAGGATGATGCCGTCGGTGACGGTGCTGGTCTCGTCCGATACGGACATCTACATCTCTCCCGGGTTGTACGGAGACTGCTTGCCGACGGTTGCAACCGACGGGGCCGCGGATTCATTCCGGGCCGAGGGGCCCGAGCGAATAGTGTTTCGCTCCTTCTTGCGCCCCTCTGCCCTTCATGCTCGCACACACGCGTGGGGGCGCACAGTGTCCGCCCGGGCGGGCCAGGGATTCACGTCACATCGACGCAATGACCATCGTCAAAGTGACGTGAAGCGGGTTATCATAGATAACGTCAGTTCGACGAAAAGTAGAAAGGGTGCGTGCCGTGACCACCGCCCCAACCCCGGAGCTCGACGTACAGCCGACTCCCCTCGCCCTGTTGCTGCTCGGCCGGGAGGCCGACCCGAAGAGCGAGCGGGGCGTCGATTGCCCCGGCGACCTGCCCTCCCCGTCCGACCCGGACCTGGTGGAGCGGGCCCGCGCCGCCAAGGAGAAGCTCGGCGACAAGGTCTTCGTCCTCGGTCACCACTACCAGCGCGACGAGGTCATCCAGTTCGCCGACGTCACGGGAGACTCCTTCAAGCTGGCCCGGGACGCGGCCGCGCGCCCCGACGCCGAGTACATCGTGTTCTGCGGTGTGCACTTCATGGCGGAGTCCGCGGACATCCTCACCTCCGACGACCAGAAGGTCGTGCTGCCCGACCTGGCCGCCGGCTGCTCCATGGCCGACATGGCCACGGCCGAGCAGGTCGCCGAGTGCTGGGACGTGCTGACCGAGGCGGGCATCGCCGAGCAGGTCGTCCCGGTGTCGTACATGAACTCCTCCGCGGACATCAAGGCGTTCACCGGCAAGCACGGCGGCACCATCTGCACGTCGTCGAACGCCCGGCGGGCCCTGGACTGGGCCTTCGAGCAGGGCGACAAGGTCCTCTTCCTGCCGGACCAGCACCTCGGCCGCAACACCGCCGTCCGCGACATGGGCATGTCCCTGGAGGACTGCGTCCTCTACAACCCGCACAAGCCGAACGGCGGGCTCACCGTCGAGCAGCTGCGGGACGCGAAGATGATCCTGTGGCGGGGCCACTGCTCGGTGCACGGCCGCTTCAGCCTGGAGTCGGTGGAGGACGTGCGCGCCCGCATACCCGGCGTGAACGTGCTGGTTCACCCCGAGTGCCGGCACGAGGTCGTGGCCGCGGCGGATCACGTCGGTTCGACCGAGTACATCATCAAGGCGCTGGAGGCCGCTCCGGCCGGCTCGAAGTGGGCGATCGGCACCGAGCTGAACCTCGTGCGGCGGCTGGCGAACCGTTTCGCTCCCGAGGGCAAGGAGATCGTCTTCCTCGACCGCACGGTGTGCTTCTGCTCGACCATGAACCGCATCGACCTGCCCCACCTGGTGTGGACCCTGGAGTCCCTGGCCGAGGGCAAGCTGGTCAACCGCATCGAGGTCGACAAGGAGACGGAGGCGTTCGCGAAGCTGGCCCTGGAACGGATGCTGGCGCTGCCGTAGTCCTCACCCGGCCCCGGCTCCGGCGTGCACGCTCACGCCGGAGCCGGTGTGCTGTCGGGGTGCGCGGGGTTCACGGAGAAGACCGTCCCGTCGGGGGTGACCACCACCAGCGCGCCCGCCAGCGGGAGCATCTCCGGGAGCCAGCCCGACGCCCCGACCCGGGCGGCGTGCGGGAGGGTCTCCCACAGCACGCCGCCCGTACGGGCGTCCAGCGCGGCCGTCCGCCCGCTCGCGCTGGCGAGGAACACCGTCGTCCCCCGCGGGCCCGCCATCGGCTGCCCCGGCTGTTCCAGGCTCGTCCGGGTCTGCCACAGCCGTGCGCCCGTCTCCGGGGAGACGGCGGTGACCAGTCCGTTGGACGCCGCGAAGCAGACCACCCCGCCGACCAGCGCCGGCTGTCCGCCGGGCTCCCCCGCCGCCGTCACCGCCCGCTGTACACGGCTCGCCGGATCGACCGTCACCACACGCGTGTACGCCGGCTCCCCGGACTCCTGCACGCTCGCCTCGGTCGGCTCCACGAGCACCGGTCGGCCGTCCAGCTCACCGAGCAGGACACTGTGCGGCGCGACGACCGCGAGTTCACGGGTCGTGCCGTCGGCGGGGTCGATGGCGAGCAGCCGGGCTTTCGGCTCGTCGATGTCGTACCTGCCGCACAGGGCGTACAGGGCGTCGCCGAAGCCGTGGAAGGTGCAGGCGTGGTCGGCGGGCAGGGCGGCGGACCAGCGGCGGGCGCCGTCGCGCGGGGAACGGGCGGTCATCGACCGCTGGTCGGCCTCGGGGATCAGGACCAGCCCGCCCGCAAGGCCCGCGGCGCCGTTCCCGGAGGACACCGGACGCGACCAGAGCTTCTTTCCGGTGTCGGCGTCGAGAGCCGTCAGGGCCGGGGGCCGCGGGCGGTCCGCCGGCGTGGACTCGGCCTCCCTGATCAGCACCACGCCGTCCTGGGCCCCGAGCATGTCCCCGCCGTACCCGACGGGCGCCTTGTCGTCGCCGGCCGCGCCGGCCCGCCACAGGGTCCGGCCGGTCAGCGCGTCGAGCCGGACCGGCAGGACCCCGCCGCCGACGCAGTAGACGGCGCCCGCGTCCAGCGCGCAGGCCGGGGTGCCCTGGTCGCCGGTGCCCTCCAGGGCGCGGGTGACGCCGTGCTCGGCGGGCTCGCGCACCGTGGTGGTCCACGGCTTCCAGCCGGCCGGCACCGCCGCCCAGCGGGAGGCCGTGGCGCTCGGGGAGCCGCCCGCACGGTCACCGCCGCGGTCGTTCAGCGGACCGAGGACGAGGTAGACGGCGAGGGCGACGGCCAGCACCCCGGCCGCACCGGCCAGAGCGAACACGCGGACACGGCCGCGACGCCCGCCGGCCGGCTCGGCGACCGAGAGGGCGACGGGGCCGGCGACCGACTCGGCGGCGGCCTCGGCCGTCGGTCCGGCGGCCGGTTCGGCGGCTGGTTCCGCCACCGGCCGGGGGCTCGTGCCGGGACCGGGCCGCCGTGCAGCCTCGGCGACCCGGTCCTCCTGCGCCCCGTGGTCCTCCTCGCGGTCCCCTTGCGCGTCGTCGGGCAGCGCGGCCGCGAACTGCTCCAGCAGGGCGTCCAGTTCGGGGCGCTCGTCGGGGAGTTTGGCCAGGCAGTGGGCTACGACCGCGCGCAGGGGCGGCGGCACGCGCGTCAGGTCCGGCTGCTCGTTCATCACCCGGTACGCCGTCAGGTACGGGCTGTACGCGTCGAAGGGGCCGCGGCCCGTCGCCGCGAACGTCAGAAGCGCTCCGAGGGAGAAGACGTCCGAGTGCGGCCCGACCGTGCGGGCGTCGGTGAGCTGCTCCGGGGACATGAACGGCGGGGTGCCCATCATGTGGCCGGTCTCGGTCAGCGCCTGGTTCTCCGTCGCCCGGGAGATGCCGAAGTCGATGACGCGGGGTCCGTCCTCGGCCATCAGGACGTTCCCCGGCTTGAGGTCGCGGTGGACGACCCCGGCCCGGTGGATCTCCCGCAGCGCCTCCACCAGCCCCAGGGCGAGCCGGCGCAACTCCGGCGGTCCGAGCGGGCCTTCGTCCCGGATCCGGGCGGCGAGCGAGGGCGCGGGCACGTACTGGGTGGCCATCCACGGCCGTACGGCCTCCGGGTCCGCGTCCACGACGGGCGCGGTGAAAGCGCCGCTCACCTTGCGGACGGCCTCGATCTCCTGCCGGAAACGGGTACGGAAGACGGCGTCCTCGGCGTACTGGGCGTGCACCACCTTGACGGCGAGCTCGCGCCCCGACCCGGACACGGCCCGGTAGACCACGCCCATGCCGCCGGCGCCGAGCCGGTCGACGATCCGGTACCCGCCGAGCGACTTCGGGTCCTCCTTGTGCAGCGCCACCGCCCCGATCCCCCTTCCCCCGCAGAGCAGTTCGAGCTCACAGGATAGGAAACCCGCGCGGGAGAAAGGGAATCGGCGCCACCGGAGTCGGCACCACGGCTCAGTCCGCTCTGGGGCGTACCAGCCCGGACTCGTAGGCGATCACGACGAGTTGGGCCCGGTCGCGGGCGCCCAGTTTGGCCATGGCCCGGTTGACGTGTGTCTTGACGGTCAGCGGGCTGACCTCCAGACGTTCGGCGATCTCGTCGTTGGAGTGGCCGCCGGCGACCTGGACGAGGACCTCGCGCTCGCGGACGGTGAGGGCGTCCAGGCGCTGCGCGCGGGCGGGGTCGCGGATGTCGTCGGGGTCGCTCTGGGCGAGGAAGCGGGCGATCAGGCCCTTGGTGGCGGCCGGCGACAGCAGGGCGTCGCCGCCGGCGGCGACCCGGATGGCGCTCAGCAGTTCGTCGGGCTCGCTGCCCTTGCCGAGGAAGCCGGAGGCTCCCGCGCGCAGCGACTGCACCACGTAGTCGTCGACCTCGAACGTCGTCAGGATCACCACGCGGACGTCGGTGAGCGTCGGGTCGGCGCTGATCAGGCGGGTCGCGGCGAGGCCGTCGGTGCCGGGCATGCGGATGTCCATCAGGACGACGTCAACCTCGCGTTCCTTGGCCAGCCGCACCGCCTCGGCGCCGTCGGAGGCCTCGCCGACCACCTCCATGTCGGGCTCGGAGTCGACGAGCACACGGAAGGCGCTGCGCAGCAGTGCCTGGTCGTCGGCGAGCAGGACACGGATGCTCATGCGGGGTCCTCCGGTTCCGCGGCGGCGCTGGGGGTCTTGAGCGGCAGGATCGCATGGACGCGGAAGCCGCCGCCGTAGCGCGGACCGGTGGTGAGGGTCCCGCGCAGGGCGGTGACGCGTTCGCGCATGCCGAGCAGGCCGTGGCCGCCGCCGGCCTGGTGCGCCGGGGCGTCGCCGGAGCCGTCGTCGAGGACGGTGACCTCGATGTGGGGCCCGACGCGGACGACGCTGACCTCGGCCTTGGCGTCGGCGCCGGCGTGCTTGCGCACATTGGTCAGCGCCTCCTGGATGACCCGGTAGGCGGCCAGGTCGACGGCGGCGGGGAGCGCGGTGTCCTGGTCGTCGCGGGCGACCTCCACCTGGAGGCCGGCGCTGCGGAAGGTGCCGGCGAGCTCGTCGAGGCGGTCCAGGCCGGGGGCGGGTTCGGTGGGGGCCTCGGGGTCGCCGGACTGGCGCAGCAGGCCGACGGTGGCGCGCAGTTCGTTCAGCGCGGAGCGGCTGGCGTCGCGGACGTGCGCGAGCGCCTCCTTGGCCTGGTCGGGACGCTTGTCCATGACATGGGCGGCGACCCCGGCCTGGACGTTGACCAGGGCGATGTGGTGGGCGACGACGTCGTGCAGGTCCCGGGCGATGCGCAGGCGCTCCTCGGCGACCCGGCGGCGGGCCTCCTCCTCGCGGGTGCGTTCGGCGCGTTCGGCTCGTTCCCGGATGGCCTGGAGTGCGGCCCGGCGGCTGCGGACGGCGTCGCCGGCGGTGGCGCCGATGCCGGTCCAGGCGAGCAGGCCCAGGTTCTCCTGGGCGTACCAGGGCAGCGGTCCGGCGATCATGGCCGCGCCGGTGAGGACGGTCATGGTGAGCAGGCCGGCCCGCCAGGTGGTGGCGCGGTCGGTGGCGGCGGCGACGGTGAACAGGGCGACGACGGCGGACATCGCGACCGGGGCGCGCGGGTCGCCGGTCACGGACTCGACGAGGGAGAGGCTGCCGGTGACGGCGAGGACGGTCATGGGGGCGCTGCGCCGGAAGACGAGGGCGGCGGCGCTGAAGGTCATGAGCAGCAGGCTCAGCAGGTCGGGGGTGCGCAGGCTCCAGCTGACGCCGCGCTCGCCGTGCGGGTCGACGAAGGAGCCGGCCAGCATGCAGGCCAGGACGCCCGCGGCGAGGGTCGCGTCGGCGGCCAGGGGGTGTGCTTTCAACTGGCGCTGGGCTCGGGCGAGGGGTGTCAAGGTGCCGTGCCTTCTCGAGTGACCGTCGCTGCGGTGGACGTCGCTGGGGGCTGCCGCCCCCGGAGGGCGGAATCAGCCTGCCCGGCGTCCGGAGAGCGGCACTCGGTCGGCCTCAGCCCGGGATCAGCCCGTCGTCGCTCAGCATCTCGCGGACCTCCTCCAGGCTCGCGTCCGGGGCCGGGAGGATGAGTTCCGAGGGTTCCAGGGTCTCGTCCGGGAGGGGCTCGCCGAGGCGGCGGACGGCGTTCAGGAGGGCGCCGAGAGTGCGGCGGAAGCCGTCGGCGTCGCCGCTCTCCATCTCCTTCAGCAGCTCGTCGTCCAGCGTGTTCAGCTCGCTCAGATGGGAGTCGGCCAGCGTCCACTGGCCCTCCCCCATGATCCGTACGATCATGCGCCCTCCTCGGAGTGCGGTCCCGGCGCCGGGCTACTGCTTGTCGAAGCGCGGGGTGTCCTGCGGCTGCTGCTGGGGCTGCGCCTGGTGGCTCGTGCCACCTTCGATGGCCTGCTGTCCGGCGGAGGGGCCGCCGGCGAGCTCGGCCTTCATGCGCTGCAGCTCCAGCTCTACATCCGTACCACCGGAGAGGCGGTCCAGCTCGGCCTGGAGGTCGTCCTTGGCGATGCCGGTGGGGTCGTCGAGGGCGCCGGAGGCGAGGAGTTCGTCGAGGGCGCCGGCGCGGGCCTGGAGCTGGGCGGTCTTGTCCTCGGCGCGCTGGATGGCCAGGCCGACGTCGCCCATCTCCTCGGAGATGCCGGAGAAGGCCTCGCCGATGCGGGTCTGCGCCTGCGCCGCGGTGTAGGTGGCCTTGATGGTCTCCTTCTTGGTGCGGAAGGCGTCGACCTTGGCCTGGAGCCGCTGGGCCGCGAGGGTGAGCTTCTCCTCCTCGCCCTGGAGCGTCGCGTGCTGCGTCTCCAGGTCGGTGACCTGCTGCTGGAGGGCGGCGCGGCGGGAGAGGGCCTCGCGGGCGAGATCCTCCCGGCCGAGGGCGAGCGCCTTGCGGCCCTGGTCCTCCAGCTTGGAGGACTGCGACTGAAGCTGGGTGAGCTGGAGTTCCAGCCGCTTGCGGGAGGTGGCCACGTCGGCGACGCCGCGGCGGACCTTCTGCAGGAGCTCCAGCTGCTTCTGGTACGAGTAGTCGAGGGTTTCGCGCGGGTCCTCGGCCCGGTCAAGGGCCTTGTTCGCCTTCGCGCGGAAGATCATCCCCATACGCTTCATGACACCGCTCATGGGCTTCGCGCGCCCCCTTCTGACGGACTCCAGCTCACAGGTCTGCGACAGGACCCACAGTACGGGCCCTGCATCCATTGACGCACTGTTCGGAGACGGATGCGCTCATCCCCAAGGACGACTGGTGAAGCCTCGACCTCCGGCCTGGGGAGTAGGCGGCCCTCAGGGTGAGCGGCGGGCGTCGGGTGTCCCCTCTCACCCCGTCTCCGCCCGGTCTGTCCCCACTACAGACGACTGGTGTTGCCGGATCGTTCCCCGCCGGGCTGGGGTCCATGCCCGCGGAGCGCTTACCCTTGGGTTTTGTGTTCCGTAGCCGTGCCAAGGAAGAGAAGGCCGCAGTCGCCGACAAGGCGCCGCTGACCGACTCCAAGCAGCCCCGCGACCCTGAGGCCCCCAAGGGCCGGCCCACGCCCAAGCGCAGCGTGGCCCAGTCCCAGCGCCGCAGCGTCGCCAACACCCCGATGACGCGCAAGGAGGCCGCCAAGCGTCAGCGTGACGATCGTCGCGCCCAGATGGAGCGGCAGCGTCAAGCGCTGGCGGGCGGCGACGAGCGGTATCTGCCGGCCCGGGACAAGGGCCCGGTGCGCCGGTTCGCGCGCGATTTCGTCGACTCGCGGATCAACGTGGCGGAGTGGTTCCTGCCCATGGCCGTGGTCATCCTCGTGCTGAGCATGGTCCGGGTCGCTTCCCTGCAGAGCATGGCGCTGCTGCTGTGGCTCGTGGTGATCGTGCTCATCGTGCTGGACTCGATCCTCACCGGCTTCCGTCTGAAGAAGCGGCTCGCCGAGCGCTTCCCCGACGACAACCGGCGCGGCGCGGTGGCCTACGCGCTCATGCGCTCCCTCCAGATGCGTCGGCTGCGGCTGCCCAAGCCGCAGGTCAAGCGTGGAGCGCGGCCCTGAGCGCTGCTTCGTTCTCCGGGGGTGCGGCGCAGGCCTGGCTGGACACGCTGGGCGGCTTGCGTGACGTGGTGCGGCAGGAGCTGGTGGCCCGGCAGCTCGACGAGCAGATAGCCGGGCGCTATCCGATCGGGCAGCGGCTGCGGGTGCTCGACGTTGGCATGGGGCAGGGCACGCAGGCGCTGCGGCTGGCCCGGCTCGGTCACCGGGTGACGGGCCTGGAGCAGGACGCGACGATGATCGCCGCGGCCCGCGCGGCCCTGTCCGGGGAGCCGGAGGGCATCCGGGAGCGGATGCGGATCATCGAGGGGGACGGCCGGGACACCGGCGTGCACTTCCTGCCGGGCAGTTTCGACATCGTGCTGTGCCACGGCGTGCTGATGTACGTGGAGGAGCCGGACCCGCTGCTGGCGGGGCTGGCGCGGGTGCTGGCACCGGGCGGGCTGCTGTCGCTGCTCGTCCGCAACGGCGACGCGCTCGCTCTGCGGCCCGGTCTGGCCGGCGACTGGGCGGGGGCCCAGGCCGCCTTCGACACCGTCTCCTATCGCAACCGGCTCGGGCTGGAGGTGCGGGCGGACCGGCTGGAGGCGCTGACCGCGACGCTCGCCGGCATCGGCGCGCCGCTTCAGTCCTGGTACGGCGTCAGGGTGTTCACGGACCTGGCGGCGGACGGGGCGGAGGTCCCGGCCGACGTGGAGACGCTGCTGTCCGCCGAGGAGCGAGCGGGCCGCACGGACCCGTACCGCAGGATCGCAGCACTGCTGCACCTGTGCGGCGTCCGAGGCTGAAGGCGCCTGCCGCGGGCTTGAGGCCGAGGTACCGGGGGCCGGGATAGCCGGAGGCCAAGGCGACCGAGGGCCCGGATGACCGGAGGCCGAGGCGACCGAGGGCCGGGATGGCGATCAGGGTGGCCGTGGAGCGGAGTGGGCGTGGGCCGGGGCTGGCGGCCGGGGGGTGGTTCCCGGCCGCCGTGGCCGTCGGACTCGGGGTGTTACGACTCGTCGGCGTGCAGGTTCATCGGGCCGTAGATCTCGGTGGTGTCCTCGAACAGCCGCACCTGGTCGGCGCCGCCTTCGAGCAGGGCCTTCCAGTGCTCCCCGATCCAGGACTCGGCGTCCCCCTGAGTGGTGAACTCCTCGGGCTCCACCGCGGGCTGGACCTCCGTGCCGTCGGCCTTCTCGAACCGCCACGTCCATGCCGCCATGTACACCTCCAACGTATCGAGCACGAACAACGCAGAAGCCGGATCTTGGTCCGGCTCCTGCTCGCAGCCTAGTCGGATGCGCAAGACCGGCGGCGACAAGCGAAAATCGGTTCGTGGAAGTCACTCTGCTCGGTACCGGCGCCCCCGCGGGACTCCCCCGCCCCGACTGTCCGTGCGCGGTCTGCGCGACCTCGCTCGGGTCGGACGCGCGGGCGGCGACCGCCGTTCTCGTGGACGGCGCGCTGCTGTTGGATCTGACGCCGGGCGCGGCGTTCGCGGCGGCGAGAGCGGGGCGTTCGCTGGCCGGGGTGCGGCAGGTGCTGCTCTCGCACCCGCACGACGGACCGGCGGTGGAGGTGCCGGTCGGCGTGCCGCAGCCCGGACGGGTGCCGGACGGACAGGAGTTGACGCAGCTGACGGGGCATCGGGTGCGGGCGGTCGCGCTGGACGCGCCCGGCACCGGGTACGCGGTGACCGGGCCGGACGGGCAGCGGCTGCTGTATCTGCCGCCGGGCGGCGCGCCGGCCGGGCTTCAGGAGCCGGTGGACGCCGACGGGCGCTACGACATCGTCCTCGCGGACGTGGTCGGGCGGCCGGACGCGCTGGCGAAGCTGCGGGCGGTGGGCGCGGTCGGGCCGACGACGGACGTCGTGGCGGTCCATCTCGACCATGACGTGCCGCCGGGCGCGGAGACGCGGCGGCGGCTCGCGGCGGCGGGCGCGCGGGCGGTGCCGGACGGATCGACGCTGACGGCGGGGTCGTACGAGAACGTGTCGGCCGTGCCGGACGTGCCGCGCAGGACGCTGGTGCTGGGCGGGGCGCGGTCGGGGAAGTCGGTCGAGGCGGAACGGCGGCTGGAGTCCTTCCCCGACGTCCTGTACGTGGCGACCGGGGGGACGCGGGGCGGGGACGGGGAGTGGGCGGCCCGGGTGGCGCTGCACCGGGAGCGGCGGCCGGGGTCGTGGCGGACGGCGGAGACGTGTGATCTGGTGCCGCTGCTGGGCGCGGACGGGCCCGCGCTGCTGATCGACTGCCTCTCGCTGTGGCTGACGGACGCGATGGACTCCGTCGGGGCGTGGGACGACGCGGAGTGGGCGGGCGGCGGTGAGCGGGAGCTGCGCAAGCGGGTCGCGGAGCTGGCGGGCGCTCTGCGGGCGACGCGGCGGACGGTGGTGCTGGTCTCCAACGAGGTGGGGTCGGGGATCGTGCCGGCCACGGCCTCCGGGCGGCGCTACCGGGACGAGCTCGGGAGGCTGAACGCGGCGGTGGCCGGCGAGTGCGAGCAGGTGGTGCTGGTGGTGGCGGGTCAGGGGGTCGTGCTGCGGGGGTGAGAGGCGCGCGGGCACGGGGCGTGCGGCGCGCGCCGCCGGTTCAGGGGAGCCGGGCGATCAGGCGGTAGGTGTTGCTGAAGCGGGTGTGGCGCAGCACCGGGGAGAGGGTGTGGTCGAGGGCTGTGGCGGCGGCCAGGAGGGGGGTGGCCCGGCGGGCTCGCGGGAGGGAGAGCACGAGGGCGGCCGTGAGGTCGTGGGGGACGTGGGCGGCGCTGCGGTCCGCCGTGACGATCGTGCAGCCTCTCGACTCCAGTTCGGCGCGGACGTTGGCCAGCGGGAGGAGGTGGAGGTGGCGCGGCTGCCCGTGCGGCGCCCACCACTTGCCGAGGAGCGGGGCGAACGCGCTGAGCGGGTCGGGGAGTTCGAGGAGGAGACGCCCGCCGGGCCGCAACACGGCGAGGGCGGCGGCGAGTTCCTCCCGGGGGTCCGGGGTGTGCTCCAGGTGGTGCAGCATGCTGACGACGTCGTAGCGGCCCCGCAGGCGGGCGGTGATCCCGGGGGTCGTCAGACGGCCGACGTGGGCCTCCTCGACCCGGCCGGCCCATCTCGCCCGCTCCACCCGGGGCGTGGGGTCCAGGCCGTCGAACGCCGTGTAGGGGAACACCTCCTTGGCCGCCTGCGGGAACAGCGCGTGTCCTGTGCCGACGTCCAGCCAGCTCTCCGGCTCGGGAAAGCGCAGCATCGTCCGGGCGACGGCTCTCAGACGGCGCCGGCCGGTGCGGGCGGCGAGGACGCGTTCCGTCAGGCCCCGGCCGCTGCCCGCCTCCGGTTCGCGCAGGTAGAGGGCGAGTCCCTCGCTGGTCAGGCGCGGGTTCTGGAAGGCGTGCGCGCAGTCGAGGCACTCGTCGACCACGAAGGTCCCGGGTCGGTGGTGCAGCAGGTCCGGGGCGCGCAGCCGGGTGCGCAGACGTGTCGAGCCGCACCAGGGGCAGTCGTCGCGGCGCGGCTCGTGGATGGGCCTGGGGGGCATGAGCGGCTCCGGGGAGGGGGAAGCAGTGGGAGAAACCGGGGAACACGAGTGATGCAGGGCGAGACACGGCCAACTCTGACAATCCGTAGCAAACCGGAACGTATGGGATCGCGATCGGGGGTGCAACGACGTCGCGGGGGTGTGGTGGTCGAGTGGCGCTGAAGCGTTCGATCAGTGCCGGTACTGTTCGGCGAATGAGCTCGCTGAATCTCGACGACTTCACCGACCTGATCGAGCGCCCCGACGGCGGGGTGCGACGCGACGCGGAGGCGCGCCGCGAGCGGCGGAGCGTGCCGCCCGGATCGCTGGGGCGCCTGGACGACCTGGGCGAGTGGCTGGCGGCGGCTCAGGGTTCGGTGCCGGTGCGGCCCGTCGAGCGGCCGCGGGTGGTGCTGTTCGCCGGCGATCACGGGGTCGCCGGGCTGGGCGTCTCGGCGCGGCCCGCGGGGAGCGCGGCGGAGCTGGTGCGGGAGGTTCTGGAGGGCGGCCGTCCGGTGTCGGTGCTGGCGCGCCGGCTGGGGGTGCCGTTGCGGGTCGTGGACATGTCGCTGGACTGCGAGCCGGGCGCGTTCCCCGAGGACGTCGTGCGGCACCGGGTGCGGCGCGGCAGCGGTCGTATCGACGTCGAGGACGCGCTGACCCTGGAGGAGGCGGAGGCCGCGTTCCTGGCCGGGGTGGCCGTCGCCGACGAGGAGGCGGACTCCGGGACGGACCTGGTGGTGCTGGGCGACGTCAGCGTGGGCGGGACGACGGCGGCGGGCGTGCTGGTGGCCGCGTTGTGCGGGACGGACGCCTCGGTGGTGACCGGGCGGGGAGGTGAGGCGATCGACGACCTCGCCTGGATGCGCAAGTGCGCGGCGATCCGGGACGCGTTGCGGCGGGCGCGGCCGGTGCTCGGGGAGCAGTTGCGGCTGCTGGCGACGGTCGGCGGGGCGGACCTGGCCGCCATGACGGGCTTTCTGCTCCAGTGCGCCGTACGGAAGTTGCCGGTCGTGCTGGACGGGGTGGTGGCGGCGGCCTGCGCGCTCGTCGGACAGCGGATCGCGTTCCGGGCGCCGGACTGGTGGCTGGCCGGGCAGCGCAGCGGGGAGCCCGGGCAGGCGAAAGCGCTGGACCGGATGGCGCTGGAGCCCCTGCTGGACCAGGGCGTGACGGTGGGCGAGGGTGCGGGCGCGCTGCTGGCCCTCCCCCTGGTACAGGCGGCGTCGGCCCTGGCGGCCGAACTCCCGGAGAAGCCGGAGCCGGAGAAGCCGGACACGGCCGGCGAGAGCCCGGACCTGGAGAAGCCGGACACGGACACGGCCGATGAGGAGGCCGAGCCGGGGAAGGCCCTTCAGCCGGAGGACTGAGCCCCGGTCTGGCGCTGTCCGCCCGCGGCCGGCCTTCGGCAGTCCTACTCGTGGCTCGCCGAACCCAGCTCCGGCGTCGGTTTTCCGCCGAGCCAGTTGGCCATGGCCCGGGTGGGGCCGCTCCAGCGGCGGTCGTGGTGGTAGGCGCGCAGTGCGGCCTTCGCCCGGGCCCGGGGGCGGTGACGGTAGAAGCGGCGGGCCCAGGGCGAGCCGGGGCGGGCGAGGCGGACGAAGCCGATCAGCGCGATGAACGGGACGATCACCCCGAAGATCGCCATCTTCAGTTTGCCCTTGGCGAGCGCGGCCAGGGCGACCAGGAAGTTGCCGCCGACGGTCGCGATCACGGTGCCGCGGTCCTGGAGCTCGTCCGCGGTCAGGTCGTTGACGCCGAACGGCGAGAAGCCCACCAGCATCAGGCCCACGAGGGCCGCCGTCAGCACCACGGCCTCCACGCTCTGCCGGCCCGCCTCCGTCCAGTACACATCGGCCAGGTGCAGGATCAGCGCGAACTCGTCGAGGACGAGGCCCGCGCCGACGCCGAAGACGACCGCGAAGGCGGCCGAGCCGAAGCCGTACTGACCGCCGGCCACCGCGCCGAAGCCTCCGAGGACGGTCAGGATCACACCGGGCACGACGTGGTGGATGTGCAGCCCGCCCGCGCTGACGTTGCCGAACGGCCCCTTCCCGGCGCGGATCAGACGGGTGACCGTCCGTGTGACGACGAAGGTCAGGACGAAGGCGGTGAGGGCGAGGAGCAGCGGGAGCTTGCCCGGCTCGACGATGTTGCGCTGCAGCCAATCTCCCATATGCGCATTTTGATCCCGGTGCTCCTCGGCCGCCCGTCCGACCGCCGGGTAACCTGCGCCCGTGTCCACGCCCCCGCCGCCCGCCTCGCCGCCCGTCCCGCCGTCCGCCGCCTCCTCGTCGGACGGCCTGCGGTTCGCCTTCGGCACGCTGACGGTGCTGCCGGTCCGGGTGACCCGCTGGGACCGTTCGGCCGCGCGCGGGGGCATGACCGCGGCCCCCGCGGTCGGACTGGTCGTCGGCGGCTGCGCGGCCGGGCTGGGGCTGCTGGCGCTGCTCGCGGGCACGGGCCCGCTGCTCGCCGCGGTCGCCTCCGCCGCCGTGCCCGCCGTCCTGACGCGCGGTCTGCACCTGGACGGGCTGGCCGACACCGCGGACGGCCTGGGCAGCGGCCGTCCCGCCGAGGACGCGCTGCGGATCATGAAGCAGTCGGACATCGGCCCGTTCGGCGTGCTCACCCTGGTCTTCACGCTGCTCGCCCAGGTCGCCGCGCTGACCCGGCTCTACGACGCCTCCTGGACTCGTGGCGCGACCGCTGCCGTCGTATCGGCGGTCGCGGCCCGGCTGGCGCTCACCCTGGCCGCCCGCACCGGTGTGCCGGCCGCCCGGCCGGAGGGGCTGGGCGCGACGGTCGCCGAGGCGGTCCCGGCCCGGCGGGCGGTGGCCCTGACGGCCGTCTGCGTCGCCGCCGCGGCCGCCGGGGGTGCGCTCACCGGCCCGTACGACGCCGTCCGCGCGGCCCTCGCGGTCGTCCTCGCCGTCGCCTCCGCCGAACTCCTGCTGCGCCACTCGGTCCGCCGCTTCGGCGGCGTCACCGGGGACGTCTTCGGCGCCGTCGCGGAGACGGCGGCGACCACGTCCCTGATCGCCCTCTGCCTGGGCGGCTAGGGCCTGTCTGACAAATCCCCGTCGTCCGACCGCAGAGCAGGCGGGGATTTGTCAGACAGGCCCTAGGGCAACTCCACCGGCCTCCACGACTGTCCTGTTTGCCGTGTGTGGCAGGGCTCATGGGGTGCGAGGATCGGCTCAGAACCGTGGCGCCGCGGCCGGGTTGACACCCGCGTGCGTGAGTGACCGCACGCGCACGCGTAGGCTCATTGCGGGGTCCGCCCCATCGGTTCGCCGCGCCGGTGGGACACACCCCCGGTGACGACCGCTCCCCCGGCCCGGATCTAGGGTCGGCTGTCGGGTCCGGTCGGCCCACCACTTTCGGCCACCGCAACTTCACATCGGAAGCGAGATTTCACCACCGTGACTGCTCTCACTCTCAGCACCGCCGCGGCGCCCGGCCTGCGGGCCGACGCGATCGTGATCGGTGTCGCCAAGGGCCCTGCCACCAGGTCGTCGAACCTGGTCGTCGCCCCGGGCGCCGAGGCCGTGGACAAGGCCTACGACGGCCGGCTCGCCGCCGTCCTGGAGACCCTCGGGGCCACCGGCGCCGAGGGAGAGGTGACGAAGCTGCCCGCTCCGGCCGGCTTCAAGGCGCCGCTCGTGCTGGCGGTGGGCCTGGGCGGGGAGCCCGAGAAGGACGCCTCCTACGACGCCGAAGCCCTGCGCAAGGCGGCCGGCGTGGCCGCCCGCACCCTCGCCGGCGCGAAGAAGGCCGCCTTCGCCCTGCCCGTGACGGACGCCGCCGACCTCGGCGCGGTCGCCGAGGGCGTCGGACTGGGCGCCTACTCCTTCGACGCCTACAAGCAGCAGGCCAAGGACCCCAAGGCCAAGAACGGCAAGGCCCCTCTCGCCGAAGCCGTCCTGCTCGGCGGCAAGCCGCGCGACGCCGCCCACAAGGCCGCGCTCGCCCGCGCCGGCGCCGTCACCGAGGAGCTCAACCGCGCCCGCGACCTGATCAACATGCCGCCGAACGACCTCGACCCCGAGGCGTTCGCGGCGATCGCGCAGGACGCGGCCAAGGCGCACGGCGTCAAGATCCAGATCCTCGACGAGAAGGCGCTCACCAAGGGCGGCTACGGCGGCATCCTCGGCGTCGGCGCCGGCTCCGCGTCGGCCCCGCGCCTGGTGAAGCTGTCGTACACCTCGTCCAAGGCGAAGAAGCACCTCGCGTTCGTCGGCAAGGGCATCACCTACGACTCGGGCGGCATCTCGCTGAAGCCGGCCGGCCACAACGAGACGATGAAGTGCGACATGAGCGGTGCGGCGGCGGTCTTCGCGGCCGTCGTCGCCGTCGCGCGGCTCGGTCTCGACGTCAACGTCACCGCGTGGCTGGCGCTGGCCGAGAACATGCCCTCCGGCTCCGCCACCCGGCCCGGCGACGTGCTGCGGATGTTCAGCGGCAAGACGGTGGAGGTGCTCAACACCGACGCCGAGGGACGCCTCGTCCTCGCCGACGCGCTGTGGGCGGCGTCGCAGGAGAAGCCCGACGCGATCGTGGACGTCGCGACCCTCACGGGCGCGATGATGCTGGCGCTGGGCAACCGGACGTTCGGCGTCATGGCCAACGACGACGCGTTCCGCTCCGCGGTGTACGAGGCCGCCGAGGAGGTCGGCGAGCCGGCGTGGCCGATGCCGCTGCCCGAGCACCTGCGCAAGGGGATGGACTCGGCCACCGCCGACATCGCGAACATGGGCGAGCGGATGGGCGGCGGGCTCGTCGCGGGGCTGTTCCTGCGGGAGTTCGTGGGCGAGGGGATCGCCTGGGCGCACCTGGACATCGCCGGGCCCGCGTACAACGAGGGCGGGCCTTTCGGGTACACGCCCAAGGGCGGCACCGGTACGGCCGTGCGGACGCTCGTGCGGCTCGCGGAGCTGACCGCCGCGGGTGACCTGGGCTAGTCCCTCCGGGGGCGGGGGCTGTGCGCCTCATCACTCGGATCGGCCCGTCGTCGGCGGGTGCGGACCGAGGGTGGCTGGTCGCGCAGTTCCCCGCGCCCCTCGGCGGGCGCCGTCCCCCTCGTCACAAGTGTGCGTGGGACGTCTCACACCCCGGCCCGGCGTCTCGTCCGTCTCCCACAAGTGCAAAGATGGGGCTCGGCAGGACAGGGCCCACACCACAGGGCCGGAGAAAGAGCGGCCGGACACCAGCCGCCGGCGGTCAGCGACGACCGGCGCACGGCGCACATGCATGGAGGACGTGACGTGGCGAACGACGCCAGCACCGTTTTCGACCTAGTGATCCTCGGCGGTGGCAGTGGCGGTTACGCCGCGGCACTGCGCGGGGCGCAGCTGGGCCTGGACGTCGCCCTGATCGAGAAGGACAAGGTCGGCGGCACCTGCCTGCACCGGGGATGCATCCCCACGAAGGCCCTGCTGCACGCGGGCGAGATCGCCGACCAGGCCCGTGAGAGCGAGCAGTTCGGCGTCAAGGCGACCTTCGAGGGCATCGACATCGCCGGGGTCCACAAGTACAAGGACGGCGTCGTCTCCGGCCTGTACAAGGGCCTCCAGGGACTCGTCGCCTCCCGCAAGGTGACCTACATCGAGGGCGAGGGACGGCTGTCGTCCCCGACCTCCGTCGACGTGGACGGCAAGCGCATCCAGGGCCGTCACATCCTGCTGGCGACCGGCTCCGTGCCGAAGTCGCTGCCGGGCCTTGAGATCGACGGCGACCGGATCATCTCCTCCGACCACGCCCTCGTCCTGGACCGCGTGCCGAAGTCCGCGATCATCCTCGGCGGCGGTGTCATCGGCGTCGAGTTCGCCTCGGCGTGGAAGTCCTTCGGCGCGGACGTGACCGTCATCGAGGGTCTGAAGCACCTCGTCCCGGTCGAGGACGAGAACTCCTCCAAGCTCCTCGAGCGCGCCTTCCGCAAGCGCGGCATCAAGTTCAACCTGGGCACCTTCTTCGACAAGGCCGAGTACACCCAGGACGGCGTCAAGGTCACCCTCGCCGACGGCAAGGAGTTCGAGGCCGAGGTGCTGCTGGTCGCCGTCGGCCGCGGCCCGGTCTCGCAGGGTCTCGGCTACGAGGAGCAGGGCGTCGCGATGGACCGCGGCTACGTCCTCGTCGACGAGTACATGCGCACCAACGTCCCCACCGTTTCCGCCGTCGGCGACCTCGTGCCCACGCTCCAGCTCGCGCACGTCGGCTTCGCCGAGGGCATCCTGGTGGCGGAGCGCCTGGCCGGCCTGAAGACCGTCCCGATCGACTACGACGGTGTCCCGCGGGTGACGTACTGCCACCCCGAGGTCGCCTCCGTCGGCATCACCGAGGCCAAGGCCAAGGAGATCTACGGCGCGGACAAGGTCGTCGCTCTGAAGTACAACCTGGCGGGCAACGGCAAGAGCAAGATCCTCCAGACCGCGGGCGAGATCAAGCTCGTCCAGGTCAAGGACGGCGCCGTGGTCGGCGTCCACATGGTCGGCGACCGCATGGGCGAGCAGGTCGGCGAAGCCCAGCTGATCTACAACTGGGAGGCGCTGCCGGCCGAGGTCGCCCAGCTCGTCCACGCCCACCCGACGCAGAACGAGGCGCTCGGCGAGGCCCACCTGGCCCTCGCGGGCAAGCCGCTGCACGCGCACGACTGACCCCTCGGTCGACGAAGCGACGATCCAGACTTCCGCAATTCGTAAGGAGCAACAGAAACCATGGCGGTTTCCGTAACCCTTCCGGCGCTCGGCGAGAGCGTCACCGAGGGCACTGTCACCCGCTGGCTGAAGGCCGAGGGCGAGCGCGTCGAGGCCGACGAGCCGCTGCTGGAGGTGTCGACCGACAAGGTCGACACCGAGATCCCCTCGCCCGCCGCCGGCGTCCTGGCCTCCATCAAGGTCGCCGAGGACGAGACCGTGGAGGTCGGCGCCGAGCTGGCCCTCATCGACGACGGCACCGGTGCGCCGGCCGCCGCCCCGGCCCCGGCCGCCGAGCAGGTCGCCGAGCCCGCTCCCGAGCCGGCCGCGGCCGCTCCCTCCACCGAGCAGGAGGCCCCGGCCCCCGCTCCCACCGCCGAGGCGGCCGCCGGCGGCGGTTCCGCCGAGGGCACCGACGTGGTCCTGCCCGCGCTGGGCGAGTCCGTCACCGAGGGCACCGTCACCCGCTGGCTGAAGTCGGTCGGCGACTCCGTCGAGGCCGACGAGCCGCTGCTCGAGGTCTCCACGGACAAGGTCGACACCGAGATCCCGGCGCCCACGTCCGGTGTGCTGCTCGAGATCACCGTCGGCGAGGACGAGACCGCCGAGGTCGGCGCCAAGCTGGCCGTCATCGGCGCCCCGGGCGCGGCTCCGGCCGCCGCTCCGGCCCCCGCCGCCCCGGCTCCGGCTCCGGCCGCCGAGGCCCCCGCCGCGCCCGCCCCCGCCCCGGCCGCGCCCGCCGCTCCGGCCCCGGCTCCGCAGGCGCCCACGGCTCCGGCCCCGCAGCAGCAGACCACCCCGGCTCCCGAGCCGGTCCCGTCCGCTCCGGCTCCCGCGCCCGCACCGGCTCCCGCCCCGGCGGCTCCGGCCGCGCCCGCCCCCGCCGCCTCGGGCGCCGGTGACGACGGCGCGTACGTGACCCCGCTGGTGCGCAAGCTCGCCGCCGAGAACGGCGTCGACCTGGGCTCCGTCAAGGGCACCGGCGTCGGCGGGCGGATCCGCAAGCAGGACGTGCTCTCCGCCGCCGAGGCCGCGAAGGCCGCCGCCGCGCCGGCTCCGGCCGCCGCCGCTCCCGCGGCCGCCAAGAAGGCCCCGGCGCTGGAGGCCTCCCCGCTGCGCGGCCAGACCGTCAAGATGCCGCGCATCCGCAAGGTCATCGGCGACAACATGGTCAAGGCCCTGCACGAGCAGGCCCAGCTGTCCTCGGTCGTCGAGGTCGACGTGACCCGCCTGATGCGTCTGCGCGCCCAGGCCAAGGACTCCTTCGCCGCGCGCGAGGGCGTCAAGCTCTCGCCGATGCCGTTCTTCGTGAAGGCGGCGGCCCAGGCGCTGAAGGCCCACCCGGTCATCAACGCCAAGATCAACGAGGCCGAGGGCACGATCACCTACTTCGACTCCGAGAACGTCGGGATCGCGGTGGACTCCGAGAAGGGCCTGATGACCCCGGTCATCAAGCACGCGGGCGACCTCAACATCGCCGGCATCGCCAAGGCCACGGCGGAGCTCGCGGGCAAGGTCCGCGCCAACAAGATCACCCCGGACGAGCTGTCCGGCGCGACCTTCACCGTCTCCAACACCGGTTCGCGCGGTGCGCTCTTCGACACGATCATCGTGCCGCCGGGCCAGGTCGCGATCCTCGGCATCGGGGCCACGGTGAAGCGTCCGGCCGTCATCGAGACGGAGGAGGGCACGGTCATCGGCGTCCGCGACATGACGTACCTGACCCTGTCCTACGACCACCGTCTGGTGGACGGCGCCGACGCCGCGCGTTACCTGACCGCGGTGAAGGCGATCCTGGAGGCCGGCGAGTTCGAGGTCGAGCTCGGCCTCTGAGCCCTCCCGCCGACCTGCGTACGGTCGTACGGCGCCCCTGCCGGAGCCCTCGGGCTTCCGGTGGGGGCGCCGTCGTGTTACCCAGGCGTGTAAGTCTCGTCTCACCTGCGGGAAAGCGCCCCCGCGCACCTTCCGGCAGGGGCTGACGGCCGTATTGTTTCTCCACGTCACCGCCGCCCCAGGGGCCGATGCGCGACCCCTCCCTAAGGAGCACTCATGACCGCGCCCGTCGTCCACTCGCTGCGCGAACAGATCCGCGAGCACATCGTGGAGGGGATCGTCAGCGGTCGCTGGAAGCCGGGCGAGCGGATCGTGGAACGGCGGATCGCCACCGAGCTGGAGGTCAGCCAGACACCGGTGAGGGAGGCGCTGCGCGAGCTGGAGTCGCTGCGGCTGATCGAGTCCGCGCCGAACAAGGGCGTCCGGGTGCGGAACCTGACCGCGGCCGACCTGGAGGAGAGCTACCCGGTCCGGGCCGGCCTGGAGGCGATCGCGGCGGAGCTGGCGGCCGCGCGGCTGGCGGAGGACTGCTCGGCCCTGGAGACGCACGTGGCGGCGCTGTACGAGGCCGACCGCGCCGCCGACGGCACCGGACAGGTGCGGCACACGGTGGGCTTCCACCGCGAGCTGGTGCGCGCGGCGGGCAACTCGGTGCTGCTGCACACCTGGGAGGGCCTGGGCATCGAGGTCTTCACGGCCCTGTCGATCCGCTGGCTGGGCACGGTCCAGCAGTCGTACGCGGAGGAGCACCAGGCCCTGGTGGAAGCCTTCCAGCACCGCGACCCCGACATAGGCCGCCTGGTGAAGAACCACGTCCTGGGCTGCGCCCCCCGAGCAGCGGAACCCACCCCCTGACCCACCCAGCCACACCGACTCCCCACGCCCGACGCGACGGTCCTTCCAAGCCGGCGACGGCTCCCCACGGCTGAAGCGACGGTCCTACGAGCCCGGCGCCAACCCCCCACGCCCGACGCGACACTCCCCCGAGCCCGGCGCCAACCCCCCACGCCCGACGCGACACTCCCCCGAGCCCGGCGACAACTCCCCACAGCGGACGCGACAGTCCCCCCAGGTCAGCGGCAACTCCCCAAGGGGCGCGGGGAACTGCGCGACCAGCCCCCACAACCCGCACCCACACCCGCACCCACACCCGCACCCAATCCGCACCCACACCCCCACCCGCACCGCCACGCTGAGGCCCCCGACCCCGCGCCCGGCGAAGCCCCACCCCCGCCACCTGCACAAACCCCGGCCGACACGACACCCCGTGCCCCCGTGGGAGACACCCCGTGCCGACTTTCTCGTGATCAAGAGGTTTTGCCCCTCAACCCTTTGATCGATCATCGATCACCGGGTTATTGTCGCCGACGGGCTCTCACCCGAGCCCCACCGCCCTGTCCTGCCAAGAACAAGGGCACCCCGATCCCCCGACCGATGAGGGAACCCCCTTCGACTGAGGAAGGCGGCGACATGACCGACCCCCACGCCATCCAGCCGAGCGCGCTCGACCAGCTCCCCGACCGGGACCCGGAAGAGACCGCCGAATGGCAGGCCTCGCTGGACGCGGTCGCCCAGGCGGCCGGGCCGCACCGTGCCGCATACCTGATGCGGCGCACGCTGGAGCGTGCCGAGGGCAACGGCATCGCGCTGCCCAAGCTGCTCGAGACGGACTACGTCAACACCATCCCCACCTCCGCCGAGCCCGCCGCCCCCGGCGACGAGGCGCTGGAGGACCGGATCACCGCCTGGAACCGCTGGAACGCGGCCGCGATGGTGACCAGGGGCAGCAAACACGGCGTCGGCGGCCACATCGCCACCTTCGCCTCCGCTGCCTGGCTCTACGAGACCGGCTTCAACCACTTCTTCAAGGGCAAGGAATCCCAGGATTCCCCCGGCTCGGGCGACCAGCTCTACATCCAGGGCCACGCCTCCCCCGGCATCTACGCCCGCGCCTTCCTCGACGGCCGGCTCACCGAGCACCACCTCGACAACTTCCGCCAGGAGGCCGCGGGCAACGGCCTCCCGTCGTACCCGCACCCGCGGCGGCTGCCCTGGCTGTGGGAGTTCCCGACGGTGTCGATGGGCCTCGGCCCGCTCTCCGCGATCTACCAGGCGCGCTTCAACCGCTATCTGACCAACCGCGGCATCAAGGACGTCTCCGCCTCCCACGTCTGGGCCTTCCTCGGCGACGGCGAGATGGACGAGCCCGAGTCGACGGCCGCGCTCGCGCTGGCGAGCCGCGAGGGCCTGGACAACCTGACCTTCGTCATCAACTGCAACCTGCAGCGCCTCGACGGCCCGGTCCGCGCCAACTTCAAGATCGTGCAGGAGCTGGAGGCCCAGTTCCGCGGCGCCGGCTGGAACGTCGTCAAGACGCTGTGGGGCACCGCCTGGGACGAGCTGCTCCAGCTCGACACCACCGGCGCACTCGTCCGCCGCCTGCGCGAGGTGCCGGACGCCCAGGTGCAGACGTACCAGACCCGCGACGCCGCCTACATCCGCGAGGACTTCTTCGGCAAGGACCCGGCGCTCGCCGAGATGGCGAAGCTGCTGAGCGACGACAAGATCCTCGAGTGTTTCCACCTCTCCCGAGGCGGCCACGAGGCGCGCAAGGTGTACGCCGCCTACAAGGCCGCGGTCGAGTTCAAGGGCGCGCCGACGGTCATCCTGGCGCAGACGGTCAAGGGCCACACCCTCGGCCCGGGCTTCGCGTCGAAGAACGCCAACCACCAGATGAAGAAGCTGACGGTGGACGAGTTCAAGGCCATGCGCGACCTGCTCGAACTGCCGATCCCGGACGCGCGGTTCGAGGACGGGGTCGTCCCCTACGGCCACCCCGGCGCCGACTCGCCCGAGGTCCGCTACCTCCAGGAGCGCCGCGCGGCCCTCGGCGGCCCGGCCCCGGCCCGCCGCGTGCATCCGGTCGCGCCGCTGCCCGCGCCCGCGGAGAAGGCGTTCGCCTCCTTCGACAAGGGCTCCGGCTCGCAGAACGTCGCCACCACGATGGCCTTCGTCCGCCTGGTCAAGGACCTGGTCCGCGACAAGGAGACCGGGAAGCGCTGGGTGCCGATCGTCCCCGACGAGGCGCGCACCTTCGGCATGGAGTCGCTCTTCCCCTCCCTCGGGATCTACTCCCCCAAGGGCCAGACGTACGAGCCGGTCGACCGCGACCAGCTGATGTACTACAAGGAGGCCCAGAACGGCCAGATCCTCAACGAGGGGATCACCGAGGCCGGTTCGATGGCCGACTTCATCGCCGCGTCGACGTCGTACGCGACGCACGGCGAGGCCATGATCCCGTTCTACATCTTCTACTCGATGTTCGGTTGGCAGCGCACGGCCGACCAGATGTGGCAGCTCGGCGACCAGCTCGGCCGCGGCTTCCTCGTCGGCGCCACGGCGGGCCGTACGACGCTGACGGGCGAGGGCCTGCAGCACGCCGACGGTCACTCCCCGGTCATCGCCGCGACCAATCCGGCGGCGCTGACGTACGACCCGGCGTTCGCGTACGAGGTCGCCACGATCGTCAAGGACGGTCTGCGCCGGATGTACGGCGAGGCGGCCGACGGTGAGGACCAGAACGTCTTCTACTACCTCACCGTCTACAACGAGCCGATGCCGCAACCGGCCAAGCCGTCCGGCCTCGGCATCGACGAGGGCATCGTCAAGGGCCTGTACCGCTTCAACACCGCGGAGTCGGCGGGGCTCGCCCCGGCCGCCAACGCGCCGCGCGTCCAGCTGCTCGGCTCCGGCACGGCGATCCACTGGGCGCTCGCGGCGCAGAAGCTGCTCGCCGAGGACTGGGGTGTGGCCGCCGACGTGTGGTCGGCGACCTCGTGGACGGAGCTGCGCCGGGACGCGCTGGAGGCCGACGCGGCCCTGCTGCGCGGCGAGGAGCGGGTCCCGTACGTCCGGCAGGCGCTGAACGGCGCGGAGGGCCCGGTGCTCGCGGTCTCCGACTACATGCGTCAGGTCCCCGACCAGATCGCCCAGTGGGTCGAGCAGGACTACTCCTCCCTCGGCGCCGACGGCTTCGGCCTCTCCGACACCCGTGAGGCGGCTCGCCGTCACTTCGGCGTCGACGCGCCGTCGATCGTCGTCGCCGCCCTGGCCCAGCTGGCGAAGCGGGGCGAGGTGCAGGCGACGGCGGTGAAGGAGGCCCGGGCCCAGTACGGGCTGTAGTTCCGTCGGCCGGTCCGGGGGCTCGTCCCCCTGGACCGGCCGAGCCTGTCCCGGCGGCGCTCGCGGAGCCGTACCGGTGGGACGAATGCGCCGCACTCCGGGTGCGTCCCGCCCCTCCAGGCACGATGCTGGGACCCGTGATGGACGAGACGGAGTTCTGGGAGCTGGTCGACGCCGCCCGGGAGGCGGCCGAGGGGGACCCCGAGGAACAGGCCGACGTGCTGGTGGACCGGCTGCTGCGGCTGGACCCGGATCTGGTGCTGGACTTCGCCCGTCACTTCGAGGCCCGCTACAACCGCGCGTACACCTGGGATCTGTGGGGCGCCGCCTGGGTGCTGCTGGACGGGGCGAGCGACGACGCCTTCGACTTCTTCCGCTGCTGGCTGATCGGCCAGGGCCGGGAGGTCTACGAGGGGGCGGTGCACGATCCGGACTCGCTCGCCGACCTGCTGGGCGACTTCGACGAGGAGATCGACGGCGACGGCGAGGAGCTGGGCTACGCGGCCGACGAGGCCTACGAGCAGCTCACCGGGACCGTCGCCCCGGATCTGGGCATTCCCCCCGCGCGGGCGGAACCCGAGGGCACGCCGCTCGACTTCGAGAACGCGCGGATCCTCGCCGAGCGCTACCCCCGGCTGTGGGAGCGGTTCAAGGAGTGAGCGTTTCCGCGAAGGCGGGGACCGTGGTGGCGGCGGCGCGGCCCTGGAGCCGGGCCGCCGTCCGCCGGATCTCCGGCAGGCGCGCGGTGAGGGCGGCGCCGGGGCAGGTCGTCTCGAAGCCGTCGTTGTGCCCGGCGAGGGCGGGCAGGGAGACGGTGACGCCGGCGTCGTAGCGGCTGCGGCTGCTGCTGGAGGTCAGCCGGACCGTCGACCTGGGGTCGATTCCGGCGGGGCCGAGTTTCCAGGCGGCGAGGGCCGCGATCGCGTCGAGCATCGGCTGCGGCACGTGCGTCCCGGCGGTGAAGGTGCCGAGTGCGGCGACGCCCGCGGTGCGGTGGTTGAAGCCCTGGGTGTGCGCGCCGGTGACGGCGCGGTCGATCCCGCCGGCGCGGCCCTCGTAGATGGTTCCGCAGCGGTCGACGAGGAAGTTGTAGCCGATGTCGTCCCAGCCCCGGGCGCCGGTCTGGCCGGCGTAGAGATGGCGGATGACGCGGGGCGCGTCGGCGCAGTCGTAGGCGTTGGGCGAGTCGGTGTGGTGGACGAAGACGGCGACGACCCGGTCGTCGAGGCGGGGCGGCGGCTGGGTGCGGCCGGCGAGGTCGGCGAGGTCTGCGAGCCAGACGGAGCGCGGTACGACGGGCGGCCGGGGGGCGAGGTGCGCCACGGTGTGACGGGAGCCGGCGGAGGGCAGGGCGCGGGCGGTGGCGGCGCGCTCGACGCCGTCCGCGCACAGCACCAGGGCGAGGGCGGCGAGCCCGGGCAGGCAGACCAGGGTCACCAGGAGCGGCCTGGGCAGCCGCCCCAAAGGCCGTCCTCGCGCCCGCCGCGCGACCTGTCGGATGGCACGCATGATCCCACTGTCGGCGGGTTCGTCCCAGTCCGCGATGTGTGGTGTGCCACGCGGTGGAACCATCGTCCCTGTCCGCACCGTTTTCCGGGTAGACGCACGCGTGACCGGTTAGGTCCTCCCCGCGCGTGTGGCCGAATCACGGCTGATCACCGGGCCGGTCCCGCACGTACTAGAGGATCCCTGAGAAAGGCGGCCGCGTGGACCTGCTCGACATCCTGCTGGTGCTGGTGATGCTGGCGTACGCGGCCTCGGGGTACCGGCGCGGCCTGGTGGCCGGCTGTGTCTCGCTCGCCGGTTTCGTGGGTGGCGCGGCGGTGGGCGTCTGGGCGCTGCCGTCGGTGATGGGCCTGGTGACCACGGGTACGACGGCGGCGACGGTGACGGCGGTGCTCACGGTGCTGGTGCCGGCGGCGGTCGGGCACGAGCTGGCGAGCCGGCTGGCGCTGCGGCTGCGCAAGGAGTTGGACCGGGGACCGTTGCGGGTGGCCGACGGGGTCGGCGGGGCAGCGGCGAACGCGGTGGCGGTGCTGATCGTGGCGTGGGTGGCGGCGAGCGTGCTGGGCGCGTCGGCGTCGCCGATGGTGACGTCGGCGATCCGGGGCTCCCGGCTGCTGGGCACGGTGCAGCACACGATGCCGGAGACCACCCCGGCGTGGTTCGCGCGGGCGACGTCCGCGCTCACCCAGGCCGGCTTCCCGCAGGTGTTCAACCCGTTCGAGACGGAGTCGACGGCCGAGGTGGCCAAGCCCTCCGGTGACAACGTGACGCCGAGCGCGGCCAGTGCGGCCAAGCTGAGCACGGTGAAGGTCGAGGGCTCCTCGGGCAGCCAGGGCCGCGAGGGCAGCGGGTTCGTGTACGCGGCGGAGCACGTGATGACCAACGCGCACGTGGTGGCGGGCATCGACTACCCGACCGTGCGGATCGGGGGTGTGGGGCCCTCGTACGACGCGAAGGTGGTGCTGTTCGATCCGGCCGAGGACGTGGCCGTGCTGTACGTCCCGAACCTGCGCGCGCCGCTGCTGCGCTTCGACGAGGAGGCCTCCCGCGGGGACGCGGCGGTGGTCGCCGGCTATCCGCAGGACGGCGGCCTCGACCTCCAGGCGGCGACGGTCGCGGGCCGGGTGGACGCGATCGGCCGGAACATCTACAACGACGCGACGGTCACCCGTGAGATCTACTCGATCCGCTCCACGGTCCGCCCCGGCAACTCCGGCGGCCCGCTGCTGACCACCGACGGCAGGGTCTTCGGCGTGGTCTTCGCCCGTTCCACCTCGGACGCGGAGACGGGCTACGTCCTGACGGCGGCGGAGGTCGCCGACGACGCCGAACGCGCGGCGACGGCGACGCAGGCGGTGGACACGGGCGGCCTGATCACGTCGTGAGCGGGTGCGCCGCCGTCGCCGCGCCCGGCGACTACAGGGAGCGCCCCATGAAGACGTCGTCGACGTACTCCCCGCGCAGCAGGAACTCCTGCGGCAGGACGCCCTCCACCACGAAGCCCTCGGACGCGTAGAGCGCCCGGGCGGGGGCGTTGTGGCCGAGGACGCGCAGGGTGAGCCGGCGTGCGCCGCGTCGCCGGGCCTCCTCGACGGCCGCGCGGAGCAGGGCCCGTCCCACGCCGCGGCCGCGCGCCTCGTCGGCGACGGCGAGGCCCTGGATCTGCCGGACATGGGCGTTGCAGGCGAGGTCGGTGGGGAGACCGAGACGGATGTAGCCGACGACGCGGGACCGGGCCCCGGGGCCGAGTTCGGCGACCAAGTGGTCCTCGGGGAGGTGGCGTTCGTCGAAGAAGGGCCCGTACGGCGGCTGCGGCCGGGGCGCGACGGCGTGCAGCGGGGACCAGGTGAGCCGGTCGAGGAGGCTGAGGGCGTCGTCGTCGGCGGGCCGGGCCGGGCGTATGCGCGGGGCGTCGGAGTGCGGGCGCTGCGGTGTGCGCGGGGCGTCGGGGGCGGCGGGCATGGGGGTCACCCTATGGTCCGTCCGCCGGGTTCGGGGCGGGATTTTCCCGGGTTCCGGGCAGGATGGCGGCATGGTAGCTACGCGAATCGTGGTGGCCGGCGCGTCCGGTCTGATCGGCGGCGCCCTGGTGCGGTCCCTGGCCGCGGACGGGCACGAGGTGGTGCGCCTGGTGCGCCGTGCGCCCCAGGGGGCCGACGAGGTGCGCTGGGATCCGGAGCGGGGGCGGGTGGACGAGTCCGGGCTCGCCGGGTGCGACGCGGTGGTCAACGTGGCGGGTGCGGGGGTGAGCGACCACCGCTGGACGGACGCCTACAAGAAGCGGATCCACGACAGCCGGGTGCACGGCACGGCGGCGCTGGCCCGCGCGGTGGCGGCGCTGCCCACGCAGGACCGGCCGCGGGTCCTTCTCAACGGCAGTGCGATCGGCTTCTACGGCGAGACGGGCGAGCGGATCGTCGACGAGGACGCGCCCGCCGGGCGGGGCTTCCTGCCGGAGCTGTGCGTGGAGTGGGAGGCGGCCGCGGCCCCCGCCGCGGAGGCGGGCGTGCGGACGGTGTTCCCGCGCACCGGCCTGGTCGTCGCCCGGGGCGGCGGCGCGTGGGGGCGGCTGTTCCCGCTCTTCCAGGCCGGACTGGGCGGGCGGATGGGCGACGGACGGCAGTACTGGTCGTACGTGTCGCTGCACGACGAGGTCGCGGCGCTGCGGCATCTGCTGGACCGGGACGATCTGTCGGGGCCGTTCAACCTGACCGCGCCCGAGCCGCTGACGAACCGTGAGATCACGGCGGCGATGGGGCGGGTGCTGCGCCGGCCGACGCTGTTCCCGGTGCCGGCGCCGGTGCTGCGGGCGGCGCTGGGCGAGATGGCCGGGGATGTGCTGGGCAGCGCGCGGGTGGTGCCGAAGCGGCTGCTGGAGTCCGGGTTCACCTTCGCGTTCCCCGGGATCGAGGACGCCCTGCGCGCCGCCTGAGACACCGTCAGTTCACTGTCGTTTCATGTCGGTTCGCGCGGGGGCCGTATGCGACCGCCGTGCGACCGTGCCCCGTCCATGTGCGACTGTTCCTGACCGTTCACGGCCCTACCCTCGATCCGAACTCGGGTATCCCGGAAGCCTGTTGGGGGCATCACGTCTCCACCGGCCGCGCAACCTCGAGGCGAGGAGGGGCACGTGCTTGAGCCCGCTTACCAGGCAGACGTCGTCATCGTGGGGGCCGGGGTCGCCGGTCTCTCCGCGGCGCATCGGCTGACCGGCGCAGGAGTGACGACGACGGTCCTGGAGGCCGCCCCTTGTGTGGGCGGCCGCATGGCGACCGAGAAGGTCGACGGTTTCCGGCTCGACCGCATCGGACAGCTGCTGTCCACGGCGTATCCCGAACTGGCGCTCACCGGCGGACTGGACGCGCTGGTGCTGCGTCCGTTCGCCCCGGGGGTGCTGCTGCACAGCGACGGAAGCCACCACCGTGCGGGCGCACTGCCGGGCGCGGGAGGTGCGCGGAGCGCGAGGGGCGCACTTCACGCCGTGCGCGCCCTGGCGAGCGCCCCTCGGCCGGGGGCGTTGCCCCGTCCCGGGCCGCTGTCGAAGCCGCGGGCCACCGCGCCCGGGACCGTGGCGGCGCCGCCGCGGCTGCGTGCGGGGGCGCCGCTGGGCACCGCCGTGGACCAGGCGCGGCTCGGCGCCGCGCTGACCCGGCTCGCGGCCACGCCCGTGGAACAGCTGCTGCGCCGCCCCGAGGCGCCGGCCGCGCAGGCCCTGGCGGCCCGCGGGCTGCCCGCCCGTACGATCGACGGCTTCCTGCGTCCGCTGCTCGCCGCGCTGCTGTGCGACCCGGAGCTCACCACCTCCAGCCGGTGCGCCGACCTCGCGCTGCACGCGTTCGCCGCCGGGCGGCTGTGCCTGCCGGAGGGCGGCGCGGACGTGCTGCCGGAGCTGCTCGCGCGGACGCTGCCTGCGGGGACCGTGCACACGGGGGTGCGGGTCACCTCGGTGTCGACGACCGAGGTGACCACCGCCGAGCACGGGGTGTTCCGCTGCCGGGCGGTGCTGGTGGCGACCGACGCCCGTACGGCGGCGGAGCTGCTGCCGGGGCTGCGGGTGCCCGACTTCCACCCGGTGACGGTCCTGCACCACACGACCGACGAGCCGCCGGCGACCGGGGCCTCGCTGGTCCTGGACGCCGACCGGGGCGGCCCGGTCGCCCACACGGCCGTGGTCAGCGGGGTCGACCCGAGCCGGGCGCCGGGCGGGCGGACGCTGATCTCCTCCACGGTCCTCGGCCCGCCGCCGGCCGGTGTGGACACCGCCGTCCGTATCCATCTCGCCCGGCTGTACGGCGTCTCGACGGCCCGCTGGGAGACGCTCGCCGTGCACCACACCGCGGAGGCGGTCCCCGCGATGCGGGCTCCGCACGATCTGCGGCGGCCGGTGCGGCTGCTGGCGGGGCTGTACGTGTGCGGCGACCACCGGGACACCAGCACCGTGCAGGGGGCGCTGCACTCGGCTCGTCGGGCGGCGGCGTCGATCCTGGCCGACCTCGGGGCCGCCGGGTCCCTGCACTCGGCCGACCCCGCGCCGACAGCCCCCCGCCAGGCTGCGGCCTGACCCGGAGGCCCGGGGGCGAGCGAAGCGACGGCCCGCCCCCACCGCCGTCGGTCAGCCCAGCGCGGCCACCCTCTCGCGGTACACCCGGGCCGGGCCCGCGTCCCGGTAGGGCTCCAGGCGCCGCTCGAAGTCCCGTACGTACTCCACCGCCCGCACGGAGCGCATCTCGGCGGCCTGGCCCGCGGCCTCGGCCGCCAGCAGGCATGCCTGTTCCAGCTCCCCCAGGCCCAGTCGCGCCGACGCCAGCACCACCCGGCACAGGAGCCGGCTGCGCGCGTACCCCGCGGGGCGCAGCCGCAGAGACCGCTCGGCGTGCTGCGCCGCCGCCCGGAACTGCTGCAGATCCCGGTGGCAGTGCCCGAACTCGTCGGCGAGCTGTCCCTCGTCGAAGAACCGCGCCCAGAACGGCACCTCGTCCCCCGCCCTGGCCGCCTCCAGCGCCCGCTCCGCCCGCACCAGGGAGGCGGTGCACGCCCGTACCTCCCCCAGCATCCCGTGCCCCCGCGCCTCCGCCGCGTGCAGCAGCGCCTGGACGACGGGCGGCGCGCCGCCGCCGACGCCCTGCTGGGCGACGCGCGCGAGCTGCACCGCCTCCCGCCCGTGGCCGAGGTAGACGGCCTGGCGGCTCATGGTGACCAGCACGTACGCCCCGTACGCCCGGTCCCCCGCGGCCTGCGACAGCCGCAGCGCCTGCACGAAGTACCGCTGGGCGAGCCCGTGCGCGGCGATGTCGAAGGAGGTCCAGCCGGCGAGGCGGGTGAGGTCGGCGGCGGCGGCGAAGAGCCGGCGTCCGGTCTGCTCGCCGTACGCGCCGCGCAGCATCGGCTCGCACTCGTGCTCCAGGTAGCGCACGAGGGCCTGGCGGGCGTGGCCGCCGCCGTACATGTCGTCGAGGGTGCGGAAGAGCTCGCCGACGGAGCGGAGCGCGGAGATGTCGCCGCCGGTGACCCGCTGGCCGGGGCCGCGCTCGACGGGGCCCCGCTGCCGGGGCACCCCGGGCCCGGCCCGGCCGGCGCCGCCCGGCGGAGCGGGCCTGCCCCCGGGACGCCCCTGGGACGGCACCCGGGCCACCGCCGGCGCCGCACCGCCCGCCGCGGGGAGCACCCCGGCTCCCGCGCCGGCGGGGGCCGACGCCGGGGCCACGGCCTCCGCCGCCGGCCCCGGCGCCCCCGCCGCGGGCTGTTCGCGCGGTGACTGTTCACGCGCGACCCTGTCGTCCGCGCGGCCGATCAGCCAGTCCCGGCTCGGCACCACCAGACCCGCCGGGGTGAAGGCGATCTTGCGGAGTTCGGCATGGCTGCCGGAGTCCTTGCGCCAGAGTCCGCCGACGATGTCGACGGCCTCCTCGGGCGTGCCGGCGAACTCCAGCCCCGCGTAGACGGGCGCGCAGGCGTCCAGGCCGAGATCCTGGGCGGTCAGCCGGCGGCCCAGGCGCCGGGTGAAGACCTCCGCGATCAGGGCGGGGGTGGTGCCGCGGGGCTGCTGACCGCGCAGCCACCGGGTGACGGAGGTCTTGTCGTATCTGAGGTCCAGGCCGTGTTCGAGACCGAGCTGGTCGACGCGCCGGGCCAGACCCGCGTTGGAGAAGCCCGCTTCTGCGATGAGCGCGGCGAGTTGGCGGTTGGGAGTGCGCTGCGCGGGTCGTTCCGTCATCTGCGGTGCGGTCTCCTGCCTTCCGGGCTGCTGAAGTGCCCGGATTGCCCTGTGAGCAGCCCTAATGGCCTCGTGAACGGCGCGAATGTAGCTGAGCGTGAGCATGCGATCGCACATCTCGACGTTCATTCATCCGATCGTGTGAGGATTGACCGCACGGCTGACGTGCCGGAGGCGGACGTACAGTGGCGTGGGCGCGGTTCGCGCCTGACGCGGCGATCCGCTGCCCCGCACGGCGAACCGCTGCCAGGACACAGCCATCCGCTGTCACGCCTAGGGAGGCGCTTTACCGTGAGCGAGCTGCGGTTCGTCCGTATGGGGTTCGGCGCGGACGCCGTCGAGTACCAGGAGGCCTGGGAGGAGCAGCGCCGGGTGCACGCGGCCCGGTTCGCCGACGAGATCCCCGACACCGTCCTGCTGCTGGAGCACCCCCCGGTGTACACGGCGGGCCGGCGCACCGCGGACGACGAGCGGCCGCTGGACGGCACGCCGGTCGTCGACGTGGACCGCGGCGGAAAGATCACCTGGCACGGTCCGGGCCAGCTGGTCGGCTACCCCATCCAGAAGCTCCCGCGCCCGGTGGACGTCGTGGCCCATCTGCGCCGCCTGGAGGACGCGATGATCGCGGTCTGCGCGGAGTTCGGCGTGCGGACCAGCCGGGTGGAGGGCCGGGCCGGCGTCTGGGTCCTCGGCGACCCGGTGGAGCAGCGCCCCGCTCTGGGCGGGCTCTCCCTCGACTTCGACCCCCGGCTGACGGACGACGAGTTCGACCCCCGCCTCAACGGCCCCGAGTACGCCCCCTCCAACGCCGGCCAGCGCCGCGAGGACCGCAAGATCTGCGCCATGGGCATCCGGGTCGCCAAGGGCGTCACCATGCACGGCTTCGCCCTGAACGTGAACCCGGACACATCCAACTTCGACAAGATCATCCCCTGCGGCATCCGGGACGCGGGCGTCACCTCCCTCTCCCACGAGCTGGGCCGCGAGGTCACCATCGACGAGGTGCTGCCCGTCGCGGAGCGCCACGTCGCGGAAGTCCTGGGCAACGCGGACCTGAAGCCGCGGGAGATCGAGAAAACCTCAGCGCCCCTCAGCCCGTCCGGCGTCTGAGGGCGAGGCCGTCCGGGCCGAAGCAGGGGCCGGGGGCGGCAGCCCCCGGCAGGGCCGACACCCGCGCCGGGTTTCAAATCAACGGGCGTACGCTTAAAGCCGCCGAAGAATCAATCGCTAGGGAGCCGGTCGTGTCCGCAGTCGCACCCGACGGACGCAAGATGCTGCGCCTGGAGGTCCGCAACAGCCAGACCCCCATCGAGCGCAAGCCCGAGTGGATCAAGACCCGGGCGAAAATGGGTCCCGAGTACACGCAGATGCAGAAGCTCGTGAAGAGCGAGGGGCTGCACACCGTCTGCCAGGAAGCCGGCTGTCCCAACATCTACGAGTGCTGGGAGGACCGGGAGGCGACGTTCCTCATCGGCGGCGACCAGTGCACCCGGCGCTGCGACTTCTGCCAGATCGACACCGGCAAGCCCGAGGCGCTGGACCGGGACGAGCCGCGCCGCGTGGGCGAGTCCGTGGTCACCATGGACCTGAACTACGCCACCATCACCGGCGTGGCCCGGGACGACCTGGAGGACGGCGGGGCCTGGCTGTACGCGGAGACCGTGCGCCAGATCCACCAGCAGACCTCGGGGCGCGAGGGCGGCCACACCAAGGTCGAGCTGCTCGCCCCCGACTTCAACGCCGTCCCGGAGCTGCTGCGCGAGGTCTTCGACTCCCGGCCCGAGGTCTTCGCGCACAACGTCGAGACCGTGCCCCGGATCTTCAAGCGGATCCGCCCCGGCTTCCGCTACGAGCGCTCCCTCGGCGTCCTCACCGCCGCCCGCGACCACGGGCTCGTCACCAAGTCGAACCTGATCCTCGGGATGGGCGAGACCCGCGAGGAGGTCAGCGAGGCGCTTCGCCAGCTGCACGAGGCGGGCTGCGAGCTCATCACCATCACGCAGTACCTGCGGCCCTCGGTGCGTCACCACCCGGTGGAGCGCTGGGTGAAGCCGCAGGAGTTCGTGGAGCTGAAGGAGGAGGCCGAGGAGATCGGCTTCTCCGGTGTCATGTCGGGCCCGCTGGTGCGCTCGTCCTACCGCGCCGGACGGCTCTACGGGATGGCGATGGAGTCGCGCGAGTCCTCCGCTTCGCGGCGCGGCGGCGAGGTCGCCGCAGCCCAGGCCGTCTGACGCCGGGTCACCCGCCGTTCCCCGGATGGCCGCCGGGCAAGCGTGTGAATTCGGGCACAAGCGGCTACTGGCCGGTAGCGGCCGAAACGACGCGGTCCTGACCGTCCTCGCAGATGAGGGCATACGTCAGGGCCGCGTCCGCGTTTATGCCCAGCGCACCGGGGCTTCATGGACGTTTGACCGGTCGGTCACGCCCTGGTAACACCAAACAGTGACGCTGGTATCACATCACGTCGACCACGTCGTTTCGTGCCCAAGCCGCACTGAGGGGGACCTCCACATGCAGGCCGCGCCCGTCCGCGCCACCGCGATCCCTTCCTTCACCGACGCCCTGCGCGCCGTCGAGTCCCTGCTCATGAGCGGCGGCCAGCGCACCGCCCGGCGCAACGCCTGGACCTCCGTCCTGGAGGACCGCCGCCGCGCCAAGGACCGTTTCGAGGCGCAGCGCGTCCTCGAGGAGTTCACCTCCGCCAGCTCCTGACCGCCCCCGCCTTCCAGCAGCCGGACACTGCCGTCGTCGGCGCCGCCGGGGCCACGTAGACTGCGTGGCATGGCGAGGAAGGACACGGCGGCGGACGCCGCTAACCCCGGGCGACTGAAGCAGATCGCCCTGACCTACAAGATGACTCGCAAGGCCGACAAGAAGATCGGTCTTGTGCTCGCGGCTGTCGGAATCGTCACCTTCGGTGTCTTCCTCGCGATCGGCTTCTTGATCGGCCACCCCATCTATCTCGGCATCCTGGGCTTGCTGCTCGCCTTCCTCGCGACGGCGATCGTGTTCGGCCGCAGGGCCGAGCGGGCCGCCTTCGGCCAGATGGAAGGCCAGCCGGGCGCTGCGGCGGCCGTGCTGGACAACGTCGGCCGAGGATGGACCACCACCCCCGCGGTGGCCATGAACCGCAGCCAGGACGTGGTGCACCGGGCCGTCGGCAAGGCCGGCATCGTCCTGGTCGCCGAGGGCAACCCGAACCGGGTGAAGGGCCTGCTGGCCGCCGAGAAGAAGAAGATGAACCGCGTGGTCGCGGACGTCCCCGTGCACGACCTGATCGTGGGCACGGGCGAGGGACAGGTCGAGCTGAAGAAGCTGCGGACCACCATGCTGAAGCTGCCGCGGGTGCTGACCGGCCCCCAGGTGACGTCCACCAACGACCGGCTGCGCGCCATGGGCGACCTGATGAGCAACATGCCGCTGCCCAAGGGCCCCATGCCCAAGGGCATGCGCATGCCGAGGGGCGGCCCGAAGGCCCGCTGACCCACCCGACCCCGTCGACGACAGAAGGAGGGGCGCCCGGTCAAACCGGGCGCCCCTCCTTCGTCTCTTCCGTCTCTTCGTCTCTTCGAGGCCCTAGATCCGGACTTCCACCGTCCTGGCCAGCCGGTCGTGGAGGCCGCGGCCGTCGCGGTCCCAGATCAGGGGCGGAAGGGCGAGGCAGAGCAGGGCGGTGCGCAGCAGGGCGCGCAGCGGGTTGACCGTGCCGGTGTCCAGGGCGACCACGCGCAGGCCGAAGAGCCGCTTGCCGGGGGTGAAGCCGAGGGTGCCGACGGTCAGCACGCCGGTCACGAAGAAGATCAGCAGGGCCCAGTTGCTGGTCGCCTGACCGTAGCCGTCGGTGATCAGGCCGTATGCGATCAGGAGGCACAGGCCCCAGTCGACGGCCAGCGCGCCGAGCCGGCGGCCGGGACGGGCGATCGAGCCGGGTCCCGACTCGGGGAGGCCCAACTGTTCGCCCCGGTACCCGAAGTCGGCGCCGGCGTCCTCCATGGCCGCGCGGGGGCCGGACAGCCACGATCCGAGTGCTTGCCTGTTGTCCACCCGACCACGGTACTGCGCCCGCGTACGACCGGGGCACGGCGGGGGTGGCGGCGGCCGCCGACCGGGCTACGGTGGAACCGAAGGCGGTTAACTTCTGCGAAACAAATGAGTCACGCCAGAGAAATCACCCGTCCCTAGGGTCGGGGTCAGCGTGTGCCACCGCACTGGCCGCACGAACGAACTACCACCCCGGCGCGACGGTCGGGAGTAGGAGGAGCTGGATGTTCCAGAACGCCGACGAGGCCAAGAAGTTCATCGCGGACGAGGACGTCAAGTTCGTCGACGTCCGCTTCTGCGACCTGCCGGGCGTCATGCAGCACTTCACGGTGCCCGTCGAGGCGTTCGACCCGGACGAGGAGCTCGCGTTCGACGGCTCGTCGATCCGCGGTTTCCAGGCGATCCACGAGTCCGACATGGCGCTGCGCGCCGACCTGTCGACCTCGCGCGTGGACCCGTTCCGCCGCGACAAGACGCTGAACATCAACTTCTTCATCCACGACCCGATCACGGGCGAGCAGTACTCCCGTGACCCGCGCAACGTGGCGAAGAAGGCCGAGGCCTACCTCGCGTCGACCGGTATCGCGGACACGGCGTACTTCGGCCCCGAGGCCGAGTTCTACGTTTTCGACAGCGTGCGCTTCCAGACCTCCGCGAACGAGTCCTTCTACCACATCGACTCCGAGGCGGGCGCCTGGAACACCGGTGCGCTGGAGGACAACCGCGGTTACAAGGTCCGCTACAAGGGCGGCTACTTCCCGGTCCCGCCGGTCGACCACTTCGCCGACCTGCGCGCCGAGATCTCCCTGGAGCTGGAGAAGAACGGCCTGAAGGTCGAGCGCCAGCACCACGAGGTGGGCACCGCCGGCCAGGCCGAGATCAACTACAAGTTCAACACGCTGCTCGCCGCGGCCGACGACCTCCAGCTCTTCAAGTACATCGTGAAGAACGTCGCCTGGCGCAACGGCAAGACCGCGACCTTCATGCCGAAGCCGATCTTCGGCGACAACGGCTCGGGCATGCACGTGCACCAGTCGCTGTGGTCCGGCGGCTCCCCGCTGTTCTACGACGAGGCCGGCTACGCGGGCCTGTCGGACATGGCCCGCTACTACATCGGCGGCATCCTCAAGCACGCCCCGTCGCTGCTGGCCTTCACCAACCCGACGGTGAACTCCTACCACCGTCTGGTCCCGGGCTTCGAGGCTCCGGTCAACCTGGTGTACTCGCAGCGCAACCGCTCCGCGGCCATGCGTATCCCGATCACGGGCTCCAACCCGAAGGCCAAGCGCGTCGAATTCCGCGCGCCCGACTCCTCCGGCAACCCGTACCTGGCGTTCTCCGCGCTGCTGCTCGCGGGCCTGGACGGCATCAAGAACAAGATCGAGCCGGCCGAGCCGATCGACAAGGACCTCTACGAGCTGGCCCCCGAGGAGCACGCGGGTGTCGCGCAGGTCCCGACCTCGCTGCCGGCCGTCCTGGACCGCCTCGAGGCGGACCACGAGTTCCTGCTCGCCGGTGACGTCTTCACGTCCGACCTGATCGAGACGTGGATCGACTACAAGCGCACCAACGAGATCGCGCCGCTCCAGCTGCGTCCGCACCCGCACGAGTTCGAGCTCTACTTCGACGTGTGACCGGACCGCGCGCGCGTGACGCGTGAGGCTCCCGGCGCCCCCGCTCCTGTTCCCCAGGGCGGGGGCGCCGTCGTTTCGTTGGCCGGGCCCGGTGCGTCGTCGTATGGTTCGTGCACAGCTGTTCGACAGAGGCGACGGGGAGACGGGGATGTCCGAACAGGACGACGTGGAGCGGGAGTTCGACATCAGATGGGCGGAGGCGGCGGAGCACAAGGAGCCCTCCGCGCGGGCCCGGATGCTGGCCGCCCGCTGGAAGGAGAACCCGCCCGAGCCGCAGCCGTTCCGGGCCGACCCGATCGCGGCCGCACCGCGCAGATCGTCCTGGGTGTCGACGACGATCGTGCTGGGCTGTGTGGCCGCGGTGATCTTCCTGCTGGGGTACGCGCAGTACCGGTCGCCCTACTAGAGCAGGCCTTTCCGCCTGGGAGCCTTTGCGGGGCCTAGGGGCGGGCGCGACCGGTTCATGGGGTGCGTGGGGGCACACTGGGGCTTGGGACGAGTGCCTGACCACGGGGTGGTGATGCAGATGCGGAGCCGTTTCCAGGGCGACCGAGGGCTGACCGTGCGGATGACGGTCACGATGTTCCTGCTCGGCCTGCTGTACGTGGCCTTCGTCGCCGCGTTGATCGTCCTGCTCAAGTCCTGGCTGCTGGTCGTCGTGCTGATCGCGGCGATGTTCGTCGCGCAGTTCTGGTTCTCCGACCGGATCGCGATGTTCGCCATGCGCGGGCGGGCCGTGGAGCGCGAGGAGTATCCCGAGCTGCACGCGGTCGTCGACCGGCTGTGCGCGATCGCCGACATGCCGAAGCCGGTGGTCGCCGTGTCCGCGATGGACATGCCGAACGCGTTCGCGACCGGGCGCGACCCCGATCACGCCGTGGTCTGTGTGACCACGGGGCTGCTGCGCAGGCTGGAGCCCGCGGAGCTGGAGGGGGTGCTCGCGCACGAGCTGTCGCACGTGGCGCACAAGGACGTCGCCGTGATCACCGTCGCGTCCTTCCTCGGTGTGATCGCGGGCCTGATCGTGCGGTTCGCCTTCTACTCGCAGGTCTTCGGCGGGGGTCGCAGGGACCAGAACACCGCGATGGTCTTCGCCGCGGTGATGAGCGTGTCGGCGGCCGTGTACGCGATCAGCTTCCTGCTGATCAGGGCGCTGTCCCGGTACCGGGAGCTGGCCGCGGACCGGGCGGCGGCGCTGCTCACGGGCCGTCCCTCCGCACTGGCGTCCGCGCTCACCAAGGTCTCGGGCGACATCGCCCGCATCCCGACGAAGGACCTGCGCACGGCCCAGGCCTTCAACGCCTTCTACTTCACCCCGGCGGCCGGCAAGGAGCCCGGTCTCGAGCAGTACTTCTCCACCCACCCGAGCCTGGAGCAGCGGCTCGCCCAGCTGGGCCGTATCTCGGCCGAGCTGGGCGAGGCGGCGGCTCCCGGGAAGGCGGGCTGAGCATGGGGCTGCTCGACATCCTCCTCGGTCGTACGAAGCCGGTCGCGCCCGATCTCGACCAGTTGTTCGCGCTGCCGTCGGCGGCGGTGACGCTGGAGGCGGCGACCGGGTTCACCCCGACCGGGCGGGGCGCGGTGTGCTTCGCGACGGTCGAGGGCGCCGCGTTCGAGCAGACGCACCGCGAGGTGCGGGCCCTCCTCGACGCGGACGCCGACCGCACGGGCCCGCCGGTGGAGCTCGGCCAGGACGGCTACGGCTACTCCTGGCTGGTCTCACGCCGGGCGCCCGACGAGTTGTCGCTGCTCGTCAACGACCTGCACGCGGTGAACAGCTCGATGGAGGTCAACGGCTTCGGCCCCCAGCTCCTGTGCTCCCTGGCCGGCTTCCGCGACGAGGCGGGGCGGACGCTGGCTCTGGTGTACCTGTACAAGAGGGGCACCTTCTACCCGCTGTGTACGCTCTCCGGCCGGCACAAGCGCGACAACGCGCTGGAGCTGCAGGTGGCCGCCGCACTGGGGAGCGATCTCCGTATCGAGCCGGACAAGAGCCGCTGGTTCCCGCTCTGGGACGCACCCGGCATGACCCCCTGAGGTCGTTCGGGGACGGCGTCCGATTCTTCAGCCTCCAGTCCTCGCCCCTATCCTATGGCAGGCGGGGGGGCGCTGCCGATGCCTCGTGGCCGTCCGTGGAACCACGACCAGGAGGTTGACCGGTGATCACTCTGACCGCAGTCGGAGGAGTGGCCCTGGTCGAACTGGGCATGGCCCTGACTCCGGGACCGAACATGATCCACCTCGCCTCCCGCGCGATCACCCAGGGCCGCAGGGCGGGCCTGGTCAGCCTCAGCGGGACCGCCGTGGGGTTCGTGTGCTACCTGCTGGCCGCGGCTGCGGGCCTGGCCGCTCTGTTCGCCGCCGTGCCGGTGGCGTTCATGGTGGTCAAGCTTGCCGGGGCCGCCTACCTGGCCTATCTCGCCTGGGGCATGCTCAAGCCCGGCGGCCGCTCGCCCTTCGCTCCGGCCCGGGACCTGTCTCCGGTCTCCGACGCCCGCCTGTTCTCGACGGGGCTGCTGACCAACTTGCTGAACCCCAAGATCGCTCTGATGTACGCGGCCCTTCTGCCCCAGTTCCTGGACCCCCAGGCCGGTCCGGCCTGGGGGCAGCTGCTCCAACTCGGTGGCGTGCAGATCGTCGTGGGCATCTGCGTGAACGCTCTGATCATGCTGGGCGCGGCGCGGGTGTCGGGGTTCCTGACCGCCCGGCCCCGCGCCATGGCCGTCCAGCGGTTCACGGCGGGTGGCCTGCTCGGCGCCTTCGCGCTGCGCACCGCCCTGTCCCGGACTCCTGTCTCCACCTAGGGCGTGTTTCGAAAGTAGCGTCGTCCGCCCGGAGGGCGGGGCTCGCGGCGGCGATGGGGGCACCTCCCGCGCGAGTTCGGTTCGAGCGTGGGGGAGCGTGCGATCGC